>NZ_JBGLRA010000031.1:0-531 GCF_041402405.1 Aeromonas sp. S13(2024) | reverse complement strand
TAACCTTCGGGAGGGCGTTTACCACGGTGTGATTCATGACTGGGGTGAAGTCGTAACAAGGTAACCCTAGGGGAACCTGGGGTTGGATCACCTCCTTACCTTAAGATGTCGTGTTGTTGAGTGTTCACACAGATTGCCTTGATTCAAGTTTAGAGACAGTACACGAAGTGGGTCTGTAGCTCAGGTGGTTAGAGCGCACCCCTGATAAGGGTGAGGTCGGTGGTTCGAGTCCACTCAGACCCACCACTTCGTTCCCGATTATGGGGCTATAGCTCAGCTGGGAGAGCGCCTGCTTTGCACGCAGGAGGTCTGCGGTTCGATCCCGCATAGCTCCACCATAATCGGTACTGAATTTTGCGAGAAGCAAAAGCCATGCGTTGAACGATGTTCAATCTATGTCTTTGACTTCTTTATGAAGTTTGCTCTTTAACAATCTGGAAAGCTGATTTAAAAAGTAGTTCTCAAACATTTGTTACAAGTGCTTTGGAAACTTCTTGGCGAAAACCAAATTTTATTTGGTCCTTGTTGTAC
>NZ_JBGLRA010000030.1:0-564 GCF_041402405.1 Aeromonas sp. S13(2024) | reverse complement strand
AAAAGCGACCCGGCAAGTCCTCTCGCAGCGGCAAGTCGAGAGGCTGACCATTGTCAGGGCTTGCCTGTTTCTAGGGATAAGCCGGCAGGCTTACTACAAGCGCAATCGGGTCGCCGACGAGCGCCATGCACAAGGATTGCAGGTGGTGCGCTTCGTGCGTCAGGTTCGACTGCGACAACCTCGGGTCGGCACCCGCAAGCTACATTATCTGCTGCAGGGTCAGGATGATGGCGGGCTCAAGGTCGGGCGGGACAGGCTGTTTCGGATATTGGCCGAGCACCGCTTGCTGGTGCAGCCTAAGCGGGCGTATCACAAGACCACCCACAGTTTTCACCGTTTCTACCGCCATCCCAACTTGCTCAAGGCGGGGCCAGAGCAGGTCACACCGGTGGCCCCGGAGCAGGTCTGGGTCGCTGATATCACCTATCTGCCAGCCAGGAGCGGACCGCTGTACCTGAGCCTGGTGACGGATGCGTACTCACGCAAGATAGTGGGCCATCACGTGCACGAAGGGATGCACGCCGAATCGGTGGCGATGGCGTTCAAGAAAGCACTGAAGCAACG
>NZ_JBGLRA010000029.1:0-576 GCF_041402405.1 Aeromonas sp. S13(2024) | reverse complement strand
TAACCTTCGGGAGGGCGTTTACCACGGTGTGATTCATGACTGGGGTGAAGTCGTAACAAGGTAACCCTAGGGGAACCTGGGGTTGGATCACCTCCTTACCTTAAGATGTCGAAGTTGTTGAGTGTTCACACAGATTGCCTTGATTCAAAGTAGTTAGAGCAAAGACCTGGTGCAGAGATGCATCAGCTTCTGTTGTCCAGCCCTCGGGATGGATGAGAGAAAACCTCTTCTGCCGGATAACGGGGTGTGAATAGCAGTTGACTGCTACCTGTTGTCTCAGTGCGCAAGCACTGCAAAGCAGACTCGGGGTCCCCTTCGTCTAGAGGCCTAGGACACCGCCCTTTCACGGCGGTAACAGGGGTTCGAATCCCCTAGGGGACGCCACTTCTCTTCTTGCTAACAAGAATGCAGACATAAGCAGTCATGTTTATGTCTGTTTTCTTCGGTCACTGACCGTTGCAAACATGCTCTTTAACAATCTGGAAAGCTGATTTAAAAAGTAGTTCTCAAACATTTGTTACAAGTGCTTTGGAAACTTCTTGGCGAAAACCAAATTTTATTTGGTCCTTGTTGTAC
>NZ_JBGLRA010000027.1:0-2979 GCF_041402405.1 Aeromonas sp. S13(2024) | reverse complement strand
TGCTCTTTAACAATCTGGAAAGCTGATTTAAAAAGTAGTTCTCAAACATTTGTTACAAGTGCTTTGGAAACTTCTTGGCGAAAACCAAATTTTATTTGGTCCTTGTTGTACAGCAACTTGAATGCCGTTTCGACGACACTTCTTGGGGTTGTATGGTTAAGTGACTAAGCGTACATGGTGGATGCCTTGGCAGTCAGAGGCGATGAAGGACGTACTAACCTGCGATAAGCTGTGAGAAGTCGGTAAGAGACGCTATTACTCACAGATTTCCGAATGGGGAAACCCACCCGAGATAACTCGGGTATCTGTTACTGAATACATAGGTAACAGAGGCGAACCGGGAGAACTGAAACATCTAAGTACCCCGAGGAAAAGAAATCAACCGAGATTCCCTCAGTAGCGGCGAGCGAACGGGGATTAGCCCTTAAGCATCTTGGAAGTTAGTGGAACGGTCCTGGAAAGGCCGGCGATACAGGGTGATAGCCCCGTACACGAAAACAACCTTGATGTGAAATCGAGTAGGGCGGGACACGTGACATCCTGTCTGAATATGGGGGGACCATCCTCCAAGGCTAAATACTCCTGACTGACCGATAGTGAACCAGTACCGTGAGGGAAAGGCGAAAAGAACCCCTGTGAGGGGAGTGAAATAGAACCTGAAACCGTGTACGTACAAGCAGTGGGAGCCCTTCGGGGTGACTGCGTACCTTTTGTATAATGGGTCAGCGACTTACATTTTGTAGCGAGGTTAACCGTATAGGGGAGCCGTAGGGAAACCGAGTCTTAACTGGGCGTCTAGTTGCAAGGTGTAGACCCGAAACCGGGTGATCTAGCCATGGGCAGGTTGAAGGTTGAGTAACATCAACTGGAGGACCGAACCCACTAACGTTGCAAAGTTAGGGGATGACCTGTGGCTGGGGGTGAAAGGCCAATCAAACTCGGAGATAGCTGGTTCTCCCCGAAAGCTATTTAGGTAGCGCCTCGGACGAATACTACTGGGGGTAGAGCACTGTTTGGGCTAGGGGGTCATCCCGACTTACCAACCCCATGCAAACTCCGAATACCAGTAAGTAATATCCGGGAGACACACGGCGGGTGCTAACGTCCGTCGTGAAGAGGGAAACAACCCAGACCGCCGGCTAAGGTCCCAAAGTTCTGGTTAAGTGGGAAACGATGTGGGAAGGCTCAGACAGCTAGGATGTTGGCTTAGAAGCAGCCATCATTTAAAGAAAGCGTAATAGCTCACTAGTCGAGTCGGCCTGCGCGGAAGATGTAACGGGGCTCAAACCAGGCACCGAAGCCGCGGATTCATACTTATGTATGAGTGGTAGGGGAGCGTTCTGTAAGTCTGCGAAGGTGTATCGAGAGGTATGCTGGAGATATCAGAAGTGCGAATGCTGACGTAAGTAACGATAAAGGGGGTGAAAAGCCTCCTCGCCGGAAGACCAAGGGTTCCTGTCCAACGTTAATCGGGGCAGGGTGAGTCGACCCCTAAGGCGAGGCCGAAAGGCGTAGTCGATGGGAAGCAGGTTAATATTCCTGCACGACTTGTAATTGCGATGGGGGGACGGAGAAGGCTAGGTGGGCCAGGCGACGGTTGTCCTGGTGAAAGTGCGTAGGTGGTGTTTCCAGGCAAATCCGGAGACACAACACTGAGACACGAGACGAACACACTACGGTGTGGAAGCCATTGATGCCCTGCTTCCAGGAAAAGCCTCTAAGCTTCAGATTACAAGTCATCGTACCCCAAACCGACACAGGTGGTCGGGTAGAGAATACCAAGGCGCTTGAGAGAACTCGGGTGAAGGAACTAGGCAAAATAGAACCGTAACTTCGGGAGAAGGTTCGCTCTTGATGGTGAAGTCCCTTGCGGATGGAGCTGTCGGGAGTCGCAGTGACCAGATGGCTGGGACTGTTTATCAAAAACACAGCACTCTGCAAACACGAAAGTGGACGTATAGGGTGTGACACCTGCCCGGTGCCGGAAGGTTAATTGATGGGGTTAGCGCAAGCGAAGCTCTTGATCGAAGCCCCGGTAAACGGCGGCCGTAACTATAACGGTCCTAAGGTAGCGAAATTCCTTGTCGGGTAAGTTCCGACCTGCACGAATGGTGTAACCATGGCCATGCTGTCTCCACCCGAGACTCAGTGAAATCGAATTCGCCGTGAAGATGCGGTGTACCCGCGGCTAGACGGAAAGACCCCGTGAACCTTTACTACAGCTTGGCACTGAACATTGAACCTACATGTGTAGGATAGGTGGGAGGCTTTGAAGGCGTGACGCCAGTTGCGCTGGAGCCGTCCTTGAAATACCACCCTTGTATGTTTGATGTTCTAACGCAGGGCCCTGAATCGGGCTCGCGGACAGTGCCTGGTGGGTAGTTTGACTGGGGCGGTCTCCTCCCAAAGAGTAACGGAGGAGCACGAAGGTTGGCTAATCCTGGTCGGACATCAGGAGGTTAGTGCAATGGCATAAGCCAGCTTAACTGCGAGACGGACAGGTCGAGCAGGTACGAAAGTAGGTCATAGTGATCCGGTGGTTCTGAATGGAAGGGCCATCGCTCAACGGATAAAAGGTACTCCGGGGATAACAGGCTGATACCGCCCAAGAGTTCATATCGACGGCGGTGTTTGGCACCTCGATGTCGGCTCATCACATCCTGGGGCTGAAGTCGGTCCCAAGGGTATGGCTGTTCGCCATTTAAAGTGGTACGCGAGCTGGGTTCAGAACGTCGTGAGACAGTTCGGTCCCTATCTGCCGTGGGCGTTGGATGATTGAAGGGAGTTGCTCCTAGTACGAGAGGACCGGAGTGAACGAACCTCTGGTGTTCGGGTTGTCACGCCAGTGGCACTGCCCGGTAGCTAAGTTCGGAATCGATAACCGCTGAAAGCATCTAAGCGGGAAGCGAGCCCTGAGATGAGTCATCCCTGACCCCTTGAGGGTCCTAAAGGGCCGTTGGAGACCACAACGTTGATAGG
>NZ_JBGLRA010000026.1:0-5160 GCF_041402405.1 Aeromonas sp. S13(2024) | reverse complement strand
CGGAGCGGCCGCATCATGCGTTGAAATACAGAACCCCCGATGCAGTACATAGGGGGTTCTGAGTAGAGAAATGCTAGTTGAAAATGTGTAAACCTATTTCAGGACTAGACATGCATCGATGCGCAATAAAAACCCCGCAGCAAATAGCGGGGTTGTTCATGACTGGACTTAAACGACGGGCATCACTCCAGCAAGAAAACAGCCTCGATATTATCACTTACCGTGATCTGCTGTTGTTGATAGCTGTTGTCCGCCATATCCGGCGCGGGAGCAGCCATCGCCATGGCCTGCACCACCTTCAGGTTGCGGCTGTAGGCGGTAATGGGCGAAGCATTGCGGTACTCCACACTGTAGACCTTGCCAAGCTTCATCCCAAACGCCTTGGCCAGAGATTCAGCCTTGGTTTTGGCATCCTCAACGGCATTCAAACGGGCCTGCTCCTTGATGACCTGCGGCGACTTCAACCCGTACTCCATCTGGGATACGGACTCCAGCCCGGCTTTGAGTGCGGTATCCATCAGGGGGCTCAACTTGTCGAGCTGATAGAGCTTCACCGCCAATTGTCGCTGAGCACGATACCCCAACAATACCGGCTTCTTGTTCTCGCCATACTGATATTCCGGAGAGACCATCAGGTTGCCAGCCTCAACATCGCTGCGCTTGATCCCCAACCCTTCCAGTTGGCTGAAAAAGGCTGCGACCTTGGTATCGACCTGCTGCTTGGCCTTGAGGCCCTGCTTATCCAGTGCACTCACCGCCACATTGAGGGTGAGCATATCGGGTTCGGTCTTCTGCTCGGCATAACCGCTCACCACCAGATGGGGCGCTTGCGGCACTTCAATCGCCAGCAGCGGAGCACTGACAACCAGAGCGGAAAGAGTAAGAAGGGGACGCCACATAGAAAAAACCTCAATCGGAAAGATTGAGGCCATTATGCCCGTGCAGCTACGGGATTCATATATCGTGCAAGGGGGGGAGCTGATCCAGTATCTGATTGGTCAGATCGAGACTAATGGTGACCATGCTGCCGGGATCCTGGCTCTGGTTTGCCATATCCAGAGCAGGAGCCGTGCCACAGACTAACACCTCATCATCGAAATGGAACGAGTCCCACGACAGAACGTGTCCTTGCACCGCCTGTCCGATATTGGTGCCACCACTATCCTCCTCCATCGCAGACCAAGGGATGGTATCAGACGGCCCTAGCAAATCTTGCAACAATGGAGAGTGAAAACTGGCCAGCGGATACTCCTGCTGACCCTGATGATGGCCAACCAGAATCATGTTATGGGCAGACTCGGTATCCATGACCGGCACATAAGTGATAGAGGCCGTAGCGAAATCAACATAGAGCGAGCCCGCTACATCACCGGCCTCATTCTCAATCTCCATCCCATCCAGCCGATCCCCCGCGATCGAGGCCTGATAGCCAAACTGGCCTGCGCAGGTAATGTTCCCCTGCCCATCCCAGCTATAACGGATGCCATCAATGTCGACCCAGTTGAATGACTGCATGATTACCCCTCTCCTCTACTGCCGCTATCTTATCCATCCCCTTGAGGAAAAAACAGGGGCCAGGCAAGCCCGGCCCCAAGACAGGGTTACGGCTCAACCTTCAAGTTACCGTCATCCAGCAAGTGCTTGATGATCTCCTGATTGGAGCCCAGTGAGGCGAGGTCGAGTGAATTCTGGAACTGGATGGTCAGTTCCGGGCTCCCACCGGCCCCGGCAGGATCTATCGTCAACGTCTTGGTCGTCGTGTTGAACTGCAGATAGTTGTCCAGCACGGCTGCCAGATCCTCGTTGTTCCCCACTGCAGGTACGCCGACCAGCAAATCCGAGAGATCCAGTACATCTCCACCATTGTTCGTATCACCTAAAGTGAAATCAGTAATGGTATCGATACTGCCGTCCGCATCCCCCGCCAGCCACTTGAAGCTGTCACTCTCCCCACCACCGGTCATGGTATCGCTGCCAAGGCCGCCGATCAGAATGTCCTTACCAAGGTCGCCCGTGAGTATATCGCTACCAGAACCACCATCCAGATAATCATCACCGACACCTCCAACAAGGGTGTCGTTCCCTTCCTGGCCAAAAAGGATATCGTTGCCACTGCCACCATATAGGGTGTCATTACCACCACTGCGGCTACTCTCCCCACTCAGCTCAGTAATATGGGTCCGGATGTAATCCACCGTCTGTTCACGTGTCCACCCATGACTGGACTCCAGCGTTTCAAATACCAGCCAACCAGAACCTTGGGGCAGATCCAGTCCCAACTCGCTGGCCAGCGTATCGGTATTGAGTACATCGCCAAACAGGATGTCATTGCCAACACCACCATCGGCCACGTCATTGCCGGCCCCCAGCAACACGGTAATCTGATCCCCCTCGGTCAGGGCTGCCGTCAACTGCTCGGCACTGGTCACAATCTGGGCATCGCCGATCGGGGCATTGAAACCCTGCTCGATCCGGATATTGTCTATCCGTACCTCAGCATTCCGGTCATTGGAGCTGTCGAGCAGTTCGAACACAAACCCGTATTGCCCGACAGGCAGTCCATCGGTTGTGATAGTGCTGTAAGCCGTCAAAACAGACGAACTAACGCCAGTAATGGTGCCCGTTTGCACTGGATTGAGCATATCCCAGACACCACCCTCGAGTTTCACCAACTTCCAGGTGAAGCTGTCGCTGCTATTAACACCATTCAAGGCATACTGGAACTGCAGACTTGCTCCGGCTTGTGCCGCAGAAACCTGGATGGCATTGGCCACGGCGAGCGCCAATATTGTCCTGTCAGAATCAGAACCGGTTCGATCATCCCGGATCCGCAAGCTTCCATTCGTAACAGTATGCGATCCCTGAGCATCACCACTGAGCACCCATCCCGAGGCGGCATTTATGCCGCTACCACTACCAAATGTGGCCAAGTCAAGGAAGCTGCCTGCCGAGTAAAACTGATCTGCCGTTTCAGTCGTGTTATCAAAGAACTTCAACAAATCCTTGTTAACATCATTGGTCACCCCGATTGCATTGACCTGACTGATGGCACTGAGTGAAACAAAAGCATCCACCGACTCCTTGATCACCTCAAATGTGGTGCTGTTGCCTGGTCCGGCGACCTGATTGCTGTCATTGAGGTAGTAAGTCGGGTTACCATCCGTGACAAAGAATGTCAGGTTCTGGTAACCGGGAGCAGCCTTGCTACCATCATTGAACCACTGCACGGCCTGATTGAATGCGGCTTCATAGTTGGTGCCACCATTGGCAACCAGTGCATCAATGGCATTGGTCAGGTTGCTCACATTACTGGCACCAAGCCCTACTATTGTCACACTCTCGCTGGCATTCGCTGCAAAACCAATCAAGGTGACATTGATCTCACCATCATGATCTTTCAACTGGTTGGCCAAATGGGTCAGGGAGGCCTTGAGCATATTCAGTCGTGATCCAGCCATACTGCCAGACACATCGACCACCAGGGCAATATTGTAATTCTCACCCGGGATGAAATTGGTACTGGTGCCTCCGATGTCCCCCACCACAATATCGTGACCAGCACCGCCTGCAACCAGACCATCCAGACTACCGTTGGAGTTGGGCACCTTGTGATCATCATCCGTGCCGGGGGTCCCGGTAGTGTCGGGGATATCCGAGGTGTTGCTGCCCACAACCAGAATATTGGACGCGACGGGAGGCTCATTGCTCTTGACCGATACAGTAAAGTTGGCGCTGGCTTTATCTCCATCGGCATCAGTCAAGGTAGCACTGAAATCAAGGTCAATATCAGGAGGCGTGATCTTGTCGATCACTCCGAAATTCTCGATCCTCACTGAGTCATTGCCATTCAGCACAAAGCGGACATAAAGCTGGCTGAACTCCCCATCGGGTTCTATGCTGGCCAACTGCATCGACCCTTTGAGTCCTGACAGAACAAGCTCTCCGGAATCGACGACGGTCACGCCATCGGCAGCATAAGCCACCCACTGTATGGTGCTGGTATTGGTGTTGCCAACCCCGTAGACGTTGAAAGAGAGCCCATCAACGGCTGCAGTCGTGGATACCTTGAACCCTTCGTTATTGTCTAGGTTGCCGTTCTTAATCCCGAAACCATTGTTGTTCGGGTTGAGATTATCTGCATCACTCCCCGGCAGATCCTGAGGATTATTGACGCTGCCATTGAACAGCAGACCATCGAACAGTACACCAATCCCGCCAGCAGTAACTCCAATCGTCTCAACAGGCCCGCCAGCACCGAACTGTGCCCCGATCGAGAAAGTCTGGGTTGGCTGGGGAGTAACCAGTTCAAAGCTGTAAGTATTGTCGTCATTGAGTGTCAATGTATAGAACACTTTAGGTGGCTGCCCACTACCATCAATGGTTGCTACCAGAGTCTTGCCATCAGTCGACAAGGTTTCTGTGATCCCTGCCAAATCAGGCCATCCAGTCAGTTTCAGTCCACCAGTACCCAGAGAGCCATCAGCACCAAAAGAGACGCCAAACAATCCACCGGTAGTGATGTCGGCTACATTCATCACTTCCAGACTTTCGATGCCTGTGATCACGGGCATATCGTCTTCAATAACAACACTTACCTGCTTGGTATCACTCAAGTCACCATCACTGGCTGACAGGTTGAAGGTAAATGTCTTCAGTCCTTCCTTATCGTCTCCAAATTCATGATCGATGGGCCCCAGCAAGGTGACGGTATATTTACCAACCGGATCTACAGATACTTGTATGACTGGGATCCCTCCCGCTGAACCCACCAGTGTCGCAGACCCTATACCACTCCACACAACTGGTACACCTCCAGAGCTCAGGCCAGATGGAGCAGAAAGAGTGAACGTAAAGGTATTGCTGTCGATATCTGTCACACTTGCCGTCGCATAGGTCGAAGTGCTGTCGGTAATATCGCCGGGATTGGGTGAATTGTCTGGATTGGATCCCGGCAATCCCTCCTCGGATATACGCAGATCCGAGACAGTCAGCATGGGAGCATCGTTAGTTGCAGTGACGGTCACGGTGAAGGGCTTGTTGTCTGCCCCACCCTCGTCCGTGGTCCCCTCCACGTTGCCATTCACGACCCCGCTCCAGTCCGCCGGCAAGCTAAAGCCCGGCACTCCCGCTGTGCTCGCACCGCTCCAGCTGTAGCTGCCC
>NZ_JBGLRA010000025.1:0-35259 GCF_041402405.1 Aeromonas sp. S13(2024) | reverse complement strand
GTAGCGCCGATGGTAGTGTGGCATTCGCCATGCGAGAGTAGGACACTGCCAGGCACCCAATTAAACAGCGATGTGAAGAATCATGTCACTGGCTGCGAGGATGACACCTCACTGACGCGGCAAATAATTTAGCGCAAGCTAACCGAATGCGGAGCGGTAGTTCAGTCGGTTAGAATACCGGCCTGTCACGCCGGGGGGCGCGGGTTCGAGTCCCGTCCGCTCCGCCACTAATTTGAAGGCCTTCCCAGATGGGAAGGCCTTTTTGCTATGTGCGATCTTGCCCATAAGTCCCACAGATTTGTACACAAGAACCAACACAAAGCCCAGTCTCACGACCGGGTTTTGATGTTTTAGCCTGCTGGTGAGCTGCCGACATCCCACCACGATGACAATACCTTCCCCTGTTGGCGTTCTTGCTACTGTTTCCACCTCTGTATCGCAGCACATCCCATCTTGCGACGGTACGTCATCGCTTCCACTTGTTTGTGTAATCCCCTTTTTTGCTTATGGATTTATTCCATTAAAACAGTCTCTTATCAAGAATTAGCGATTCTGCGGCAGGAATACCACACGAATCAAATGATAATGATTATTGTTTGAATGATCGGGGCGGGGTCGTTACAATGCGGGCTGATTAATAAAGTGCTTTTCAAATGAGCCTTTTCTAATACTGCGTCTGGCCGGATGCCAGGGCGTTGTAACGAATGAAGTAAGGGAATACGCCACCTTCCTACTAAAAACGTTCAGGCTAAAACATGACAACAGTGAAACCGAACAAGCTTGCCTTGTTGATCTGCTCCCTTCTTGCGACCCAGGCCTATGCTGCCGAACAAGAGGTGATGGTCGTCACCGCTTCCGGCTTCCAGCAGAAGATTGAAGATTCTGCCGCCTCCATCTCCGTGATTACCCGTGAGCAGCTCGAAAAGCGGGCATATCGCGATGTGACCGATGCCCTGAAGGATGTGCCCGGTGTTGTGGTGACCGGCGGTGGCAGCAGCAGTGATATCAGCATTCGCGGTATGGGGTCGAAATACACCCTGATGCTCGTTGATGGCAAGAAGGTGGATAGCCGTGGCACTCGCCCGAACAGCGATGGTCCGGGTATCGAGCAGGGCTGGCTGCCGCCACTGCAGGCGATTGAGCGCATTGAGGTCGTCCGTGGCCCCATGTCATCCCGTTATGGTTCCGATGCCATGGGGGGCGTGATTAACGTGATTACCCGCAAGACCACCGGCCTGGCTTGGCAGGGCTCGGTTCATGCTGATTCGACCTTCCAGGAGAACAAGGATGCTGGCAACAGCTTCCAGACCGATGCCTATACCGCAGGTTCACTGATCGATGGCGTGTTGGGGCTGCGTTTCAACGGTCAGCTTGCCCATCGTGGTGAAGACAAATTTACCCAGGGTTTTGCCGAGCAGGAGACTCGCAGTGGCACGGCCGTGCTCAGCTTCAAGCCTGATGATCATAACCGCTTCGATCTGGAAGCCAGTCGTAGTCTGCAGGATCGGGATCGCACGGCCGGCAATTCGCTGGCTGCCAAGGCGAAAGATAGCCTTAACCGCTACGAGCGCACCAACTATGCGTTGACCCATGATGGCCAGTATGATTTCGGCTCTTCCAGCAGCTATCTGCAGCAGGAGACCAACACCAACCCCGGCCGCAAGATGGAGCTTACCAACACCATCGCCGATACCCATACCCAGTTTATTCTGGGTGATCACTACCTGAGCGTCGGTGGTCAGTATCGCTATGAGGATCTGCACGATCAGGGCAATACCCTGAAAGTGGCCAACCCTGCCGAGCAGCTGACTCGCTGGAGCTGGGCGATGTTTGTCGAGGATGAGTGGTCACTCACAGACAGCTTTGCCCTGACCGGTGGCGCCCGCATGGATCGGGACCAGAACTACGGCTCTCACTGGAGCCCGCGCCTCTACGGCGTCTGGCATCTGGATGACAGCTGGACCCTGAAAGGGGGCGTATCAACCGGTTACCGCTCCCCTGACTTGCGGATGTCGGCGGCCAACTGGGGCCAGGTCACCGGTGGTGGCAGCCTGGATGGCATGCTGGTCGGTAATCCTGATCTCAAACCCGAGACCAGCGTGAGTGAAGAGATCGGCCTGCTGTGGAATGGCCATCAGGGCTTTAACGCCGGTGTTACCCTGTTCAACACCGACTTCAAGAACAAGATCTCCGAAGTGCGTCGTTGCACCAGCAAAAGTGATCCCGCCTGTACCCTCAATGGTCACAGCTATGACTTCATCAGTGATCGGGTCAACGTCGACAAGGCGAACATGCGCGGTGTCGAGGGGATGATGGATTGGGCCATCAATGAGGATTGGTCGGTCAGCTCCAGCTACACCTTTACCCAGTCTGAGCAGAAGAGTGGTCCACTGGCGGGTCATGCCCTCAACCAGATGCCCCGTCACATGTTCAACGGCAGTGTTGACTGGCAAACCACCGAGGATCTCAGCCTCTGGTCACGGGTCAACTTCCGTGGCGAGACCTCCGAGTACCTGAGCCGGGTCAAGATGGCGGAGGGGACTCCTTCCTACACCTTCTTTGACATGGGCCTGGTCTACAAGGCCAACAAGCATCTGGATCTGACCGCCGGGGTCTACAACCTGTTCGACAAGACGGTGGATTACAGCAGCTATGGCACTGTGCTGGATGGTCGCCGCTACAACCTGGGCGTGACTTACAACTTCTGATAGGGAACCTGTCATGCGGCCGTCATCTTCCGATGGCGGCCGTTTTTATTGCGTGTCCGTCAGGGGCTATGCTTGATAGGGGGCGGCTCGCCAGGTATTGCGTCCCAGTCCCTTGGCCTGATACATGAGGGCGTCAGCCTGCCGCAGTAGCTGGTCGGCATCAGCCTCTCTCTCTGCGGCGACCCAGACTGCCCCGGTGCTGATGGAGAGGGTCACCTCGCCGCTGCTGGTGTGCAGAGTTTGCCGGTTGATCTCCAGGCAGATACGCTCGGCCCATTGCTCTGTCTCTGCCAATGTGGCCAGCGGCAGCAGCAGGCAAAACTCTTCGCCGCCGATACGAGCCAGCAGAGCCTCTTCGGGCAACAGGTTGGTCACAGTCGTGGCCAGCTTTTCCAGCAACAGATCCCCGATGCCATGACCAAAACGGTCATTGGTCTCCTTGAAGTGATCCACATCGAACAGCAGCAGAGCACAGGGCTCCCCGCTTGCCAGCCGTTGCTCCATGGCGGGCATGAATGCCCGTCGGTTGAGCAGGCCGGTAAGGGGATCGGTACTGGCTTGTTTCTCCAGTCTGGCGTTGGCTCGGCTTAACTCGGTGGTACGGCTGGCAACGGCCCGGCGCAATTGCACTATGTAGGCCACCATGATCAATGCCCCGGCCAGCAGTAGCCAGGGACCGAGATGGATGGGGTAGACGGTTTCGACATGCATCCACTTGCGGATGATCCTCTCCCGATCGCTCTCTTTGAGCTTGGCGAACCCCTCTTCCAACCGGTGTAACAGGGCAAGGTCGCCCTTTTTCACAGCAAAGCGGATCTGGTCGGTATATAGGTGGCGAACCGGAATAAAGCGAGTGGGATCGTCGGAGGTATAGATGTAGAAGTTAGCGACCTGCAGATCGGCGATAAAGGCCTTTATGTCGCCCCGAAAGGCCGCCGCCAGCAGGGTGTCATTGTCGTCGAAGGTCTGCAGCCTGGTGCCGGGGAAGTAGCGTCTGGCATAATACTCCTCGTAGCCACCGGCTACCACACCGACCGTTTCATGGAGCAGGTAGTAATGTACATCGGTGCCGCGCAGTTCGCTCGAGAAGAAGAGCTGGGAGTCGAGCTGGGCGAGAGGCCGGCCATAGTCGAACAGCTTGTCCCGCTCCGGTGACCAGAGCAGTCCGGCGTGAACATCCGCTTTCCCCTCATGGAGCAGGTCGAGGGAGCCTTGCCAGTCGACCAGCTTGAACTCGATCTTCTGGCCGGTCACCCGGGCATATTCACGCCACAAATCGATCAGCAGGCCATCCGGCTGGCCCGACTCATTGATATAGGAGAAGGGCTGCCAGGCTTTGGAGTTGGTAATGATGATCGGCTCTTCCGGGGCTTTGGCCCATGCAGGCAGGGCAAGGGCGAGCAGCAGGAGCCCCCACCCGATACTGACTATGACTCCTGTCCTGGAAGAGGCCATCCTTGCTCCAATCCGTTGCCGTATACCGTCCCGTGGTCATCGATTATCACCGCCTTTCTGATCGAAGAACAAGCGCTCACATGATGAAGTTTGCATGATGCAAATGGCGCCATGACAAGGCTGGCGGATAGAGTAACTACTTACAGCGGCAGGCTGATCCGCGCCTCCAGTCCCCCCTGTGGCCGATTGAGCAGGGTAAGCTCGCCGCCGTGCTGATGGACCAAGGTGCGGGCAATGGAGAGGCCCAACCCGACACTGCCGGACTCGGTGTTGCGCGCTTCATCGAGCCGCACGAACGGCTTGAACACATCCTCCAGCCGCGCCGGATCGATCCCCGGCCCGTTATCGCAGACCCGGATCAACAGCTCCTCCTTGCGCCGCTCCAGCGACACTTCGGCGCTGCCGGCATATTTGATGGCGTTGCCGATCAGGTTCTGCAGCACCCGGCGCAGGGTGTTGGCCCGGCAGGCGTAGACCTCTTTGCCCTCCGCCAGACAGGTGACCGGCTGGCCGGTATCGGCATAGTCATCGCACAGGCTGACCAGCAGGCTGACCAGATCCAGCTCGCGAGTGGCCTCCTGCTGCCCCTCCTCGCGGGCAAAGCTGAGGGTCGCGGCCAGCATCTGCTCCATCTGTTGCAGGGTCTGCTGGATCCGCTCCTTGTCCTCGCCATCGGCCAGAAACTCGGTGCGCAGCCGCAGGCTGGTGATGGGGGTACGCAGATCGTGGGAGATGGCCGCCAGCATCCGGGTTCTGTCCTGCACGAAGCGGTCGAGCCGGGTGTGCATCCGGTTGAAGGCCTGAATCGATTCGCGGATCTCGGTCGGCCCCTCCTCTTTCAAGGGCTCGATATCCTCGCCCCGTCCGAGCCGCTCCGCATTGCCTGCCAGCTGCTTGAGTGGGCGGGTGGCACGGCGAAACAGCAGCACCATCAGTCCGATCACCAGACTGGCGACCAGCATCAGATTGAGGGTGGTCTGCCACGACCAGCTACCCGCCTCCTTGTCGACCAGCGAGCTGAACTGCAGCCAGCCCCCCTGCGGCAGTTCGATGGAGCCGTAGAGCCGCATATCCCGCGGCGGGGGCGGCCCCTTGCGATCCCGCATCATGCGGGCATGATGTTCCCACGCCTTGCTGCGCTGGGTATCCTCCTTCAGTTCGGCACTGATCTCGACGGTGAGGCCGGGGGGGTAGTTGAGGCGCGAGCGCACCAGCTGCTCGAAGCGGGGGCTGCGGTTATCCGGTTGCAGCGGCTCGTCGGAGAGGCGCAGCAGCAGGGTCTCGCTGCGGCTCGCCTTGAGGATCTCGTCATAGAGGGACGGGGGGGAGAGGGAGAGCAGCCGCACCACAGAGATGATCCGCTGCATGGCGTTGCGGCTGTTGACGAAGCCGAGCGCCTCCTCCCGATCCGTGCGGTAGATCTGGATACTGAGCAGCTGGATCAGGATCAACCCCGCCAGCGCCACCAGAATGATCTGGCCGGTCAGCCCCTTGGGCCACATCCGTGCCCACAGTCGTCGCAAGGTACCCACTGCTTAAACCTGCGTCACGTCGGCGGAAAACATATAACCACCACCCCAGATGGTCTTGATCAGCTCCGGATTCTTGGGATCCCGCTCCAGCTTGCGGCGCAGCCGGCTCACCAGAGTATCGATGGCGCGATCAAAGGCCACCGCCTCGCGGCCACGGGCCAGGTCCAGCAGTTGATCCCGGCTCAGCACCCGCTGCGGGCGTTCCAGAAACACCTTGAGAAGATCGAACTCGGCGGTGGAGAGGCTCAGGCCCACCCCATCCTCATCGACCAGCTCCCGGCGATTGACGTCGAGCAGCCAGCGATCGAAGCGCAGATCCCGGGTCAGGGTTTCGGCGGCGGGTTGGTTATCCGCCTGGGTGCGGCGCATCACCGCCTTGATGCGCGCCAGCAGCTCGCGCGGATTGAAAGGCTTTGCCAGATAGTCGTCGGCCCCCATCTCCAATCCGATGATGCGGTCGGTCTCTTCCCCCATGGCAGTCAGCATGATGATGGGCAGGTTCGATTTGACCCGCAGCTCGCGGCAGAGGGTCAGACCATCTTCACCCGGCATCATCAGATCCAGCACCAGCAGGTCGAACTCCCGCTCCTCCAGCAGTCGCTTCATCTCCTTGCCATCCCGGGCGCAGCTGACCCGCAGGCCGTGCTGTTCCAGAAAGCGTTTCAAGAGATCGCGGATCTCGCTGTGATCGTCGACCACCAGAATGTGGGTGTTGCCCTGGTTCATGAATACCTCCCCTGCTTGGCGTTGGCACGAGTATACGAAAATCCGCCCTGCGGTTTGTGTCAAAGTGTGCCAGATCCGCACGATGCCACACTCTGCTACAAAAAAGGGCGATGCTGGCAAAGTTCAGACACCGACAGGGTGTTTACTTGAGGGCAAGGCAAGAGCGCCGAACCAGAATCATCCCTACAGGAGATAGACCATGAAAAAGCTGACCAAAACCCTGCTGACCGCCACCCTGATCCTTGGCCTGCCGCTGGGTGCCTATGCTGCCAGTGAAGCGGCCCCCACCGGCCAGCCCGGTGCCATGGTGGATTGCCCGATGGACGGTGGTGGCATGATGGGTGGCAAACACCACGGTGGTCGCCACGACAAGATGGCCCGCATGCAGAACATGACCCCGGAGCAGATCCAGGCCAACCTGCAGCAACGTTATGACCGCATTGAGGATCCGGCCAAGAAGGCGGAGTTTATCAAGAAGCTCAACGAGCGTGCCGCCGGCATGACCAAGCACGCCGAAGCGATGAAGCAGTTCGCCGAAGCGAACCAGTAACAACGCCAGCTGTTATCAACCCAAGGGTGGCCGAGGCCACCCTTTTTGTGTTTACTGCGTTGAGCAGCAGATTGGTTGAACGCTGGTGATTGCCAATAAAAGAGGGGAGCCCAGTGCTCCCCCTCTTGCTATCTGTGCCGATGCGGGTGTTCAGCCCACTCCACCGGACGAGCGAACTTAGCCCTGAGCCTTGTCGGTCAGGTCTACTTTCTTGACGGTATCACCTTCGAACTTGATAACGACGTTCTTCTTGGCTGCGTCGGTATCTTTCAGCAGGGTTTTGGTGGTTTCTGCCAGCAGCGGAGAGGCCTTCTTCAGGGCATCCAGATCATAAGTCCACACTTCCAGACCGGATTCGGTCTTGGTGGTGGCAGGAGCACCCAGCTTCTCTTTAATAGCCTGCTTGTTGGAGCCGCCTTCCTTGATATCCAGTGCCTTCTTGATGGCTTCGTTGGATGCGCTGTCCACTGCACCGGATACGGCGGTATTAGCTGCATCCTTGACGCTGCTGGTGACGCTGTCGGTCAGCGAGTCCATCAGGCCAGCATTGGCAAACAGGGGCAGGGTGGTGAGGGCTACCAGCAAACTCTTTTTCATTTTTTACAGATTCCATTGGTTCAAATGAGGCGGCTATGGAACCAATAAAAGAGCTGGGTGTCAAGTGAGGCAGCTATTGAGCGGTCTGTTAACTGTGTCTCATTTTTCACCAGCTGCAAACAGTTTTGGTATCTCCCGCACCAGCCAGCTTTTGGCCTTGCCCATGGTATCGCGGCGCCAGGCCAGCACCACCTGCAGCTGATGGCGGTACTCGGGGCTGATCACCTTGAGCCGACCGGCCCGGATGTCCTCCTCAATCCAGCTCTGTGGCATGGTGCCGACGCCGATCCCTGCCAGCAGGGCATCCCGTTTCTCCGTCATGGTGCTGACGGTGAGGCGCGGCTGCTTGTCCAGCAGGCGGTAGGTGAGCACCGGCTTGCGCAGGGCGGTATCGGCGACGGCGATGGCGCGGTAGCGACGCAGGGTCTCGTCGGCCAAGGGTTCGGGCTCCTGATGTAGCGGATGATCGGGATGGGCGACGTAAAGCATCACCTCGTCCTTGATCACCTGATGCTTGATGCCGGTCATCATGATGTCCGGATTGATGGAGGAGATAAGCAGGTCGGCGCGACCATCTTCCAGACACTCCCAGCTACCCGCCAGCACCTCGGCCCGCAGCCGCAGTCGGGTATCGGTCTGCTCGGCCAGCTTCTCCACCAAGGGGTAGAGGGCCTGCACCGGGACCAGCGCATCGACGGCGACTGTGATGTCGGTCTCCCAGCCACGGGCCAGCGCCCGGGTCTCGCCTACCAGATGCTCGGCTGCCTCCAGCAGCACCCGGCCGCGCTCCAGCAGCATGCGTCCGGCCGGGGTGAACTTGGTGCGGTGGCCGCTGCGGTCAAACAGCATGGCATCCAGTTCATCTTCCAGCTTCTGCACCGTATAGCTCAATGCCGAGGGCACCTTGCCCAGCTCGTCGGCCGCCGCCGCAAAGCTGCCGCGGCGGTCGATGGCGTCCAGCACCCGGATTGCCTCCAGGGTCAGCGCCCGCTCCTTGTTCGATTCCTTGGCCATTCCTTACCTTCAATTTTTTTGAATATGTTTGCCAGTTTATCTCGCTAACAAGTTAGGTCATGTCACTTTAATATTCAATCAACGCTTAGGCAGGAGCATCGAGCGGCCAAATATGCGGGTAGTTCCGCACTGTGACACACCAAATCGGTCTGTCTGATGTCGGTGAAAGAACAACACACTATTTGAATAACCTCTTGCATGGATGCATTGATTCTGGCCGAAAAGGCCTTGGCAATGACATATAAAACAAGAGAGTGAATGAACATGAAAAACGTAATCAAGATGCTGGCCGTTGCAGGCCTGATGACCACAGGTTTCGCCCAAGCTTCCGTACCGGCTGACTTCAACGCCATGCCCGGCGTGCTGTTTGTGAACTGGAACGCCACTGCCGCAGTGGATGGCAAAGCCAATCCGATGCTGGAAGTACGTGACGAGTCTGGCGATCTGCTGGCATCAGTCCACGCCAACCTGACTGGCACCCAGCAGGTGCGGATCCCGAGCCGTACTCAGGGCAACCTGACCGTCAGCCTGGCTGGCGAGAGCAGCGAGTATCGCATTCCGTTCGGCATCGGTAGCGGCAAACAGCGTTAATCAACCGTCCCGGTAGGTGAGGAGCAGACCATGATGCAATTGAGAGCCGCAGAAGCGCGGGGCAAGGCCAACTTTGGCTGGCTGGACGCGCGCCACAGTTTCTCCTTCGGTCACTACTATGACCCGGAGTGGATGGGGCACTCGGTACTGCGGGTGATCAATCAGGATCTGGTTGCGCCGGGTGGCGGATTCGCCACCCACCCTCACGCCAATATGGAGATCCTCACCTGCGTGCTGCAAGGCACCATAGAGCACAAGGACAGCCTCGGCCATGCCGAGCAGATCCCGGCAGGGGATTTCCAGCTGATGAGCGCAGGCAGCGGGATCCGCCACAGCGAGTACAACCCCTCGCAGACGGATCCTCTCTCCCTGTTGCAGATCTGGATCGAGCCGAACGAGTTCGGCACGCCACCCGGATATCAGCAGAAGAAGATCGAGTCCAGACCGGGCATGACGCTGGTGGCGTCACCGGATGGCGAGGCGGGATCGCTGCGGATCCGCCAACAGGCCCGCGTATGGCGGCTGGAACTGGCCCCGGGCGAGACGCTCGAATGGGCACTGGCTGGCCGACACGGTTACCTGCAGATGATTTCAGGGGAGCTGACCGCCAACGGTCTGGCTGCCCGACCCGGCGACGGGGTACTCAGTCGTGATGAATACCGGTGGGAGCTGGTTGCGACCAGTGCCAGCCAAGCTCTGTTATTTGACCTACCCTGAAGCAGTCAGCGGTGATGTGACACAAACGAGGAATATGAAATGGACAAGATGAAAGATGTAGCGCTGCTGGCGGGTCGTGTACTGCTGGCGCTGATGTTCGTAATGGCGGGCTGGAGCAAGATCGGCGGCTATGCCGGTACTCAGGGCTATATGGAAGCGATGGGCGTGCCGGGCTTTATGTTGCCGCTGGTGATCCTGCTTGAGCTGGGTGGTGGCCTTGCCGTCGTGCTCGGTCTCTTTACCCGCAGCCTCTCCGTGCTGCTGGCCGGTTTCACCCTGATGGCTGCCTTTATTTTCCATTATCAGCCTGCAGAACAGATGCAGATGCTGATGTTTATGAAGAACGTCTCAGTGGCCGGTGGTTTCCTGGCGCTGGCGGCGGCCGGAGCAGGGGCTTTCAGTGTGGATGCCCGTCTCGGCAAAAACTGGTAATGCCCTGAATAGTCAAGTTTTCCAATGCCTTTTGGCCGGTGCAACTGCACCGGCTTTTTTCTGTCTGCGTTTTCCGGGTAGGTGAGGTGACGGCACAAATCTGCGGCGCCCCTCATGGTTCAGCGGTTTGCCCGCCTGCTGGCCACAAGTGCCTTTTGCATCTTATCCCCCGATCCCTGACAATTCCCTCTCTTGTGAAGTGACGGAAATGGCTCGCCTTTTCCCTCGCCCCCTCTCATCCACAGGCGGGAATTGCTCATGTTTACCCTCTACCACTCCAATCAGCTGGATCTGCTCAAAGAGCTGCTGGTGAGCCGCATCCGGCAGGCCCCTCTCTCTCACCCCTTCGATCGGGAGCAGATCCTGGTGCAGAGTCCGGGCATGGCCCAGTGGCTCAAGCTGGAGCTGGCTAAAGCGTTCGGCATCGCCGCCAATATCGACTTTCCGCTGCCCGCCAGCTTTATCTGGGAGATGTTCACCCGGGTGCTGGCAGATGTGCCGCGCCAGAGTCCCTACAACAAAGGCTCCATGAGCTGGCAGCTGATGACCATTCTGCCCGCCTTGCTGGAGCGGCCCGCCTTTGCCCCGCTCGCCGCTTATCTGGGCGGAGGAGATGAGGAGGATCCTGCCCAGGAGCCCGAGCAGGTGCGGTTGTGGCAGCTCTGCCAGAAGGTGGCGGATCTCTTTGACCAGTATCTGGTCTACCGGCCGGACTGGATCGCCCGCTGGGAAGAGGGGGAAGGATTGAGTCAGGAGCTGGCCGGGGTGAGCGGTCAGGACTGGCAGCCGGAGCTGTGGCGTGAGCTGGTGGCCCGCACGTTGGCGCTCTCTCCGAGCGGTTACCACCGCGCCAACCTCTACGAGGAGTTTATCCACGAGCTGGAGCGTACCGCCGATCTGCCGGGCAAGCTGCCGCAGCGGGTCTTTGTGTTCGGCATCTCGGCGCTGCCGCCGCGCTATGTGGAGGCGCTGCTGGCCCTCGGCAGCCGGTCGGAGGTAGAGGTGCACCTGTTCGTCACCAACCCCTGCCGCTACTACTGGGGGGATCTGCTGGATCGCAAGACCCTGGCTCGGTTGGAGAACAAGCTCAAACCCGGCACCGATATCGAGACATTGCAGGGCCCCGCCAACCCGCTGCTCGCCTCCATGGGCAAGCTGGGGCGCGACTACCTGCATCAGCTGATGGAGCTGGAGGTGCCGCAAATCGAGGCCTTCGTCGATATCGACGAAGTGGATGGCAAGGGCAATGTCAGCCTGCTGCGCGCCATACAGAAGGATGTGCTGGAGCTGGCAGAACGGGGCGCCGGTCAGTTCGATCTCGACAGCAGCCATCACAAGAGCCCGATCGATCCGGCGGATGGATCCTTGCAGATCCACGCCTGCCACGGCCCGATGCGCGAACTCGAGGTGCTGCACGACCGGCTGCTGGCGCTGTTCGAACAGGATCCCACCCTCACCCCGAAAGATGTGGTGGTGATGATGCCGGATGTGAATAGCTACGGCCCCTATATTCAGGCGGTGTTTGGCGCGCGCGGTCAGATCCCGTTTGCGGTCTCGGATCGGGCGGCGAGTCAGGAGAGCCCGCTGCTGCAAAGCTTCCTCGCCCTGCTCAGGCTGCCCAACGCTCGCTTCGGGGCAGGGGAGCTGCTCGCCATTCTCGAGGTGCCCGCCGTGCTGCGCCGTTTCGAGCTGGATGACGACGAGTTCAACCAGCTGCGGGTCTGGGTGCAGGAGACCGGCATCCGCTGGGGGCTGGATGACGGTTACCCCGTGCGGTTCGATCTGCCGCCCATGTCCGGCAACAGCTGGCTGTTCGGCCTGCGCCGCATGCTGCTCGGCTTTGCCATGGGGGATGGTGAGCCGGTGGCGGGCATCTTGCCCTACGCCGATATCGAGGGTCAGCAGGGGCTGGCGCTCGGCAAGCTCGCCTGGTTTGTCGATTCGCTGGCTGAGTTTTTGCCCCGCCTGCAACAGGCGCAGCCGCTGGCCGAGTGGAACGCCTGCCTGCTGGCGCTGCTGGAGCGCTTCTATCTGGCCGACGAGGATGAAGAGCGTCAGCTCCAGCTTATTCGCAGCCAGCTGGTCGAGTGGCAGACCCGGCTTGGTGAAGCCCGTTTCGAGCAGCCCATTACCGCCGATCTGTTGCAGGACTACCTCGGCAGCGTGCTGGGGGAGTCCCGCTCCAGCCAGCGCTTCCTCGCCGGTCAGGTCAACTTCTGCACCCTGATGCCGATGCGCTCCATCCCCTTCAAGCAGGTCTGCCTGCTCGGCATGAACGATGGCGTCTACCCGCGCACCCTGGCCCCCATGGGGTTCGACCTGATGGCGGTGGCGTCGCGGCGTGGGGATCGCTCCCGTCGCGATGATGACCGCTACCTCTTCCTCGAGGCCCTGCTGAGTGCCCAGCAGGGGCTCTATATCAGCTATCAGGGCTTCAGTGCGCAGGACAACAGCGACAAGGTGCCCTCGGTGCTGCTGGCGGAGCTGATCGACTATGTGCGGCAGGGCTTTGTGCTGGCGGGGGATGAGGATCTCGACGACGAAACCTCCGGCAAGCGGCTGCTCAACCACCTGATGGTTGCGCACCCGCTCACCCCCTACAGCCGCAACTACTTCTACCCGGCGGCGGGTTCGCGCCTCTTTACCTATGCTGCCGACTGGCTGCCTGCCCTCAATCCGGTGCGTGGCGCGGCCAACTTCCAGAGTGGCGAGCTGCCTTTGCCCCCCGAATGGGGCAAGGAGCAGGGGCTGGAGCTGGCGGAGCTGCTGCGCTTCTATCGCCAGCCCACCAAATATTTCCTCAACCGCCGCCTCAAGGTGTGGTTTGAGCTGAACGAAGCCAACATCGAGGACAGCGAGCCGTTCGAGCTGGATGGCCTGCAACATTATCAGCTGAAAGATCTGCTGCTCGATGCCCATCTGGCGGAAGGTGAAAGCACCGAGCGTCGCGAGCGGTTGCAGCTTACCGGCCTCTTGCCGCAAGGGTGGTTCGGCAGCCTGCTGCTGGACGATCTGGATGCCGAGATGGGCAAGCTGGCGGATCGGCTGCGGCCATGGGTTGCGGCCAATGAGTCAGAAAAGCAGGCGGTGGAGATCGATATCTCCCTCACTCAGGGTCAGCTGCAAGGGTGGATCGACACCCAGAAGGGGCGTTTGCTGGTGGTCAAACCCGGCAGCTTCAACGGCAAGGATCTGCTGCTGGGCTGGATCCAGCACCTCTGCCTCTCATTGAGCGGCGCCCCCGGCGACACCCTGCTGTTCGATGCCAAACAGAGTCTGCGGTTAGCCAAGCTCGCTGCCGATGAGGCGCGCCCCAAACTGGCGGCGCTGGTGGCGTGCTGGGCGCAGGGGATGAAGCGGCCGCTGCCCTTCTTCCCCAACACCGCCTGGGATTGGCTCAAGGCGATCGAGAAGGATCCCGACAAGCCGGAGGCGGCCGACAAGGCGGCTCTCACCCGTTTCAACGGCGGCTGGATGATCAATGGGGAGGGGCAAGACGTTTACGTCGCCCGCTGCTTCCCCGAACTCGATGACGAGGTGCTTGGTCAGTTGCAGGCGCTTGCCCGCGAACACCTGACCCCGCTGCTCAAGACCCTGGAGGAGCTGAAATAATGGCTAACCCGCTCAATACCCTGCGTTTTCCCCTCCATGGTGAACGACTGATCGAAGCCTCCGCCGGTACCGGCAAGACCTACACCATCGCCGGTCTCTACCTGCGCCTGCTGCTGGGCCACGGCCCGCTCATCGAAGAGGGGGCCGATGCCGGTCAGCCGAGTGCCCACGAGCGGCCGCTCTCGGTGACCGAAATTCTGGTGGTGACCTTTACCGAGGCGGCCACCGCCGAGCTGCGCGGGCGGATCCGTGGCCGCATTCACGAGGCGCGCCTCGCCTTTATGCGCGGTCACAGCAGTGACACCCTGCTGGCCCAACTGCTGGACGAGGTGGAGGATCACGAGCTGGCGGCCCGTCGCCTGCTGGCCGCCGAGCGGCAGATGGACGAGGCGACGGTCTTTACCATCCACGGTTTCTGCCAGCGGATGCTGAAACAGAACGCCTTCGAATCGGGTGCCCTCTTCGAGACCGAATTTCTTACCGACGACAGCCAGCTCAGGCTGCAGGCGGTGAGCGACTACTGGCGCGCCGAGTTCTATCCGGTGGATAAAACCCTCGCCAGCGCGGTGCGTGCGCTCTGGCCGAGCCCCGCCGCCCTGCTGCGGGAGATGGGTAGCTGGCTCGACAACAGCGAGCTGGAGATCCACCCCGCGCTGGGGGACGAGACCCTCGCCGCCCGCCATCAGGCGGCCATGAGCCGCATTGAGGCGGTGAAGCGCGAGTGGCTGGCGCAGACGGACGAGATCCGCCGCCAGACCGACGGCCAGATCAGCCGCTACACCGGCAAGAACTACGAGGGGTGGCTTGCCAAGATAGCTGACTGGGCGCAGGACGAGAGCAGCGGCTACGCCATCCCCAAGGAGCTGGAGCGTTTCGGCCAGACGGTGCTGGAGGAGAACCTCAAGAAGGGGGGCGCAGTGCCGACCCTGCCGCTGTTCAGCCAGATCGATGAGCTGCTGGCGAGCAGTCCCGGTATTCGCGACCTTATCCTGCAGCGGGCGGCCAAAGTAGTGCGCAGCCGGATGCAGGCCAGCAAGCGGCAGGCCCATCAGCTCTCGTTCGATGACCTGCTCAAAGATCTCGACGGGGCGCTCGGCTCAAGCCTTGGCGAGCGGCTCTGCGAGCGCATTCGCGCCACCTACCGGGTGGCGATGATCGACGAATTTCAGGATACCGATCCCCAGCAGTACCGCATCTTCCATCGGCTTTACGGCGGTCACACAGATACGGCGCTATTGATGATCGGTGACCCCAAGCAGGCCATCTACGGCTTTCGCGGCGCCGACATCTTTACCTACATTCAGGCGCGGCGAAATGTGAGCGCCCACTACACCCTCGGGCGCAACTGGCGCTCCAGCAGTGCGCTGGTGGGGGCGGTCAACGGCCTGTTCGAGCGGGCCAAGGATCCCTTTATCTACGAGGCGGATATCCCCTTTCTGCCGGTGGAGGCCCAGGGCAAGAGCAAGGCGCTGCTGCTCGATGGCGAAGCCGCTCCAGTGCTCCACTGCTGGCAGCTGACCGGCCAGCCCACCTTCAACCGGGGGGATTACCAGAGCAAGATGGCCCGCGCCACCGCCGCCGAGATCCACCGCCTGCTGACCTTGGCCCGCGAGGGCAAGGCATTGATCGGTGATCAGGCGGTGAAGTCCGGAGATATCGCCGTGCTGGTGCGCACCGGCGCCGAGGGCAAGCTGGTGCAGCAGGAGCTGGCGCGCCTCGCCATCGCCTCCGTCTATCTGTCGAACCGCGAGAGCGTGCTGGAGCAGACGGAGGCGCGGGAGATTTTGCTGATTTTGCACGCCTGCCAGAACCCGAGCGAAGAGCGCAGCCTGCGGGCGGCGCTGGCGACCGGCCTGTTTGATCTGGATGCCAAGGCGCTCGATGGGCTGGCCAGCGACGAGCGGGCGTGGGAGAGCGCGGTGCAGGAGTTTATGGAGTACCGCAAGATCTGGCACCGTCGTGGCGTGCTGGCCATGTTGCGGGCCCTGCTGCACCGGCGCAATCTCGCCTCTTCGCTTTTGGCGAGCCCCTATGGCGAGCGGCGGCTGACCAACTTCCTCCATCTTGGCGAGCTGCTGCAACAGGTGAGCAGCGAGCTGGATGGCGAATATGCCCTGCTGCGTTGGTTGGGGGAGGCGGTGAGCCGCCCCAACGGGCAGGATGCGGAGCAGGTACTGCGCCTCGAATCCGAGCGGAAATTGGTGCAGATCGTCACCATCCACAAATCCAAGGGGCTGGAGTACCCGCTGGTGTTCCTGCCCTTTATCTGCAGCCACAGAACCGCCGAGACCCCGCTCTATCACGAGGCGGACGAGGCGGGCAATCGCACTATTCTCGATCTGACCGGCGCCGACTCATCGCTCGCAGAAGCGGACAGGGAGCGCCTTGCCGAAGATTTGCGGCTGCTCTACGTGGCGCTGACCCGGGGCGTCTACGCCACCTGGCTGGGGCTGGCGCCGGTGCGGGCGGGGGCGGGCAAGTCGGAGAAGACCGACCTGCACCACACCGCCATCGGCTACCTGCTGCAAAAGGGCGAAGAGGGGGATGCACAGACGCTGGCGACCGCGCTGACCGAGCTGTCGCAGGCGCTGCCCGGGGTGGCCGTCGGTGAGCCCTCGCTCACCCGTCCGGCCCCGCTGCCGCCAGAAGAGGAGCTGCTGGGCGAGCCGCAGGTGCGCCACTTTAGCGGCTCCCTTGAGAGGGACTGGTGGATCAGCTCCTACTCCGGGCTGGCGGCGCAGGGTCACGGTCACAGTAAGGGCGTCCTCGCCAATCCCGGCTTCGATGACGAGGTAGTGACCGAGGCGGCCGCGCAGGCTTCCGAGCAACCGGACGAGGCACCCCAGCCCTCCATCTTCACCTTCCCGAAAGGGGCGCGCCCCGGCACCTTGCTGCACAGCCTGTTCGAGACCATCGACTTTCAAAGCGCTGGTGGCGAGCCGCTGGCAGAGCATATCGCCACTCTGCTGGCGCAAGATGGCTTCGACGAAAGCTGGGCTCCGGTGCTGCAACAGCAGGTGGAGGCTGTGCTCGATACTCCGCTCGATACCGGCTTTGGTGAGCCGGTGCGGCTGCGGGATCTGGCGCCCGAGCGCAAGCAGGTGGAGCTGGAGTTCTTCCTGCCCATGGGGCGGGTGACGGCACCGGCGCTGACTGCGCTCTGCCAGCAGCACGACCCGCTGTCGCGGGGCAACAAGCCGCTCAGCTTTGCCACCGTGCAGGGGATGCTCAAGGGCTTTATCGACCTGGTGTTCGAGTGGCAGGGGCGCTGGTATCTGCTCGACTACAAATCGAACCACCTCGGCATGAGCCCCGCTGATTACAGCCGTCCGGCGCTGGAGCGTGCGATGGCCGAGCACCGCTACGACCTGCAATACCAGCTCTACTCGCTGGCGCTGCACCGGCTGCTCACCCTGCGTCTGCCGGGCTACGACTTCGAGCAGCACTTTGGCGGCGTTTTCTATCTGTTCCTGCGCGGCATGCCGCAGGGGGGCATTTTCCATACCCGCCCGAGCCGTGAACTGGTGCTGGGGCTGGATAAGTTGTTTCGCGAAGGCAGTGAGCTGCCAGCAGCGGGATCCCAAGCATTGAACGAGGTAGAGGCATGAGCGGCACCATGATCAGCACCGCAGCCAGCGCAATGATGGTTGAACGGCTCAAAACACTGGCGCTGGCTGGCCGTATCCGCCAGCTGGATCTGCAATTTGCCAGGCTGGTGGCCGACCTTGGCGGCAGCCCCGAGCTGGTGCTGGGGGCGGCGCTCGCCTGCTTCGAGCTGGGGCGCGGCCATGTCTGTCTGCCGCTGGAGATGCTCGCTGCCGGATCTTTGCGCCCGTTCGGGCTGGATCCCCAGCAGAGCCGGGATCTGCTGGGGGATCTGGCGGATCCTGCCCGCTGGCCCGCCCTGTTTGCAGAGAGTCCCCTGGTTGGTACCGAACAGGATGAGGGGCTCGCCCCGCGCTGGCCGCTGCGGCTGTGGCACGGGCGGCTCTACCTTACCCGCTACCACGATCACGAGCAGGGAGTAGCCCGCCATCTGCGCACCTTGAGTGAACGAGCCGAATGGCCGGAGATTGCTCCCGCTCTGTCGCGGCTGTTTGCCCGCGACTATGGGTTGGTGTTCGCGGCGCTGCTCAAGGCCCGCCTCGCCCCCGACTTCTCGGCCCGTCACTTTATCGAAAAGTATCTGGATCTGGTGTTCCCGAACGAAGTGAATTGGCCCGCCATCGAGGCACTGCTGGCCAGCGCCCAGGCGGCGAGTGACTTGAGCAAACTGGATACGCTGGTGTCCGAGGCGCTCTGCTGCAACGGCCAGAAGCTGGCGGCGGCCACCGCGGCGGCGCGCCCCTTTGCGGTGATCTCCGGCGGCCCCGGCACCGGCAAGACCACCACGGTTGCCAAACTGCTCGCCATTCTGGTGGAGACTGGCCTGCAGGCTGGCAAGGCCCCGGCGATCCGGCTGGTGGCCCCCACCGGCAAGGCGGCGGCGCGCCTCACCGAGAGTATCGGCTCTGCTCTGCAGGCCCTCGATCTGCCCCCCGAATGGGTCGAAGCGATCCCCACCGAAGCGGGCACCCTGCACCGGCTGCTCGGGGTTATCCCGGGGCGCAGTCAGTTCCGCCACCACGCGGGCAACCCGCTGCACCTCGACTTGCTGGTGGTGGATGAGGCCTCCATGGTCGACTTGCCGATGATGGCGCGCCTGCTCGATGCGCTGCCCAGCCATGCCCGCCTGATCCTGCTCGGCGATAAGGATCAGCTCGCCTCGGTGGAGGCGGGGGCCGTGCTCGGCGATATCTGCAGCTTTATCGAACAGGGCATCAGCCCGGCGCAGGCGGATTGGCTCTCCCGCCAGACTGGCTACCGCCTGCAGGGCTCGCCCGCAGGGGCTCCGGTGCGCGACAGCCTCTGCTTGCTGGCCAAGAGTTGGCGCTTTGATCAGCACTCGGGCATCGGCCAGCTGGCACGCGCCTGCAACAGCGGCGATGCCACGGCGGTGGAGGCTGTCTGGGGCATGGGCTTTAGGGATATCAGCATGCACCCTTGGGCGGGGGAGGCTTTTGAGGCCCTGATTGCCCAAGGGGTGGCCGGTTACGGAACCTATCTGAAGGCGGCCCGCGCGGGGGAGGCGCCCGCCGCCGTGTTCAAGGCATTCAACAGCTTCCAGATCCTCTGCGCCCTGCGCGATGGCCCGTTCGGGGTGCTGGGGCTAAACGAGCGGCTCGAACTGGCCCTGTCACGGGCTGGCCTGATCGCCCGCGATGGCGACTGGTATGCCGGTCGCCCGGTGATGGTGGTGCGCAACGACCACGGCGTCGGCCTCTACAACGGCGATATGGGGCTCTGCCTGCCCGATGAAACTGGCCGGTTAAAGGTATGGTTTGAGCAGCCGGATGGCACCCTGCGGGCCCTGCTGCCAAGCCGTTTGCCGCCTCACGAGACCGTCTACGCCATGACCATCCACAAATCCCAGGGTTCGGAGTTTGCCCATACCGTGCTGGTGCTGCCCGACAGCCCCAGCCCGCTGCTGACCCGCGAGCTGGTCTATACCGGCATCACCCGCGCCAAGGCGCGGCTCGATCTCTACGGCGATCGCGCCCTGTTGGCCCAAGCGGTGCGGAAGAAGACCGAGCGTTATTCGGGATTGGCAGAGAGGTTGGGGGAGTGATTGGAGGGTGGTAAAGGGAGTTGCTGTTGTCTAATTATCTTTCTATATACCGCATATTTTTGTATGAGGACATAGTGTTGGAGGAGTATATATGAAGGGAAATGTTCTGGACATGCTTTCCGAGGTAGGTGAGTTTACCTTGGATTATTTTTTAAAGGAGGGTGTTCTCAAGGATTTTCCTCTTGTCGGCTCTGTGCTTAAAATGCTTCAAGCAGGAAATGACATATCTAATCTTATCTTTGCGAAAAAGCTACAAGCATTTATCAGCAAATTAAATGAGCATGGCATCACAGCTGTTGACGAAAAAGTTTTAGATAAAGAAAAGCTGAGTGAACTTGGATGTGAACTGATCTTCATCATTGATAATGCTCAGAACGTTAATAGGGCCGAATGGCTTGCTCAAGCGGTGATTGGCTTGAGTGAGAAGCGATATGATGTAGATACATTTCAGCGCCTGATAAATGTAATACAAAGATATAGCCCACCTCTTTCTAAATGTATGGGGTCATATTATGCTGATACCCCGATGGGATTTGATGAGGACTATCAATATGAGCTTTCAAATTTAGGGTTACTAAAACACAACCCTATATATATAACGCAATATCATTTGACAAACTTAGGTCAGGCTATGTGGTATGTCCTAGAGCAATCTGGTGAAATAGAAAGATTATTAAATAATAAATGACAGTAAAAGTATCCATCTCATATGTTGGGCTTCGAAGGCTCAGCACACAACCTACGGATTGTGTAGGTTGTGGCTGAGCGTAGTGAAGCCCAACGTCTACCGCGTGCTCTCTTTTTTCCTTCCCCTCATCCCCGACCCTTCTCCCGCAAGGGGAGAAGGGAGATTGGGCTTCTTTTGATATATTTCACACCACTGGTTTATCGGGCATGTGTAGGTTCGATTAGCGAAGCGTAATCGGACGATCGCGTAATTGGGTAATCGGGTATGTTGGGCTTCGCAGGCTCAGCACCAACCTACCGATTGTGTAGGTTGGTGCTGAGCGTAGTGAAGCCCAACGTTTACCGCGAAATCTCTTTTTCCTTTCCCTCATCCCCAGACCTTCTCATCCTTTTCTAATAAATGGGAGAAGGGAGCAATGCCGTTACCGCAGTCCGATTACGCTTCGCTAATCGAACCTACACGGCTGACGATCATATTACCGGTGCCGCTTTATCCCCTCTCCCTCTGGGAGAGGGTTAGGGTGAGGGGCGCAGGTTGGCACAATGCCAATTTTGCCCGCTTCGTGAAATCCGGTAGGGTGCAATGAACGAAGTGAATTGCACCGCTGCTATTTATCTGCCAAAAGGTGTAATGCGCTGCGCTTATTACACCCTACATCCAACCCACACACGACAGGATGTCATTGATTGCGACTTGAATTTAACACTATCGATCTGGATCGAGATTACGAGCTCTGTGTGCAGGCACGCAGGGATGCCTATTTTTGCAGCTTTCATACCCATGATGGCTTTGCCGACTTTATCGACGGCTATAGGGAGCGGATACGCGCAAGGCTGGGGCAAGCGCAATGGCACTACATTCATGTCTGGGCGGGTGAACAACGGGTGGGCCAGCTGGAGTTTCGCAGCTTTTCCGATGAACCCGAGACCGGCTATGTGCAGCTGATTTATCTGTTCCCCGAATATCGCGGCTGCGGGCTGGCCGCGCAGTTGCAGGCCTATATCCGCCAGCAGTTGCTGGGAGCGGGTTGTAAATGGGCGATGCTCTCCGTGAGTCGCACCAATGTGCGGGCCTTGAATCATTACCGGCGCTTTGGCTGGGTATTTCTGCGCCCCAATCCGAAACATCGGGAGACTGATTTTTATCGGCTGACTCTGGCCGAGTGACCTCTGTGGGGGCCTCTGGGTATCCCCTCATTTATTCCCATCACCCAAATGACTGAATCGTGAGTTAAATCCGGTAAATGGGGCGCGCTTGAGCCACACTTATGACCACCCTGATTCAGCCTGCGCCGTGAGTGGCCGATAACCGGGAAAACGGTGGTACGGTGGGGTTCTGGCTGACAGATCTGTTGCAATATGCCAAGGTAGCGCCTCACGACAACAGCGCGATTCCCCGTGGTGGCGCGGGGCGGAAGAACAAGGATAACTGCTATGGTGCAGGACAGTGACACGATCAGGATCTCGGATGTCAGCGAGGCCGTGGTGCATGGCATTCTGGAGGTGACCAGCGATGGCATCTGGGATTGGCATGCCAATACCGGTTTTGTCTATCGCAACCCGGGCTGGTACCGGATGCTGGGTTACGAGCCTCACTCCCTCGGCAATACCGTCTTCACCTGGGAGAACGTGATCCACCCCGACGATCTGGCGGCTGTGATGGCGAAGTTCGATCTCTGCCTGAGCGGCAGCGCCCATGAGTATCGCGCCGAGTACCGTTGCCGCTGCCGGGATGGCAGTTACCTCTGGATTGAGGATTGCGGCCGCATCATTGAGCGCAATCCCGACGGGTCTGTGGCGCGGATGATCGGCGCCCATCGCGATATCCACGCCAGCAAGTTGTTGCTGGAGCAGCTGGAGCGGCGCAATCAGTCGCTGGAGCAGCAGGTCGCCGAGCGTACCGCCGAGCTGGTGCGGCTCAACGAGGCGCTGCAACAGAAAGCCGAGGAGAACCGTCTGCTGGCAGAGACCGATGCCCTGACCGGTGCCGCCAGCCGCTATCGGTTGGAGCGGGCATTGCAGCTGGAGTGCGAGCGGGCGCGACGCTTCCATCAGCCGTTTACGGTGATCGCCATGGATGTGGACAACTTCAAGCAGATCAACGACAGCTATGGCCACAACGCCGGGGATCAGACCCTGATCAACATAGTGGCGCTGGTGCGCCGTCATATCCGCGAGATCGATCTGCTGGCCCGCTGGGGTGGTGACGAGTTTATGGTGTTGTTGCCCAACACCGGCCGCGAGGATGCGCTGGTGGTGGCGAGCAAGTTTCAGGCATTGATGGCGAGCGAGCCCATCTGTCCCCATGCGCCCGCTACCATGAGCTTCGGGCTGGCGGAGTATCAGCAGGATGAGCAGAAAGAGAGCCTGATGGTGCGCGCCGATCGGGCGCTCTATCAGGCCAAGCAGCTGGGTAAAGACCAGATCTGCTAACGCGGGGTACGGAAAAAGAGCAGTAAAAAGGGCCGCAGGTTTGAAACCTGCGGCCCTTTTGCATTGTTACTGACGCGGCGCGACTTAGAAGTGGTAGCGCAGACCCAGCTTGAAGGTATCCAGAGAGTAGTGCTCGTCACCCAGGCTCAGGGCGTCGAACTGGCGCTCGTAACCGATACCGGCAGAGAAGTGGTCGTTGAAGGCGTAGTCCAGACCTACTTCCAGATTGGGGTGTACCTTGCTCTTGGTTGCGCTCTTGCTTCCCTGACCGCTGAAACCGAGGAGAGTGGCGTTGCCGACAACTTCCACTTCGGTGCGGGTGTAGGCGATACCCGGTTTGGCATAGGCGCTGAAGCCCCAGGCCAGCGGCTGGCTCAGCTTGGCGGCCAGGCTGATGCTGCGGGTTTCGATGGTGGTGTCGGCAAAGCCGCTTGCAACCGGGGAGGTCACCCAAATCAGCTGATCCATCTGTTGGGCGTGCAAGCCACCTTCAACCGCCAGCCAGGGTTTGAAGCTGTAACCCACGATCAGGCTGCCGCCGTCGAGCTGGTCGTCGATCACTTTGGCGTCATAGGCGTCTTTGGCTGCACCATCGAGATCCATCTTGGAGGTGGTCAGATCCAGACCTGCATACCAGCCTTCGGCATGGGCGCCGCCATTCATGGCCAGAGCAAGCAGGGAGAAAGCGGCAATTTTATTAAACTTGTTCATGGATAAATAACCTTGTGTTGCGTGAACTGCGTGTGATTTATATTGCTCAATCCATGAAGCTTTTTATATTTCCGTCATTGCTCTGCTTTCACAGAGGGGCCGCAGTATAGTCAGCACATTTCTGAATAACAAGAGAGTGATTTCCCCATCATTCTAAATATGACTGGCTGCAAGCAGGGGCATTTTGTTTAATAAATGGTGTTATTAGAGCTTTAGCTTTATTGAGGATTAAATAATTAACTGGTGAGGCAAATAACAGGCTGAGAGTTCAGTTTTGATTCTATGTGATTGATTTGTATCGGCATTAAGTTTTCATTCGAGCGTAGCCGTGATGAGCTGTCTAAAAATTGGCATCTCAGATGTCACTCACAGGCGCTAGGTTCTTTTCGATGATTTTTTGAACGCTTCACAAGGTGAAACCATGAGAAAAAAATCTATCTTTTTGCCTGTTTTTTGCTCTTTTTGAGGTTTGGGATTGTTCCCAGTGCGATTTTTGGTGGTCTTTTGAGGCTGTTTGTGCGAAGGCGATGTTACCCATCAGATACGCGAATGGGCTCTTGTGAGTGGCTTTTCCTTTCTCCCGGCAGCACTCGTTGGGGTGGGCATGGGGTGTGATAAGCAGATATGGAATGTGCGGTCTGATTAATTCTTCTTTCTTATATATACAAGCCATTTAAAAGATAGGTTATTGGCGTTTTAAATAACTTGATTATATTCGTTCGTATATTTTATGAAGCTTTCCAAGCAGGCCATTTAAATATATTTAATGGCAATGAGACGGTATTGATGGCCGTTTAGGATATCTTGCCAGAACGGTCGTGGTGACTGGCGCATCAGTGGGCGGCGGGTGGCCGGTGACACTTCCCCTTGCCGGGGCCCTTGACCTGACCTGCGAATTCAGGGAAAAGAAAAGGGCGGTGCTATCAGCGCCGCCCAATGCCAGGAAAGAGAAAAAACCTTACGGTTTAAAAGATAAAAATTTGGAAGCAAACAATCGATTTCTCAACCAGGAAGGGTCTTGAATTCGATACGTTTCGATTATGCGCGATGTTCTATGCAGCACTAGCAAAATGTTTGCGGGTTGAAAGATATGCACTGTCTGGTGTCAGATTTTGCGACCTCACCGTTCAACTGGTCTGTCCTGATGGGCGTTATAGGCGATTTTTTCTCTAGGCTGTTTTTTCGGTGTCAATATCTGAGCCTTGAAGGTAAAAACAGGTCAGAAGCTGACTCGGCATAACCATGCAATGAAAGTGCGATAACAAGGAAGAGTGGCATGACCTACAGCCAGACCCTGGCCAACAATATTCTCGACACCCTGAAGAAGACCCTGACCGACAAGGGGATCCGCTATCAGACGCTGGCGGAGGCGATGGGTGTCTCCATCGCGACCGTGAAACGGATGATGAACAAGCCCTCGCTGCCGTTCGATACTCTGCTGGAGATCTGCCATCTGGTGGGGCTCTCGTTCGAGGAGTTGCTGGATCGCACTCAGGACGCCCAGAGCCGCCGCGCCGTCTTTACCCAGGAGCAGGACGAGGCGTTTCACAACGAGCCGGGGCTCTACGCCTTTCTCGCCAATATCTTCTGGCGCGACAAGACGCTGATCGATCTCAAGCGGGAGTACGGCCTGACCGATGCCTCCTGCTACCTCTATCTGCGCAAGCTGGAGAAGCTTGGCATTTTGCAGCTTGGTATCGACAACAGTTACCACTTCCTGATCAGCGAGCGGATCAGCTTCGAGCAGCACAGCCGTTTCGCCCGCCAGCAGGCGCGGCAGGCAATGTCGGTGCTGGGGGAGTATCTGGTGGAGAACATGCACAAGTCGAACAACTATATGGCGCTCTGTCAGCTGCACCTCAACGAGGGGGAGGCGATGGCGCTGATCGACCGGATGAAGGAGTACTGGCATCAGGAGATCAAGCTCAACCGCCCCGCCATCGGCCAGCAGGAGCACGCCAAGACCTACACCATGTCGCTGCAACTGGCCGACTGCGGCTACCAGAGCTTCGACGACATGATCCCCAATATCGACAACTGATCCCGGCGGATCCTGCGGGATCCGCTCTGTTGGCTGGAGTCTAATCGGCGACCCGGGTTTGTTGCTGCTTGCCTGCGAGCGGCTGCAATGCTCGCGTATCCAGACAAATGCGGATGGCATCCGGCCGCCAGTGCTCGATATCGCAATCCACCAGACCGCCTCGCTCGTCGTAGTTGACCCGCACCAGCCGTAGCACGGCGCTCCCCTCCGCCAGATTGAGGGCGCGGGCGATGGCGCCGCGCGCCGCCGAGGGGGTGATCTCGAGACTCGCCCCACCCTGGCCTATGCCATAGCGCTGCTGATAGAGCTCGGTTAGGGAGCTGGCCAGCGGTGCGCTGGCGATATCGGGAAAGCGACTCGCCAGCAGGTGGTGGCTGACATGAAGCACCGGGCGACCGTCGATCAGCCGCTGGCGGCGGATTTCATAAAGTGGGGTGAAGGGTTCCAGCCCCATCCAGCGACACAGTTCGCTGCTGGCAAGCTCGCTGCCGTGGGCCAGCACCCGGGTTTCGGCGGTGCGTTGCTGCTCGCCGATCCACTGGTGAAAGTGGGTGTGGATGGCGGGATCGTAGGTGAGGCGGGGTGGCGCCACAAACCAGCCGCGCCGCTCGGCACGGTAGATAAGGCCGTCTGCTTCGAGGCTGGAGAGCGCCTCCTTGATGGTGATGCGGGTGGTGGCGAAGCGCTCGCTCAGTGCCCGTTCGGCGGGCAGCTGCTGCCCGGCCCCCAATTGGCCGCTGCCGATATAGCGGCGCAGGGTCTGGCAAATCTGTTCGCACTTGGAGGAGACGCGGCCATCGGCCATGCTCTGTTCGTTCACTCTCTGCTCACTCAATCTCGGCTCGGTCACACTCTTGTCCCTGTTGCTTATTCAGAAGGCGGGTGGCTGGCCAATCCCTTACTGGAATAGTCCAGCCTCACTCGGGTTCAGAGTTGTAACCGCTGTGGATGACAGCGCCATGACAGGGTGATTGTCATCAAACTGCCATTAAAGCGCCCCGCCACCGTCACAATTCCCCTCTAGCATCCCTCTCGAACCTTAACTGACCTAGTCCAGAGGGATGGGATGATGAAAAGCGTGATCGCAAGTGCACTGGCCATGGTGGCCATCAGCCAACCGTTGTTTGCCACAAATAGCTATGCAGCCGAAAATATCGCGGATCTCGAAAAGGCCGCCCGTGGCGAAGGCCAGCTCCACAGCATCGGCATGCCCGACAGCTGGGCCAACTGGAAGGATACCTGGCAGCAGCTGGGCAGCATCTACGGCATCAAGCATCAGGATACCGACATGAGCTCGGCGCAGGAGATCGCCAAGTTCGCCGCCGAGAAGGCCAATGCCACCGCCGATATCGGTGACGTGGGCGGCGCCTTCGGTCCGGTTGCGGTCAAGCAGGGTGTTACCCAGCCCTACAAACCCTCCACCTGGGCTGATATTCCCAACTGGGCCAAGGACGCCGACGGTCACTGGATGCTGGCCTATACCGGCACCATCGCCTTCCTGATCAACAAGGATTTGGTCAAGGCCGCTCCCACCAGCTGGCAGTCCCTGCTGGGTGGCGACTACAAGGTGACCCTGGGTGATGTGGGCGTTGCCTCCCAGGCCAACAACGGCGTGCTGGCGGCGGCCTATGCCACCGGTGGCAGCGAGAAGAATCTGAAACCTGCACTGGAGCTGTTCGGTCAGCTGGCCAAGCAGGGTCGTCTCTCCCTGAACGATCCGACCATCGCCAATATCGAGAAGGGCGAGGTGGAAGTGGGTGTGCTGTGGGACTTCAACGCCCTCAACTACCGCGACCAGATCGACCCCAAGAAGTTTGATGTGGTGATCCCGAGCGACGGTTCAGTCATCGCCGGTTACACCACCATCATCAACAAGTGGGCCAAGAACCCCAACGCCGCCAAACTGGCCCGTGAATACATCCTCTCCGATGCCGGTCAAATCAACCTGGCCCGTGGCTACGCCCGCCCGATCCGCAGCAACGTGACCCTGCCGGATGATGTGAAGGCCAAGCTGCTGCCGGCCGAGCAGTACGCCAATGCCAAGCCGGTGCAGGATCACGCCGCCTGGGAGCAGAGCTCCAAAGCCCTGCCGCGCCAGTGGCAAGAAACCGTCATGATCAACATGCAGTAAGGGAACCCAGTGCAACACAAGGTGATAGTGGTACTTGTGGATGGTCTGGCAGCAGAGGTAGCCCACACCATGGGCTACCTCGGTGGCATGGTGGAGGCGGGGCGGGGCCTGCATACGACCCTGAATGCTGCCCTGCCGTCTCTCTCCCGGCCTCTCTACGAGTGCATCCTGACCGGCGTGCCGCCGGTGGTGAGCGGCATCACCCACAACGGGGTGAGTCGCCTCAGTCTGCATGACTCCATCTTCCATCTGGCCCGCGCCGCGGGTAAACGCACAGCAGCGGCGGCCTACCATTGGGTGAGCGAACTCTACAACCGCAGCCCATGGCTGGCGGCCCGCGATCGCTTTACTCACGACGAGCTGCTGCCGATCCAGCACGGTTGCTTCTACTGGGATGACAACTATCCCGACAGCCATCTGCTGATGGATGGGGAATGGCTGCGCAGCCAGTACGATCCCGATTTTCTGCTGATCCACCCGATGGGGGTGGACGATGCGGGCCACAAGTTTGGCCTCGATTCCCGCCAGTACCGCAATCAGGCGCGCCGGATGGACAGCCTGCTGGCCGATCTGCTGCCCCAGTGGCTGGCGGAGGGGTATCAGGTGGTGATCACCTCGGATCACGGCATGAACAACGACCTGAGCCACGGCGGCACCCTGCCCGAAGAGCGCACCGTGCCGCTCTGGCTGTTTGGCGATGCCTTTATCGAGCGCTGGCCGGATGGGGTAGTGATCGCCCAGACCCAGCTCTGCGCCCTGATGGCCGATCTGCTGGGCATCCCCCACGACAAGCCGGCAGCGCCACCGCTGCTCAAGGCCGCCTTTATGCGCGAGGTGCACTGATGATGCCTGCAACCACCGAGATCCTCGTGGATCAACCCGTGGCCACCAAGCAAAAGGTGCGCCGCCACTGGCTGCCCGCGCTGGTGCTGCTGCCGTTTATCCTCTTGATGATCCTGTTCCAGCTCGCTCCCATGGTGTGGGTGCTGGTGGGCAGTTTCCAGACCCCGGATGGCTGGGGCCTCGACTACTACCGGGAGATTTTGAGCTCCCCCTTCTACCTGCAATCGTTCGGCAACTCGTTGCGCATTGCCGGTATCGCCAGTCTGGCGGGGCTTGCTATCGGCACCCTCGGGGCAGCCGCGCTGCGCCACAGCGGCGAGCGGGTCAAGCGGGTACTGTTGGCCTTTGTCACCATGACCGGCAACTTCAGCGGGGTGCCGCTGGCATTCGCCTTCATCATCATCCTCGGCATCAATGGTGCAGTGACCCTGCTGCTGAAATCCTGGGGATTGATCGACGGCTTCAACCTCTACTCGGGCAGCGGCCTTATCCTCATCTACACCTACTTCCAGATCCCGCTCGCCCTGCTGCTGCTCTATCCGGCCTTCGATGCGCTGCAGGATGAGTGGCCGCAAGCGGCCGCGCTGCTCGGCGCGAGCAAGCGCCAATATGTGTGGCACGTGGCACTGCCGGTGCTGACGCCTGCGCTGCTCGGCACCCTGATCATCCTGTTTGCCAACGCGGTGGGGGCTTATGCCTCCGCCTACGCCCTTACCACCGGCAACTTCAATCTGGTGACCATCCGGGTGGCCAGTCTGGTCTCCGGCGATATCTTCCTCGAACCCAATATGGCGGCAGCGCTGGCGGTGATCCTTATGGTGCTGCTGGGGGTGGTGACGGCCGCCAACCAGTGGCTGCTGAAAAAGAGCTATGTGAACAAGGGGCAATCCCATGCATGATTTGACGCCGCGCTGGCCCAAGTGGGTGCTGGGTGGGCTGGTCGCCACCCTGCTGCTGCCGCTGCTGGCCACTTTCCTCTATTCGATCTCCACCCGCTGGGGGGCGACCCTGCTGCCGGATGGCTTCACCCTCGACTGGTATCTCAAGCTGTGGGGCGACCCGCGCTTTCTGGCGGCGTTTGGCCGCAGCCTCCTGGTCTGCTTCGCCACCCTGCTGCTGGGGACCCTGGTGCTGGTGCCGACCGTGCTGGTGGTGGCCTACTACTTCCCCAAGCTGGATCCCTGGATGAACCTGCTGATCCTGCTCCCCTTCGCGGTGCCGCCAGTGGTCTCCTCAGTCGGGCTGCTGCAGATCTATGCCGACGGCGTGCTGCCCATTATCGGCACGCCGTGGATCCTGATCGGCACCTGGTTCACCGTGGTGCTCCCCTTTATGTACCGGGCGCTGGCCAACAGCCTGCAAGGGGTACCGCTCAGGGATTTGATGGATGCCGCCCATCTGCTGGGGGCCAGTAGTCGACGCGCCTTTCTGCTGGTGGTGATCCCCTGCCTGCGCAAGGGGCTGCTGGCGGCGCTGTTTCTTTCTCTCTCCTTCCTGCTCGGCGAGTTCGTGTTTGCCAACATGCTGGTGGGCACCCGTTACGAGACCCTGCAGGTCTACCTCTACAACATGCGCGCCACTTCTGGCCACTTCACCAGTGCGCTGGTGATGAGTTACTTCCTGCTGACCCTGCTGCTCACCTGGGCGGCCAACAGATTTCATCGGTGATCCAAGATGTTTCATTTAGAAGTCAATCAGTTGCACAAATCCTACGGCGATACGCCGGTGTTCGAGGGGATCGAATTCGGCATTCGCAAGGGGGAGCTGGTGACCCTGCTCGGCCCCTCCGGCTGCGGCAAGTCCACCTTGCTGAGGGCGCTGGCCGGGCTCACTCCGGTGGATGGCGGTCAGGTGCGGGTGGCCGGTGAAGATATCACCTGGCAGGAACCCCAGAAGCGGGGCATCGGCATGGTGTTCCAGAGCTATGCGCTGTTCCCCAACATGACGGTGTGGGACAACGTCGCCTTCGGCCTCAAGATGAAACCCCAGCCGGGGCGGGAGCTGGCGGCCAGCGTGCAGGAGGCATTGGCGCTGGTGGAGCTGACCGGTTTCGAGCGCCGCTATCCGGCCGAGCTCTCCGGCGGTCAGCGCCAGCGGGTGGCACTGGCCCGGGCTTTGGTGGTGCAGCCGCGGATCCTGCTGCTGGACGAGCCGCTCTCGGCGCTGGATGCCCGCATCCGCCGCAGCCTGCGCCAGCAGATCCGCGAGATCCAGCAGCGCCTTGAGCTCACCACCATCTTCGTGACCCACGATCAGGAGGAGGCGCTCACCATGTCGGATCGGATCTTCCTGATGAACAAGGGATCCATCGTCCAGAGTGGCACGCCGGAGGAGATCTATACCCGTCCCGCCAGCGAGTTTGTGGCGGGTTTTATCGGCAACTACAACCTGCTTGGCGCCGAGCAGGGCAAGTCGCTGTTTGGCCCCCGTTTTCAGGGCAAGCTGGCGCTGCGGCCTGAGTCCATTACCCTGCTGCCCGCAGGGGCGGCCAGCAGCGAGCCCAGCCTGCCCGGCATCATTCGCCAGCAACAGCTGCTCGGCAACGTCATCCGCTATCAGGTGGAGTGCGAGGCGGGGCTGTTGACGGTGGATTGCCTCAACCGTTCGGCTGGCGATCTGCTGGCACCCGGCAGTGCCGTGACCCTGGCGGTGGCCCGGGATCAACTCTGTGAGGTAGCATGACGCCTCGTTTCATTTTCGTTGTTACCGCAAGGAGCTCTCATGGCACTGGCATTGTTTGATCTGGACGAGACCCTGATTGCCGGGGATTCCGCCAGCCTCTGGCTGGAGTACATGGTGGCCGAGGAGCTGGCCCCCGCCAGCATGATTGCGGAGGAGCAGGCCATGATGTCCCTCTACCATCAGGGCAAGATGGATATGCACCAGTACATGGCCTTCACCCTGCAACCGCTGGCGGGCAAGACGCGCCAGTGGCTCGACTCGCTCTCTACCCGCTTTGCCGAGCAGGTGCTGCGCGAGCGCCTCTACCCCGAGGGGTTGGCGCGTATCGAATGGCATCGGGAGCGGGGCGACGACCTGGTGCTTATCTCCGCCTCCGGCGAGCATCTGGTGGCCCCCATGGCGAAGATGCTGGGGATGGATCACTGCGTCGCCATTCTGCTCGATGAGGAGGAGGGGATGCTGACCGGCCAGACCCGCGGCACCCTCAGCTTTCGCGAAGGCAAGGTGGCCCGCATCAACCAGCTCTTTGCCGGCAGAGAGCATCTCTGGCAGGGGAGCTTTGGCTACAGCGACTCCCACAATGATCTGCCCATGCTGCGGGCGGTGAGCCATCCCCATGCGGTCAATCCTGCCCCCGCGCTGCGCCAGCAGGCCGGGGAGCTGGGCTGGCCGGTGTGGGAGTGGCAGCGCTGAGTCGCGCGCCACACTGGCTTAACGTGCGGCAAGAAGCACGATAAACAAAGAGAGAGGCTGGAGCCTCTCTCTTTGTTTTTGCTGACGGCGTTGTGGTTGAGGCTGGCCGCTGGGGCTACCCCTCGTTGGTTTGTTGCCGAGGCTCGCCAAAGGCGGGAATATCCTCCTCGGCACTCTGGTGAGGGGTGTGGCGCAGCGGGAAGCAGATACGGTTTTTCCCCTCCCGCTTGGCCTGATAGACCCCCTTGTCGGCCAGCTCCACCAGCTCTTTGGCCGAGAGCCCGGAGCGGCTGAAGGCCACCCCGCCACTGATGGTGATAGTGAGATCGGGTTCGCGCCACTCCAGCTGCTCCACCCCGAGCCGGAACGCTTCCAGCAGGGAGGGGAGCATCGGCTGCTCTTCGCCGTAACGGAAGATCAGCACCAGCTCCTCGCCGCCATAGCGGCAAAACCAGCCCCACTCGTGGAACAGATTCATGCCCAGCTTGCTCACCCGCTTGAGCACCACATCCCCCGCCTGATGGCCGTGGGTATCGTTGACCCGCTTGAAATCATCCAGATCGAACATCACCACCCCGAAGGGAGCGCCACTGTTGAGCTGCTTCTGCAGGCACTCGTCGAAGAAGCGACGATTGTAGAGCCCGGTGAGCTTGTCCTGATGGGCTTGCAGGCGGATCTGGGCAAAGTCCTGGCTGGCGGCATCCATCTCTTCATAGACCTTGGCCAGCTCCAGCATACGGCGGCCGTTGTAGGCGATACCGCCGGAGCGGCTGGCGCGGATCAGCAGGGTGATCTCCCCCAGCATCCGGCGGAAGTAGCGGGACCAGAGCAGGGCCAGCAGCAGATAGAGAATGCAGGCGACGGCAATCATCAACTGCACGTTGATGGAGACGCTGTCGATCACCTGCTGCATGCTGGCAGTCGGCTCGACGCTGAGCAGGATCCAGCGCTGCTCGGGGATGCGGTAGTAGGAGACCATCAGGCCGCTGGCATCATCGAGGAAAAAGCCCTGCGGCAGTTGCATCCGGGCCAGCCAGTCGGGGTGAGCGAGGGGTTTGAATACCCGTTCGCGATCCGGATGGGCCAGCACCAGCCCGTCATGGTTGAGCAGGATCTGATAGCCATTGCCCAGATGGTGACTCTGATCATGCCGACTGTTTAGCCAGTTGGCGAGGGGGGTGAGCTGGGTATCCAGCGAGAGTACGCCAACCCTCTTGCCGTCAGGATCTTCAATTACTCGGGCCAGCGCCATGGTGAGGGTGCCCAAGGTGTAGTCGTAATAAGGATCGGTCCAGACAATCTGTCCGGGATGGCTGGATGCCAGCAGATACCAGGGGCGGGTTCTGGGATCGAACTTCTCGTCGGCCTGCCAGGAGGGGTGGATCAGCATCTTGCGATGCTCGGTGCCCACGTAGACGTAATCGAGCTCCATCACCTTGTGATAGGCCTGCCACTGTTGCAGGTAGCGCTCGCCGTTAAGGATCTCCGGGCCGCTGAAATCCCGATAATTTACCTGCTGATAAATGAGCGTAAACTGGCGTTTGAGGGTCGCCAGATAGGGTTCGATCAGGGTATGGAAATACTGGGTGTTGCGAGCAATCAGGTTCTGTTGCTGCTCGTGGCGCAGGGTGCGCTCCATATGCAGGTAGTAGATGCTGCCGAGCAGCAACACAGGGATAAAGAGCAAGAGGAGGCCCAGCCGCATGCGGGTGATCAAAGACCAAGTGTTCTTGGGCTTGGCGGGGGACATGAACAGATCCTTTTCGTCTCGGGTGGCACCAGCATATATGATGCTGTGCGGCTCGTCTAAAGGCAGAAAATGAGATGTTTCCGATGCTGAACCACACTCTGCTCTCAATGATTCATTATGGCAGCATAGCGGTGCTAATCCTTGCCCTCTGTGTCGAGTATCTGATCTTTCGGCGCGGCCTGAACATGCTGCGAGTGCGCCGCCTGCTGCTGGCAGATGGGGTGGCTGCGCTGGCGCTCTTCTCCATCTTTGCCACCGGGTGTCTGCTGGCCCTCGAACATGCCAGCTCGGTGGCAGAGATCTTTGCCCATCCTGCCCACAGCCTCAAGATGGGGCTGTTTCTGCTGATTGTCGGCTCCCTCGTTTATCCCAGCCGCCTCTTCTATCGCTGGCGTCGCGCCCTGCGTCTGGGCAAGGCGCCGATGATCTCCATTCAGCAGCACTTCCGGGTGGTGTGGATCCTGCGGGGCAATTTGCTCCTGATTGCCCTGTTGGCCGTGTTCACCAAGCCTTCGCTGCTGTAACACTCGCGGAGCTCAAAAGCAGTGCGATGCAGCGCGTTGAGAGCAAGAGCGAAGACAAAGAGTGGAGACAAGAGGATAGGGAGGCGGGTATCTTGGATCGGATAACCCGTCACGCGCCGATTTAAGGAAGAATCGCCATGCGCTCCAATCTGATGTTGCTGATGGCTGCCACCATCTGGGGTATGGGCTTTGTCGCCCAGCGCCTCGGGATGGATCACATGGGGCCCTATACTTTCAATGGCCTGCGCTTTCTGCTCGGCGCCCTCTCCCTGTTGCCGCTGCTCTGGTGGCTCAAATCCCGACAACCTGTTGCCGTCGCGGGCGACCATCGCCAACTGCTGATCGGTGGTGTGCTGGCCGGGCTGGTGCTGTTCTGTGCCGCATCCCTGCAGCAGGTGGGACTGCTCTACACCACGGCCGCCAAGGCCGGTTTCATCACCGGGCTCTACATCATTCTGGTGCCGGTACTGGGGCTGCTGCTGCGCCACAAGAGCGGGCTCAATACCTGGATCGGCGCCATCATCGCGCTGGCCGGTCTTTATGTACTGAGCGTTACCGACGAGTTCACCATCGGCTTTGGCGATCTGCTGCAGGTGGTCGGCGCCCTCTTCTGGGCCGTTCACCTGCTGCTGGTGGATCACTACTCCAACCGGGTTGCTCCCATCAAGCTCGCCGGAGTGCAGTTCGTGGTCTGCGGCCTGCTCAGCCTCGCCACCGCCTTTGTTATCGAAACCCCGACGTTAAGCGGCGCCGTGGCCGGTTGGCAGGCGCTGCTCTATGCCGGGCTGGTGTCGGTCGGGGTGGGTTATACCCTGCAGGTGGTAGGGCAGCGGGGTGCTCATCCGGCCCACGCCGCCATCATCCTCAGTCTGGAGACCGTCTTTGCCGCCGTGGGTGGCGTATTGTTGCTGGATGAAACGCTGGACGAGCGCGCCATCGCCGGTTGTGCCCTGATGCTGGCGGGAATGCTCATCTCCCAGATCCGGCTGCGCTGGTGGTGGAAGTCGCGCCGCGACAAGGTGCCTGCGACCAAGTAAACAGCAGCCCGCCGCTGTCTAGTCCTGAAATAGGTTTACACATTTTCAACTAGCATTTCTCTACTCAGAACCCCCTATGTACCGCATCGGGGGTTCTGTATTTCAACGCATGATGCGGCCGCTCC
>NZ_JBGLRA010000024.1:0-36116 GCF_041402405.1 Aeromonas sp. S13(2024) | reverse complement strand
AAAATCAAAAATTGTTTTTGATGTTCGATGCTGTGAGTGCCCACACAGATTGCTTGATTCAAATTGTTAAAGAGCGTCACGCTTGTCGCGCTGAGGAGGCGCATATTACGCCTCTCACTTCGAAAGTCAAGCGATTGTTTTCGCTTTTCTTTCGGCACCGGCTTCACAAGGAAGCTGGCTCATCAGTTCGGCGTGTTCCGCCGTGCTGGTAGGGGCGCATTATAGGGAGCCGCGCCGGGATGACAAGGGCTTTTTGCAAAAATGAGTTCGTTTGCTGAAAAAGCGAACTGAACACCCCAAAACAACCCCTTGGCATCTCTTTTACGCCGCTTTTTTGCTCAACTCTTCGCTTTGTGCCCGGATATAGTTGACCCAGCTGGTTGCCTTCTGCTGCCAGTTATCCTGTTGCTGCAGCTCACGGGCCAGTTCCAGCGCCTGGGCATACTGCTCCTTATTAAGGTGTGCCTGCACCAGCAACGCTTTGGCGCGATTGCCTTGCTCGCCCTTCACCGACTTGATGGCAGCGAGCTGGGTCATGGCAGCATCAGTCTTGCCCTGTTGCAGCAGCAGTTCGGCGGCGCGCATGGCGGCTTTGGGCTGACCGTGCTGGTTGGCGAGCAGCTGCCAGCTATCGACCGCTTGTGACCACTCCCGGGCACCTTCCCACAATTGGGCCAGCAGTTGGCGGTTTTCAGCACTTTGCTTCATCTGTCCCTTGGCCATGGCCGCCTCCAGCAGACGGGCCCCACGATAAGGCAGCCCTTGCCAGGCATAGAGGCGGATCAGCTGATTGCGGGCAGACGCATCATCCATCAGTTTTCTGTCGATGGCAGTTTGCAGCAATGCCAACGCCTGATCGCCGCGTTTGGCGGAGAGGTTGAGCGATACCGCCTGCTGCCACCATTTGCTCTCTTTGGGTTCGTGGCTGATCAACTCAGCCGCCTGATCGGCCGCCACGCCATAACGTTGCTGAGCGGTGAGGGCGGAGAGACGAATGATGGCGGCCTGCTTCTGCCAACCCTTCTTCAACAGCTGTTCGCTCTGGCTGGCAGCGTCACCGTACTGCTTGTTGTGGTAATAGAGGCCGGCCAGACGCAGGCGCAGCCCATCGTCTTGTTTGAGTGCCAGTGCCGCCTTGTAGCTGGCGATGGCGCCAGACCAGTTGGATTGCTGGGCCTGAATATCGCCGCGCAGTCGCAACAGTTGGAGCTGTTGCTGCTCGGGCCACTCTTTATAGGCAAGGGCCTGTTCGACGTAGCGGCTCGCCTGGGCGGTCTGTTGCAGGTTTGCCGCCAGCGAGGCTTGCAACTGCGCCAGCCAGGCACGCTCGGCATCGCTATTTGGCCTGAGGCCGGACGCCTTGCTCTGGGCTTGTTGCCACTGACCGGACTGATAGAGCTTCATCACGGGTTCAAGCTGACGGGAGAAGTGAGGGCTGACCTCCATCGCCAGACAGGCTTGGCCGACCAGGGCAAGCAGACAGATCCAGATCCGCAACATAGTTATGACTCCAGTTTGAATTTGAGCGTGATGACTTGCACCAGCTTGTCGGTAGCGCCCGGTCTCGGCTGATAGCGCCACTTGTTGATCGCCTGAATGGCCGCCCGCTCGAACTGACGCTTGGGTTTGGCCTCGACCACTTCCACATCCTGCACGCCACCTTCCGCATTCACGCTAAAGCGCAGAGTGACAAAACCTTCGATCCCTGACTGTTGGGCACGATAGGGGTAGACCGGCTCGATCCGTTGCAACGGCATCAGCATGTCACCTGCGCCGATACCCGCACCCTGCTGCTGGCCGTGGTAGTTGCCACTCAATACCGGTGCGGTACTGGTCGCCACACCGGGGGCATAGACCTGCACCGCGCTGAGGCTGGAGACCAGATCCAGACTCGGCTCAACGGCCGCCAAGGGGGCCGCGGCAGGCATCGGCAGCGGTGCGGAGGCCAATGCCGCAGGAGGCTCTGGCAGAGGTTCAGGTTCCTGCGGTACCGGACGCTCGCGTACCTGCACCTCGGTCACCTCGTTCTGCATATTGATGACGATGGGCTTCTGTTCGCTCGCCACCTTCTCGCCCCGGGGCGGTTCAACCAGCGTGGCCATGAACAGCAGGATGCCCAGACTGAGGGCGATCCCCAGCCCCAGGCTCATCAGCTTGTATTTCATTTTGGCGCCACCGCCACGGCGATATTGGCGATACCCGCCGCCTTGGCCTCATCCATCACCCGCACCACCTTGCCATGGGGCACTCGCTCGTCGGCCTGGATCACCAGGCTGGCATCGGGCTGCTCCGCCAGCAGACGGGCGATGGTGGCCTGTACCCGCTCCACATCGATCTGCTTGCGGTCGAGGAAGATCTGACCCTGAGCCCCGATCGCCAACATGATGCTGGAGGATTTCTGCGCCTTGGCCTGACTGGCCTGGGGTCTGTGTACCTCGAGCCCGGCTTCGCGCACAAAGGAGGTGGTGACAATAAAGAAGATCAGCATGATGAACACGATATCCAGCATGGGGGTCATGTCGATCTGCACTTCGTCACGCTGGCGTTTGGATTGCCGTCTCATTGCATTACCTTCTCTTCTCGCAGGCCGTCCCGGGTCTTGGCCAGCGCACGCTTGGCCTGACTCTCGAGCCGACTGAGTAACAACACGCCGGAGAGCGCCACCACCATGCCTGCCATGGTGGGGATGGTGGCGCGGGAGATCCCGCCCGCCATGCTCTCCGGGTTAAAGCGGTTGGCCGCAGCCAACGCATCGAATACGCCGATCATGCCGGTCACGGTGCCCAGCAACCCCAGCATGGGACAGAGCACCACCAGGGTGCGGATGAAGATCAGATGACGGTTCAGTTCCAGCTCCGCCTGCGCCAGCCAGCGGCTGCGGATCGCCCGGGCGTGCCAGCTGTGGCGCTCGCTGCGGGCCTGCCAGCGACCGAGCAGCTGTTGCTGCAACGGGCCGAAACCCAGATTGAGGTAGAGCAGCCGTTCGATCATCAAAATCCACATCAGCACCAGCAGGGCCAAAATGACCCAGAGCACAGGGCCGCCACGGCCCATGAAACTCTGCAGCTGTTGCCAGATGTCGAGCATCATGCTGCTCGCTCCATCCCGCCGTTATTGCTCTCGGCGCGCTCGGCCAGAATGCCGGCTACTTGCTGCTCCAGCACATTGGAGAGCTCGGTGAAGCGCGATTGCAGCAGGCTGTGGGCCAGGATCAGCGGAATGGCCGCAACCAGACCCTGTACCGTGGTAACCAGCGCCATGGAGATGCCGCCAGCCATGATCTTGGGATCGCCGGTACCAAACTGGGTGATGGCCTGGAAGGTGCCGATCATCCCGGTTACGGTACCGAGCAGACCCAGCATGGGGGCGATGGCCGCGATTACCTTGACCATGCCGATGCCGCGCTCCATGCGAGGGGTCTCCTGCAGGATCGCCTCATCAAGACGCAGCTCGAGGGTCTCCATGCTCAGCTCGGGGTGTTTGTCTGCCACCGTCAGCACCCGGCCGAGGGCGTTGTCGGCGTGATACTCGCCGCTCTTGAGCTGGCGGCGCACCCGACCCAGTTCGCGGGAGAGGCTCCACAGCCGTACCGCAGCGATACCCAAACCGATGGCGGCCAACAGCACGATAATGGCGCCGACCTGACCACCTTGTTGTACCTGCTGCCAGAAGGTGGGCGCCTGTGCCAGCATCGCCAGCAGAGTGCCATGCGAAGGATCCAGCGGCAGCGCTTCCCCTTCCTGACCCTGATAAGCCGCAACGGCAGAGAGCACGCTACCGGGCAGACCCAGTACCGGGCTCAAGCCTTCGGCGGTCGGTTGCAGGAAGCCTTCGCTCCCCAGCAGGGCAAAACTGCCAACCCGGGTCAGCGACTGCTCGCTGGCAGCCCCCTGGGCATCGAGCACCTTGCCGTTGAACTGGGCAATCCGGCCAGATTCGCGGATCTCCTGCAGCAGCGTGGCGGGCAGCAGGGCGAGGGCGGCGCGATCCGGCACCTGTTTATCCTGTGCCATGGCTTTCAGCGGGGCGAGACGTTCCGGGTACTGGCCCTCGACGGCGGATTCGCTCAGCAGCTTGACCGCATCGCTGGCGCCCTGACGGGTGACCGCGAAGATCTCGTTCATGTCGCCGGAGGCTTGCTCCCACTGGGCGTTAAGCTCGACCAGCTGCTTCTCGTTGCTGGCGAACTTGCCAGCCAGCTCCTTGCTCAAGCGCTGGGCCTCGGCCAGTCTGGCGCGGGCAGCGCCGAGCTCCTTGGCAACGGTCGCCAGATCTTGCTGAGCCTGCTGTTCACGAGCCTGTTCCTGCTGCTGCCACTCATCAGCGACAGCGGCATTGGCACCGCAGGAGAGAGCAATAAGGAGGGGGAACCACTTCATGGTGACTCTCATGATTGGGCCTCCTGACTACGGCTGACAGAGAGGGGGAGATTGAGCAACTGGGGAACTTTCTTGTCGGCGGCCACATCCATCGCCTCGGCGATAGGGGAGAGCCACTGGCTGTCGAGGGCTTGCCACTGCTTAGACTCGGCAGACCAGCGCCATGCCTGACTGCGATCGGCCGTCATTGCCAGCAGGGAGACCCGACCCAGCGCCAGCACATCGACCCGACGCGGAGCACCATCCAGCTCCAGCTCGGCGGAATAGCTGTCCATCCGGCTGCCGTATTCGGCTTCAATCTGATAGGCCTGCAGCAGCTGACGGAATTTCTCTGCCTCGCTAACGTCTGCACGGGCCAGGGTCGCTTTCAACTGTTCAACCCGCGCCAGCCGATCTTCCTTGCGCAGCGGGATGTCGTTTTGCACCAGCTGTTCCAGATCTGCCTGCATCTGCAACATCAGCGGAATCAAGCCCTGACGGGTCTCTTGCACCGCTTCCAGCTGCTGGCTCAATTTACCCAGCTCATTTTGCTGATCGGCCACCAGAGATTGCATGTAGCGGTTGTAGGCTTCGAGGTCGCGTAGTTGAAGCTGGGCATTTTGCAGCTCCAGTCGTGCGGCAACGGCGGCATCGGCGGCTTTTTCCACCCGCTGCTGGGAGGCTTTCCCGGCAGCTATGCTGTTCTTGAGGGCGGGAGCAACCAGCTCATCCCCGATGGCTGCAAAGTGGACTGACAGTGGCAGCAGGGCCACACCCCATAATTTGTTCATTGAAATACATCTTACTAATGATAACCATTATCATTATCTCAAATGCAGGGCGGACTGGCAACGAGAGGATTTTCTTGGCCTTTATGCACAAAAACAGGATAATTTTTAAGCACGCACGGAATAAGTGGCTCCAATAGCCACCGCACAAATATAAATAACGATAAAAAATCTTTTCGATCAGTGTGATAGAGATCGAAAAAGGAGAAAGTAATGCTCAACGATGCGATCTGGGAACATATCGACAAGTTCACCAAGGCAACAAAAACCAGCGATATCCAGCAACTGCTGGAGCGCTTCAGTCATCAAATGGGCTTTGATTACTTTCGGCTGCTGATTATTTTCCCCATCAGCATGCAAAAATCCCACGTGGCACTGTTCAACAACTGTCCGACCACCTGGTTTGACGCCTACAGCGAAAACCAGTATCTGACCCAGGATCCGGTGGTCTATCTGGGGTTGAAACAGACCCAGCCGATCTTCTGGAACAAGCTCGACTGCGACTCTCCCTGGCTGCCCAGCGCCAGCCGCGACGTGATGAACCTGGCCGCCGATTTCGGGGTACGCAATGGCGTCTCCTTTCCGCTGCACACACCGCAGGGGGAGCACGGCATCCTCTCATTCATCACCAAGGAGAAATCCAACTCCGACCTGATGTTTGAAAATGTCCCGCTGCTGTCGTTCTGCGCCAGCTACATCTTCAACTCCGCGCTGCAACTGATAAAAAGCAGACCGGATATGATGAAATACCTGACCGAACTGTCGGATCGGGAGAAGGAGTGCCTGTTCTGGGCCAGCGAGGGCAAGACCTCCTGGGAGATCGCCACCATCCTCGGCATCAGTGAGCGGACGGTCAACTTTCACCTGACCCAGGTGACCAACAAGACCGACTCAAAGAACCGCAGTCAGGCCATCGCCAAGGGGATCACCAGCGGCATCATAGTGCCCTCCCTCGACGAGGTCACCATCACCAACCTGCGGCTGTCGTAACCCTCAGCCGAAACAAAAAGAGCCGCAATTGCGGCTCTTTTTCATTTGAGAGAGTGACTTACTCAACGGTCACCGATTTTGCCAAGTTGCGCGGCTGGTCCACGTCAGTGCCCTTGATCAGGGCAACGTGGTAGGAGAGCAGCTGCAGCGGCACGGTATAGACGATGGGAGCGATCACCTCTTCCACGTGGTTGAGGTTCATAACCCGCATGGTCTCGTCGCTCTTGAAGCCGGTGTCGGCATCGGCGAACACGTAGAGGATACCGCCACGGGCGCGCACCTCTTCCACGTTGGACTTGAGCTTCTCCAGCAGATCGTTGTTCGGCGCCACCACAATGATGGGCATTTCGGCATCGATCAGCGCCAGCGGGCCGTGCTTCAGTTCGCCAGCGGCGTAAGCTTCGGCGTGGATATAGGAGATCTCTTTGAGCTTGAGTGCCCCTTCCATGGCAATGGGGTACTGGCTGCCACGGCCGAGGAACAGGCTGTGCTGCTTGTCGGCAAACTCTTCGGCCAGAGTTTCGATATCCTTGGCCAGCGCCAGGCTCTCTTTAATACGCAGCGGCAGGGCTTGCAGCGCCTTGACCAGTTCGGCTTCGGCGGCTGCGCTCAGGTGGCCACGGCAGTGACCGACCGAGGCCACCAGCATCAGCAGGCCAGCCAGCTGGGTGGTGAACGCCTTGGTGGAGGCTACGCCGATCTCGGCACCGGCACGGGTCATAAAGGCCAGATCCGATTCACGCACCAGCGAGGAGCCCGGCACGTTGCAGATAGCCAGCGAGCTCATGTAGCCGGATTCCTTGGCCAGACGCAGCGCCGCCAGGGTATCGGCGGTCTCGCCACTCTGGGAGAGGGTCACCAGCAGGCTGTTGGGGCGCACTACCGATTTGCGATAGCGGAACTCGGAGGCGATCTCCACATCGCAGGAGACGCCAGCGATCTCTTCGAACCAGTAGCGAGCCACCATGCCGGAGTGATAGGAGGTGCCACAGGCGACGATCTGCACGTGCTCGACCTTGTCAAAGATGGCGCGCGCGCCGTTGCCGAACGATTCGACCACCACGTGATCGCTGCCCAGACGCCCTTCCAGGGTGTTGGTGATCGCTTTGGGTTGCTCGTGGATCTCCTTGAGCATGTAGTGACGGTATTCACCCTTGTCACCGGCATCGTGGGAGAGTTCGGACTCCTGCTCTTCGCGCACCACGGCGTTGCCGTTGGTATCGAAGATGTGCACGTCGCGGCGGGTCACTTCGGCCACATCACCCTCTTCCAGGAAGATGAAACGGCGGGTCACCGGCAGCAGCGCCATCTGGTCGGAGGCGATAAAGTTCTCGCCGATACCGCGGCCGATCACCAGCGGTGAACCGGAACGGGCAACCACCACGCGGCTGTCGTCGTGACTGTCCATCACCACGGTACCGTAGGCACCGCGCAGCTGCTTCACCGCAGTCTGCATGGCGGCCAGCAGGCTGCCGGCGCTCTTCAGCTCATGATGGACCAAATGGGCAATCACCTCGGTATCGGTGTCGGAGCTGAACACATAGCCCAGCGCCTTCAACTCTTCCCGCAGCTCTTCGTGGTTCTCGATAATGCCGTTGTGCACCACCACGATATGCTCGGAGACGTGGGGGTGAGCATTGCGTTCGGAGGGCTCGCCGTGAGTGGCCCAGCGGGTATGGGCGATGCCGGTACCACCATGGACGGACTGCTCGTCGAGCGCCTTGGCCAGCTCGGCCACCTTGCCCAGACGGCGAACCCGCTGCAACGGCTGGTTGGCGCTGAACACGGCCACACCGGCTGAGTCATAACCGCGGTACTCCAGACGGCGCAGGCCCTCTACCAGAATTTCAGCCACATCACGTTGGGCAACAGCCCCGACGATGCCACACATACACTTCTCCTTGAGATGCAAATCGTAAAGTCAGTTGGATGGTTCAGAGCTCGATGTCAGCAAGTGACCGGGGCGCAGATAAGCGTCACCCCCTGGGCTTGAATCTGTTCTCTGGCCTCGCTGGCCAGCCCCTCGTCGGTCACCAAGGTATGGATGCTCGACCAGGGAAGTTCGAGATTGGGGATCTTGCGGCCGATCTTTTCCGATTCGACCATCACAATGACCTCCCGCGATACCTCGGCCATGACCCGCGACAGGCCCACCAGCTCGTTGAAGGTGGTGGTGCCACGCTCCGGGTCGATACCGTCGGCACCGATAAAGAGCTGGTCGAAGTCGTAGGAGCGCAGCACCTGTTCCGCCACCTGCCCCTGGAAGGATTCGGAGTGAGGGTCCCAAGTGCCACCGGTCATTAACAGGGTAGGCTCATTTTCCAGCTCGCGCAGGGCACCGGCCACATTGAGAGAGTTGGTCATCACGATGAGGCCGCGCTTGTTGCCCAGCATGGGGATCATGGCGCTGGTGGTGCTGCCGCTGTCGATGATGACGCGGTTGTGATCACGCAGCCGCTCGGCCGCCGCACGGGCAATGGCTAACTTTCGGTTCGAAACTTGTTCAGGATTGGCCTCGACCACCATCTCGCTCGGCAAGGGGACGGCGCCACCGTAACGACGCAGCAGCAGACCGCCGGTCTCCAGTACAGCCAGATCTTTACGGATGGTCACTTCGGAGGTAGAAAAGTGTTTGGCAAGGGCGTCGACGCTCACTTCACCCTGCTCTTGTACCAGGGTCACTATGGTGTGTCGGCGTTGTTGAGTATTACGTTTGGTCATTTTTAAGTTTCGATTCGAAAGAACATCGAAATATTAGCCCCTTTTTCGGAAAAATAAAACAGCAAATAGGATCCGATTTGGTTCGATGCCAGAATGGGGTGCCAATTTGCGACGAGGATGCCATGCAAAAGAGAGTCATCTGGCTGGTGGAGGATGAGGCCAGCATCGCCGACACCCTGATTTACGCCCTGCAGACCGATGGGTTCGAGGTGGAGTGGTTCATGCTGGGCCAGCAGTTGCTGACACGACTGGAACAGACGCGACCCGACTTCCTGATCCTCGATGTGGGGCTGCCCGACATCAGCGGCTTCGAACTCTGCAAGCAGGTGAGGGCGCTGACCGATATCCCCCTGATGTTCCTCACCGCCCGCAGCGAGGAGATAGACCGGCTGATCGGGCTGGAGATCGGTGCCGACGACTATGTGGCCAAACCCTTCTCGCCACGGGAAGTGTGTGCCCGGGTGCGGGTCATTCTGCGCCGCAGCCAACCCGTCGCCCCCCAACCCAGCGCCCTGCTGGTGCTGGATGAGGAGCGGGCCCGCATCCATTTTCGCGGCCAACCGCTGGCCCTCACCCGCTACGAATATCTGCTGCTCAAGACCCTGATGCTTGCGCCGGGCCGGGTCTACTCCCGCCAACAGCTGATGGATCTGGTGTGGCAGGATGCGGAGGAGAGTCTGGATCGCACCGTCGATACCCACATCAAGACCATCCGCGCCAAGCTGCGCGAACATGATCCCGAGGCCAACCTGATCCTCACCCACCGCGGGCTGGGCTACAGCCTGGAGCTGGCATGAGACTCGGACTGCAACTGCTGTGCGGCCTGCTGCTGATCTTCGCGCTGGCCGCCTGGTTCGTGCTGGAGATCTTCGTCGAGGAGATAAAACCCGGGGTGCGCAGCGCCACCGAGGATACTCTGGTAGACATGACCCAGCTGCTGGCGCCGCTCGCCCTCGATGATCTGCAAGAGGGGAATATGATGAACGGGCGGTTGGCCAGCGCCTTCGCCCGCCTCAACCAGAATCCCATCAATGCGATGATCGACGGCCACCTCAAGCAGCAGGCGGAGTACCGCATCTATGTCACTGACCAGAAGGGTATGGTGATTTACGACTCCGACGGCACGGATCTGGGCAAGGATTATTCCCGCTGGAACGATGTCTACCGCACTCTGCGCGGCCAGTATGGCGCCCGCAGCACCCGCACCGATCCCGACGATGCCGCCAGCTCGACCATGTATGTGGCGGCACCGCTGCGGGAAGGGGCCGAGATCATCGGCTCCCTCACCGTCGCCAAACCCAATCGCACCCTGATGCCAGCCATCGAGCGCGGGGAACAGGAGCTGCTGCGGGCCGGCGGCCAGATGCTGCTCATCTCGCTGCTGATCGGCAGCCTGCTGGTGTGGTGGCTAAACCGCGCCATCGGCAAGCTGGTGCACTACGCCGACTCGGTCAGCAAGGGGGAGGCGGCACCACTGCCACGGCTGCACACCGTCGAGCTGGATCGGCTCGGCCGCTCGCTGGAGACCATGCGCCACCAGCTCGATGGCAAAAGCTACATCGAAGCCTATGTGCACAGCCTGACCCACGAGCTGAAGAGCCCTCTGGCCGCCATTCGCGGGGCAGGGGAGATTTTGGCCGAAACGCCGCCCCCCGAAGTTGCCAAACGGTTTATCGGCAACATCAATCTGGAAACCGCCCGCATGCAGCAGCTGATCGAGAGAATGCTGCAACTGGCGCGGCTGGAGTCGGGGCAGGGGCTGGATCGCCAGTCGGTGGAGCCAGCGAAACTGGGCAAGCGCACCCTCGACGCCCGCCAGATCATCGCCCAGCGCCGTCAGGTCGAGTTGGTGGCCGAGCTGGCCAGCGCGCCGAAACAGAAGTGGGATCCGCTGCTGGTGGAGCAGGCCATCGGCAACCTGCTAGACAACGCCATCGACTTCTCTCCCGCCAACGGGCAGGTCACCCTGAGCGGCAGCCAGCAGGAGGAGGGCTACTGTTTTCGAGTCACCGACTGCGGCCCCGGCATTCCCGACTACGCCCTGCCGCGCATCTTCGAGCGCTTCTACTCCCTGCCGCGCCCGGACAAGGGCAAGAGCAGTGGTCTGGGGCTCAGCTTCGCCCATGAGGTAGCCCACCAGCATGGCGGTCGTCTGACCCTGAGCAACCGGCCAGAGGGAGGCGCGCTGGCGGAACTCTGGCTGCCATTCACCTAGTCCCCCCTGCAACTTCACATTCCCCACACAAAGCGGCATTAGACTGCCGCTTTCTCTCATCCATTTGCTCAAGGAAATGCTATGTCCCGCCTGCTTCTCTCCAGCCTGCTGGCTGCCGGTCTGCTCGCAGCCCTGCCTGCCTCCGCCGCCAGCGGCTGCTTTCTCTATGCTGACGGCAACGGCCAGACCCTCTCCAGCGAAGGGGACTGCTCTAGCCAGCTGCCGCCCGCGTCCACCTTCAAGATCCCGCTGGCGCTGATGGGTTACGACAGTGGCTATCTGGTTGATGAAGAGCATCCGGCACTGCCCTACAAGCCGAGCTACGATGGCTGGCTGCCCGCCTGGCGTGAAACCACCACCCCGCGCCGCTGGGAAACCTACTCGGTGGTCTGGTTTTCCCAGCAGCTCACCGAATGGCTGGGGATGGAGCGCTTCCAGCAATATGTCGACCGCTTCGACTACGGCAATCGGGATCTCTCCGGCAATCCGGGCAAACATGACGGCCTGACCCAGGCCTGGCTCAGCTCCAGCCTCGCCATCAGTCCGGAGGAGCAGGCCCGCTTCCTCGGCAAGATGCTGAGCGGCAAGCTGCCGGTCTCGGCGCAGACCCTGCAGTACACCGCCAATATCCTCAAGGTGAGCGAGATCGACGGCTGGCAGATCCACGGCAAAACCGGCATGGGCTACCCGAAGAAGCTGGATGGCAGCCTCAACCGTGATCAGCAGATCGGCTGGTTCGTCGGCTGGGCCAGCAAACCGGGCAAACAGCTGATCTTCGTCCATACCGTGGTGCAAAAGCCCGGCAAGCAGTTCGCATCCCTCAAGGCGAAAGAAGAGGTGCTGGCCGCATTGCCCGGGAAGCTGAAGACCCTGTAATTCCTCCAGAAACCGGCGCAATGCCGGTTTTTTTTATCCCCCTTCACCACCACTTCACACAAGCCCATCACCACTTCACGCCGGACTGACAGACTCACTCCATCAAACAAGGAGACGTGTCATGGTCAAACAGATATTCACCCACAAGATATTTCTGCTGCTGTTGCTCAGCCTGCTGTTGATGGTGCCGGTGCAATCCATCATGGAGCTGAACCGGGAGCGTCAGGCTTACCGCAGTCAGGCCATTCACAGCATCATGGCCAGCAGCAGCGGCCCGCAACGACTGATGGGGCCCATTATCGTGCAGCCCTATACCCGTTCGGTGACGGTCGAGCAGGAGGGCAAGCGCTTCGTCCGTCAGGAGCAGATCTACCGCTACCTGCTGCCGGAGCAACTGGACATCAGGGCCAACATGGAGGTGACCCCGCGCAAGCTGGGCATCTATCAGGCGCAGGTCTATCAGACCCGGCTCTCCCTCTCCGGCCGTTTGCCGACAGCCGCTCAACTACAAGAGAGCGCGCCGCTCGCCGGGGATAGCGAGCTGGTGGCAGGCAAACCCTACCTGAGCCTGGTGCTCTCCGATGCCCGCGGTATCAACAGCGTCCCCGAACTGCAGCTCGGCACACAGCGGATCCCGTTTGCCCCCGGTGCCCGCCTCGGTGATGCGCTCGCGGGTATCCATGCCCCGCTCGACAGCCTGCCGCAACAGGATGGCACCTTCCATCTGGAGCTCAATCTGCAGGGGATGAATACCCTCGACATAGTGCCGCTGGGCAAGGAGAGCACCCTGCAGCTGGCGGGCAACTGGCCCCACCCCAACTTTATCGGTGACTTTCTGCCGGGCAGTCGCACCCTGAGCCCACAAGGGTTTGAGGCCAACTGGCAAACCAGCTGGTTCGCCAGCGACATGGAGACCCGCTTCAACCGGATGATGAACGGGGGCGATAGCAATCTCTCCACCTTCAGCGTCAGTCTGGTGCAGCCGGTGGATCACTATCAGCTCAACGAACGGGCGGCCAAGTATGCTCTGCTCTTCATCGGTCTCACCTTTATCAGCTTCTTCATGTTCGAGCTGCTCAAGGGGCTGCGGGTTCACCCGATCCAGTACGCGCTGGTGGGCATGGGGCTGGCCATTTTCTATCTGGTGCTGCTGGCCCTGACCGAGCACCTCGGCTTTGGCTGGGCCTATCTGGTAGCCGCGCTGGCCAGCGTGCTGCTCAACGGCTTCTACCTCAGTCATGTGCTGGGTGGCCCGAAAAAGGGGATCGGCTTCGCAGCGCTGCTCGGGCTGGTCTATGCCATCCTCTACAGCCTGCTGCAGGCCGAAGAGATTGCCCTGCTGCTCGGCGCCCTGCTGCTGTTCGCCACTCTGGCACTGATCATGTTGCTGACCCGCAAGCTCGACTGGTATCAGGTGATGGACTACAGCGCCGCCGCCACCACATGGGCGGCCCCCCAGTCATCAACCAGTGACACCAGCCATAAGTCATAAGCCAAAAAAACCGGCGCCATCAGGCGCCGGTTCTATTTTATTGATCGGGCATCACTTCTTCTTGACCGGGCGAGCCCAGTTCTTGATGTGGCGCTGGGGCACCCGAGTGATCACCAGCTCGTTCTCGGCCACATCCTTGGTGATGGTAGAACCCGCCCCCAGAGTCGCCCCCTTGCCGATGCGCACCGGCGCCACCAGCTGGGTATCGGAACCGACGAACACATCATCCTCGATGATGGTCTGGAATTTGTTGACCCCGTCGTAGTTGCAGGTGATGGTACCAGCACCGATATTTACCCCGGCTCCGATCTCGGCATCACCCAGATAGGTCAAATGACCGCACTTGGAACCAACCCCCAAACGAGCCTTCTTCATCTCGACGAAGTTGCCGACGTGGGCATCCTGCTCCAGCACGGCACCCGGGCGCAGACGGGCAAACGGGCCGACCGAGCACTGATCCGCCACCTGAGCCCCTTCAACGATGGAGTAGGGCTTCACTTCGGTGTGATCGCCAATAACACAATCCTTCAGCACGGCACCGGCACCAATACGGACGTGGTTGCCGAGGGTTACCTTGCCTTCGATAATCACGTTGACGTCGATCACCACCTCTTCACCGATCTCGAGGGTTCCGCGCAGATCGAAGCGGGCAGGGTCAATCAGGGTGGCACCGGCGATCATCAGCTTCTCGGCCTGCATCTGCTGGTAGCTGCGTTCAAGGGCAGCCAGCTGGACCCGGTTGTTGGCCCCTTCCACCTCGGCGGCACGCTCCGGATGGACCGCCGCGATCGGACAGCCATCGCCGTGCGCCATGGCGATCACGTCGGTCAGGTAGAATTCGCCCTGGGCATTCTTGTTGTCCAGACGGGCTAGCCAGCTGCGCAGCTGACCGCCGTTGGCCACCAGCACGCCGGTGTTCACCTCGCGGATCGCCAGCTGTTCGGCATTGGCATCCTTCTGCTCGACGATACCGACTACCTGACCGTTTTCACGGACGATACGGCCATAGCCGGTGGGGTTGTCCAGCACCACGGTCAGCAGTGCCATCCCGTTTTCAGCCTTGGCAGCCAGCAGTCGCTGCAAGGTCTCGGGCTGGATCAGCGGGGTATCGCCGTAGAGCACCAGCACGTCGTCTTCATCCTTCCAAAACGGGATGGCTTGGGCGACGGCGTGACCAGTCCCCAGCTGTTGCGCCTGCAGCACCCAGTTCACATCGGCCGCCACGATCCGCTCTTTCAGCAGTTCGGCACCGTGGCCATAGACCAGATGCAGCTGCTCGGCACCAACCTGACGGGCAGTATCGATCACATGGGAAACCATGGGTTTGTTGGCTACCGGGTGGAGTACCTTGGGCAGGGAAGAACGCATGCGGGTACCTTTACCCGCCGCCAGGATCACGACGTTGAGGGACATAAATTGACCTTTGGAACATGAGGAAATACTCGGCGGAGTCTATCCAACGGGTAAAAAAAAAGCGACCCGAAGGTCGCTTTTTACATCACCGTTATTAGCGGTAATTCTTTTTGACGATATCGATGACTCGCAGTTGAGCCATCGCCTTGGCCAGCTCGGTGGCGGCCTGGGCGTAGTCGATATCACCATGGGAGCTGTGGATCCGCTCTTCGGCTGCGCGCTTGGCTTCCTGGGCTTTCGCCTCATCCAAGTCGTCAGCACGAATCGCGGTGTCCGCCAGCACGGTCACGGATTCAGGTTGTACTTCCAGCATACCGCCGGAGATGTACAGCACCTCTTCAGTTCCGTTCTGCTTCACCAAGCGGACCAGGCCCGGCTTGATGGCAGTCAGCAACGGAGCATGACCGTGGCGGAGACCCAACTCACCTTCGGAGCCTGATACCTGAGCGGATTGCACGCGACCGGAAAACAGTTTTCCTTCGGCGCTCACCACGTCCAGGTGAAAGGAGATCATCTCTGCCATGGGCCCTCCTGTCGAGGCTTACAGTTTCTTGGATTTCTCGACGACTTCGTCGATACCGCCAACCATGTAGAACGCCTGCTCGGGCAGATCGTCATACTCGCCTTTCAGGATGCCCTGGAAACCACGAATGGTCTCTTTCAGCGGCACGTATTTACCCGGAGAACCGGTAAACACTTCTGCTACGAAGAACGGCTGGGACAGGAAACGCTCGATCTTACGGGCACGGGCTACGGTCAGTTTGTCTTCTTCTGACAGTTCATCCATACCCAGGATGGCGATGATGTCCTTCAGCTCTTTGTAGCGCTGCAGTACGGTCTGAACGCCACGAGCGGTCTCGTAGTGCTCTTTGCCAACCACCAGCGGATCCAGCTGACGAGAGGTAGAGTCCAGCGGGTCAACGGCCGGGTAGATACCCAGTGCCGCGATTTGACGGGACAGTACGACAGTCGCATCCAGGTGGGCGAAGGTGGTCGCCGGAGACGGGTCAGTCAAGTCATCCGCAGGAACGTAAACGGCCTGTACGGAGGTGATGGAACCGGTCTTGGTGGAGGTGATACGTTCTTGCAGAACACCCATCTCCTCGGCCAGGGTCGGCTGGTAACCTACTGCGGAAGGCATACGGCCCAGCAGTGCGGATACTTCAGTACCGGCCAGGGTGTAACGGTAGATGTTATCTACGAAGAACAGTACGTCACGACCTTCGTCACGGAACTTCTCGGCCATGGTCAGGCCGGTCAGCGCAACGCGCAGACGGTTTCCGGGCGGCTCGTTCATCTGACCGTAAACCAGAGATACTTTGTCCAGTACGTTGGACTCCATCATCTCGTGGTAGAAGTCGTTACCCTCACGGGTACGCTCACCTACACCGGCAAACACAGAGTAACCACTGTGCTCGATCGCGATGTTACGGATCAGCTCCATCATGTTTACGGTTTTGCCTACACCGGCACCACCGAACAGACCAACTTTACCACCCTTGGCGAACGGGCATACCAGGTCGATAACCTTGATGCCTGTTTCCAGCAGATCGTTGCTGTTGGACTGATCTTCGTAGCTGGGGGCAGCGCGGTGGATAGACCAGCACTCTTCTTCACCGATCGGACCTTTTTCGTCGATTGGCTCGCCCAGTACGTTCATGATCCGACCCAGAGTCGCAGTACCGACCGGAACCTGGATGGATTTACCGCTATTCACTACTTCCAACCCACGACGCAGACCGTCGGAGGAGCCCATGGTGATGCAACGAACGACGCCGCCACCGATCTGTTGCTGAACTTCCAGCACCAGACCCTGGCCTTGACCTTCGCTAACGACCTTCAGTGCATCGTACACCTGGGGCACGGCATTCTGCGGGAACTCGATGTCCACCACAGCGCCGATGATTTGGACGATGAAACCGTTACTCATGTCAAATCCTCTAAACCTTTGATAACCCTTGCCTTACACCGCAGCAGCACCGGATACGATCTCTGTCAGCTCCTGGGTAATACTGGCCTGACGGGCCTTGTTGTATACCAGTTGCAGATCGTTAATCAGGTTACCGGCGTTGTCAGTCGCGGCTTGCATGGCAACCATTCGGGCTGCCTGTTCACTTGCCAAGTTTTCCACTACACCCTGGTAAACCTGAGATTCGACATAGCGAACCAGCAGGGTATCCAGCAGCTTCTTGGGATCCGGCTCATAGAGGTAATCCCAGTGGTGTTTCTTGGCGAGCTTGCTGTCTTCAGTTACGGGCAAAGGCAGCAGTTGATCGACCCGTGGTTGCTGCACCATGGTGTTGACGAACTTGTTGTACACCAGATACAGCTTGTCAATCTCACCGTTGTCGTAAGCCTTCAGCATGACCTTGACTGAACCAATCAGGTCATTGACGCTCGGACTATCGCCCAGTCCTGCGACATGAGCTTTAACCTTGGCGCCGTGCCGTTCAAAGAAGTTGGAGGCCTTGTTACCGATCAGTGCCAGGTCAACCTTGGCACCTTTCGCGCTCCATTGCTTCATATCATTGAGGGCAGCCTTGAACAGGTTGATGTTCAGACCACCACACAGGCCACGGTCGGTGGAGACGACGATGTAACCCACTCGCTTGACCTCACGTTCGATGAGGTAGGGGTGCTTGTATTCCAAGTTCCCCTGAGCGATATGGCCGATCACCTTGCGCATGGTTTCAGCGTACGGACGGCTGGCAGACATGCGTTCCTGCGCACGGCGCATTTTGCTTGCTGCCACCATTTCCATAGCGCCGGTGATCTTCTGAGTGTTTTTCACACTCCCGATCTTGTTACGTATCTCTTTTGCGCCGGCCATCTCTTACTCTCCATCAAGTGGCAGCTCACGCTGCCACACACGCTTACCAGGTCTGGGTTGCTTTGAAGCTATCCAGCAACGCAGTCAGCTTGCCAACGATCGCGTCGTTGTAGTCGGCCTTGGCATTGATTTCAGCCATCAGCTCGGCATGCTGGGTATTGGCGTAAGAGAGCAGAGCGGCTTCGAAGTCGACGATTTTGTTCAGCTCGACATCGGAGAGATAGCCTTTCTCGGCGGCGAACAGCACCAGAGACTGGTGAGCCACGCTCAGCGGAGAGTACTGCTTCTGCTTCATCAGCTCGGTCACTTTCACACCGTGATCCAGCTGCTTGCGAGTCGCCTCGTCCAGATCGGAAGAGAACTGGGCGAATGCCGCCAGTTCGCGATACTGGGCCAGCGCGGTACGGATACCACCGGACAGCTTCTTGACGATCTTGGTCTGAGCAGCGCCACCTACACGGGATACGGAGATACCCGGGTCAACCGCCGGACGAATACCGGAGTTGAACAGCTGTGAAGTCAGGAAGATCTGACCATCGGTGATGGAGATCACGTTGGTCGGAACGAACGCAGATACGTCACCCGCCTGGGTTTCGATGATTGGCAGTGCGGTCAAAGAACCGGTTTTGCCTTTCACTTCACCCTTGGTGAACTTCTCTACGTACTCGGCGTTAACGCGAGCAGCACGCTCCAGCAGACGGGAGTGCAGATAGAAAACGTCACCCGGGTAAGCTTCACGTCCTGGCGGACGGCGCAGCAGCAGGGAGATCTGGCGATAAGCTACGGCCTGCTTGGACAGGTCATCATAGATGATCAGCGCGTCTTCACCGCGGTCACGGAAGTACTCACCCATGGAGCAACCGGCATACGGAGCCAGGTACTGCAGAGCAGCCGCTTCGGAGGCAGAGGCAACCACCACGATGGTGTTGGCCAGGGCACCGTGCTCTTCCAGCTTGCGCACCACGTTGGCGATGGTGGAGGCCTTCTGGCCAATCGCAACGTAGACACACTTAATGCCGGAATCTTTCTGGTTGATGATGGTGTCGATCGCGATGGCGGTCTTACCAACCTGACGGTCACCGATGATCAGCTCACGCTGGCCACGACCGATAGGGATCATGGCATCGATGGCTTTCAGACCGGTCTGGACCGGCTGGTCAACAGACTTACGCTCGATAACGCCCGGCGCGATCACTTCGATCGGCGAGAAGCCATCGTTGTCGATCGGACCTTTACCGTCGATCGGCTGACCCAGGGTGTTCAACACCCGGCCCAACAGACCACGACCTACCGGCACTTCCAGAATGCGGCCAGTACCTTTTACTTTCATTCCTTCTGACAGACCGTCATAGGAACCCATAATCACCGCACCGACGGAGTCACGCTCCAGGTTCAATGCCAGAGCGTAGCGGTTGCCCGGCAGCTCGATCATCTCACCCTGCATGGCATCAGCCAGGCCGTGAATACGAATGATACCGTCGCTCACAGAGACGATAGTACCTTCGTTACGCGCTTCGCTCTTTACATCAAACTGCGCAATGCGCTGCTTGATCAGCTCGGCGATTTCAGTGGAATTCAGTTGCATGCTCTAATACCCCAATCAAGATTGCAGCGCGTCAGCCATGCGATCCAGCTTACCGCGGACTGTACCGTCGATTACCAGATCACCGGCCTTGATGAGCACCCCGGCCATCAAGGACGCATCGATGCTGCAATTCAGCTTCACTTTGCGCGCGAGACGTTGTTCCAGAGAAGCCTGAATATTGGCTTTCTGCTGGTCGGTCAGTTCGATCGCCGAAATCACGTCAGCCTGAACCTCTTTATCCAGTTCAGCTTTGAACGCTACAAATTCAGCAACGACCGCCGGCAGCACACCCAAGCGACCATTCTCGGCCATCACCCGGATCAGGTTCTGGCCATGCACGTCGAGTTGCTCACCGCAGACACCGACAAACAGCGTTGCCAGCTCTTCGGCGGCCACAGAGCCGTTTACCAGGTTGTGCATGGTCTCGTTTTCCACTACTTGCGCAGCGAAACCGAGCATACCCAGCCACTGGTCAACCGCCTTGTGCTCAACGGCAAACTCGAAAGCAGCCTTGGCGTAGGGGCGAGCGATTGTAGTCAGTTCAGACATAGCCCCGTTCCCGTTACAGTTCTGCTACCAGTTTGTCGACGATGTCGCTGTTGGCAGCCTGGTCGATTTGACGCGCCAGGATCTTCTCTGCACCAGCAATGGCAAGAGCAGCAACCTGCTTACGCAGTTCTTCTTTGGCACGATGACGTTCAGCTTCGATCTCGGCACGGCCCTGAGCCAGGATTTTTTCCCGCTCAGACTGGGCACCAGCGGCAGCTTCATCAATGATCTGGGCTTTACGTTTGTTAGCCTGCTCAATGATTTCAGCAGCCTGCAGCTTGGCTTCTTTCAGCTGATCGGTGGCGTTGGCCTTGGCCAAATCCAGATCTTTCTTGGCACGTTCGGCAGAAGAGAGACCGTCAGCAATAGCTTTCTGACGGGCTTCGATGGCTGCAATCAGCGGCGGCCATACGTACTTCATGCAAAACACTACGAAGAAGAAAAAAGCAATTGCTTGGCCGAGGAGGGTGGCATTGATATTCACAGCCGATGTCCTCTTAAGTTAGTTAATGGGTTATGCCTGGAGAGTCGTAACGACTTAGCCAGCAACCGCAAACATCACGTACAGACCCAGACCAACGGCGATCATCGGGATCGCATCCACCAGACCCATTACGATGAAGAACTGGGTACGCAGAACAGGGATCAGATCCGGTTGACGAGCAGCACCTTCCAGGAACTTGCCACCCAGGATACCGATACCGATGGAAGCGCCGATAGCAGCCAGACCCATCATCATTGCAGCAGCGATGTACAGCAGGTCCATGTTCAAGTTTTCCATGAGGATCTCCAGTTATTTAGATGTAATTGATTGTATAAAAAGGATTATTTGAGTTGCATCAACCATGGTCTTCCTGCGCCATCGACAGATAGACGATGGTCAGAACCATGAAAATGAATGCCTGCAAAGTGATGATCAGGATGTGGAAAATTGCCCAAGGCACGGACAGGATCCACTGTGACCACCAGGGTAACAAACCAGCAATCAGGATAAAGATCAGTTCGCCAGCATACATGTTGCCGAACAGTCGAAGACCCAGAGAAACAGGTTTGGAAATCAGCGTAACAGTTTCCAGGATGAGGTTAACCGGGATGGCCGCCGGGTGGTTGAAAGGCTGAAGCGTCAGCTCCTTCACAAACCCGCCGATACCCTTGACCTTGATGCTGTAATACAGGATCAAGAAGAACACGCCCAAAGCCATGGACATGGTGATGTTAACGTCAGCAGAGGGAACCACACGCAGATAGGGAATACCCATCAATTGTGCAGCGTGAGGGATAAAGTCAACGGGGATCAGATCCATGAAGTTCATCAGGAAGATCCACACAAACACCGTCAGCCCCAAAGGTGCGATGACCTTGTTGCGACCGTGAAAGATGTCTTTGACGTTACCATTCACAAACTCGACCAGCATCTCCACAAAGCACTGCAGCTTACCCGGCACCCCGCTGGTAGCGTTAACGGCTACTTTGCGGAACAACAGGATAAACAGGGCGCCTAGCACGACGGAAAATACCATTGAGTCGATATTGACCGTCCAGAACCCAGACCCGACTTGAAGGTGGGTCAGGTGGTGGGAGATATATCCCTGAGGAGTCAGGACTTCTCCGGTTGCAGACATGAGTTTTCCTAATAGTGGTTGTTAAGCGTGAATGAAACCATCCACTGTACAACGAGGGCGAGGATATAAGTGGCGAAAAACGAGACGGTAACGACCTCGACTCCCGCACCAAACATCAGGGCGAATAGACCTGTTGTAGAAATGAGCTTAATCCCTGCCCCACCATAAAAGTCCCGCAAAACCAGGCCCACACTCTCGGTTGTCACCTTGCGGCGCAGCACCCAGACAGTAAACAAGGCTTGAGGAACCCAGTACATCCCCCCTCCGTAGAGAGCGGAATAACCGGCGCTGGCACCAGTCAGGTAAAACCAGACGGCACTCATCGCCAGGATCAGGATGAGCTGACAAACGAGCATAACCCAGGCCAGTGTCAAACCTTCCAAGGCTATTTTCTGCTTCACCAACCTACCCCTGAACATTACAGAACTGTAAAAAATCGGGATCCGAAGACCCCATGTTAACAGCTCTTAAAGCCGGTCAAATTATACCCTTGAGGGCAGCTATTGCAATATGACAAAAATCCTTAATTTTTGCGGCTTTCCGCGGCAAATCAGGGTTATGGTCATATCAAAAGGAATGGATGTTTTATTACTACAAAAAGCGTAAAAATCACGATTCCGACACGCCAAAATAGCCCAATATACGGTCCAAATCGGACAAATTCTCGTAACTTATTACTAACTTCCCGCTATCCCGCTTGCCAGGCTGAAGTTGCACCTGATTGCCAATTTTTTCTGCCAGTTGGCGCTCCAGGTAGCCGATCTGCGGATCATGGGCCGGTTCGACCCTGGCTTTTGCCGGTTCGAGCGCTTTTTGCACCAGCTTCTCGGTATCGCGTACGGTCAGCCCTTTCTGGGCAACCAGCTTGGCCAGTTCAGACTGGGCCTGGCCGCTCAGGGCCAGCAGGGCACGGGCATGGCCCATGTCGAGGTCGCCATGCTCGACGAAACGCTTCACGTCGTCGTTGAGCTGGTTGAGACGCAACAGGTTGGTCACCGTGGTGCGGGACTTGCCCACCGCCTCGGCCACCTGCTGGTGGGTGAGTTCGAATTCGGTCAGCAGTCTTTGTAGAGCGACCGCCTCTTCGATGGCATTAAGGTCTTCCCGCTGAATATTCTCAATCAGCGCGATGGCGACGGCAGCCTCGTCGGGTACATCCTTGACGATGCAGGGCACCACCTCGAGCCGCGCCAGCTGGGACGCGCGCCAGCGCCGTTCACCGGCGATGATTTCGAAGGATTGTTCGCCGAGAGGGCGTACCACGATGGGCTGGATCACCCCTTGGGCGCGGATGGAGTTGGCAAGCTCTTCCAGTGCATCCTGGGACATATCCTTGCGGGGCTGGTACTTGCCGGACTGCAACCACTCCACCGGCAGCTTGCGCAGCTCGCCCTGATTGGTGGGGGCCATGGCCTCTTCAGTACGTTGATCGCTCATCACCTGTTTCTGGCGGGCAGCCGTGCTGGTACTGAGCAGGGCATCCAGCCCCTTGCCCAGTCCACGTTTTTTCGGAGTCATATGCTCTCTCGGTCTGCGATGGTCGCCTGACGTTCCTGCTCCTGGCGGCGCAGGATCTCGCCAGCCAGTGCCAGGTAGGCCTTGGCGCCCACCGATGATTTGTCATAGTGCATGGCCGGGGCACCGAAACTCGGGGCCTCAGCCAGTCTAACGTTGCGGGGAATGATGGTGCGGTAGACTTTGTCGCCAAAGTGCTGTTTTAGCTGATCGGACACATCATTGGCCAGCCGGTTGCGGTGATCGAACATGGTGCGCAGCACCCCTTCGATCTTGAGCTCCGGATTGACCACGGCGGCCAGCTTGCTGATGGTGTCGACCAAGGCAGTGAGCCCCTCCAGCGCGTAATATTCGCACTGCATGGGCACCAGCACGGAGTCTGCGGCGGCCATGGCGTTCACGGTCAGCATGTTGAGAGAGGGCGGGCAGTCGATGAAGACGTAGTCGTATTTGTCCCGCACCGAGGCCAGCGCATTGCGCAGGCGGATCTCGCGGGCGAAAAATTCCATCAGACGGATTTCAGCCGCGGTCACGTCGGCGTTGGCGGCGATCAGGTGATAACCCCCGGTAGTTTCGGGGATGATCACTTCGCTGATGGGGGCATCCTCGATCAGCAGCTCATAGGCGGTGCGCTCGACGTCATACTTGTCGACACCGCTGCCCATGGTGGCATTGCCCTGCGGATCCAGATCGATCACCAGCACCTTGCGCCGGGTGGCAGCCATGGAGGCGGCCAGATTCACACAGGTGGTGGTTTTACCTACTCCACCCTTCTGGTTGGCTATGGCGATGACTTTTCCCACACGATCCCCTAAATGAAACTGCGACCCTATTCGGGCTGGATATGTTTGAATTCCAGCAGATGACGTTCGCCTTCCAGCTCCGGCACCCGCAACTCATGACAGGCTACCAGACGGATATTGGCAGGCAACTGGGCCAGCTCCTGCTCGGGATATTGTCCCTTGAGTGCCAGGAAGCAACCCTGTTCTGACGGCAGGTGGTGACACCAGCTCAGCATGTCCTCCAGCGAGGCAAATGCCCGACTCAGTACACCATCAAATCCCACCTCGGGTTGATACTCTTCAACCCGGGATTTGACCGGCGTCACATTGGTCAGACCCAGCTCCTGGATCACCTGACGGATGAAGTTGATCCGCTTGCCCAGACTGTCGAGCAGGACGAACTGCTTGTCCGGATTGATGATCGCCAGCGGCAATCCCGGCAGGCCGGGACCTGTCCCCACGTCGATGAAGCGCTCACCGTGCAAGTGGGGGCTTACCACCAGGCTATCGAGGATATGCTTGACCAGCATGGCGTCCGGATCTCGCACCGAGGTGAGATTGTAAGCCTTGTTCCACTTGTGCAGCAACTCGACCAACTGCACCAGTTGGCTCTTTTGGGTATCGGTGATAACAATTCCGGCCTGCATGAGCAGGCCGTTCAATCTTTCCAGCATATTTTCCAACGGTAAGAATCCTCAGGCGGTTTTACGCAGCAGGCCGTGTTTTTTCAGGTGAACCAGCAGGATGGAGATGGCCGCCGGGGTGATGCCGGAGATGCGGGAAGCCTGACCAATGGTCTGCGGCTTGGCATCGTTCAGCTTGGCTTTCACCTCGTTGGAGAGGCCGTTCACCTCGCGATAGTCCAGATCCAGCGGCAGCAAGGTGTTCTCGTTGCGCAGCTGCTTTTCCACTTCATCGTGCTGACGCTCGATGTAACCGGCGTACTTGATCTGGATCTCAACCTGTTCGGCCGCGGCAGGATCAGTCACGGAAGGGCCAACCCCTTCGATAGCCATCAGCGCATCATAGGTCACCTCGGGGCGACGCAGCAGCTCTTCCAGACTCTGTTCGCGGGTCAGCGGGGTATTGACCAGGGCGTTGACTGCCTCCAGTGACGGATGTTGCGGGTGGATCCAGGTTGAACGCATGCGCTGACGCTCCAGCTCGACCTGTTCCATCTTGGCGTTGAATTTGCTCCAGCGCTCGTCATCCACCAGACCCAGTTCGCGACCGATGGCAGTCAGGCGGATATCGGCGTTGTCTTCACGCAGCAGCAGGCGGTATTCGGCGCGGCTGGTGAACATGCGGTAAGGCTCGCGGGTCCCCAGGGTGGAGAGATCGTCCATCATCACGCCCATGTAGGCCTGATCCCGCCGCGGATTCCAGGGATCCTTGTCCTGGGCACGCAAGGCCGCGTTCAGACCGGCCATCAGGCCTTGTGCCGCCGCCTCTTCGTAACCGGTCGTGCCGTTGATCTGGCCGGCGAAGAACAGGTTTGGAATGCACTTGCTCTCCATGTTGGCCTTGAGATCCCGCGGATCGAAGAAATCATATTCGATGGCATAGCCGGGGCGGGTGATGTGGGCGTTCTCGAAGCCGCGCACAGAACGGACGATCTGCACCTGCACGTCAAACGGCAGGCTGGTAGAGATCCCGTTCGGGTAGAGCTCGTGGGTGGTCAGGCCTTCCGGCTCGACGAAGATCTGGTGCGCCGTCTTGTCGGCAAAACGGGTGATCTTGTCTTCGATCGACGGGCAGTAGCGCGGGCCGATCCCCTCGATCACCCCGGCGTACATGGGGCTGCGATCCAGGTTATTGCGGATCACTTCGTGGGTACGCTCGTTGGTATGGGTAACGTAGCAGGGCACCTGACGGGGATGCTGGCTGGCATCACCGATGAAAGAGAATACCGGACGCGGATCGTCACCGTGCTGCTCCTGCATTACGGAGAAATCGACGCTGCGGGCATCGATGCGCGGAGGGGTACCCGTCTTGAGACGATCGATGCGCAGCGGCAGTTCACGCAGGCGCTGGGCCAATGCGATCGAGGGTGGATCCCCGGCGCGGCCGCCCTTGTAGTTTTCCATCCCGATGTGGATCAAACCATTCAGGAAGGTACCGACCGTCAGCACCACAGTCTTGCCGCTGATGCGGATCCCGCTCTGGGTGACCACACCGGCAACACGATCCCCATCCATGATCAGATCGTCACAGGCCTGCTGGAAGATCTTCAGGTTCGGGTAGTTCTCCAGCATCTGGCGAACGACGGCCTTGTAGAGCAGGCGATCCGCCTGGGCACGAGTGGCTCGCACTGCCGGGCCTTTGGAGGAGTTGAGGGTGCGGAACTGGATCCCGCCAAGATCGATGGCACGCGCCATGATCCCGCCGAGTGCGTCAACTTCCCTGACCAGGTGTCCCTTGCCGATCCCGCCGATCGCCGGATTACAGGACATGTGTCCCAGCGTATCGATATTGTGGGTCAGCAACAGGGTGTTCATGCCCATACGGGCTGCCGCTGTTGCTGCTTCGGTTCCGGCATGACCGCCACCGACGACGATCACATCAAATTGTTCATGGTATTGCATTGGGATCACCTTGATCTGCACGCCTGAAGATCTTTATTTGCCTAGGCTAAAGGGCGGAACATTCTATCTGTTTCGCGTCCTGAGGGGAACGTCTACTTAACGTTCAGTATGAAGGGAGGATCCACTAATTAGATCTTAAGGATCTTTAGATCGATCTTTTACTTGATCTCTTATTAGGATCCGCCCTTTCTGTTGATAAGCACTTTTTGATCATAAAGATCATTAATTTAAGGACGATCCTAGCTTGTGGAAAAGCTTGGATCCTGGCCCGGTGAACGAGGGGATAACCAGGACTTTTATACACAGAGGTCTGTCGGTCTGGATCTAATACATGGATAACTATAGGTTTTGCAGAGCTTTACACCGTAGTTATACACATTACCCCTGGGCGTTGTGGGTAACCTTGTAGAACAACTCCCCCGGATCAATCTGTTAATAACATGGTGGATAGTCGATCTGGGGATAAGTGGGGGAGATCAAGCTTTTCTTCAGGATCTCCCGTACGCTGATCAGGCGATCATCGTCATCCAGTCGCGGATCCACACTTCTGCGGCATCTTCGGGGATCTCGTGTTGGGTCACATCGATGTCGAGCCGCTCGCCGATCCGGCTGGCACCGCACTCGGCCAGCAGCCGATCCAGCGTCTTGCCACCTTGGCAAAAGGTGTCATAACTGCTGTCGCCAAGGGCGATCACGCCATATTTCAATGAATTAAGATCCGGATTCTGCTCGGCAAGATCCTTGGCGAAGGGTTGCAGGTTATCGGGCACATCCCCGGCACCATGGGTGGAAGTGACCACCAGCAGGATGGATCCCGCATCATCCAGCACCTCTGCCAGCTTGGCCGGGTTGTGGATCCGGGTCTGGTGGCCAGCCTGTTCCAGCAGGTTGGCGACGTGGTCTGCGACATATTCGGCGGCGCCCAGCATGGAGCCGACGACGAGATTGAGTTTGGCCATGGAATGGATCCTGATTTCAGACAAAGAAACGGAAAGCCGGATTCTACCGCCAAAGGGTGTGGATAAATATGGATAAAGCTTGGGGATAATGGATCCAGTCAGATAATGCCACCGGATCCATCCTGCCGATCTTTTTTCTGCTTCTTTATATTCCTCTCCATTTTCTTCTCCGCTCATAGCTCTCCTGATGGCTCCCATCTCCCGCGGAATTCTGCCAACGATGCAGTCAGATAACAATGTAGATGCAAATGATTAGCAATTATTGAATCGATTCGATCACGGCTCCTGTAGTAGGATTGCGCTGCTTTATTCGCCCATGGAACAGGGTGATGTCGTGACAAACGACCAAAAATAACAATTAAAACAACATAACTCATTGATAAACGAGACTTTATATGATTGCGCAAAAATACACTACAGGACCCGGCAAGAAGGGCGCCTTCGGCGTGCTTTCGCTCTCCGGTTTGCTCGTCTCCCTGCCGCTGATGGCCGAACAAACCACCGCTGAGCTGCCCAAAGCCAGCGAAACCATGGTGGTGACAGGTACGGCCATGAAGGTGGAAGTGCCGATGGCCGAGACCCCTCGCGCCGTCTCAGTGGTTAATCGCGAGGAACTGGATCAGCACGCCGTGTTGCAGCTGGATGAAGCGATTCGCTACCGTTCCGGCGTATTGACCGGCCTCTATGGCTCAGACAACAACACTGACTGGTTCAAGGTGCGTGGCTTCGATGCCGCCTCTTATCTGGATGGCAACCGGTTGTTTGGCACCGGCTACTACGTCTGGACGCCGGAACCGTTCGGTCTGGAGAGTGTGGAAGTGCTGAAGGGGCCAGCCTCGATCCTTTACGGTGAGGCACCTCCGGGTGGGGTGATCAATGCCATCAGCAAGCGGCCGACCGCCACGCCGCAAGGGCAGGTGGATCTGCAGCTTGGCAGCCGGGATCATCGTCAGGTCGGGGTGGACGTCTCTGACGCGCTCTCCGACAACAGCCGTTACCGCATGGTTGCTCTTTATAAAGAGCGTGATGGCGTGCTCACTGGCACCTATAACGATCGGGTTTATATGGCGCCGAGCGTCACCTTCGATCTTTCGGATCGTACCAGCCTGACACTGCTGGCCAGTTTCCTGCACGACGAAGGGGTCCCGACCAACGGCTTCTTCCCGGTCTATGGCACCCTGAATACGTCAGGTGGCCAGATTGATCCCTCCACCAACCTGAGCCAGCCGGATTACGATCGCAACCGCAATACCCAGATCTCCACCGGTTACGAGCTGGCCCACCAGCTCAACCAAACCTGGGAGTTCAAGCAGAACGTCCGCTTCAATTACAACGATCTGCTGCTGCGCCAGACCTATATCTTCCCGACCTATGAAGGCACAACTGCCAGTCGTGGCCTGGTTTACCGCGATGGCAATACCAAGAGTGCCACCATGGACAACCAGATGGTGGGCTACTGGAACACCGACAGCACCGAGCAGACCTTGTTGCTGGGGGTTGATCTGCAGCGTCATGTCAATGAAGGGGTCGAGGCCGACAACTACGCCATGGGCACCATCAATACCATGAACCCGGATTACAGCGGCTTCCCCGGTTTTGACGAGTCGACCGCCACTCACCAGAAGAGCAGCAAGGGCCAGAGCGGCCTCTATGCCCAGCACCAGATCCGCTGGGACGATCGCTGGTTGCTGACTGCCGGTGGCCGTTTTGACTATGTGGAGACCCACAACACCAATACCAGCAAGGACGAGCGCCAGTACGATCACGAGCTATCCCTCTCGGGCAGCCTGATGTATCTGGCTGACAACGGCCTCTCTCCCTACTTTGCCTATGCCGAGTCGTTCGAGGTGCTGCCGGGGATCGATCCTAACACCCGAAACTCCTACAAGCCGCTCAAGGGCAAGCTCTACGAGACCGGCGTGAAGTATGCGCCTGCCTTCCTCGACGGTTACATCAATCTGGCGCTGTTCGATCTGGCCCAGACCAACTCGCTGGTCTCTACCGGTTCAGGCCAGCAGACCCAGGCGGGTGAAGTGACCTCTCAGGGGATTGAGCTGGAAGGGAGCGTGCAGGTGACAGATGCGCTGCGTCTGACCGCTGCTTATACCTACACCGATGCCAAAACCAACGACACCGGCAGTGGCGATCGCCGTGCCAGCCTGATCCCGCGCCACCAGGCCTCCTTCTGGGGCAACTACAAGGTGCAGCAAGGGGTGGCTTCAGGTCTGGAGCTGGGTACCGGTGTGCGTTATATCGGTTCCAGCGTGGGTATTGGCGCCGTGAATGCGGACTACACCCCCATCTACGGCTCTGCCGAGGTGCCGGCCCATACCGTCTGGGATGCGATGATCGGGTATGACTTTGCCAAGAACTGGCGCGCCCAGCTCAACGTCAACAACCTGCTGGGTGAAACCTACGTGGCCAGTTGTGACTACTACTGCTACTACGGCGAGCCGCGCAGCGTAGTGGGCAGCATCAACTACCGCTGGTAATCGAAGTCGGGCGGGAACCGGGTTCCCGCCCTTCTTTTCACCCGCAGTTGTTCTGATCTCTCTGGAATACCGGTCCGTTATGGAACTCTTGTCTCTGGTTTATCGCCAATATCGTTGGCCCTTCATCGCCATTACCCTGCTCAGTCTGCTCAGTGCCGTCAGCGGGATTGGCGTCATTGCCTTTATCAATCAGTCTCTTATCGAATCTATAGGTGATCCGCTGCCGATCCTCGGTCAGCTGGTCGGCCTGATTGTGTTTCTGCTGGTGATCACGCTCGGATCTCAGCTGGCCCTGACCACTCTCGGTCACCATTTTGTCTACCGGTTGCGTGGCCGTCTGCTCAAGCAACTGCTGGATACCGATGTAGCCCGCATCCGCCAGATTGGTCTGGGGCCGCTGCTGGCCTCCCTCTCCAGTGATATCGGCCAGATCACCATCGCCTTCGTGCGCCTGCCTGAGCTGGTGCAGGGGCTGGTGCTCACGCTGGGTTCTGCCCTTTACCTTGGCTGGCTCTCTCCTGCATTGCTTGGGGTGACTGCGCTCTGGGTCACCGTCACCATGGTGGTGGGCTGGTTGCTGGTGAACCGTGTTTATCGCCATCTCTCCCACATGCGTCAGGCCGAAGATCGGCTCTATCAGAACTATCAGGCCATCATCGCGGGCAGCAAGGAGCTGGCGCTCAACCGCGAGCGGGCTCACTTCGTTTACCACCAGCTCTATGAGCAGAATGCCCGTGACTACCGCCAGCAGATCATCCGCGCCGACACCTATCACCTGAGCGCGGTGAATTGGTCGAATATCATGATGCTGGGGGCCATCGGTCTGGTCTTCTTTCTGGCTAACGGCCTTGGCTGGGCCAACACCAATGTGGCCGCCACCTTTGCGCTGACCTTGCTGTTCTTGCGCACCCCGCTGTTGCAGGGGATTGGCGCCCTGCCGACCCTGCTTGCCGCTCAGGTGGCGTTCGACAAGATCGCCGCCCTCAATCTGGCCGAGCCGGATGCTGACTTCCCGCTGCCGCCCGCCATCCGCCCCTGGCAGCGTATCGAGCTGGAGCAGGTGAGCTTTCACTATCAGGGGGAGGGCGGCTTTGCCGTTGGTCCCATCGATCTGGTCATCGAAAAGGGGGAGCAGATCTTCATCATCGGTGGCAATGGATCCGGCAAGTCGACCCTGGCCATGCTGCTGACCGGCCTTTACCAGCCGGTATCGGGCCGGATCCTGCTGGATGGTGAGCCGATCACCGATCGCAACGGCTATCTGGCGCTCTTCTCCACCATCTTCACCGACTATCACCTGTTCCAGCACCTGCTGGGGCCGGAACCCAAAGATGAGCTGGTAGCCGAGTGGCTGGAGCGATTGCAGATGGGCAGCAAGCTCACCATCGAGGATGGTTTTATCGCCGATATCGCTCTCTCTCAAGGGCAGCGCAAGCGGGTCGCCCTGCTGCTGGCGCTGGCCGAGCAGCGCGAGGTGATGCTGTTTGACGAGTGGGCTGCGGATCAGGATCCCCAGTTCCGCCGCATCTTCTATCAGGTACTGCTGCCGCGCCTCAGGGAGATGGGCAAGACGGTGATCGCCATCAGCCACGACGATCACTACTTCCCGCTGGCCGATCGCCTGCTGGAGATGCGTCAGGGCCAGCTCACTGAACTGATCGGCGCGCGCCGTGCCGCAGTGAGCCGCGATGCGATCGCCCATCTGGATTGCGAGGTGCCGGCTTGATGCCGGCACCGATGAGACTGGCGGCAAGCCAGCACAGGAATTGCTTATGTTCGAGATGAAATCAGCCAGCTTCACGGTCAATGACCGCACGCTGCTGCACCCCACCGACCTGAGTTTCGAGCAGGGACAGGTCTATGGCCTCATCGGCCACAATGGTTCGGGTAAATCGACCCTGCTCAAGCTGCTGGCACGCCAGCAACCCCTCAGCGATGGCGAGATCCAGTTCGATGGCAAGCCGCTGCCCGACTGGGGCAACCGAGAGTTCGCCCGTCAGGTGGCCTATCTGCCCCAGCATCTGCCGAGCGCCGAGAATTTGCTCGGGCGGGAGCTGGTGGAGATGGGCCGCTACCCCTGGCGTGGCCTGCTGGGCCGGATGGGGGCGGAGGACCACCGCCAGGTCGAGCGGGCCATCGCCCTAACCCATACCGAACGCTTTGCCGATCGGCTGGTGGATACCCTCTCCGGCGGCGAGCGGGGGCGGGTCTGGCTGGCGATGCTACTGGCCCAAGAGAGCCGCTTTATCCTGCTGGACGAGCCGCTGGCCGCGCTGGACGTGGCCCATCAGGTGGAGGTACTGACGCTCGTCAAGCAGTTGAGCCGTCAGCTCAACCTTGGGGTCATCATCGTCATTCACGACATCAATATGGCCTCCCGCTTCTGTGATCGGTTGGTGGCGCTCCATTCCGGCCGCCTGCTTACCCACGGCGAACCTGAGGGGATCATGACCAGCGAGACCCTGCACGCCATCTATGGCATTCCGATGGAGGTCATTCGCCACCCGGCTCATGCTCATCCCATCGCAATCGTCTGACCGGGGGCATCCTTGAACCTTTTATTGAAGAAGATGGCCCCCTGCCTTATCAGCCTGTTGTTACCACTTGTGGCGCAGGCCGACACATCCCCGATCGCTTCTGCGCCGCTACCCCGTATCGCCACCGTCGACTGGACCATAGCCGAGACCCTGCTGGCACTCGGGGTGACGCCGCTGGCCGTTGGGGATGCAGGCCCCTATCAGGCATGGGTCGGCGAGCCACGGCTACCTGCCGGAGTGGTGGATATCGGCCTGCGCACCCAGCCCAACCGTGAGCTGCTGGCGGAGCTCAAACCCGATCGCATCCTCATCTCGCCGCTGGCGGCCCCGCTGGCACCAACTCTTTCCCGCATCGCGCCGGTGAGCACCATTGCCCTTTATGATGGGCAAACCGATCTGTGGCAGCGGCTGCACGAGGTGACCCTGACCCTCGCCCGTATAGTGGGCAAAACCGCCGAGAGCGAACGGCTGCTGGCCGGGCTGGATCGGGATCTCGCCAGAATGCAGGCCAGATTGCCTGCGGATCTGCCACCTCTGCTGGTGGTGCAGTTTATCGATGAGCGCCATGTGCGGGTGTTCGGTCGCCACAGCCTGTTCGATGCGGTGATGACGCGGCTCGGGCTGCGTAATGGTTGGCAGGAGCAGACCAATGACTGGGGGTTCTCGGTGGTCAGTATCGAGCAGTTCATGACCTTGCCAACCGCGCGGCTGGTGGTGGTCGATCCCATCCCGGTAGGGGTGAGCGAACGGCTGCAGGAGCCTGGGCTGTGGCAGCATCTGCCGCTGGTACGCCAAGCCCCCGTGCTGCATCTGCCTGCGGTCTGGAGTTTTGGTGGCGTATTGGCCGCCCGCCGTTTCGCCGGTCTGCTCAGCGATGCATTGTTGCAAGATGCCGAGCGTATGGAGGCTAGCCGATGAAGCGACTGCTCACATCGCCGCTGCTGCGGCCGGTCTCGATCCTGCTGGGGTTGACCCTCTTGCTCGCGTATTGGGAGCTGGCTCGCCAGCTGCCCGGTGCGCTCTGGTGGCAGAGCCTCTTCGCCCCCAATCTTAATGATGTCAGCCAAGCGGTGGTGCATTTCAGCTGGCTGCCCCGCTTGGCTGTCACCCTGTTGGCCGGGGCGGCGCTCGGGCTGGCGGGTACCCTGATGCAGCAGGTGCTGCGCAACCCGCTCGCGTCACCGACCACCTTGGGGGTGGCCTCCGGTGCCCAACTGGCGTTGATGATGGTGACCCTGTTTGCCCCCTCCTGGTTGCTGCTGGGGCGGGAGTGGATCGCCATGGCCGGTGGCAGCCTCGCGATGGCACTGGTGTTTGCCCTGGCCTGGCGTCGCCAGCTCAATCCGGTGGTCATCGTCTTTGCCGGGCTGGTGATCAACCTCTATCTGGCGGCCATCAGCATGGGGTTCTTGCTGTTCTTTCAGGAGGAGCTGAAAGGCTTGCTGGTTTGGGGTAGTGGCTCGCTAGTGCAGAACAGCTGGAGCGGGGTGAGTTACCTGTTGCCCCGCCTGCTGGCAGCTGCTGCGTTGGCCGCGGTACTGGTGCGCCCGCTGGCGGTGCTGGAGCTGGATGATGCCAGCGCCCGTAGTCTGGGGGTCTCCCTGCAGCATCTGCGTTTTGCCGGACTGGGGCTGGCGGTGTTTGTCACCGCTTGCGTGGTGAGCGTGGTTGGGCTGATCGGCTTTATCGGGTTGGCAGCGCCCGCCATGGTGCGGCTGCTCGGGATCCGCCAGCTTGGCCAGCGGCTGCTGTGGTCTCCAATCCTCGGCGCCCTGCTGCTGGCGGCGACCGATCTGCTGCTGCAGAGCCTGAGTCGCTTCTGGCCGGTCTTGATCCCCACCGGTGCCATGACCGCCCTGCTGGGCGCGCCGCTGCTGCTTTGGCTGATCCCGCGCCTTGGCATCAAGTCGGGTGCGCCTAAGGCAAACGTCGGCCTGCTGGTGGCTCGCCATCCGGCACCGGCTCGCCTTATTGGCCTGTTGCTGGTCGGGCTAATGCTGGCCGTGGTCGCCTCCCTGCTGGTTGGACAGGGAATGACGGGCTGGAGTTGGCCGAGCTGGCTCCGCTGGCAGGCCCAACTGGAGTGGCGGTTGCCGCGCACTCTGGCGGCTGGGGCGGCTGGCGTGCTGCTGGCGCTGGCGGGCACCCTGCTGCAGCGGGTCAGCAACAACCCGATGGCGAGTCCGGAGCTGCTGGGGGTGAGCGGCAGCACTTTTATGGGGGTGATAGCGACAGCCTTACTGCTGCCAGCTTTGCCCCTGCCGCTGATGCTGGCCGGTGGCTTGCTCGGTGCCTTCGGCTGCCTGTTGCTGCTGGTGGTGGTCAATCGCAAGCACGGCTTCCAGCCGGAGCGGATCCTGCTCTCAGGTATTGCCATCACGGCGTTGTTTGAGCCGCTGCAGGCCATTGCGTTGGCCAACGGTGACCTGCGGGTGCAGCAACTGCTCTCATGGATGTCCGGTTCTACCTATTACGTCACCCTGCCGGTGGCCTATGGGCTGGTGGGGCTGGCGCTGTTGATGCTGGCCGCCTGCCTGTTGGTGAGCCGTTGGCTCGATCTGCTGCCAATGGGGGCGGCGGTAGCCACCGCACTCGGCATTCGCCTCAACCGTGCCCAGCTTGCCATCCTGCTGCTGGTGGCCGTGCTCACCGCCAGCGCCACCCTGGTGGTGGGGCCGCTCTCCTTCGTTGGTCTGCTGGCACCACATATGGCCAAGCTGATGGGGTTGGTGCGGGCACGCTGGCACCTGCTTGGGGCCGCCGCTTCCGGCGCCCTGTTGATGGTATCGGCGGACTGGGTCGGCCAGCAGATCCTCTTCCCGCAGGAGGTGCCGGTCGGGCTGGTATCCACCTTGTTAGGAGGCGCTTACTTCATGTGGTGCCTGCGTCGCCTCTAGGTTTGCGGACAAAAAACTGTCTAGTCCTGAAATAGGTTTACACATTTTCAACTAGCATTTCTCTACTCAGAACCCCCTATGTACCGCATCGGGGGTTCTGTATTTCAACGCATGATGCGGCCGCTCCGCGTTGTAAATATCCACTGCCTCACGCACCATCTCCCGCGCTTGCGTTAAATCCTGCGGGCTTTGCAACAATAACTCTCCTTTCAAAATCCCGTTCACCCGCTCCGCCAACGCATTCTGGTAACAGTCATACCCATCCGTCATCGAGCATTTCACCCCGTACCGTTCATGTAATGATTGATACAGTCCCGAGCAATACTGCACGCCGCGGTCTGAGTGATGGATTAACTCCCCGCTGCCACGTCGTTGCTTCAGTGCTTTCTTGAACGCCATCGCCACCGACTCCGCGTGCATTCCTTCGTGTACGTGGTGGCCTACTATCTTGCGTGAGTACGCATCCGTCACCAGGCTCAGGTACAGCGGCCCGCTCCTGGCTGGCAGATAGGTGATATCAGCGACCCAGACCTGCTCCGGGGCCACCGGTGTGACCTGCTCTGGCCCCGCCTTGAGCAAGTTGGGATGACGGTAGAAACGGTGAAAACTGTGGGTGGTCTTGTGATACGCCCGCTTAGGCTGCACCAGCAGGCGGTGCTCGGCCAATATCTGAAACAGCCTGTCCCGCCCGACCTTGAGCCCGTCATCATCCTGACCCTGCAGCAGATAATGCAGCTTGCGAGTGCCCACCCGCGGTTGTCGCAGTCGAACCTGACGCACAAAGCGCACCACCTGTAGCCCTTGTGCATGGCGCTCGTCGGCGACCCGATTGCGCTTGTAGTAAGCCTGCCGGCTTATCCCCAGAAACAGGCAAGCCCTGACAATGGTCAGCCTCTCGACTTGCCGCTGC
>NZ_JBGLRA010000023.1:0-44475 GCF_041402405.1 Aeromonas sp. S13(2024) | reverse complement strand
GCCAGTTTAAAAGTCAGCGAGTAATCGCGCTGTGTCCGTTTCACACCTTGTCCCATCGGGTTCTCCATTTATTGGGGGGAAAGGTGTAAACCATATTCAGGACGGGACAACCGCAACAAAAAAGGCGCCACTGGCGCCTTTTTGCATCTGAAACGGGTTATTCGTAGAGAAAGGATTTATCGAGCTGCTGAAACGCAGCCTTGAGGGTATCGGCCAGCTCTTCATAGCGCGGTTGTGACACCAGCTGACGACGGCCACCCTGCTCGTTCATCTTGCCGTTGATCTCCCGATACCAGCTCGCCAGCGACGGGGGTAAACGGGTGTCGGCACGCTGGCCGAGCCAGTAGTAGCCCTGCAGCGGCAAGCTGAGCAGAAACAGCACCGAGGTGATGACGGAGGGCCAGTAGTGCTGCTCCCCAAACTGGAACTGCAGCATCACGCTCAGCACCGCCAGCGCGGGGATCACCTTGAGGGCGAACTCGGTCGCCTTGATCACCCGATTTTCAGGAAACATCGAATTGAGCTCGGGACGGCGCGGCCAAAGCGTCATATAATGGCGGCCTTGCTGTAACTTAGTTCCAAAAATGTTCATGCTCATACTACCTCCGAGCGCTTTTTGAACGTACTAACGGCAAAACCTCGACAAAATTTGATGCAAAGTAACAAAGGTTGAGGATGACTTTGTTATTTTTCAACAATCGGGTTATCCTTTGTACGCCCATTTTTGCGTCAAAAGCTTCTTGCTATTGACCTGTCAGGGACGTCTGGATTTCGGGTCTTGTATCACTATACAAGGGGCAAGCAACAGATTGCCAACCCTCATAAGGATAAGTTGAAAGTTTTTGGCCGCACCGCGTCCAACGCATCCGCCTACACAACCCAATCTGCGATAGGATTTATTCATGAGTAAGCTGGTTCTTGTTCTTAACTGTGGCAGCTCTTCCCTGAAGTTTGCCGTCATTGACGCAACCACCGGTGATGACCTGCTGTCCGGCCTGGCCGAGTGCTTCAACCTCGACGATGCCCGCATCAAGTGGAAACTGAATGGCGAGAAAGGCAGTGCCGATCTGGGCGCGGGTGCCGCTCACCAGGAAGCGCTGGACTTCATCGTCAACAAGATCCTGCCGCTCAATCCGGAACTGTCCAAGAACCTGATCGCCATCGGTCACCGTGTTGTTCACGGCGGCGAGCGCTTCACCTCTTCCGTCGTTATCTGCGAAGACGTGATCGCCGGCATCGAAGCTGCTGTTCCGTACGCACCGCTGCACAACCCGGCTCACCTGATCGGTATCCGTGAAGCTCGTCGCGTATTCCCGGCGCTGGCTGACAAGAACGTGGCCGTATTCGATACAGCGTTCCACCAGACCATGCCGGAAGAAGCCTTCCTGTACGCCCTGCCGTACAAACTCTACAAAGAGAACGGCATCCGTCGCTACGGCGCTCACGGCACCAGCCACTACTACATCAGCCTGGAAGCTGCCAAGCAGCTGAACAAGCCGGTTGAAGAGCTGAACATCATCAACTGCCACTTGGGCAACGGCGGTTCCGTCTGCGCCATCAAGAACGGCAAATCTGTTGATACCTCCATGGGCCTGACCCCGCTGGAAGGTCTGGTGATGGGTACCCGCTCCGGCGATCTGGACCCGGCCATCATCTTCTTCCTGCACGACAAGCTGGGCATGAGCGTTGCCGATATCAACACCATGCTGACCAAAGAGTCCGGCCTGCAGGGTCTGACCGAAGTAACCTCCGACTGCCGTTTCGTTGAAGACAACTACGACAGCAAAGAAGAAGCCAAGCGTGCTATGGACGTTTACTGCTATCGCCTGGCCAAGTACATCGGCGCCTACGCTGCCGCCATGGACGGTCGTCTGGACGCCGTTGTTTTCACCGGTGGTATCGGTGAAAACTCCGCCCCGATCCGTGAAATCACCCTGAACAAGCTGGGTCTGCTGGGCTTTGACGTCGATCACGACGCCAACCTGAAGGCTCGTTTCGGCAAGGGTGGCGAGATCACCAAGGCTGGTTCTACCAAGGCCCTGGTAATCCCGACCAACGAAGAGTGGGTTATCGCCCACGACGCGCTGGAACTGGTCGGCGCTTAATTGACGCAGTAACTCGAGGCCGCCCACCAGGGCGGCCTTTTCCTGATCCCAAAAAATGAACAAGGGGTATAAAGTGGCACGCACTATTATGCTTATCCCGGTCGGCACTGGTGTCGGCGTAACTTCCGTGAGTCTGGGCGTTGTTCGCGCCATGGAGCGTCACGGTGTCAATGTCAGCTTCTTCAAACCGGTTGCCCAGCCGCGTCCGGGTGAAACCGGTGCCGAGCGCTCAACCGCCGTTATCCGCGCAGCTGCCAACATCAATCCGCCCGAGCCCTTCACCCTCTCCTACGCCGAGAACATGATCAGCTCCAGCAACACCGACATCCTGCTGGAAGAGATCGTTGCCCGCTTCGAAGAGCACGTGAAATCCAGCGGTGCCGAAGTGCTGGTTGTCGAAGGTATGGTGCCGACCGACAAGCAGCCCTTTGCCAACAAGCTGAACTACGACGTTGCCAAGGCGCTGGATGCCGACATGGTATTCGTGACCCACCCTGGCCATGACTCCAGCCAGAAGCTGAAAGAGCGCATCGAACTGGCCTGCTCCAACTTCGGTGGTGTCAACAACCCCCGTATCGTTGGCTGCGTGATCAACAAGGTTGGTGCGCCGGTTGACGAGCATGGCGTAACCCGCCCTGACCTAACCGAGATGTTCGAAGCCCATCACCACGCTTCCGACGCCGCCCACAACCTGGAAGTGCTGCAAGTGTTTGGCAAGAGCCCGCTGCGCATCCTGGGTTGCATCCCCTGGAACACCCAGCTGATCGCCCCGCGCGCCAAGGATCTCGCCAAGCATCTGGCCGCCAAGATCCTGCACAAAGGCGAGCTGGACAGCCGTCGCCTGCAGACCGTGACCTTCTGTGCCCGCTCCATCCACAACATGGTCGAGCACTTCCGTCCGGGCAGCCTGCTGGTGACCTCTGGCGACCGCTCCGACGTCATCGTCTCCGCCTGCCTCTCCGCCATGAACGGCGTCAAGCTGGGCGCCCTGCTGCTGACCGGTAACTACCATCCGGAGCCGCAGGTCATGGCGCTGTGCCAACAGGCCATGGCCACCGGCCTGCCGATCATGATGACCGGTACCAATACCTGGCAGACCGCCGTCAGCCTGCAGAACTTCAACGTCGATATTCCGGAAGATGACCGCGAGCGTATCGAGCTGGTACAGGACTACGTCGCTGGCCACATCGACAAGCACTGGATCGAGTCGCTGACTGTCAGCTCTACCCGTTCCCGTCGCCTGAGCCCGCCGGCATTCCGTTATCAGCTGACCGAGCTGGCCCGTCAGGCCAACAAGCGTGTCGTGCTGCCGGAAGGCGACGAGCCGCGCACCATCAAGGCTGCCGCCATCTGTGCCGAGCGTGGCATTGCCCGTCCGGTACTGCTGGGTAACCCGGAAGAGATCCGTCGAGTTGCCGAACAGCAGGGTGTGGTACTGACCGATCGCGTCGAGATCATCGATCCGGCCGTTGTGCGCGAGCGCTATGTGCCGCGTCTGGTCGAGCTGCGCAAGAACAAGGGCATGACCGAAGTGGTTGCCCGCGAGCAGCTGGAAGACAACGTGGTACTGGGTACCATGATGCTGGAGCGCAATGAAGTTGACGGCCTGGTATCCGGCGCGGTGCACACCACTGCCAACACCATCCGTCCGCCGATGCAGATCATCAAGACCGCTCCGGGCTCTTCCCTGATCTCCTCCATCTTCTTCATGCTGCTGCCTGACCAGGTTCTGGTCTACGGTGACTGCGCGATCAACCCGGATCCGACTGCCGAGCAACTGGCCGAGATCGCCATCCAGTCCGCCGACTCTGCTGCCGCTTTCGGCATCGAGCCGCGCGTCGCCATGATCTCCTACTCTACCGGTACCTCTGGCGCCGGTGCCGATGTAGAGAAAGTGCGTGAAGCGACCGAGCTGGCCAAGGCCAAGCGCCCCGACCTCATCATCGATGGCCCGCTGCAGTACGACGCGGCCATCATGGAGAACGTGGCCAAGTCCAAGGCACCGAACTCACCGGTTGCAGGTAAAGCCACCGTGTTCGTGTTCCCGGATCTGAACACAGGTAACACCACCTACAAGGCGGTGCAGCGTTCCGCTGACCTGGTCTCCATCGGCCCGATGCTGCAAGGCATGCGCAAGCCGGTCAACGACCTCTCCCGTGGTGCCCTGGTTGACGACATCGTCTACACCATCGCCCTGACCGGTATCCAGGCTGCCCAGGCTGACGAACAAGCTTAATCAGCTCTAGCCTGAAAAAACCGATCACAAAGGCTGCTCACCCCAGGTGAGCAGCCTTTTTTCTTAGTTCTCTTTTGAAGACCAGTGAAACATGCCATCAGCGCAGTGTTGCACAGAATAATGCCATGTGATGTGCCAGAAATGTCTCGAGCGTAGCGCCGCGGGAAAGAGTGCCCGCCACCTTAAAGATGTATCTAAAATAGATTCAAGATCATAAGGTTGGATATATGAAGGCATTCATAGCGAAGCGCTTATAGCAAATATTTCGCCATCGGCATGAGGATTTGACCTGTTAGAAATAACAGTGAAAAAGACCCGTTCGATACGCTATTCATCAATGTGCCACTCGGCAATATCCACATCATGGAGGAATGGAAATGCTGATGAAGAAGCTCTCTGCTGTCATGCTGCTGGCCTGCTTGCCCCTGTTCAGCCAACCCGTACTGGCCGCAGATAAGGCAGCGCCCAAGCAAACCACCACGACCGCGGTCGCCAAGGAGTCCGGCAAGCTGAATATCAATACGGCCACCCTTGCCGAACTCACCAGCCTGAAAGGGATTGGCGACAAGAAGGCACAGGCCATCGTCGACTATCGGGAAAAACAGGGAAAGTTCACCTCGGTCGATCAGCTGGCGGATGTAAATGGCATTGGCCCTGCCACCCTGGAAGCCAACCGTGACATGATCATCGTCAAATAACGTCCGAGCTCTGCATATACGAATGGGGTCGCCTGTGGCTGCCCCATTTTTCTTGGAGTATCATGGCCGCACTTTAATCCCGCTGGATAGTTTTCCATGAAAAAGACTCCTCTGACAGTTCGCAAAGCCGTGCTCCCGGTAGCCGGTCTGGGTACCCGTATGCTGCCAGCCACCAAGGCCATCCCGAAAGAGATGCTGCCGGTGGTCGACAAACCGCTGATCCAGTACGTAGTGCGCGAAGCCATCGCCGCCGGTATCAAAGAGATCGTGCTGGTCACCCACTCGAGCAAGAACTCCATCGAAAACCACTTCGACAAGAGTTTCGAACTGGAAGCGACCCTCGAGAAGCGAGTCAAGCGTCAGCTGCTGGAAGAGGTGCAACAGATCTGCCCGAAAGACGTCACCATCATGCACGTCCGCCAGGGCGAGGCCAAAGGTCTGGGCCACGCGGTGCTCTGCGCACGCCCGCTGATCGGTGACAACCCGTTTGCCGTGCTGCTGCCGGATGTACTGATTGATGAAGTAGCCAGCGACCCGAAAAAAGACAACCTGGCCGAGATGGTGCACATGTTCGAAGAAGACCAGATCAGCCAGATCATGGTGGAAGCGGTTCCTGAGAGCGAAGTGGACAAATACGGCATCGCCGACATCAAGGGCGAGGCCCTGAGCGAGGGGATGTCTCTGCCGATGCAGGCCATTGTCGAGAAGCCGCCCCGTGACGAAGCCCCCTCCAATCTGGCGGTGGTGGGTCGTTACGTCCTCTCCTCCAATATCTGGCCGCTGCTGGAGAAGACCCCGGCCGGTGCCGGTGACGAGATCCAGCTGACTGACGCCATCGCCATGCTGATGGAGCAGGAGCAGGTCAACGCCTACTTCATGAAGGGCAAGAGCCACGATTGCGGCAGCAAGCTGGGCTACATGAAAGCCAATGTGGAATATGGTGTGCGCCATCACGAGCTGAATGGTGAATTCATCGGCTGGCTGAAGCAGTTCGTCAAGCAGTTGTAATCGCTGATAAATCTGTTTTTTATAGAGGTATTTAAGGGGCATCAAATGATGCTCCTTTTTCATTTTTGCAACAAAAAATCAATCAAGAGTAAATAAACTCTCAGCAAATCATAATGTTGTAATTTATTCACACATGCTCTATAAGGATTGAGGCGTGTTTCTCGCCCTTGCATAAAAAACTCAAAAAAATATAAGACACAGGTGGAAGTTCCAATGAATAACCCGTCAAAAGGGACCTTTTTAGGTCACCCTAAAGGGCTTTTTTTGCTCTTTAGTACCGAACTGTGGGAGAGATTCTCCTATTACGGCATGCGTGCCGTGCTGGTGCTCTATCTGACCGACCTGACTGCCAACGGCGGTCTGGGCTGGAGTCAGGCAGATGCCCTCAAACTCTACGGTATCTATACCGGTCTGGTTTATATCACTCCGCTGATCGGCGGCTGGCTGGCTGACACCTTCCTGGGTCAACGTCGTGCCATCCTGATCGGTGCCGTGCTGATGGCCGCAGGTCAGTTTACTCTGGCACTGCCCCACGCCATGTTCCCGGATATGGTCAACACCATGTTCTACGCGGGCCTCGCGCTGCTGATCGTGGGTAACGGTCTGTTCAAACCGAACATCTCCACCATGGTGGGTGACCTCTATGAAGAGGGCGATCACCGCCGTGATGGTGCTTTCACCATCTTCTACATGGGTATCAACCTGGGTTCCCTGCTGGCAGGTGTGATCTGTGGTGCTGCCGCTACGGCCTACGGCTGGCAAGCTGCCTTCGTCGGCGCTGGTATCGGTATGCTGCTCTCTCTGGTGATCCAAGCCACCATGGCCCAGCGTTTCTTGGGTGACATCGGTCGCGTCACTGCCGCCCAGCGCGCAGCAGCCCTGCGTACTACCGAGCAGAAAGCACCGCTGACCAAGCAGGAAGTGGATCGCATCAAGGTTATTCTGGTACTGGGTCTGTTCACCATCATCTTCTGGGCCGGTTTCGAGCAGGCCGGTGGTCTGATGAACCTCTACACCCAGGAGTATACCGACCGCATGATCGGCAGCTTCGAAGTGCCGACCGCCTGGTTCCAGTCCCTGAACCCCTTCTTCATCATCACTCTGGCACCGGTCGTTGCGGCCATCTGGATCAAGCTCGGCAAGAAAGAGCCTAACTCTCCGGTGAAATTCGCCATGGGTCTGCTGTTCCTGGCTATCGGCTTCCTGTTCATGGTCGGTGCCGTGCTCCAGCAGGGTGGTGACAACACCGTCAAGACCTCCATGTTCTGGCTGGTAGGTGCTTACCTGTTCCACACCCTGGGCGAGCTCTGCCTCTCCCCGATCGGCCTCTCCATGGTGACCAAGCTGGCTCCGCTGCGTCTGGCTTCCCTGATGATGGGTGCCTGGTTTGGCTTCGTTGCCCTGGCCAACTACGCTGCGGGCTTTATCGGCTCCTTCGTGGGTGAAGCCGGCCCGATCGCCATCTTCGGTGGCATCGCCCTGGCGGCGGTACTGAGCGCCCTGATCCTGCTGACCATGGCCAACCGCCTGGTTTACTGGATGCACGGTGCCGAAGGCCCGGCCAAAGAGCCGCAAGCTCAAGAGAAGAAACTGCACTCCGCCACCGTCTAAACGGTCAGGATTGTAAACAACAAACAGGGCGCCCATCGGCGCCCTGTTTGTTTTAGCCTGTTTATCAGGCGGCATCAGTGATGACGAACCTGCACATCCAGCGAGCCGCCGCTGTCGCTGCGAAACTGCAGGGCGAACGGTTCATGCCAGCTACGTTTGTGCAGGGCGTAGTGGCTGCTGCGCATCAGACCAAGGGGTAGCCCGCCGGAGCGCATCAGCCAGTGGGGAGAGGTGAGCCCTGCGTTGGCAAACACCAGCCCATCATGCTGATCAAACAGCAACGCCGCCATGGCAAAAGAGTGGCGAAGCCCGGACGCCATCAACTGATGGTTGAGGTATTCTAGCAACCGGTGCGGCTGGCTCAGCAACCGGCTCTCGTTCTGCTGAAACTGGCGGTAGGGGACGTTCATCAAGGAGCGCACCAGTGCCCCACAAAATGCCGTATCCGTCCCCATGATCGGCAGTTCCATCACCAGCACCAGCAGCTTGTCTTCCACCTTGAAGGTATCGGGAATAAACAGCTGCCCCAGCCCCTTGAACGTGACCTGCCAGGGGCCCCACTCCTGCAAGCCCGGCGGCTTGAGCCCCGCCAGCAGGCGGCTAGCTGCCTTGTCATGGGCACTGAAATAGTCGATGTGATCCATCAGCTCCAGCTGCTGCGCCCGGTTGGCGCTGCCGTTGAGACACTGTTCAATGCTGCGCTCTACCAGCGCGTAATCCTCAAGGGGTTTGAGCAGATAGTCCCGCGCACCGGCACGCAAGGCGCTGGCGACTGCCTCCATGGTGCTCTGGGCCGAAATGACGATAACCGGAATATGGGGATAGCGCGCAGAGAGGCAGGCGATCACCTCGTGGCCATCCATATTGGGCATATTGAGATCGCACAACACCACATCGGGATGGTAGAGGGCCGCCGCCGATAGCCCCTCAATACCATCTTCGGCCTGAAATACCGTTGCCCCGTCCCGTGCGAGGTAACTTACTAACGAGTGGCGAAAAACGGCCTCGTCCTCCACCACCAGGATCCGTAGCCCGGCTTTTGACATCTTGATAAAGCTCTTATTAGTCAATTGGTTATTTAGGTATTAAGACTAGCTCAAAAGTGCGGTCAGCGCGGAAACCCTGCGTCAAAAGTAGACCTCGATCATACGAAGGCATCAAGAGAACCCCATCTGTCCGCGCAGCTCTATTCACTCGGGTGGCCCCGTGACTGCGACCGCCATCCGAATTGTGCAAGTGGGCGCCATAAGGGATAATGCCCCCACTCCAGCTCGTGAAGAAGACCATGACCCCAGCCGAATACAGCGCCCTTGCCCACCCCAGATTGTCCCATCCGGCTCGCAGTCTCTATACCCTGCAGCTGCGCCGACTGGTGCTGGAAAATCAGGCGGCCCGGCTCAACTATCCCGAGCTGGGTCGGGCGCTGGCGGTGGTCGATCCGGGTGATCCCTGCGGCTTCTCGTTTCAGGTCAATGCCCGTCAGCTCACCGAGCTGTTCGATGAACTGATGGAGGCGGGCCTGCTGCAGGTCGAGGCTCAGCCCGAGAGTGAGCACTACCATCAGTGCCCGTTCCAATTGCCACTGCTGACCCAGAAATTGCGCAGCCCGCTGCCGGAACGCCCCTTCCAGATGCATCTGCAATGGCGACCGGACGAGGAGCTGCCCGCCCTCGCCCGTCTGTGCGGGGTGATCGATGCCAGCTATAGCGAAGAAGATCTGGGGGAGTTTATCGCCTACTGGCTAGGGCGCCCCGAGGTGTTCGACTCCCAGCATCAATGGATGCTCAAGTTCATTCGCGCCCTCAAGACCCGCCGCTATACCCGTCGCAAACCGATGGAGGTGCAGGGCTATCAGCAGGTGACGCCGGCACCAGCAGAGTCGGGCCCCAGCAAACGGGCCCAACAGATGATCGAAGAGGCCAAGCGACTGGCCCAACAGCAGACGCAAGAACCCGCAGCGCAGCAGGAGCCGGATAATGATTGATAGCGGCCCCCGCCTGCAGGCAGAATCAACCCCTTGTCTACCCATCCCTGATCGAGCAGAAGGAGCATTCCATGACTGACCCGCAAGATCCCCTGCGCCAGGAGCTGGAAGAGATCGAAGCCAAGCGCCAGAAGATCGCCAAGGCCAAGCAGGATCACCGCATTCACGACCCGGAATTGAGCCGCCATGTGGGTGGCCTGCTGGAGCGCATTCGTCGCCTGCAAAAAGAGACCGGTGGCGGCCAGTATGACTACGAGACCCTGCGCAAGGAGTACGACGCCAAGGCCAACGCCGAGGTGCGCGAGCTGCAGAAGGCGGCCCGCCAGGAGCGGATCCAGAAACTGATCGCCCAGGCCGACCTCAACCCCGACTGGGTGTTCGACAAAATGGATGCCACAGACCCGGCGCTGCAATACCCCATCGAAACAGCCCGTTACTTTATTAGCGGCTTCGAGCACTGGGAGAAGAGCGGTGGCGGCTGCATGCTGATCTACGGCGACTACGGCACCGGCAAGTCAACGCTGGCGGGAGCGGTGGCGCATGAGCTGATCGCCCGTCACCAGAAATCGGTGATCTTCCAGCAGTGGGCCTCCATCGTCGATCGGCTGTTCTTCAACGTGATCCCCGATCAGGACGAGCGCAACCAGTACCGCCGCGCGCTGGAAGAGGTGGATCTGCTGATCATCGACGAGGTATCGGCCAACCGCGCCAAAATGGCGGAGAGCCAGTCCAGCTTCCTCGGCCACCTGCTGCGCCGTCGTCGCAACCTGTCAAAGAGCGTCATCATCATCACCAATCACACGCCCCAGACCCTGCATCAGGCGATCGGTGATTTCAGCTATGAGGCGATCAAGGCATTCAATCCGGTGGATATCCACCTGAGCGGCCCAAGCCGTCGCCCCAGCATCGGCAACTACAACGGCTGATGCCTCTCAAAGAGTGCGAGTCGCTGGCGGCTCGCACTCTCTCCTCCCTGCCAGCTCACAAATAGAAACAACTCTCATTTACAGCAGACGAACAAGCCACTAGGCTAGCCCCTTTTGCCAAGGGAGCTCATCTATGCCAACCACACTGATTTTCGGAGCCAGCCGCGGGCTGGGCCGCGCCTTTACTCACCACGCCCTGAGCCAGGGTCACCGGGTCGTTGCGCTGGTACGCAACCCCGAGATGGCCACCGAACTGAGTGCGCTGGGAGTTGAGGTGATCGAAGGGGATGCGCTGGATCCGGCTGCGGTGCAGCAGGCATGTGTCCGGGCGGGGCAAGATGCACAAGTCGTCTCTACCCTCGGCAGCTTCCGTCAAGCCGCGCCGGTGGACTATCAGGGCAACCGCCATGTAATCGATGCCATGGAGCAGGCAGGCCTGAAACAGCTGCTGCTGGTCACCTCCCTCGGCTGTGGCGACAGCTGGCAGTATCTGCCGGAGCGGGCACGCGCCGCCTTCGGTCACGAGGTACGTCTCAAGAGTCTGGCGGAGAGCTGGCTGCAGACCAGCTCCCTCGCATGGACCATTCTTCGCCCGGCGGGCCTTCAGGATGGCGACGCCACCGGCCGCGCCGAACTGAGTCAGGGCAAGGAGATACACGGACTGGTTCGCCGCGCGGATGTGGCCGCCCAAGGACTGCGCCTGCTGGCGGATGAGACGGCGGTGGGGCAGATCTACGCCATCGGGGATCCCACGCTGCAGCGCGGCTAAAGCAGCAGTAAAACCGCTTAACCCCACCACATAGCAAAACGGTCAGCCCAAGGGCTGACCGTTTTCGCTTTACCGCACACGCCATCTTGCTCGCGCTTGCACCATCCCGCTTAACCGGCGGTCGTTTCACCCTGCACGACTGACGGACGAGCAACCGGCAGCGACCGCTGCCGCCAACACAGCAACAGGCAGGCCAGCACACCGTAAAGCAGCGCCAGACCCCATAGTTGCCACCAGTAGCGGGCAACCTGCGCAAAGTCGGCCCCCATCTGGTTAAGGCGCAGAAAACCCTCGATAGCGGGGATAGTGGGCACCCACTGAGCCAGCCAGTTGAGGGGCGCCGGGATCAGCTCGAGCGGCCAGATAAAGCCCGCCAGAAAGACCAGCGGCAGGGAGGAGATGAGTACCACCTGAGTGGGCAGATCCCGCCGGGTAAAGATGGCGCCCAGCACAATCCCGAACCAGCAGGTCGCCAGCAGGAACGGCAGGGCGAACAGCCACAGCTCCAGCGGATCTGCATGACGAGCGATATTGTAGTGATCGAAGCAGAAGCCGAGGAAGTAGCTCACCGGCAGCAGGAACAACCCAGCCAGCACCAGGGTTCTGGCCAGCAGCAGCGGCAACACCGGCGCGCTTTGCCAGTAACCGTGCTCGCCGCGACAGCTGCGCTGGTTCTGGGTCGCTCCCTGGATCCCCGCCCCCATCAGCAACACCTGATGGAGGATCAGCACGAACACCGCCGGCACCACGTAATTCACATAGCCCATGGTGGGGTTGAAGACCGGCACCACGTTGAGGGCCACCGCATTCCAACCCATGGCCGCTTGTGGCAGCGCCTCGCCGTGGCTCAACAGCCGCGCCACCTTCACCTGCGCGGCGAGAGTGCCACCGGCCTGCGCCAACCCCTCGGCAATGGTACCGTAGACCAGAAAGTAGGAGGCATCACCGGCATAGCTCAGGGTGACGCTCTTGCCCAGCATCAGGTCCCGATAGAAGTGGTTGGGGATGTGCAGGATCCCGCTCGCCTCCCCGGCCATCATCAGCTGGCGCGCCTCGGCCAGCGAATTGGCCCGCGCCACCAGCTTCACCTGCGGCGTGGCATCGGCCATAAACTCCAGCTGACGGGACAACTGACTGCCATCCTCGTTGACCACCACCACCGCCTCTTCCCGCGGCAGCTGATGCAGATAGGGCTGGGGATAGAGAAACGAGTAGAAGATCACCCCGCCAAACAGGGTCAGCATGATGGCGCGATCCGCCAGCAGGGTGCGCAGCTCTAGGCGCAACAGATCGACAAATCCCAGCATCACTCAGGCTCCTTTTCGGCGATCGCCACTGCGGCTGATTGACGGGCCAGCTCGGCCTGCTGCTTGTAACGGCGCACCACCAGCAGCAGGGGGAGCAGGAACAGCAGCATCGCCCCCAGTTGCGGCAACGCCGATGCGAGAGGCAGACCATAGTTGCTCTGACCAATCTGCAGCTCCACATAGTGAGAGACCGGCAACAGGCTGCGCCAGAAGCGGGCAAATTCCCCCATGGCACTCACCGGAAAGGTGACCCCCATAAAGGCAAAACCGGGCGCCGTGTAAGCCCCCGCCAGCGACAGGGCGCGGGCCGGATCCCGAATGATGCCGTAAAAGAAGGCCCCCATGGTGACGCAGGCGGCCGAGGCCAGCCCCAGACCCACCAACAGCACCAGCCAGTTGCCGTGCATGGGGTAGGAGAAGCCCTTGAACAGCAGCAGCGTCCAGACAATCCCCCAGCCCCAGCCAATCAGCACGTGGGGCAGCAGGGTGCGCCAGAGACCAAACCAGACACCGCGAGTGGTCCAGTCCAGCCCCAGCCGATCGGTACGGGCCAGCGCATTGAGGCCGAACAGCACCACCAGGATCTGCCATACCGCGGGCAGAATGGCACTCAGCAGAAACTGGGCGTAGCTGGAGTTGAGGTTATAGAGCGCAGTGACCTGACTGCTGATCGGCACCGACTGCCCGAGTGCGCCGGGCAGTGCCTTGCCGTCAGCCATCGCCTCCAGCACGCCGACCTGACCGTTAAGGGTGCCTACCACCTGCGCCAGCGCTGAGTTGACCAGCTTGGCGATCAGGATGAACTGGCCGTTGTTGAACACCGTCACCTGCGGCTGGGTGCCCTGACGGGCATCCCGCTCCAGATGGTTGGGGATCACCACCAGCGCATAGATGTCGCCACCGCGCAGGGCTCGGGCGCCGGCATCGATGGAGTCAAACTGTTGCGCGACCTTGAGCCCGGCCGAGCCATCCAGCGAGAAGGCGAGCTGGCGCGAGAGCATGCTGTGGTCGAGATCCACCAGCCCTACCTTGAGGTCGCGGGCCAGCCCTGCCGAGAAGATCCAGCAGAGGATCCCCATCAGCAGCAGCGGCACCCAGCTCATCAGGGCACGACTGAAGGGATCCTGCCACAGCAGCCGAAATTCACGTCCCATCAGAGTTCAACCAGCACACTCATGCCAACCCGCAGCCCCTCAACCGGTTGCAGCGGGCGAGCCTCCACCTGGAAGCTCTTCATGTCGAAACCCTGACGGGTATCGGTAGCGCGCCAGGTGGCAAAATCCCCCATCACGGCCACATGGGTCACCTTGAAGCGCACCATCTGATCGCCAAGGCCCGGGATGCGGGCATCGAACTCGGTACCGACCGGGAAGCGGGGCAGCAGATCCTCGCGAACGTGGAACTGGGCCCAGGCATCACTCATATCGAGCAGGGTCACGACAGGGAAGCCTTGCGGCGCCAACTCGCCGCTACGCAGCAACACCTGACTTACTTCACCATTGTGGGGGCTGGTGATGCGGGTATCAGCCAGATAAGCCTCTACCTCAGCCACGGAACCCGCCGCCATTTTGGCCTTCTCGCGGGCGGCGATCTTGGTCTCTTCCCGCGCCCCTTCCAACGCCATCTGGTACTGCTGCCACGCCATCCCTTCGCTGTAGCGGGCGGCTTGCCAGGCAGTCCAGGCCTCGTCGCGTTTTTGCAGCGGCATCACGCCGTCGCGGTGCAGACTGGCCACCCGCTCATAGGTCTTGCCACGCAGCTGGGCGGCAGCCTTGGCTTTTTGCCACTGATCCTTGGCGGCAGCGATCTGCTGGGCTCGGGCCCCTTTCTCGGCCTCTTGCGCCAGCGCCCCCGCAGCGGCCTCACCGGCCTTGGCCTGGCTCAGCTTGGCTTCGATCTCGGGGCTCGCCAGGGTAAAGACCAGTTGATCCTTGGTCAGCTGATCGCCCTTTTTCACCAACACTTCGTCGATGCGCCCCGGCACCTTGGAGGAGACCGAATACTGCTGTGCCTCAATCTGCCCTTGCAGATGCACCGGCTCGGGTTGATAGGCGAGCCAGAAGCGCCAGCCGAGCCAGACCACCAGGATCACCAGCACCAGCGGCAACAACAGCGGTTTACCCTGGCTCATCTTCTTTTTGATGGGGGGATGGCTCATCACTTCACCTCGACAAACGGGCGACCCTTGGCGGTCGAAACAGAGATAGAAAAAGGAACGGACTGGAGTGCGATCATGAGTTCACCTCGATCACCTGACCGTGCTGATATTGATTGAAACTGTTCATCTGGCCGGAGAGCGCCAGCAGGCGGGCCAGCGACACCACATATTGATAGGCCGCCGCTGCGCGCTGGGTCTTGACCCCCGCCAGCTGGTTCTGGGCATCCACCACATCAAGGGAGGTAGAGAGTCCCTGCCCGAAGGCCTTGTCCCGCAGTAGCACGTTCTCCTCTGCCAACGCCTGGGTGGAAGAGAGGGATTGATACTCCTCCAGCCCCTGCGCTGCTTCGCGCCAGGTCTTCTCCACCAGCAGCTTCAGATCATCGCGAGTCTTGGCCTGCAGCAGATTGACCTGCAGCTCGGCGCTCTTGGCGGCCTGCACCGTCTCTGAGCGGCCATCGCGGCTCACCAGCGGCATGCTGACACCCACCCCCACCAGCCAGTCCGGCGCTGTCTTGGAGGCGAGTGAATCATCTTCATAGAGGTTGTAGTTGCCGAACAGGAACACCTCGGGGGCATATTTGCCCTGCTCGACCCGGATCAGCCCCTTGGCCTGCTCCTTCTTGGCAGTGAGCAGCTTGAGACCGGGGTGCACCTCCAGGGTCTGGCTCACCAACCCCTCGAGGCGCGGCAGCTCCTTGTTGACGAACAGGCCGCTGCCCGGCTGGGCATTCGGCAACTTCAGCATGCGGCCAAGGGCCAGCTCGGCGATCTCGAGGCTGCGGCGCGCCTTCTGGGTATCGATGCGGGCCCGATCATAGGCCGACTGGGCGGAGAGGCGCTCCACCCTGGCGATCTGGCCCTGCGCTTCTAGCTTCTTGGCATGATCCAGATGGTGGGCCAGTCCCTCTTCGATCTCCTGTTTGGTCTGCACCACCTGAGCAGCCAGCACCACGCCGAAATAGGTCTGGGAGAGGCTCTCGAAGGTGGATTGCTGCTTGAGCACCAACAACTGCTGCGCCTCGCTCACCTGCGCCTGGCGGATATCCTGCGCCGCATCGATGCGACCACCGGCAAACAGCGGCCAGAGCATCTTGACCGAGCTGGTCACCACATTCTGTTTGGTCAGGGGAGTGACAAATGCGTTGGCCCCGACCCCGAACAGGCTGCCGAGTGCCAGGATCAGATCTTTCTGCTTGGCCAGCGGATTGAGATCGAGGGCATCAAGTTCAATCGGCTGATCAAGATGGGTATAGCTGGCCCCCAGATCCACCTTGGGCAGATACATGTCCTTGGCCGCCTCGCGCAGCTGCTTGGCCCGATCGACCCCGGCCTGCTCGGCAGCCAGCCCTTCATCCTGCTGGATGACCCGGGTCCAGGCTTCGCCAAAACTGATGGTTTGCGCCTGCGCCGACCCCAGCACGGCCCCCATCAGACACGGCCAGAGTGATTTAATGAACCTTGACGTCATAGATCCCCAATCCGCTTTTGTTGCATAAATGTTTGGAGCATTTGCTCGACTTAAGCCCGCTATCATAACGCAAAGCGGGCCTGCAAGTGGACTGACAATTATGCAGGTGTCCGACCCGAATGGTACAGCGCTCACTCTCCGTCAATCTGGCCGTTTTTCAATAACTCCAGAATTTGCAAGCCTTGGCGCGACGTTTTTTTCAGAAAAAAATGGCTGACGCTCAAATACTAACCTTTTCTCCTGCCTAAAAAATGCGTAATATACGCCGCCCTAAGCCGATGGTAACCGTGGAATGCAGATAGGTCCCCACACGCTTGAAACTCCCTTGATTGTGGCTCCCATGGCCGGTGTAACTGACCGACCATTCCGTGAACTTTGTTTGCGATTGGGGGCTGGCATGGCCGTTTCCGAGATGCTGCTGGCCAACCCGGATGTCTGGGATACCCAGAAAACCCGGATGAGGATGGATCACTCTGCAGAAGGCGGATTGCGATCGGTCCAGATTGCCGGAGCCGACCCCGAGATGATGGCGTTTGCTGCCCGCTACAACGTTGAGCAGGGCGCACAGATCGTCGACATCAACATGGGATGTCCGGCAAAAAAAGTGAATAAGAAGTTGGCAGGTTCTGCCCTGCTGCGAGCCCCCGATCAGGTCAAAGCAATTTGCCGGGCCGTGGTGGATGCAGTGGAGGTGCCTGTCACCTTGAAGATCCGCACAGGATGGGATCCGGATAACCGCAATGGCGTGGAGATCGCCCGAATCGCCGAAGATTGCGGTATCGCGGCCCTTGCCGTGCATGGTCGTACCCGTGCCTGCCTCTACAAGGGCGAAGCGGAGTACGACACGATCAGGGCGATTAAGCAGGCCGTATCGATTCCTGTTGTCGCCAATGGTGACATCAACAGCCCGGAGAAAGCCCGGTATGTCCTCGACTATACCGGTGTTGACGCCGTGATGATCGGCCGAGCTGCGCAAGGACGACCCTGGATTTTCCGGGAAATCCGTCATTTTCTTGAGACGGGCACCAAGCTGCCGCCTCCCGAGAGGGAAGAGGTTCGCACCCTGATGAACGAGCATGTAACCAACCTGCACCGGTTTTATGGTGCATATCTGGGAGCGCGCATAGCCCGTAAACACGTGGGCTGGTATCTGGATGAAGAAGAGACGGGCCGAGAATTCCGTAAGCACTTCAATGCCCTGGATTGCGCAGACGCGCAACTTGAGGCACTCGAAGCGTATTTCGATGGATTAGGTTAACAAGATAACTAAAGAGCCGACCGAATATGTTCGAACAAACCCTGACTTCTGATGCATTGGTAACAACTACTCACAATCACGCTGCCGAGCCGACCCAGCGCCCCCTGCGTGACTCTGTGCAACAGGCCCTGCGTAACTACCTGGCCCAGTTGAACGGTCAGGAAGTGATTGATCTGTACGATATGGTTCTCTCCGAAGTCGAAGCGCCGATGCTGGACGTGATCATGCAGTACACCCGTGGTAACCAGACTCGCGCTGCCGTGATGATGGGTATCAACCGTGGCACCCTGCGCAAGAAGCTCAAGCGTTACGGCATGAACTGATTGCTGGCCGCGAGCCGCGACGGCGGTTCAAGGCAGATGCGAAAGGCGCCAGGTAGCAATACCTGGCGCCTTTCCTTTATGCTCTCCCCTCCATTTCACCATGGCGACCCCGATGAACCGCACTCCCCTGCTGCTGATGGTACTGGTCACCCTGCTGGCCGCCGCTGGCTGGCTCTTCTCGAAAGAGGCGATCCGCGAACTGCCCCCCGCCGCCTTTATCGGCAGCCGCTTTCTGCTGGCCGCGCTGCTGTTGCTCCCCTTGGCCTGGTTGCGTGAACCGCCGCCGACTCGCGCCCAACTGGTGCGCGCTGCCGGTTGCGGCACATTGCTCGGTGCCAGCCTGCTGCTGTGGGTCACCGCCATCAGCCAGAGCGATGCGCTGGGCAGCGGCGCCTTTATCATGAGCGTCGCGACCCTGATGGCCCCACTGGCCGCCTGGGGAGCCTTTCGGGCCAAGCCTGGCCGCCACTACTGGCTCACCCTGCCCATCGCCATCGCCGGTTTGCTGCTGCTCTCCAGCAGTACCCACTGGGGCGTGTCGCTTTCACTGTTCTGGTTTCTGGCGGCGGCCACCACTCTCGGCATCCAGCTCGCCGTCCATCGCCACTTTGCCCAATCCATTGCCCCCACCTGGCTCACCTGCATCCAGCTGGCGATGACCGGCCTGCTCGGCACCCTGCTCTCCCTGCTGACCGAACAGTGGCCCGAGGCTGGAGTCAGCAACAGCATCTGGGGCTGGTTTGCGGCGAGCGTCTTGATCGCCACCACATTGCGCTACTGGCTGCTCACCCATGCGTTGAGCAAGATGACCACCGCCCACGCCGCCCTGATGATGCTGCTGGAGCCGGTCTGGACTCTGCTGCTGAGCACCCTCTTCTATAGCGAACCCCTCGGCGGCGCCAAACTGGCCGGAGCCGGACTGGTGCTCGGCGCCCTGGTGCTCTACCAACTGCCCCTGCTGCTGCGCAGTGCACGGCTCAAAACGCCCGTCTGATCCGCGTCACTGCCCTGCGGGGCGGTGTCACCATTTCCCTCCTGTTTGCTTATCTTGTCCTGCCAATGCTGACGTTCTGTTAACGGCCTTTAACCCTTGGTATCCAGAGGGTTAAAGGGCATACCCCATGAAAAAATGCCATATGGCCAGCTTGATGAAGGTCACATACCTGCCCCTCTTAGCTCCCTATGATGCCCCCATCATCGGTCTGGACAATCCTGACGATGGCCACACATGGGAATAACAAGAGAAAAGACTATGCAGCAAACTAGCCCCCTCAAGACGGTCACGGTCAGCATATTGGCAACCGCCATGCTGATCTTTGTGGCCCAGTACCTGATAGGCAAGCAGGAGATCAAGATCGGCATCGCCATCATTCCGATCCTGCCGATGCTCTTTGCCGTCATCATCGGCATGATTGTCTCCGCCAAGCCGGTCAAGGATCGCATCCCCGGCTGGAAGCAGCTATTCACCGAGAAAGAAGAGGGCTTCTGCGGCAAGATGGTGGGCTTCAGCCTGCTGATCCTGGGTACCCAGTACGCGGGGATGATCATCCCCAACCTGAAGATGATCCTGAGCGTCGGCGTGCCGTTGTTCCTGCAGGAGATCGGCAACCTGCTGCCAATCCTGATCGCCATTCCGCTGGCGGTGAAGTTCGGCTTTGGCCGTCGCGCCATCGGGGCCTGCTCCTCCATCAGCCGTGAGCCGTCCGTTGCGGTCATTCAGGGCAAGTTCGGCACCGGCTCTCAGGAGTACATCGGTGTGCTGGCCATCTACCTGTGCGGCTCCGTTATCGGCACCCTCTGGTTCAGCGTACTGGGCAGCATCGCCCCGCTCACCGGTCTGCACCCGCTGGCACTGGCTGCCGGTTCCGGTGTGGGCTCAGGCTCCATGCTGAGCGCTGCCTCCGGCGCCCTGATCAACGGTCTCGACGAAGCGCTGGCTCAGCAGGTGCTGAGTATCGCGGCAGCCTCGAACCTGCTCTCATCTGCCCTCGGCGCTCTCTCCCTCACCTATCTGGGTCTGCCGCTCGCTGAAAAAATCTATGCCCTGACTGCCAAAGGAGAGAAAGCATGAAAAGCATCGTAATGGATATGCGGTTTGTCTTTCTGGCGATCCTGCTGGCCATGTTTACCCAGACCCTGACCACCGGCACTCCGCTCTGGCTTATGGGTGACAGCTTCGTCGCCATGTCACTGGTGGTGTTCGCTTCGCTGATTGCCAAGCGCTATCTGCCCTCCTCCCTGCCAGCATTTGCCTATGCCACCATCATCGGCATTCTCATCTGCCTGCCGGAAACCCCGGTGCGCGGCCTCTTCATTGACGCCGTTGCCAAGATCTCCTTCCTCTCCTGCTGCGTACCGCTGCTGGCCTTTGCCGGTCTCTCGGTGGGTGGTCAGCTGGAAGAGCTGAAGAAGATGTCCTGGAAAGTGATCCTGATCTTCATGATCGTCTCCACCTGCTGCTTCTTCGGCGCCTCGCTGGTGGCCCAACTCGGCTTCTCCATCCAAGGGATCATCTGATGAACAACATTCACATTGAACCGGCCCTGCTGGCCCTGCGCGACTTCAGCCACGAAGTACGCCACCACCTACACACCATTCCGGAGGCCTCCGGCGTCGAGTTCAAGACCTCGGCCTACTGCCGCGAGCTGATGGCAGGCTTTGGCTATCGCCTCACCGACTATCCGGGCTTCACCGGTTTCCACGGCGATCTGGTGGTTGACCCCGTACTGCCGACCATCGCCTTCCGTGCCGACATGGATGGCCTCGAGATGCACGACATGAGCGACGTTGCGTTCAAGTCGACCCACGAGGGAATGGCCCACAACTGCGGTCACGACTCCCATATGGCGATCGCCCTGACCGCGGCCAAGTTTCTGGCCGCCAACCGCGATCGCCTGCAGTACAACGTCCGCTTTATCTTTCAGATGGCGGAAGAGGACATGCGGGTGCCGGGCGCCGAGAAGATGGTGGAACTGGGCTGCATGAAGGGGGTGGACGAGGTCTATGCCCTCCATAACGACGGCGCCATGGAGATTGGCACCATCAAGTTCAACCACGGTGTCATGTCCTCCTGGGGCTCCGCCTGGACGCTGGATGTGCACGGCATCTCCGCCCACGGCTCAACTCCCCACAAGGGGCTGGATGCCATTCGTGAAGCGGTGCGGATCATCGAAGACATGGACTACATCGTCGCCAAGCGCACCAGTCCGTTCAGCCCGGCGGTGTTTGGCTGCGGCATGATCAACGGCGGTACCATCCCCAACGCCATCGCCGACCATGTGCAGGCGCGCGGCACCATCCGCGCCATGGATGCCGAGACCGACCAGATCCTGAAGAACAGCTTCAAGGAGATCGTGGCCCAGAGCGAACTGCGCGGCTTCAAGACCAAGATGGTCTATGCCGGTTATCCGGCGGTCGAGAACCACGCCGATGCCTGCGACCGCCTGCTGCAAGCGGCCGCCGATGTATTACCTTCTGAGGGGATCAATGCTCAGGGTCAGCCGATGACCGGCAGCGAGGATTTCAGCTACATGGTCAACGCCTGCCGTGGCCGCAAGGGGGCCATGTTCTTCCTCGGCAGCGGCTGTCAGGCCAAGGGGATCTGCAACTACCTGCATGCAAATCCCTACTATCTGGATGACGACTGCCTGTTAGTGGGAGCCCAGATCTTTATCAATCTGGCGACCTGCCGCGCTTAATCCCGCATACCGATAAAACCAAAAGAGAGGCCAAGGCCTCTCTTTTTTTGTCTTTGCACTTTTTATTCCAGCGCTTTATCTCTGCACTGCAAGCAACCGACGCCTACAACCACGGCAGCTCCACCATATTGGCGGCGGGCGGCTGGTTGATAAGGTGCAGCTGCACCGTCTCCCGGCTGATATGGGGAGCGTAGAGGTGGATAAAGTCATACATGTAGTCGCGCAGATGGGCATGTTTGCGCAGGCAGATGTGGGTCGCGCTCGAAGCGATCAGGTGGTCAATATTGAGGCTCACCAGATCCTCCCTGTCCCCCTCGTCAAAGGCCACGCTGGCGATCACCCCGACCCCCATGCCGAGCCGGACGTAGTGCTTGATCACGTCGGTGTCGGTGGCGGTCAGCACTGTTTTTGGCGAGAGGCCGTGGCGGCCGAAAGCCTTGTCCATCTTGGAGCGTCCGGTAAAGCCGAACACATAGGTGATGAGGGGATAGCGAGCCAGATCCGCCATCGAGAGCGGCTGGCAGTCGAGCAGCGGATGACCGTGGGGCACCACCACGCTGCGCCCCCAGCGATAACAGGGTACAGCGGCCAGCTCGTCGAACAGATACATGGATTCGGTAGCGATCGCCATATCCACATCGCCGCTTTGCACCATCTGGGCCAGCTGGGCAGGCGCCCCCTGATGGAGCTGGATCGCCACATCGGGATAACGACGGCTGAACTCCGTGATCACCGCTGGCAGCTTGTAGCGCGCCTGGGTGTGGGTGGTGGCGATACGCAGCACCCCGCTGGTGGCCAGTTGCTCCCCCAGCGACAGCTGGTTGATCTGCTCCACCTGCGCCACCACTCCCTTGGCCAGCTCCATCACCTTCTCGCCTGCGCTGGTCAAGCCGACCAGATTCTTCCCCTTGCGGGTAAAGAGGGCGAGCCCCAGCTCATCTTCCAGCATCTTCATCTGTTTGCTGAGAGTGGGCTGGGAGGTGTAGAGCTTCTCCGCCGTCGCCGAGATGTTGAAGTTGTTCTTCACAATCTCGGTAAAGTTCTTGAGCCGGGCGATGTTCATCTGGGCAAGGGATCTCGCTGCTGCAGCCAGCAATGCTGGCGTTGATAAGAGCGCGCGGGAGAGACCCCGCATCTGACAGCCGACCATACCACAGCGCCGCGCACGATAACCTGCCCCAAGTCAGAAAGCGGCGAGCTAGTCGCTGGCCAGCTTGATCCCGAGTCCGACAAACAGGGTGCCGATGCCCCGATTGAGCCAGCGACCAAGACGCTGTGACAACCGAACCCTGTGGCTGGCATAGACGGTGGTAAAGACCAGCAGGTGACACCAGATGATGCCGCCCAGATTGAAGATGCAGCCAAGCAGAATAAAGGCGAGCGCCTTGTCGGGGGCATCCGGTGCGATGAACTGGGGCACGAAGGCGAGAAAAAAGAGCGCCACCTTGGGGTTGAGCACATTGGTCAGCACTCCCTGCCGGTAAATCTGGCCATAGGATAGGGCAGGCAAGGTGATCCCTCTCTCCATTGCACCCGTTGCCTGCTGGCGCAGCAGGGAAAACCCCAGATAGATGAGGTAGATGGCGCCAGCCAGCTTGATAAGGGCAAACAACTCGGCCGAGGCACTGAGCAGGGCCGACAGACCGAGGGCCGCCGCCAGCACATGCACCATGACACCTGTGCCGATGCCAAGGGTCGCGACCGAACCGGCACGCCACCCTTGCGAACCGCTGCGCAGCATGACCAGCAGGGAGTCGGGCCCCGGCATGATATTGAGCAGCAGCCCCGAGACCATAAACAGAGCAAGATCATGAATACCGAACATCATCCCTACCCTCGTAAAGCAAAACCAAACAAAGAGGGCTCCGCAGAGCCCTCTTTCCTTTCACTCTGCGGCAGCTGACGAGTCATCAGCTGTCCCGCCAGCCATCAGGGCCGCAGCGCCTTGTCCGCCCGGGAGATACCGCAGACGCCGGAGCGCACCACTTCGATGATCTCGTTGGTCTGGGCGGCAGTCTTGATAAAGGCATCCAGCTTCTCGCTGGTGCCCACCAGCTGTACCGTGTACTGCTCGGGGGTGACGTCGACAATCTGGCCACGGAAGATATCTGCCAGCCGTTTCAGCTCGTCACGGGCCCCACCGGCGGCACGCGCCTTGACCAGCGCAATCTCCCGCTCGATATGCTCCCCTTCGCTCAAGTCGCACACCTTAAGCACATCCACCAGCTTGTGCAGCTGCTTCTGGATCTGCTCCAGCACCCGCTCGTCACCCATGGTGACTATGGTCATGCGTGACAGGGTGGGATCCTCGGTCGGCGCTACCGTCAGGGTCTCGATGTTGTAGCCGCGCTGGGAGAAGAGACCCACCACCCGGCTCAGGGCGCCGGATTCGTTCTCCAGCAGTACTGAAATGATGTGTCTCATCAGGTTCTCTCCGTCTTGCTCAGCCACATCTCATCCATGGCACCAAACTTGATCTGCATCGGATAGACGTGCTCATCCGGGTCGACCGAGATATCCATGAACACCAGCCGATCCTTCATAGCGAAGGCCTTCTCCATGGCGCTCTCCAGCTCCGCCGGATCACTCACCGCGATGCCGACGTGGCCGTAGGCTTCCGCCAGTTTGACGAAGTCCGGCAGGGACTCCATGTAGGAGTGGCTGTGACGGCCGCCGTAGAACATCTTCTGCCACTGCTTGACCATGCCCAGCGCACGGTTGTTGATGGAGATGATCTTGATGGGCACCCCGTACTGCATGCAGGTAGAGAGCTCCTGAATGTTCATCTGCACCGAGCCATCCCCGGTGACGCAGCAGACCACCGCATCAGGGTTGGCAAACTGGGCCCCCATGGCGGCCGGAATACCAAAGCCCATGGTGCCGAGGCCCCCTGAGTTGATCCACTGGCGCGGTTTGGCAAACGGGTAGTAGAGGGCAGCAAACATCTGGTGCTGACCGACGTCGGAGGCGACGAACGCCTGACCCTGAGTCACTTTGTAAAGGGTCTCGATAACCTGTTGCGGCTTGATCTGGGTAGCCGACTTTTCGTAGGCCAGACAGTGACGGGAGCGCCACTGGTTGATCTGGCTCCACCAGTCCGCCAGCGCCTCCTTGTCGTTATCGAAGCCACACTCGCGGATCACTTCCAGCATCTGCTCCAACACGGTTTCCACCGAGCCGACGATGGGCACATGGGCCTGCACCGTTTTGGAGATAGAGGTGGGGTCGATATCGATATGAACCACGGTCGCATTGGGGCAGAACTTGGCCACGTTGTTGGTGACGCGGTCATCGAAGCGGGCTCCCACGGCGAAGATGAGATCCGCGTTGTGCATGGTTTTGTTGGCTTCGAAGGTGCCGTGCATCCCCAGCATGCCGATAAATTGCGGATGGACGCCGGAGAAAGCCCCCAGCCCCATCAGGGTGGTGGTCACCGGCAGGTTCAGCAGCTCTGCCAGCTTGGTCACCAGATGATCCGCGTTGGCATTGATAGCGCCGCCGCCCACGTACATCACCGGGCGCTGGGCTTCTACCAGCAGCTTGGCTGCCCGCTTGATCTGCCCTTTATGGCCAGACTTGGTCGGGTTGTAGGAGCGCAGGGAGACCGTCTCGGGATACTGGTAGGGGAATTTTTCTTTCGGGTTCTGCACATCTTTGGGCAGATCCACCACCACCGGCCCCGGGCGGCCGCTGGCGGCAATGTAGTAGGCCTTCTTGATGGCCTCGGGAATATCGCTCGCCTTCTTGCACAGGAAGCTGTGCTTCACCACCGGGCGGGAGATACCGATCATGTCGGTCTCCTGGAACGCATCCTCACCGATCATGCTGGTCGGCACCTGGCCGGAGAGGATCACCAGCGGAATGGAATCCATATAGGCGGTGGCAATACCGGTAATGCAGTTGGTCGCTCCCGGGCCTGACGTTACCAACACAGTCCCCACCTTGCCGGTGGAACGCGCGTAACCGTCAGCCATGTGAACCGCGGCTTGCTCGTGCCGCACCAAGACATGCTCCATCTTGCCGTTTTCGAAGAGAGCGTCATAGATGTCGAGCACTGAGCCACCAGGGTAGCCGAAGACGTGCTCAACTCCCTGATCTTCCAGCGCTCTAACCACCATCTGGGCGCCTGATAACATCTCCATGATAAAGCCCTCCAGGCTTTGCTCCGTTTAGCGAATCCCGCCGACGATGCCGTGCTTCCCGGCACGGCCCGATCCGTTTCTTGTTGTTATCTGAATGCAGATCGGCCCAATTCAGCCCCGTCGACAGTAGAAAAAAAGGATTTTTCCGTCATTCACCCGAAAATAGGGTGAAAAACCAACTTAACCCGCTTCATAACGCTTGTCCACGGCTTTATCTGACCAGAACAGTCATACATTTCAACCGGCTATTAACATTCAATGACTTGCTGCAGCGACCATGAGACAAAAGGGAAGGAAGTCGGGGAATGGCCAGCGGATCATTCCGCTGAGGGGGAAAACAGCCACAAAAAAGCCCACCGCTCAGCGGTGGGCTTGATGCCGAATGATGACTCAGTTCTCCTGATCCGGCTCCGCCAGCCAGATCTGCTGATCCGGATCGGTCTCTTCACTGACCGAGATGCTGACACCCATATCGAGCAACTCGTGCAGGGTGAGATTGTCAGCCAGGTTCATGACTTCGCCGTTTTCATTGGTAAAGCGCATTTGCTCCGTCCTCTCCTTGGTGGGATCGCCTTTCAGTCTAGTCAACAACGCTCACTTGCGATAACCAGCAACTGGATAAACAGTCGCCCCCATCCAGCTCGCTCAGACGATCACTCACCTCCTCCGGAAACAGGGTGCGCGCCCAGAGCCGCCGTGACAGAGAGGCTACGCTCTCGTCGGCTCCCGCCGCCAGCCAGCGGGCCAGCTCCCCCGCTACATCGGGGTAGCAAACCGCCCCCGGCGAGGCGCTGTCGAGCCAGGTGCGCACCAAATTGGCATCGAGCACATCCATCAGGGTCGCCAGCCCCATCATCTCGAGCGTCTTGCCGTTGGTCAGCTGCTCGAACTGGCCGCCGAGGGGCTTGACCAGCAGCTTCTTGCCGAGGGTGAGCGCCTCGGAAGCCAGCTCGAAACCCGCGTTGGAAATGACACCGCGACAACCGGCCAGCACGGCGATAAATCCGTGCCGCGACGGTGGTTCGAAGCGCAGGTTGCGCCACTGGCTGGGGGTACGAATGGCGGGGTGAAAGCAGACAAAGCGCTGCTGACCAAAGCGCGACAACAGGGCGGCGATCGCCTCGGTCTGCTCGAATGGCAGATAGACCAGGATCTCGCCATTATCCGGCGCAGCGGCGATAGGGTCGATCACCGGCGGCAACAAGGGGTGACCGAAGTGAAACCAGTGCAGCCCGAGCGGCTGATCCACCGGGGCAAAGTGGCGCATCAGCTGGCGGCTGACCCCATCCTCCCCCCAGCGCGGAATGGGCCAGTTGAAGCTGGCCTGATGGCTGACGGTGAGGCTCGGCTTGCCATAGCGGCGGGCAGCGTGGGCGGTGAGTGGCTCAAAATCGCTCACCACCAGATCGTATTCGCTGCAATCGAGAGACCGCAGATCCCGCCAGAAGGTGAGCGGCGAGGCGGCTTGCAGGGTGCGCCACGGAGAAACTCGCCCCTCGTGACTGACAAAAGTGAGGCCGGGAAAGGCGCGGTAGGCGCCAAACTCCTCCATGTCGAAGTAGCGGTCGGCGGGGCGACCGCTGAAGAGATAATCCACCTCGACCCCTGCCGTGCGCAGCGCCCGCGCCAGGGTGCGACTGCGACTGATATGACCGTTGCCGGTGCCTTGCACCCCGAACAGTATCCTCATGAGTGGCTCCAGCTGAGCGCCAGCACGGCGCAACCGCCACCCAGCAGGGCACCGGCAACCAGATCGCTCAGGTAGTGTACCCCGAGCAGCAACCGGGATGCCCCCACCAGCGCCGCCCAGCCAAACAGCAGGGGCGCCCAGAGCGGAAAGCCGGAGGCCAGTATGGTGGCCATCAGAAAAGCGGCAGCGGTGTGGCCGGAGGGGAGGCTGTAACGATCGGAAGGAGTGATGAAGACCGGCAAGCCGACCGGCCGTTGCCGTTTCAGGCTGTTTTTCAGCAGCAGATAGAGGGGCAGTTCGATGGCGAAGGCTAGCAGCGCCAGTCGCACCAGCTCCCGCTCTGCCTCCCCCTGCCACCAGAGCAAGGCGGCCAGCACAGCGTAAAGCGGGCCATCGCCGGTGCGGGAAATGAGACGACTCACCCTCGCCTGCTGCCGGTTGTAGCCGTGAAGCAGGCAGACCCGGCACACCTGCAGGTCCCATTGCTGGATCTTGTTCATATCCCCTCCTCCCCTGAATTCTGCTTGCAGAGTAAGAAAGCGGGATGACGTTACGTTGAACAAGGGATAACAGATTTATGAAAAAAGGGCCGAATGGCCCCTTTTTAATCTCGATGTTGCGGCAAAATCAGTGGCTGCCGCGCAGACCGGTCTCCATCAGACGGCAATTGTGGTCCGCCAGACGGGCCATGAAGTGCTCATCCACTTTCAGGCCAAACACCTGCTCGTAGAGATCTTTCATCACGAATGGCTGCCACATCATGCTGAGGAAGGAGATCTTCAGCATGTCGGGATCTAGGTTGTCACCCAGCTCGCCGTTGGACTTCATGGTTTCCAGCAGGGCATCGAACTGCGGCAGCTGACGTTCCAGCAGGCGGTTCAGCACAAAATCCCGGCCCGGACTCTTCTCGGTCGACAATGCGCTGGAGATTGCAGAGGTCAGCTCGCTGTTGGGCGCCATCACCTGATAGTAGGTGTTGAGCAGCTCGTTGAGGCTGTGATTGCTGTGTTCATCTTGCCAGGCATGGTCGAGGGGCTCGGCCACATCGCCCAGCACCGCTTTGTAAAGACCCTCTTTACTGCCGAAGTAGTAGTGGATCATTGCCAGATTGGAGCCAGCAAGCTCCGCGATTTCGCGTGTAGTCACCTTGCTATAGGGAGTATTGAGAAAACGCTCACGGGCGGCAGCAAGCAACTTGTCACGAATGTCAGAACGTCCGACCGGACGACCAGGTCTACGTTTTTCCATTTAACACCTCAGATAATTCAGCCAATGCTGATAAGTCGATCTGGTTGTGCAGAGAATAGAGCACAGCAGGAATGACCAGATAATCGGTCATGGGCCGAATATGGGACAAGGAAATTTGCAATCCTTTACAATCCGATTAAATACGTCAGCAGATTGCCCCTGACCTTCCGTGTTGACACAGCATAAAAATCTCGATATTGGTAAAAGCGTTATCGACTGGAAGGAATAACAACGTCATGCGTATTGCCACCCCGCTACTACTAATCTCCCTAATCGCGTTAACTCGCGCGGGATCCTTGTAGCCGGGCTAAGGCATAGCCGGAATTTACAAAAACCCGTGCACCCTGCACGGGTTTTTTTATGCCGCCGCAGGATGCACGTTACCGAACTTAGGAAGAGGGAAGTCACATGTCAGATCGGGTCATCATATTCGACACCACCTTGCGTGATGGTGAGCAGGCCCTGGCGGCCAGTTTGACAGTCAAGGAGAAGCTGCAGATAGCCCAGGCGCTGGAGCGGCTCGGTGTCGACGTCATGGAGGTGGGCTTCCCGGTCTCCTCTCCCGGCGATTTTCAATCGGTGCAGACCATCGCCCGCCACATCAAAAACAGCCGGGTCTGCGCCCTCGCCCGCGCCCTGCCCAAGGATATCGACGCCGCCGGTGAAGCCTTGCGGGTCGCCGAGGCGTTTCGCATCCACACCTTTATCTCCACCTCCTCCATCCATGTGGAGAGCAAGCTGAAAAAGAGCTTCGAGGATGTGCTGGAGATGGGGGTCGGCGCCATCAAGCACGCCCTGCGCTACACCGATGATGTGGAGTTCTCCTGCGAGGATGCAGGCCGAACCCCCATCGATAATCTCTGCCGCATGGTGGAGGCCGCCATCAAGGCTGGCGCCCGCACCATCAATATCCCGGATACCGTGGGCTATACGGTACCGACCGAGTTCTCCGGCATCATCCACACCCTGTTCAACCGGGTGCCCAACATCGACAAGGCCATCATCTCGGTCCACTGCCATGATGATCTGGGGCTCTCGGTGGCCAACTCCATCGGCGCGGTGCAGATGGGGGCCCGCCAGATCGAGTGCACCATCAACGGCATCGGCGAACGGGCGGGCAACTGCTCGCTGGAAGAGGTGGCGATGATCCTCAAAACTCGCGCCGACCTGCTCGGGGTGCAAACCAATATCCGCCACAACGAAATTCATCGCACCAGCACGCTGGTCAGCCAGCTGTGCAACATGCCGGTGCAGCCCAACAAGGCGATCGTCGGGGCCAACGCCTTCTCCCATAGCTCCGGAATCCATCAGGATGGGGTGCTCAAGGCGAAAAATACCTACGAAATCATCACTCCCGAGAGCATTGGCCTGACCCAGAACAACCTCAACATGACCTCCCGCTCCGGCCGTCACGTCATCAAGCACCGGATGGAGTCCATGGGCTACGCCGAGAGCAGCTACGACCTCGACCACCTCTACGGCAAGTTCCTGACCCTGGCCGACAAGAAGGGGCAGGTGTTCGACTACGACCTCGAAGCACTGGCCTTCTTCAGCCAGATCCACGAAGAGCCGGAGCACTTCAAACTGGAGTACCTCGGGGTGCAGAGCGGCAGCTCGGTACTCGCCACCGCCTCGGTCAAATTGAAGGTGGGACAGGATCTGATCTGCGAAGCGGCCACCGGCAATGGCCCGGTGGATGCGGTCTACCAGTGCATCAACCGCATCACCGGCTATGAGATCCGCATCGACAAATATGCCCTCAAGAGCAAGGGCGAAGGGGAAGATGCCCTCGGTCAGGTCGATATCGTCGCCGAGTACAAGGGGCGCAAATTCCACGGCATGGGACTGGCCACCGACATCATCGAATCCTCGGCCCACGCCCTGCTCCATGTGATCAACAGCATCTGGCGCGCCGATCAGGTGGCCGAACAGATGGAACGCAATAACAGCATCAAATCAGAAACCGTCTGAACAGGGCTCGGAACCAAACAGACGGAATGGAATGACAGCATCAAATCGGAAACCGTCTGAGCAGGACTCGCAGCCACACAGACAGCATGGAATGACAACATCGGGACGGGGAACGTCTGAACCGGTAACCGCGCGCAGCGTCGGGGAAACCGGACAGAGGGATCTCAAAGACAATATCAGGATGGAGAGTGTATGAGCAGTTATCGGATCGCAGTATTGCCGGGTGACGGCATTGGCCCTGAAGTGATGGCCGAGGCCATCAAGGTGCTGGAGAAGGTGCAGGCCAGGTTCGGCCTCGCCTTCGAGTATGATCGCCATGACGTGGGCGGCATCGCCATCGACAACCACGGCACCCCGCTGCCGCAAAGCACGATCAAAGGTTGTGAAGCGGCCGATGCCGTGCTGTTTGGCTCGGTGGGCGGCCCGAAATGGGAACATCTGCCCCCCAACGATCAGCCGGAACGTGGCGCCCTGCTGCCCCTGCGTGCCCACTTCAAACTGTTCTGCAACCTGCGCCCGGCCCGCATCTACACCGGTCTGGAGCAGTTCTCACCCCTGCGCGCCGACATCTCCGATCGCGGATTTGACATCGCCTGTGTGCGCGAGCTGACCGGTGGCATCTACTTCGGCCAGCCCAAGGGGCGCGAGGGAGAAGGGGCGAACGAAAAGGCGTTCGACACCGAGGTGTACCATCGCTTCGAGATTGAGCGCATCGCCAAGATTGCCTTTGAGTCGGCTCGCGTGCGCCGTGGCAAGGTCACCTCCATCGACAAGGCCAATGTGCTCGCCTCTTCCATTCTGTGGCGCGAGGTGGTGACGCAAGTCGCCAAGTCCTATCCGGACGTAACCCTCAACCATATGTACATCGATAACGCGACCATGCAGCTCATCAAGGATCCGTCCCAGTTCGATGTGCTGCTCTGCTCCAACCTGTTCGGTGACATCCTCTCCGACGAGTGCGCCATGATCACCGGCTCCATGGGACTGCTCCCCTCCGCCAGCCTCAACGAATCGGGTTTCGGCCTGTTCGAACCGGCCGGTGGCTCGGCGCCGGACATCGCCGGCAAGGGCATTGCCAACCCCATCGCCCAGATCCTCTCCGCCGCCCTGATGCTGCGTTACAGCTTAGGGATGGAGGCTGCCGCCCAGGCCATTGAGCAGGCCGTGGCCCAGACCCTGGCCGAGGGTTACTTCACCGCCGACCTGCATCAGGCCAGCGCCCGCCATCCGGTGCAGAGCACGTCCGAGATGGGTAGCCAGATCGCCGCCCGGATCTGAGCCGCATAACAGAGAACAAGGAAGAGAGAAGCAATGGCCAAGACCCTCTATCAGAAAGTATTCGACGCCCACGTGGTACGGGAAGTGGAAGGGGAGACCCCCCTCATCTACATCGACCGCCATCTGGTACATGAAGTGACCAGCCCGCAGGCATTTGACGGCCTGCGCGCCATGAACCGCCAGCTGCGCCGCCCAGACCTGACCTGGGCCACCATGGATCACAACGTCTCCACCACCACCAAGGACATCGCCGCCTCCGGCGAGATGGCTCGCATCCAGATGGAGACGCTGGCGGACAACTGCAAAGAGTTCGGGGTTCGCCTCTACGATCTCAACCACAAATATCAGGGGATCGTCCATGTGATGGGCCCCGAGCTCGGCATCACCTTGCCCGGCACCACCATCGTCTGCGGCGACTCTCACACAGCCACCCACGGTGCCTTCGGCTCACTGGCGTTCGGCATCGGCACTTCCGAAGTGGAACATGTGATGGCGACCCAGACCCTGAAACAGGGTCGCGCCAGGACCATGCGCATTTCGGTCAACGGCAAGCTGGCGGAGGGCATCAGCGCCAAGGACGTTGTGCTGGCCATTATCGGCAAGGTCGGCCACGCCGGTGGTACCGGCTACGTGGTGGAGTTTGCTGGCGAGGCCATTGCGAGCCTCTCCATGGAAGGGCGGATGACGGTGTGCAACATGGCCATCGAGCTCGGCGCCAAGGCCGGCATGATCGCCCCCGACCAGACCACCATCGACTACATTCGCGGCAAGGAGTTTGCCCCCAAGGGCGAGGTGCTGGAGCAGGCCATCGCCTACTGGCAGAGCCTCAAGAGCGATGAAGGTGCCCGTTTCGATGCCGAAGTGATGCTCGATGCCGCCGATATCGCCCCACAGGTCACCTGGGGTACCAACCCGGGCCAGGTGATTGCCGTTAATGAACCCATTCCGGCGCCGGAATCCTTCAGCGATCTGATGGAGCAGCAGTCAGCCCGCAAGGCGCTCGCCTACATGGACTTGCAACCGGGTCAGAAGCTCTCAGACGTTGCCATCGACAAGGTGTTTATCGGGTCGTGCACCAACAGCCGCATCGAGGATCTGCGTGCGGCCGCCGCCATCGCTCGCGGTCGCAAGGTAGCCGCTGGCGTGCAGGCGCTGGTGGTGCCGGGTTCCGAGCAGGTGAAGGCGCAGGCCGAAGCCGAGGGGCTGGACAAGATCTTCATCGAGGCCGGTTTTGAGTGGCGCCTGCCGGGCTGCTCCATGTGTCTGGCCATGAACAACGACCGGCTGCAACCGGGAGAGCGCTGCGCCTCCACCAGCAACCGCAACTTCGAAGGGCGTCAGGGCCGCGCCGGCCGCACCCATCTGGTCAGCCCGGCCATGGCCGCCGCCGCCGCCGTCACCGGCCGCTTCGCCGACATTCGCGCACTGTAAGAGGAAAGAGCGATGACAGGATTCAAACAGCATAAAGGGATCGTCGTCCCCCTCGACAGCGCCAACGTCGACACCGACGCCATCATTCCGAAGCAGTTTTTGCAAAAAGTAAACCGCATCGGTTTTGGCAAGCACCTGTTCCACGACTGGCGCTTTCTGGACGATGCCGGCCAGCAGCCCAACCCCGAGTTTGTACTGAACCAGCCGCAATTCGCCGGTGCCAGCATCCTGCTGGCGCGGGAGAACTTCGGTTGCGGCTCGAGTCGCGAGCACGCCCCTTGGGCGCTGGCCGACTACGGCTTCAAGACCATCATAGCCCCGAGCTTTGCCGACATTTTCTACGGCAACGCCATCAACAACGGCATGGTACCGGTACGCCTGAAGGAGGAGGAGGTCGACGCCCTGTTCCAGCTGGTGGCCGCCAAACCGGGCATCGAGATCGAGGTGGATCTGGAGGACAATCAGGTACGTGCAGGTAGCCTCTGCTTCGGTTTCGAGATCGATGAATTCCGCCGTTACTGTCTGCTCAACGGCTTGGATGCCATCGGCCTGACTCTGCAGCACGAGGCCGCCATCAGCGCTTTTGAGGCGAAGCAGCCGAGCTGGATTTAACGCGCCAGTTGCAAAAAAACGAGTAGAATCAACAGGGAGCTTCGGCTCCCTGTTTTACTGTCCGCTACGCTTCCCACTTTGGGCCACCGGAACTGGCCCGCGCCACAGGAAAGGATGATGAAGAGACCGACGGCAATTCCTCTGCTCTGTGCCCTGCTGCTTGCCCTGCCTGCGGGGGCCAGCCAAACCAGCTTCAACAACAGCCTCGGCCAGATCAGCGTCGGCTGGCAGGATAGCGAAGGTAAACCCCAACAGCTCACCTACCGGCTCGAACAGGGCAAGTTGCCGCCCCTTATCGCCTATCGCCCGGCGAGAATGCAGGAGGAGGTGTTGCAGGTGTTGCTGCGGGAGGTGCGCCAGAACTACCCCGAGGTGCAGTTCACCCTCGCCCGTCCCTCGCTGGAGCTGCATCTGAAAAGCCGCAATCAGGACAAGGCGCGCGAGGCGATGGCCTTTCTGCAGTCCAAGCGGAGCAAAGAGGAGCAGGCGTGGCTGACCAAACACTACTTCCAGTACTTCAACACCCCGGACGGGCAGCTGGCGGTGAAGCAGGACCATGTGCGCATCGCGCTGGAGAGTCGCAGCGGGCTGGCTCCGCTGGCGGATCAACTCAAGCAGCAAGGCAGCACCGAAACGGAAGCGCGCCAGAAGACCGTGGCCCATATGCTCACCTTTATCCAGAGCATCCCCTATCAGCAGCTCGACAGCCTGAACGGCAGGCAGGGCAAGGGCTTTCTCCCGCCCCGTCAGGTGCTGGAGCAGAACCGGGGTGATTGCGACAGCAAGGTAACCCTGATGGCTGCCATGCTGGCCCAGCTCTTTCCGGAGCTGAAACAGGCCATGGTGTTCGTCCCCGGCCATGCCCTGCTGGCCGTTGACCTGCCCGCCAAGCCGGGGGATGTGACCCTCAACTGGCAGGGGCAGAACTACCTGTTGCTCGAACCTACCGGTCCCGCCACCTTGCCTGCAGGCCAAATAGCATCGTCCAGCAAAACGCTGGTCGATAGCAAGCAGTTGAGTGTGCAGCCGGTTCAGGAAAAAGGCTAATCCCCTCCCTCTGCCGATGGGGAGAGAGGATTAACCCTGAGGCAGAAACTCTACCGCCAGCAACAACCCGCTCTCCTCCTCCAGCACCCGGATAATACGGGCATGGGCTTCAAAGGGAGGCAACAGATTGTTGTTGGTGGCAAGACTGATCCGGATGGGCTGATTGATGTCGAGCTGGTGTTCAGAGACCGCAATCCCCATGCCGTTGGCACTGAGATCCCGGCAGATCCCCTCCAGCACCAGCTGCTGCTGATAGACGGTGACCGGAGCATTGATGACCATGCGCGCAAAGGCACGCCTTTCCTTGGTATTGGTAAGCACGCGAACATCCTCTGTTGGGTGGGCGTCATCTCATGGGTATTGCACAATTGTGCTGGTCTACCCAAAAGAACGTTAATACAATGCGGTTCGTTTCTCAAACGGGGTGCGGTTTACCGCTGAGATTATACCCGTGTACCTGATCCAGATAATGCTGGCGGAGGAATTTGAGGCATGGCGCTCATTTTTTGCGCCCTCACCCGCTGGCACCTCGTTATTAACAAGTAATAGGGAGTGCCACCCATGAAGACCCTGCTGCTGGTCACCACCGGCCTGCTGTCGGCCAATGTGTTCGCCGCCGACACCCTCACCGTCTACACCTACAGCTCTTTCACTGCCGAGTGGGGTCCGGGGCCCAAGATCAAACAGGCCTTCGAGAAAGAGTGCGGCTGCACCCTCAATCTGGTTCCCCTCGAAGATGGGGTCGCCATCCTCAACCGGCTGCGGCTGGAGGGCAACCACAGCAAGGCTGATCTGGTGCTGGGGCTCGACGATGCCCTCATCAGCGAAGCCAAGCAGAGCGGTCTGTTCGCCCCCCATCCCGCCAAGCTGGATGGCATCAAGGTGCCGGGTGGCTGGCAGGATGACACCTTCGTCCCCTACGACTACGGCTACTTTGCCTTCGTCTATGACAAAGACAAACTCAAGCAGCCGCCCAAGAGCCTGAAAGAGCTGGTGGAGCGTCCCGACCTCAAGGTGATCTATCAGGATCCCCGCACCTCCACCCCGGGGCAGGGGCTGATGCTGTGGATGAAGTCTGTCTACGGCGACAAGGCGCCTGCCGCCTGGGCCGAGCTTGCCAAAAAGACGGTCACCGTCACCAAGGGGTGGTCAGAGGCTTATGGCATGTTCCTCGATGGCGAAGCGGACATGGTGCTCTCCTACACCACCTCTCCGGCCTATCACCTGATTGCCGAGAACAAGCCCCAGTATCAGGCTGCGGCGTTTGAAGAGGGCCACTACCGTCAGGTGGAAGTGGCCGCCAAGCTGAAGAGCGCCAAACAGGAGAAGCTGGCTGACCAGTTCCTGCAATTTATGGTGAGCCCCGCCTTCCAGAATGAGATCCCGACCGGCAACTGGATGTATCCGGTGATCGATACCCAACTGCAAAAAGGTTTCGAGCAGATGATCACTGTAGCCAAGCCGCTCGCCTTCAGCAGCGATGAGGTGGCCGCCAATCGCAAAGGGTGGATCCGCGAGTGGCTGCAAGCCGTCACCCAGTGAGCCGTTATCTGAAACCACAGGCTCGTCCCCTCTGGTGGCTGCCGGGCAGTGCAGCCACCCTGTTGATCCTGCTGTTATCCCTCGGGCCGCTCGCGGCCCTGCTGTGGCAGGCCGGTTCGCTGGCACCCCGCACCCTGTTCGCAGATCCTTATCTGCGTCATGTGCTGGGCTTCAGTCTGGGGCAGGCACTGCTCTCCACCTTGCTGAGCCTGGGGCTGGCCATTCCGGTGGCCCGTGCATTGGCGCGGCGCCGTTTCATTGGCCGAACCCTGCTGATCAAGCTATTTGGCCTCTCGCTGGTGCTGCCGGTCATCATCGCAATCTTCGGCATCGTGGCAGTACACGGCAAACAGGGGTGGCTGCAGCAACTGTTGCGCTCACTGGGGCTGGATCCCGGCAATTATCTCTACGGCCTGTTCGGCATTCTGCTGGCCCATGTCTTCTTCAACATGCCGCTGGCGGCACGTCTCATCCTGCAGAGCATCGAGAGTATCCCAGAATCTAGCTGGCGCCTCGCCAGCCAGCTTGGCATGCGCTCATCCCATATCTTCCGGCTGCTGGAGTGGCCGCTCATTCGCGGTATATTGCCCGGGCTGGCCAGCCTCATCTTTATGCTCTGCTTCACCAGCTTCACTACCGTGCTGGCGCTGGGGGGCGGGCCGAAATCGACCACCCTGGAGGTGGCCGTCTATCAGGCGCTGCGCTTTGACTTCGATCTCGCCACCGCGGGCAGATTGGCGCTGGTGCAGCTGATCCTGACCGCCGCCCTGCTCGCCCTGCAGCACAAGCTGCAGAGCACCCCGGCCAGTCGGGTGACGCCTCGTCGCCCCTGCCTACGGCCAGATCGCCATCAGCCGGGCACAGCCGTGGTGGATCTGCTCTCGCTCGGTATCGGGCTCGCCATCTTTCTGCCGCCGCTGCTGGCCATCGTGGTGGCGGGCCTTCACCCCGGCCTGCTGACGGCACTCACCTCCAGCAAACTGTGGCAGGCGAGCGGCCAGTCGCTGCTGATTGCACTGGCGGCAGGCACCCTGGCGACCCTGCTCGGCAGCGGCCTGCTGCTCACCAGCCGTCACCTCAAAGTGCGCACCCGCCAGCGGCGGGCTGCGGCCCTGTGGGAGGCCAGCGGCTCGATGATCCTGATGATCCCGGCAGTGGTGCTCTCCACCGGTCTCTTCATCCTGTTTATGCCGTTCTCCGATGTATTCGCACTCGGCCCCTGGCTGGTAGTGCTGGTCAACGCCCTGATGGCGCTACCCTATGTGCTGCGCACTCTCTCCGCCCCCATGCAGCTGGTGGTGCGCCAGTATGACCGGCTGGCGGACAGTCTGGGGGTACGTGGCCGGCATCGCCTGCGACTGGTGGAGTGGCCGCTGCTGCGCCGCCCGCTGGCACTGGCGATGGCGCTGTCGATGATCCTCTCGCTGGGGGATCTCGGTGCCATCGCCATGTTTGGCAGTCAGGAGCTCACCACCCTGCCCTGGCTGCTCTACCAACAGCTTGGCAGCTATCGATTGACCGAGGCAGCCGCCACCGCTCTGCTGCTGCTGACGCTCTGTTTCTCCCTGTTCTGGCTGGTGGAGCGGGGGCTTGGAGGAAAAAATGGCGAGCAACATTGAGATACTAAACGCCTTGCGCCCCTGTGCCAGCGTTTCTGCGGCTGCTCCGGCTGATGGAACGAACCCTTTGAGGAGGAAAACATGCTGAACATTGATACGCTGGTGACCAGCTACCCCGACTGGCGCGTCAGCTTCAGCGCGACCCTGCCCAAGGGAGAGATCACCGCACTGATCGGCCCAAGTGGCGCAGGTAAATCGACCCTGCTCGGGATGATCGCCGGCTTCGTGCCGGTGGAGTCGGGCCGCCTCAGCTTCGATGGCGAAGATCTGCTGCCGCTGGGCCCGGCCGAGCGACCAGTCACCACCCTGTTTCAGGATCACAACCTGTTCCTCCATCTGTCGGTGTTCGACAATATCGCCATCGGCTTGCACCCGGGTCTGCGCCTGAGTGCCGCCCAGCGGGCACAGGTGATCGATGCAGCCGCACGGGTTGGTCTTGGCGAGATGTTAAACCGCCAGCCTGAACAGCTCTCCGGCGGCCAGCAGCAGCGAGTCGGGCTGGCTCGCGCGCTGGTGCGCGGCAAACCGCTGCTGCTGCTGGATGAGCCCTTCTCTGCCCTCGATCCCGCCCTGCGCCGGGAGATGCTGGCGGAAGTGGCGAGGCTAGCCTGCGAACAGGGCATTACCGTACTGATGGTGTCCCACAATCCGGAAGATGCCCAGCTGATTGCCGATCAGGTGCTCTTTGTCGACGAGGGCCGCATCGCCCTGCAAGGCAAGCCGGATATTCTGCAAAATAGCGACCACCCGGGGCTGCTGCGCTACCTTGGCCAATAGCCCTTGGGAGTAAAGACTGCGCCATGATCAAAAAAGGAGGCCGATTGGCCTCCCTTTGTATCTGGAAATATTCATTTAAATCAGAGGTTTTCCTCGGCGAACGAAGCCAATCGGCTGCGCACCACACCATTGAGGAAAATGTTGGCACTGCCGTCAAAATCCTTGAAACGCTCGACGATGTAGGTGAGACCCGAGGTCACTGGGCTCAGATAGTTGGAGTCGATCTGGGCCAGGTTACCGGAACAGACGATCTTGGTGCCCTCCCCGCAACGGGTAATGATGGTCTTGATCTGGGAAGCCGTCAGGTTCTGGCACTCATCCAGCAGCACGAAGGTGTTCTGGATGCTGCGCCCGCGCATGAAGTTGACCGATTTGAACTGGATGTTGGCCTTCTCCATGATGTAGCTGAGCGAGCCGCTCATGTTCTCGTCCTGCTTGTGCAGCACCTCCAGGGTGTCGGTCACCGCCGCCAGCCAGGGCATCATCTTCTCCTCTTCGGTGCCGGGCAGGAAGCCGATGCTTTCGGCAATTTCCGGGGTATTCCGGGTGACGATCACCTTCTCGTAAATGCCCTTCTCAATCACCAACTCCAGCGCAGCAGCCATGGCCAGCAAGGTCTTGCCGCAACCCGCCGGGCCGGTCAGGATAACCAGATCGATGTGCGGATCGAGCAGTGCATCCAAAGCCATTCCCTGATAGACGTTCTTGGGATGGACACCCCACGCCTTGCGGGACATCAGCCGCTCGCGGCCCAGATCCTTGATGCGGATCTTGTTGCCATCGTGGCTGAGCACCCGGGCTGCGAAGAAATTCTCCTCATCCACCAGATACTGGTTTACGTGAACCCCTTCCAGCAGATTGGCATCGATCACATGGATGGTGTCGCGGCCATGGGTCTCGCTCTCGCACTCGCCAACCCGCTCCCAAAAGCTGCCGGGCACAACCTGAAAGCCTTTAGCCAGCAGGCGGATATCGTCGATCAGCTGGTCGCTACGGTAATCTTCAACGTGAGCAAGCCCGGCCCCCTTGGCCTTAAGGCGCATGTTGATGTCTTTGGTGACCAGCACCACCTGACGCTTCAACTCGTGCTTTTGCAGATAGAGGGCCGCGTTGATGATGCGGTTGTCGGCCTCCTTGTCGGTAAACACCTCGGCATCCTGCGGCAGATGGTGATCGCTGAAGATGCAGATATTGCCGCTCGCTTCGCCAGCCAGCGGCACGCCCTGGGTGATCTGATCCGGGGTTGCATCGCGGAACACATCTTCCAGCGCACGAATGGCCACCCGCGCGTCGCGGCTGACATCCTTGTTGCGATCCTTGATGTTATCGAGCTCTTCCAGCACCGTCATGGGGATGAGCACGTCGTGCTCTTTGAAGGAGTAGATAGCGAGGGGTTCGTGAAGCAGAACGTTGGTATCCAGGATAAACAGCTTTCGGTCCGTATTGTCCATAAGCATCCTCCTTGGCACTGAAGGGCCACGTGTGTGAATCTCAGATGTCATTGAAACCACACGGCCGTGACAGTTTTATTACCCTCAACGCTACGCCCGATTTTACTATCGCGCAACAAATCACTTGGCCGCCTGATTTGATTGAGCATAAAAACAGCAATAAAAAGACCGGCACTGTGGCCGGTCTTTTTTCTATCGTTCAACTACTTGAACATGTCTGTCAGCCGCACTTGGAGTCGCCACAGTTGAGGCAGGTCATGCAGCCATCCTTCAGCACCAGCGCCTTGGTGTGGCACTTGTAGCAGAGCGCTGCATTGGCCGGGAAACCACTGCTCGTCTGCTGCTCTTCAGCCTCCTGAGCGGCTTTCAACTCGGCCTGCTTCTCGGCCAGAAATGCCTGCTGATGCTCGTCCAACCCCGGCGCCTTGAGCATGCCGATCTCGGTGAGATGGCTCTCGATCACGTTGCCAATTTCGGCGATCAGCGACGGCACATACTTGCCCTTGTTCCAGTAGCCGCCCTTTGGATCAAACACCGAGCGCAGCTCCTCGACCAGGAAGGTGACATCCCCCCCCTTGCGGAATACCGCCGAGATAATGCGGGTCAGCGCCACGATCCACTGATAGTGCTCCAGGCTCTTGGAGTTGATGAAAATCTCGAACGGACGGCGAGTTTCGTGAACCGTGCCCTCGTTGAGAATGATGTCGTTGATGGTGATGAACAGCGAGTGCTCGGAGACATGCTCCGGCGTCTTCAACTTGTAGGTGGTGCCCATCAGCCGCTCCGGGCGCAACACGGTTTCGTGCATATGCACTACGTCATCCTGCACAGAGAGATCTTCTTGCGGCTCATCCTTGGTACGCACCTTGTAGGCGACGATTTTCTTGTCGATCTTCTTGACCATAATGTCGTTCTCAGAATTTACCGTAATAGCCTTCTTTCAAGGCGTCGTAGAGGTTGGCGGCCGTATGCAGCTCGCCATCGTATTCGATCTCTTCGTTCCCCTTGACGGAGATGACGGAGCCATCCTCCAGGGTGAACTCATAGAGGGTGTTCTCCAGATCCTTCTCCTTCACCAGCACGCCCTGGAAGGCCTCCGGATTGAAGCGGAAGGTGGTGCAGCCCTTGAGGCCAGAGTCCGAGGCATACATGTAGATGTCCTTGAACTGCTCGAACGGGAAATCGGTTGGCACGTTGGCGGTCTTGGAGATGGAGGAGTCAATCCAGCGCTGGGCCGCAGCCTGAATATCCACATGCTGCGCCGGGCTGATGTCATCGGCAGTAATGAAATAGTCCGGCAGACGGCTCGCTTCATCATCGGCATAGGGCATGGCGGCCGGATTCACCAGCTCGCGATAGGCCAGCAGCTCGAAGGAGTAGACATCGACGCTCTCCTTGCTCTTCTTGCCCGGCTTGATGACGTTGCGGCTGTAGTGGTGGGCAAAGCTCGGCTCGATGCCGTTGCTGGCGTTGTTGGCCAGGGACAGGGAGATAGTGCCGGTGGGCGCAATACTGCTGTGGTGAGTGAAACGCCCACCCACTTCCGCCAGCTCGGCGACCAGCGCAGGATCCACTTCGGCAACCTGCTGCATATAACGGCTATAACGAGCGTGCAGCACCTTGCCCTTCACCTTGTCACCCACCTTGATGCCATCAGCCGCCATTTCCGGGCGCAGACGCATCATCTTGCCAGTCACTTCAAACTCCTGCTCCATGATGGGGGCCGGGCCCTTCTCCCTGGCAAGACGCAGGGACTCCTGCCAGCCGGTCATTGCCAGCTCCTGGGATACCTGCTCGGTAAAGGCTACGGATGCCGCAGAGCCGTACTTGATCTGCAGCATAGTAAGGGTCGAACCAAGCCCCAGGAAACCCATGCCGTGACGGCGCTTGGCTGTGATCTCCTCGCGCTGTTTGGCTAGCGGCAGCTGGTTGATCTCTACCACGTTGTCGAGCATGCGGGTAAAGATGGCTACCACCTTGCGAAACGCCTGCCAATCGAAAGCCGCTTTTTCAGTAAAGGGGTCACGCACAAACTTGGTCAGATTGACCGAGCCGAGCAGACAGGCGCCGTAGGGCGGCAACGGCTGCTCACCACAGGGGTTGGTCGCGCGGATCTCTTCACAGAACCAGTTGTTGTTCATCTGGTTGACCTTGTCGATCAGGATGAAGCCGGGCTCTGCATAGTCATAGGTGGAGGTCATGATGACATTCCACAGCTTGCGGGCTGGCATGGTCTTGTAGACCTTACAAGCGACCTGCCCCAACTCGTTGAATACAACCCCTTCCTTGTTGGGCCAGTCGGCCCAGAGCACCTGAGCGGGATCGTCCAGCGCAATGCCATCCTGCTCCACCTCTTTAGCGGTATAGGGGAAGATCAGCGACCAAGGGGCATCCTCTTTCACCGCCTTGACGAAATCTTCAGTGATGAGCAGAGAGAGGTTGAACTGACGCAGGCGGCCATCTTCACGCTTGGCCTGTATAAACTCGATCACATCGGGATGGCGGATATCCATGGTGCCCATCTGGGCGCCGCGACGGCCACCGGCTGACGAGACGGTGAAACACATCTTGTCATAGATATCCATAAAGGAGAGCGGGCCGGAAGTGTAGGCACCGGCACCGGAGACAAAAGCACCGCGCGGGCGCAGGGTCGAGAAGTCATATCCGATGCCGCAACCGGCTTTCAGGGTCAGACCGGCCTCGTGCACCTTGCCAAGGATATCGTCCATCGAATCTTCGATGGTACCCGAAACAGTACAGTTGATGGTTGAAGTGGCAGGCTTGTGCTCAAACGCCCCGGCATTGGAGGTGATGCGGCCCGCCGGAATGGCCCCATTGCGCAGCGCCCACAGGAATGGCTCATACCAGACCTCCGGTTCCAGCTCCTGCTCTGCCAACGCACGGGCTACCCGCTGGTAAGTCTCATCGATAGAGCTGTCGATGGGAGTGCCATCCTTGCTCTTGAGGCGATACTTGCTATCCCAGATCTCGAGGGACGTTTCCTGCATGGGGATAAGGCGGGAGCCAAGCTCACTCTCCAGCACCGGGTTCGATTTAGCCATTTTCAATCAACCTTATGTGAATGCATCAACATCATGACAACAGCAGAAAACACAACCAATGGTGCCATCTAAAATTAATGGCACAACATATAGTACACCTGATGCCATGAGGGCGCCGATTCTAACCTAAAAAAATGCCCCGGCCAGCAGATTTCTGGGCCGAGGCACTTAACTGATTAATTTGCTGAGAGATTTAACACTCAGAGATAGATCAGGGCTTCTTGACGTAAACGGTCGGTGTTTCACCCGCCATATTCAGATAGAACTCGTAGACGCCATCAGCATCTGGTGAGAACTTCATGTCCTCATACTTGGAGCAGGGGTTGACCGGCACCGCCTCACCACCCAACACGGCAACACCATCACTCGGGCTCTTGTAGCCAAAGTTGGTACCGCAGCTCCAGCCTGAATCAGCAAACTTGAACTTGTAGGGGGCCCACTCTTTCTTGAGGGTGCCTTTGGCCATATAGAGCTTGTCGGCCACCTTGACTACCTTGCTTTCATCAGTCGCCATCCAGTCATTCATCTCCCCGCGCAGGTAGATGGACTTGCCACCGAAGTCGCTGTTGTCTGCCCCCGCCTGCTCTGCACCACCATTGGATGCGCAACCGCCTAATACCAGGGTTCCCGCCGCCAGCATCATCGTTACTGTTCTTTTGAACATGGGTCTATTCCTTAAATTATTGTGATTCCTTGGTCCATCCATGTGGACTGAAGAATTAAACCAGAGCAGGCATCACAAGAAAGGTAGAGGCATCACATTCTGTGCTTTTTATATCCAACACATTGAACTAGTGAGGAAATATCGAACAGAAAAGGGGCCTTTTTGGGGCTTTAGAAGGGTAATCAATGAATGACAAGAAGGGTAAAGTCTAATAATCCGGCGACGTGCTGAATTGCAGGCAATAAAAAACCCCGCTCGATGAGCGGGGTTTCTTGTATTTGGTGCCTGGCAGTGTCCTACTCTCGCATGGCGAATGCCACACTACCATCGGCGCTACCGCGTTTCACTTCTGAGTTCGGCATGGGATCAGGTGGTTCCACGGCGCTATG
>NZ_JBGLRA010000022.1:0-45711 GCF_041402405.1 Aeromonas sp. S13(2024) | reverse complement strand
CCGAATGCGGAGCGGTAGTTCAGTCGGTTAGAATACCGGCCTGTCACGCCGGGGGTCGCGGGTTCGAGTCCCGTCCGCTCCGCCACTAATATGAAGGCCTTCCCGAATTGGGAAGGCCTTTTTGCTATGGGCGATTTTTGCGCAGCGACTCACAGATTTGCACACCGGAGCCAACACGTAGCCCAGTCTGACGACTGGGCTATGGTGCTTTTAGAGTGTTGAATAGCCAATACTTGGCTTTTACCTGCCGGAAGAGAACTAAAAAGCCTGTTCTGCTCACCATTTTCTGGCTATATCCGAGCCTTATCAGTTATTTACTGCCATTTGAACGACCCTGCAGGTGGTCAAATCAGCCTTCTGCCGCCTGCTGGTTGCAGGGAAGTTCCATATTGACCACCCCCTCTTCCATTTGCACATCGATCTTGAAGCCAAGCCGTTTGGCGAGGTTGACCATGCCACGATTGCTGGGCATGGTCATGCCGGATAGCTGGCCAATCCCTTGCTCTTTGGCGTAACGGATGATCTTCTCCATCATCAGTTTGCCGAGGCCCACCCCTTTCAAGTCCGATCGCACCAGAATGGCAAACTCGGCATCGCTCAGGTCCGGAGTCGAGATAGCGCGTACCACGCCGAGGATCTGATCCTGCAGCTCGCCATCTTGCCCCACTGCCACGAAGGCCATCTCTCGGTCGTAATCGATCTGTGTCATGCGAGCCAGCTCTTCATGGCCCAGTTCGCCTACATCGGCGAAGAAGCGTTTGTACCTGTCTTCATCGGAGACCTGCAGCACGAACTGCTTGTGAGCCGGTTCATCTTCCGGCCGGATCGGGCGCAGCAGGATATGGCGCTGATCTTTAAGCCAGGCACCCTCCTCCAGTTCGGTAGGATAGGGGCGGATCGCCAGTCGGTTGCTGGCCGGGCTGGCGGGGTCAGCCAGCGTGAGGCTGGCATCCAGTACTACCATTTCGGCGTCGCACGCTTGTAGCGGGTGCAGGTCCAGTTCCTGAATCTCAGGAAAGGCGAGCAATAGCTCGGAGAGCTGGCAAAGCACTTGGCCCAAGGCATCGATATCCAGTCGTTCCGGCGTCGCCTGTTCGCGGATTTTACGGCTCTTGAGTGCACCGATGATCTGGTAACGGGCCAGCGCCTGATTGAGCGGCGGTAACGCTGCCACCATCTCCTGCGGTTCCGCACCAGATTCACCCAGCAGAATGACGGGGCCAAAGATGGCGTCTTGCTGGATACGTACCCGCAGCTCCAGGCCGCCGCTACGGCGAGCCATGCGCTGTACCAGCAGCCCTTCGATACGGGCGCCCGGATCATGCTGTTTGACCCTGTCCAGAATGGCATCTGCAGCTTGCGCCACTTCGGTCGAGGTGCGCAGATTGAGCACCACGCCGTGTACGGCAGACTTGTGCAGGATATCGGGCGAGCGCAGTTTTACCGCTACCGGATAGCCGATCTGCTCGGCGGTGAGGGTCGCCTCGATGGCGTCGGTGACGATCCAGGTTGGCAGGGTCGAGAGACCGGCGGCTTGTAAAATTGGGTGCACCAGATGGGTATCCAATCTTAGCTGTTTGCGCTCCTGCGCTTGGCGGATCAGCTGCTGGCACAGCTCGACATTGAGCTGGTTGCCATGTAGTGACGCCGGTGTCTCCATCAACTGCTTCTGGTTGCGGCGGTATTCCACCATGTGCATGAAGGCTGCCATGGCGCTTTCCGGTGTGCGGTAGGTCGGGAAGCCCGCTTCGGTAAAGAGTTTGCGCCCCTCCTGCGCCGAGTATTCACCCGCCCAGTTGGTGAGGATGTTGAAACGGCGCGCTCTGGGGTGCTGTTTCAGATGGGCAATAAGATGGCTGGCCAGTGGCGCGCTCGGTGCCGTGAGCGAGGGGGCGTGGATGATCAGGATGGCGTCGATACCATCCTCTTGCAACACGTTGTCCAGTGCCTCCTGATAGGTGGTGATGGTCGCATCGCTGCCGATATCGAGTGGCGGGCGAGCCAGCTTGCCGCCCCGCTCCAGCAGCACATCCACCGCCATATTGGCCAGCCCTCGGCCGTTGGAGATGATGGCGAGCCGCTCCCCCTTGAGGGTCATGGAGTGGCTGAGGGTTTCCACCGCGGCAAACAGTTCGTGGGTATCCCGTACCCGCAGCATGCCGGCACGGCGGATGGCGGCATCATAGACATTGTCGAGGCCGTGGGCCGGATCGTGGCGCCCGCTTTTTAGCACCAGGATCGGCTTGTTGCGCGAGGCTGCCCGCGCCGCCGAGAGAAAGTGGCGGGCGTCGTGCAACTTGTCCATGTAGATCAAGATGGCGCGGGTGACGCTGTCGCGGGAGAGTTGGTCCAGCAGCTGGCCGAAGTCGATATCGCAGTGATCCCCCAGGGAGATGAAGGCGGAGAAGCCCAGTTCATGCTGCTTGGCCCAATCCAGAATGGTGGTGCTGACGGCGGCGGATTGCGACAGAAAGGCGACCTGCCCCGGCTTGGCGGCAATGGGTGAAAAGCTGGCGTTAATCCCCTGGCCGGGCAGCAGCATCCCCATGCTGTTGGGGCCGAGCAGGCGAATGCCATATTGTTGGCAGACCCGTTTCAGCTCCAGCCGCTCCTCGGGGGAAAAGTCGGCGGCCAGTATGATGGCAGCCCCCGCGCCCTTTTGGCCGAGCGCTTCCAGCAATGGCAAGACTCGCTCCCGCCTGGTGCAGATGATGGCGAGATCCGGGGTCAGTGGCAGGCTGGCAATATCGGGATAGGCCAGCACGCCGGCGATGGACTTGTTGCGCGGGGTGACGGGGAGGATGGGCCCTTTGAACTGGCCTGCCAGCAGGTGGCGCACGATCACATGACCCGCCTTGAGCGGGTCGGTCGAGGCGCCGATCACGGCGATTGAGTGGGGTTTGAACAGCCGATCCAGACCGCTTGCTTTCATGGGCACTCCCGACAAAAGGGGGAAGATACCAGTCTAATACGCCTTTGCTGCGGGTTCTGTGACCGGATCCTGATCACCGTTTGTTCAGTGCATTGGCCCGCAGATAAAAGCGCAGTTCGCCTTGCACCCGACGAATGGCACCCAGGTGGCGTTCCTGCAGATAGATATCCTGCTCCCGATCGAGCGCCGTACTGGGCACGCCCATGCTTTGCAGATACTCGTCAAACAGGGTTGAACCCTTGATCTCTACCAGATGCTGTTTCATGGCTCTCCTCCCTGCGCCTTGGCGTTTGTTGATGAACGCTCAGTCTGCGATGACCTGTCGGGTTTGCCTATTGTCACTTTTGACACGAGAGCGCTCACACATCTTTCAGAGAGGGCGCCGTTGAGACGCTGGCTGGCGTTATAGTATGGCGAGGAGCACGAGGCACGGATGGTGCACAGGATGATCAGAGTTTGGTGGTGGTGCATGGCACTGTGGACGGTTGGCGTATCGGCAACCGAGCAGCCTATCCGCGCCTGGAATCTGCTGCTGGATCATCCCAACCCCGCCGTCGTCCAGTTGCTGCGCCTCTCTCTCGATCTCACCGTGCCCGAATATGGCCCTTACCAGCTGGTCTCCAGCCCGCAGATGGAGCAGGGGCGGGCGGTGAAGGAGCTGCGCAGCGGCGAGCTGGTTCAGATCGGTGTTTTTGCCCCCGATGGTGAGCGAGAACGGGAGTTGCTGGCAATCCACATTCCGCTGGCCAAGGGGCTGCTGGGATGGCGGGTGTGTCTGGTTCGGCAGGGGGATGAGGGGCGTTTTGCCGCGATCGGATCGTTGGCGGACTGGCATCGCGCCGGGCTCTCCATCGGCCAGCACAGATCCTGGCCAGACACCCAGTTGCTGCGGGCTAACGGCCTCAAGGTGACGGTGGGCAATCTTTATGAGGCGCTCTTCAACATGCTGCGCAAGAAGCGCTTTGACTGCTTCCTGCGCTCGGTCATCGAGGTCGAGGATGAGCTAAGGCAGCATCCCGATCTCGCCATCGAGCCCCGTCTGGTGTTTCGCTATCCGCTGGCGCTGCTCTTCTTTGTCTCGCCAAAATATCCGGAGCTGGCCCAGCGCATCGAGCTTGGCCTGCTGCGGGCGCGGCAGTCTGGTGCTTTTGACCGGGTCTTTGAAGAGGGATTTGGCAGCACCATTCGGCGGTTGAAACTGGATGAGCGGGTGCGCCTCGAGTTGCACAACCCCGACTTGCCGCAGCCCAGTCGCGTCATGATGGTCGATCCGGCCCTTATCTATAATCCGGTGTCAGCGCAGTGAGCCCTGATTCTGCGCGGTATCCCAGAAGGCGCGGATCAGCGGCTCCTCCAGCCGCTTCTTGAGCACCCCGATCCCCACATCAAATGGCTTGAAGGCGGGTTTGAGGTCGATGATCCGCACCTTGTCGCCGAGCGGGCTGTGGTCGATTACCGCCGCTGGCACCAATCCTACGCCACAGCCGAGCGCCACCATGGCGACGATTCCCTCGTTACCCGCCACTTCGGCATAGATGTTGGGCGCTATCCCCTTGTTGCGAAACCACTGATCGCTGCGTTTGCGGGCCAGCCCCTGCTCGGAGAGGATGACTGGCAACTGCTCCCAATCAGGTTCTCCCTGACGGAACCACTGGTTCAGTTGCGGGGCGTTGCGCGGCGCGATAAAGACCAGCGGCACCAGCTGCAGGCTGGCGAACTCCAACTTGGCGGGCAGGGCGTCGGGGCGGGCGGCGATGGCGAGATCGGCCTCGTCGGCCAGAATTTTGTCCACCGCCAGCGCCGGGTCACCGGTCTCCAGCTTGATCTCCAGCTGGGGATAGCGGCGGCGAAAGCGCTCCAGTACCTCGGGCAACAGAAAGTAACTGGCGGTGACCGAACAGAAGACCCGCAGACGACCTTGCAGCGGTTCATCGCTGCGTTTGAGCTCCTGCTTGAGCTGACGCCACTCCTGCAACAGGCCGCCGCCGAATTCGCGCAGCTTCTCGCCGGCGGGGGTGAGCCGCACCGAGCGGTTGTCCCGTTCGAACAGGGTGCAGCCTGTCTCCTGCTCCAGTCGCTGGATGGCGCGACTCAGGGTGGAGGGGCTGACCGCCATAGCATCGGCGCTTTTGCCGAAATGAAGGGAGTCGGCGAGGTGGAGAAACAGCTCGAGATTGCGAAGGTCCATCTTTCAGCTCCTGGCGCGGCTTGTGTGCCCGATATCCAGCGGTTGGCGGCTTATTTCTGCCATCTCGCGGTACATTCAGCAGGCAATTATGAAGGGTGAGCGTTTCAGTTATTGCAACGTACTATTTCGAATATATCAGTTCAGGCAATAAGTGTCCCGCGCTATAGTGGTTCAGACAACGCCGCTATCCGGCATGGAATCAATCGAACGGAGCAATCACCATGGCTAACTATTTCAACACCTTGAACCTGCGTCAGCAGTTGGCCCAGCTGGGCAAGTGTCGTTTCATGCAGCGCGAAGAGTTCGCGGACGGCTGCAACGTGCTGAAGGGCAAGAAGGTGGTGATTGTGGGCTGTGGTGCCCAGGGTCTGAACCAGGGTCTGAACATGCGTGACTCCGGGCTGGATATCTCCTACGCCCTGCGCAAGGCCGCCATCACCGAGAAGCGTGCCTCCTGGCAGAAAGCCACCGACAACGGCTTCGCGGTCGGCACCTATGAAGAGCTGATCCCGACCGCTGATCTGGTGCTGAACCTGACTCCGGACAAACAGCACTCCGACGTGGTGAAAACCGTGATGCCGCTGATGAAGCAGGGCGCCGCGCTGGGCTACTCCCACGGCTTCAACGTGGTGGAAGAGGGTCAACAGATCCGCTCCGACATCACGGTTGTGATGGTGGCGCCCAAGTGCCCGGGTACCGAAGTGCGTGAAGAGTACAAGCGTGGCTTTGGTGTGCCGACCCTGATCGCTGTTCACCCGGAAAATGACCCGAAAGGCGAAGGCATGGCCATCGCCAAGGCGTGGGCCTCTGCCACTGGCGGCGACCGTGCCGGGGTGCTGGAGTCCTCCTTCGTGGCGGAAGTGAAATCCGACCTGATGGGCGAGCAGACCATCCTCTGCGGCATGCTGCAGGCCGGTTCCCTGCTCTGCTACGACAAGCTGGTTGCCGAGGGCACAGACCCGGCCTACGCTGGCAAGCTGATCCAGTTCGGCTGGGAGACCATCACCGAAGCCCTGAAACAGGGTGGTATCAGCCTGATGATGGACCGCCTCTCCAACCCGGCCAAGCTGCGCGCCTTCGAGCTCTCCGAGCAGCTCAAGACCCTGATGCGCCCGCTGTTCGAGAAGCACATGGATGACATTATCGCCGGTGAGTTCTCCCGCGGCATGATGGCCGACTGGGCCGAAGACGATGCCAAGCTGTTCGGCTGGCGCGAAGAGACCGGCAAATCAGCCTTCGAAAATGCGCCGGCGTTTGCAGGCAAGATTGCCGAGCAGGAGTACTTCGACAATGGCGTGGTGATGGTGGCCATGGTCAAGGCGGGTGTGGAGCTTGCGTTCGAGACCATGGTGGCTTCCGGTATCTACGAGGAGTCCGCCTACTACGAATCCCTGCACGAGCTGCCGCTGATCGCCAACACAGTTGCTCGCAAGCGTCTGTACGAGATGAACGTGGTCATCTCCGATACCGCCGAGTACGGCAACTACCTGTTCGCCAACGCCGCCGTGCCCTTGCTGCGCGAGCACTTCATGCCGACCCTGAAGGCGGGTGATCTGGGTGCCAGCAAGGCGGAAGGGCAGAGCGTGGATAACCTGGCGCTGCTGGCGGCCAACGAAGCGACTCGCAACCACCCGATCGAGAAAATCGGCCAGGTACTGCGTGGTTATATGAAAGACATGAAGCGCATCGCCGTTGGCGGTTAAGCCCGCATCGGGCTGGAGGATGAAGGGGCGGGGATGACGATCCCCGTCGCCGGTCGGACTGGACACCCGCTCGGCCAGCCAGAAAACTCAGCCTGACAGTCATAAAAAAGCCCCGCTCATCGAGCGGGGCTTTTGCATTCAGAAAGGCTGGATAAATCAGGCTTTCCACGCTTTCCAGGTGTTGATCAGACCGTTGGTGGAGCAGTCGTGGCTGGTGACAGCCTCGTTGTTGCCCAGCTCCGGCAGGATCTTGTTGGCCAGCTGTTTGCCCAGCTCCACGCCCCACTGGTCGAAGCTGAAGATGTTCCAGATTGCGCCCTGTACGAAGATCTTGTGCTCGTACATGGCGATCAGGGCACCCAGGGTTTTCGGGGTCAGGCTCTTGAACAGGATGGAGTTGGTCGGGCGGTTGCCTTCGAACACCTTGAACGGCACCAGATCCTTGACCTGCTCCAGGGTTTTGCCAGCAGCCAGGAACTCGGCTTCGACCTCTTCCTTGCTCTTGCCGAAGGCCAGTGCCTCGGTCTGAGCGAAGAAGTTGGCCAGCAGTTTCGGGTGATGGTCACCGATCGGGTTGTGGCTGATGGCCGGCGCCAGGAAGTCGCAGGGGATCAGCTTGGTGCCTTGATGGATCAGCTGGTAGAAGGCGTGCTGGCCGTTGGTGCCCGGCTCACCCCAGATGATGGGGCCAGTCTGGTAGTCAACCGGCTTGCCGTTGCGATCCACGTACTTGCCGTTGGACTCCATGTTGCCCTGCTGGAAGTAGGCAGGGAAGCGGTGCATGTACTGATCGTACGGCAGAATGGCTTCGGACTCGGCACCGTAGAAGTTGTTGTACCACAGGCCGATCAGCGCCAGCAGTACCGGCACGTTCTGCTCATAGGAGGCAGTAGCGAAGTGCATGTCCATCTCGAAAGCGCCTTGCAGCAGGGCTTCGAAGTTCTCGAAACCGACAGACAGGGCGATGGGCATGCCGATGGCAGACCAGGAGGAGTAGCGGCCGCCAACCCAGTCCCAAAACTCGAACATGTTGTTGGTGTCGATGCCGAACTCGGCCACGGCCTTGCCGTTGGTGGAGAGGGCCGCGAAGTGCTTGGCAACGTGGGCCTTGTCACCGGCGATATTGATAAACCAGTCGCGGGCGGTCAGGGCGTTGGTCATGGTCTCCTGGGTGGTGAAGGTCTTGGAGGCCACCAGGAACAGGGTGGTTTCCGGATCGATCTTCTTCAGGGTCTCGGCGATGTGGGTGCCATCGACGTTGGAGACGAAGTGCATCTGCAGGTGGTTTTTGTAGGGACGCAGTGCCTCGGTGATCATCACCGGGCCGAGATCGGAGCCACCGATACCGATGTTGACCACGTGCTGGATCGCTTTACCGGTGTAGCCTTTCCACTCGCCGGAGATGATCTTCTCGCAGAAGCCCTTCATCTTGGCCAGTACGGCGTTCACTTCCGGCATCACGTCCTTGCCGTCGCACTCGATGGGGCGGTCGGAGCGGTTGCGCAGGGCCACGTGCAGTACGGAGCGCCCTTCGGTCATGTTGATCTTGTCGCCATTGAACATGGCATCGATCGCGCTGCGAAGATCGGTCTCTTTGGCCAGATCAATCAGCAACTTGAGGGTTTCTTCGGTGATCAGGTTCTTCGAGTAATCAACCAGGATGTCGCCGCCGAAGGTGAGGGAAAACTTGTCAAAGCGCTTCGGGTCCTGCGCGAACAGATCCTTGAGTCGGGTCTCTTTGTTTGCTGCAAAGTGGGCTTCCAGTGCCTGCCAGGCCTGGGTTTGGGTTGGATTGATATTTTTCATAGGATTCCTGAAATGCCAAGTTGTGTTTGAACCTTGCAGGCAAGGTCCCGCCAAACCTTATTATCCGAGCATTATAGCGAGCCGATCGGGCGGCCCGTGTAACAGATTTTTACCGATTGTCTTTTACCGCAATGGGTCACTGCCGGGAGCATACAACCAGAACATTGGGATTATGTGTCACGAAAGCAAGGCGGATCTTGCGCTTGCTCATGATTGGGGCCACCCCGATAGCCTGAAATTGTTTTCATCCGGTTGGCGTGGTTATGCATCGACATGGCCATGGGCTGGGGCCAGAAACGACAATGCCAGCCCGAAGGCTGGCATTGTCTGTTGCAGCAGAACCGCGATCACGCCTGCGGTTTTTGCATGTGCATCACCATCTGCGGGAAGGGGATCTCGATGCCTTCGGCATCAAAGGTCAGTTTCACCTTCTCGTGGAAGTCGAACCAGACACCCCAGTAGTCAGCGGTTTTCACCCAGGGGCGCACCACGATATTGACCGAGGAGTCGGCCAGCGCGGCAACGGCGATGGTGGCTGCCGGATCTTTCAGGATGCGCGGCTCTTCGCTTACCAGACGCTCGAGGATCTGTTTGGCCTTGCGCAGGTCAGAGCCGTAGCCGATGCCAAAGGTCATGTCGACGCGGCGGGTATCCATACGCGAGTAGTTGACGATGGTGCCGTTGAGGATGGCGGAGTTCGGGACTACTACCATCTTGTTGTCACCGGAGGTGAGGGTGGTGGTAAAGAGCTGAACGGACTGCACCACACCCGCGGTGCCCGCCACTTCGATAAACTCGCCCGCCTTGATGGGGCGGAAGATGATCAGCAGGAAACCGGCAGCGAAGTTGGAGAGCGAGCCTTGCAGCGCCAGACCGATGGCCAGACCGGCGGCACCGATAATGGCGACGAAGGAGGCTGTCTGCACGCCGACACGGCCCAGCGCGGCGATCACCACGAACACCAGAATGGCGTACTTGAGGATGCTGCCGACGAAGTGAGTGACGGTGGTGTCCAGCTTGCGGGCCTGCATCACCTTGACCACGCCACCGCTGATGAGGTTGGCAGCGATATAGCCGACCAGCAGGGTCAGCAGGGCGGCGGCGATATTGACGCCGTATTCGATCAGCAGTCCCTGATTATTGACCAGCCAGGTCTGCGCTTCGGTAATGATTTCGGGTTCCATAGGATGTCCTGTCAGGTTCTAAAAGGTTTATGGTGGATAAATCTAACACCGCAGCGCGACAGTACGGGTCGCATCTGGTACTTCTTTTCTGCCATAAAAACCTGACACAAAAAAGAAGGGAGGCCAAAGCCTCCCTTCTTTTTGCTAAATGATGCGAAAAAACCATCAGCTCTGCAGCAGTTGGCTGCGGATAAATTGCCACTGATCTTCGAAACCGGCGGTCGGCTTGAGCTTGAACTCGGAGCGCACGAACTGGCTGATACGGCCTTCGGTGTAGGCCAGCAGCAGATTGGCCAGCATGGTCTCGTCGAGCTGGAAGCCCTGACCCTCGCGTAGCCGCTTTTCGCGCAGTACCTGCTTGATCTGGGTCTCCAGCTTGTCAAACAGGATGCTGATGCGATCCCGCAGCCGATCGTGCTCACCCAGCAGGGCGTCGCCATTGAGGATGCGGGTGATGCCGGGATTGCGCTCGGCGAACACCAGCAGCAGCTGCAGGATGTGGTGGCAGCGCGCCATGGTGTCCTTCTCTTCCGCCATGATCAGATTGACCCGTGACAGCAGGGAATCCTCGATAAAGTCGATCAGCCCCTCGAACATCCGCGCCTTGCTGGGAAAATGTCGATAGAGGGCTGCTTCAGAGACGCCGACCTCGGCCGCCAGACGGGCCGTGGTGATGCGCTGACCCGGACTGGTTTCCAGCATATGGGCGAGCGCCTGCAGGATCTGATCGCGCCGACTCTGTTTCTGATTACTGCTTGCCATGGATTCCCCTAAAAAAAACAATGGCTTGATTCTGTTATTAAGCACCGCCCATCGGGCTGGTGTGGTCTGTTATTGGCGACCAGAAGAACCAAAACCGCCTTCACCCCGTTCGCTCTGATTGAACTCATCGACCAGTTGGAAGCTGGCCTGAACCACCGGCATGATCACCAGCTGGGCGATGCGCTCGCCGGGTTGCATGGTGAACTCATCTTTGCCGCGGTTCCAGACCGATACCATCAGCTGACCCTGGTAATCGGAATCGATGAGACCGACCAGGTTGCCCAGCACGATGCCGTGCTTATGGCCGAGACCAGAGCGGGGCAGAATGGTGGCACACAGACCCGGATCCTGGATGTGGATAGCCAGACCGGTCGGTACCAGAGTGGTATCGCCCGGAGCCAGAGTCAGCGGTGCATCCAGCAGAGCGCGCAGGTCCATGCCGGCAGAGCCGGGAGTGGCGTAGGCGGGCAGCGGGTACTCGGTACCGATACGGGCATCCAGAATCTTCAGTTCAATTTGTGTTGTCATGAATCGCTTTTTCAGTTGGATCTTGTGTTGGCGCCCCTCTTGGCAAGGCGGGGCGCCGTGAGTCTTGTTCTTTCGGGACGCTTAGCGCCGATAGTGACACGCAATCAGGGCAACCAGATGACGGGCCAGCGTCAGCTTGTCGGCCAGCGGCAGAGGCGCCTGGCCCCCTTGCCAGAACACGGTCAGGGCGTTGTCATCGGCGTTGAAGCCTTGCCCCTCGCGGGATACATCGTTGGCGGCGATCATGTCCAACCGCTTTCGCTGCAATTTATCGAGGGCGTATTGTTCCACATCCACGGTTTCGGCGGCAAATCCGACAGTGAAGGGTTTGTCTGAAAGGGCGCCGACGGCAGCAATGATGTCGGGGTTTTTCACCAGCTTCACCACCATCTGATCGTTGTCACCGCTCTTCTTGATCTTCTGGCTGGCGACCTGCTCGGGGCGATAGTCAGCAACCGCGGCACAACCGATGAAGAGGTCGCATTCTCCCACCCGGCTCATTACTGCCTGGTGCATCTGCTCGGCGCTCTCGACATCGACGCGGGTGACCCCTGCCGGAGTGGCCAGCGCCACCGGGCCGCTCACCAGCGTCACCTCGGCGCCTGCTTCACGAGCGGCGCGGGCGATGGCGTAGCCCATCTTGCCGGAGCTGTGGTTGCTGATGTAGCGCACCGGATCGAGCGCCTCGCGGGTCGGGCCGGCGGTCAGCAGCAGCTTGACGCCCGCCAGCAAGGGCTCGGCGGCCAGCTGCTGGCAGCAGCGCTCCACCAGTTCGAGGGGATCCAGCATCCGGCCCGGGCCCACATCGCCACAGGCCTGGCTGCCGGAGTCTGGCCCCCACAGCAGGACGCCGCGGCTGGCCAGGGTCTTGAGGTTGGCCTGGGTGGCTGCGTTGAGGTACATCTGCTGGTTCATGGCGGGCGCTAAGGCGACCGGTGCCGGGGTGGCCAGACAGAGGGTTGTGAGCAGTTCGTCGGCCATGCCGGCCGCCATACGGGCCATCAGGTTGGCGCTGGCGGGGGCGATCAATACCAGATCGGCCCACTTGGCCAGCTCGATATGGCCCATGCCCGCTTCGGCAGCCGGATCCAGCAGGCTGTCCGCCACCGGATGGCCGGAGACCGCCTGCAGGGTCAGCGGCGTGATGAACTCCTTGGCGGAGCGGGTCATCACCACCCGCACCTCGGCACCCTGATCTTTCAGACGGCGTACCAGCTCGGCACTCTTGTAGGCGGCGATCCCGCCGCTGACACCCAACAGGATGCGTTTATCGGCCAATCTCATCTGCTGTTTCTCTATCCGGCTCACTTTGACTGGTCGGCTAAGATACCACAGGCAGGGGATGACGACAGGGGTTGGCATCAAGGAGTGGCCGGAAGATGAACGCCCCAGAGAGAAGCTGCTGCGACAGGGGCCGACGGTGCTCAGCGATGCCGAGCTGCTTGCCATCTTCCTGCGCACCGGCGTCAATGGCCTGAGTGCGGTCGATCTCTCCCGTAACCTGTTGAATCAGTTCGGATCGCTGCGCAATCTGCTGGGCGCGGATCAGCGCGCTTTCTGCGAGGCCCACGGCCTTGGCCCGGCCAAATATGCCCAGTTACAGGCTGTGCTGGAGATGGCCAAGCGCCATCTGGCCGAGCAGCTGCAGCGGGGCGATGCCCTCACCTCGCCCCAGCTGACCCGCGACTATCTGCAGGCCCAGCTGCGGGATAGGCCGCGCGAGGTGTTTGCCCTGCTGCTGCTCGACAATCAGCACAGAGTCATTCAATTTGTTGAGCTTTTTTACGGCACAATCGATTCGGCGAGCGTCTGGCCAAGAGAAATCGTGCAGATCGCGCTCAAACATAATGCAGCCGCGGTGATTCTGGCGCATAATCACCCGTCCGGCGTCGCCGAGCCCAGTAGGGCCGACCGCCAGATCACGGATCGGATCACGGCCGCTTTGGCCCTGATCGATATCAGAGTGCTGGATCACTTGGTGATCGGTGATGGCATCACGGTTTCTTTTGCCGAGCGCGGTTGGCTATAACTGTGCTCTGGCACCGTATTAGTTGATCTTTGATCACGGATGCTGTATAAAATGCCGCCTTCTGTTTGCCCCGCAATCGAAGGCCAGCGGGGCAGATATTTGCTCGAGCAATGAAGTAAGATTTGGAGAGACTGACATGTCTAGAGTATGCCAAGTAACCGGCAAGCGCCCGGCAGTTGGTAACAACCGTTCGCACGCTAACAACGCCACCAAGCGTCGTTTCCTGCCGAACCTGCACACTCACCGTTTCTGGGTTGAGAGTGAAAAACGCTTCGTAAGCCTGCGCGTATCCGCAAAAGGCATGCGTATCATCGACAAGCGTGGCGTTGAAGTGGTTCTGGCTGAACTGCGCGCCAGCGGTGTTAAGGTATAAGGAATTAGATCATGGCTAAAGGTATTCGCGAGAAAATTCGCCTGAACTCCAGCGCCGGTACTGGTCACTTCTATACCACTACCAAAAACAAGCGCACCATGCCCGAAAAAATGGAGATCAAAAAGTTTGATCCCGTTGTTCGTCAGCATGTGATCTACAAGGAAGGCAAAATCAAGTAATTACTTGATGCTGCATTCCCAAAAACCCGGCTTCGTGCCGGGTTTTTTTATGCGCCGAATTCAGTACACTGCCGGTTCAAAGGGAGGCTTGCCATGTTCAAATTGAGCCGCAAAGGCTGGAATAACGTGATCATTGTGGTGGTGCTGATCGTGATCACCCTGTTGCATCGTATGGAGACTGCCCAGCAGGAGAACAGCGCCAAGCGGGCTCGCCCCTTGCTGCCGGATGCGGCCGTGGTGCTCACCTGGCAGGGGCCGAGCTGGCAGATTGAGCGGATCGGTCAGGGCTGGCGCAGCGTGCCGGATTTGGGGCTCGACACTGCTCAGCTGGATGCCCGTCTGGCGCGCTGGCAGAACTGGTTGCTGCCCCCCGGCGAGGTGGTGCGCGGTACCCCGGTGACCATCAAGGTGTGGATTGCCGGCCAGAACGATCCGGTCGAGATCGGCCTCTATCAGAACAGCGGCCAATATGGCGCTCAGCTGCCCTCTGGTCTCTGGCTCGCCCTCACTGCCGAGCAGTATCGCGATCTGCTGCGTCCTGCTCCCTGAGTTTCTTTTCCTTGCGAGGTGCCCATGCCCGAATTGCCAGAAGTTGAAGTCAGTCGTCAGGGGATCTCCCCCTGGCTCACCGGTATCAAGGTGACACGCGTGGTGGTGCGGGATGGCCGCCTGCGCTGGCCGATCCCCGGTGAGATTCAGGAGCTGGTGGACCTCACCATCCATCGTGTGCGTCGCCGTGCCAAATACCTGCTGCTGGAGACCGATTTCGGCACCGCCATCCTTCATCTGGGGATGTCCGGCAGCCTGCGTGTACTGGATATCGGCACCCCGGCCGAGAAGCACGACCACGTGGATATCGAGCTGGAGAATGGCAAGCTGCTGCGGCTCAACGATCCGCGCCGCTTCGGCGCCCTGCTCTGGACTCGCGAACCGGCCGAAGCCCATGCGCTGCTCGCCAAGCTGGGGCCCGAGCCGCTCACCGATGCCTTCAGTGCTGATTACCTGCGTGAGCGCGCCAAGGGACGCAGCACCGCCATCAAACAGTTCCTGATGGACAATCAGGTGGTGGTCGGGGTGGGCAACATCTACGCCAACGAGGCGCTCTATGCTGCCGGCATTCACCCCAAACGGGCGGCGGGCAATATCAGTGCCGAGCGGCTGGGAACCCTGGTGGCCGAGATCAAGCGCGTGTTGGCCGAGGCGATTCGCCAGGGCGGCACTACTCTCAAGGATTTCACCAGCGCCGATGGCAAGCCGGGCTATTTCGTGCAGCAGTTGCAGGTTTACGGCCGTGGCGGCCAGCCCTGTTTCCACTGCCACACCCTGCTGACCGAGACAAGAATGGGCCAGCGCACCACGGTTTTTTGCAGTCATTGCCAGCGCTGAGCGCATTTTTTGCCCCGATCCGGGGGAAGTTGTAACAGCGTATTTCCACTCTGTTGAAGATTTGCACAGCTGTCACTAGTATCCCGACCGTTCAGGCGGTTTGAGAATATAAAAATGACAGTTAAATCAATAGACTGGGAATATTTATCCCGGCAGGAGCGCTATTGCGCAAAATCCATGGCCCGCTTCCTCTATCCCGAGGGATGTGACCGGAAAACCTTCAATCGCGGCAAGTTCGTGCTGCGCAGCCTGCTCTATCGCAAGTCGCTGAGCCGGGTCTTCAGCCTGTTTCAGTGCGACTCGCTCAAGGCACTGCCAGCGGTCTATCCCGAGCTGCTCGACAAGCCGATGCGTCCCTATCGCTTCGCCTGTGCCAGCGCCCGTGAGCGGGCCGAGATGCTGGAAAATCACTATCGGTTGCTGCTGGAGTGCTACCCGCAGCTGATCGACCCCCTCTATCTGGGCGAGGGGATCGAACTTGGGCACTATCCCCAGAGCGGCTGCCGCATTCTGATGCGCCACGATGGCACCTTCCGCCGCGAGGCCGAGCTGGCGCTCTCCATCGTCAACGGCGAGGGGCAGCGCCTCTACAGCTGCGCCTTTTCGCTGGCGGGTAGCGTGGATCGTTTGATTCTGATGATCGGCTCCATGCAGGGGCCGGAGCCTGCGGTCGACAATGCCCAGGATCGGGTGCGCGAGCTGACCAAAGAGGGGCACGGCCTGCGGCCCAAATCCCTGCTGGTGCAGCTGGTGTTGCAACTGGCGCAGGCCATGGGGGCGGCAGAGGTGCTGGCGGTGCGCAAGCGGGCCCACGTGTTTCAGGCCAAGCGCTACAGCAGCAAGCAGAAAGCCAATTTGCAGGCCGATTATGACGAGCTGTGGCAGGAGTTCGACGCCCGGGATGTGGATGCCAACTTCGTCGCCCTGCAAGCCCAGCCGCGCAAGCCGCTGGAGGAGATCGCCTCCAAGAAGCGGGCCATGTACCGGCGCCGCTACGAGTGGCTCGATCTGCTGGTGCAGGAGATGAATGAGCGGTTTGCCCGTCAGTAACCGGCAAGCAGGCTGGCCTCTCCATGCGAGAGAGATACAACAAGGGCTACCCGTGGGTAGCCCTTGTTCGTAGTTGCCGTTGGGAATGGCGAGTATGGAAGGAGATCACCCTTTCTGTTTGGCTGCGATGGCCTGGGCCACCACGGGATCGACAAACTGACGAATGTCGCCACCGTGCAGCGCCACCTCTTTCACCAGAGTGGAGGAGATAAAGGAGTTCTCCTCCGCCGGGGTGAGGAAGACGCTTTCCAGCTCAGGCATCAGGCGGCGGTTCATGTTGGCCAGCTGGAACTCGTACTCGAAGTCGGAGACGGCGCGCAGGCCGCGGATCAGCACGTTGGCCTGATGCTCTTTGGCGAAATCGACCAGCAGACCGGAGAAGCCCACCACCTTGACGTTGGGAAGCGTGCTGGTCACTTGCTGGACAAGCTGGACACGTTCTGCCAGATCGAACAGCGGGCGCTTGCTCGGGCTGTTGGCGACCCCGACCACCACCTCGTCAAACAGCTTGGCGGCCCGGCCGATCAGATCGGCGTGGCCATTGGTAACGGGATCAAAAGTCCCGGGATAAATTACCCTGGTAGTCATCTTTGCGGTCCTGCAACCTGGAAATTTGGTCGCATTATAAGGTCGTCGCTTGAGAATAGCAGTGCATCAGGCAAGAATACGCCATCGCGCATCAAGCCTCCTTGCATTGGTGACAGGGAGCAAAGGGATTTTTTATGAAACGTATTCTGGTCGTTCGCAATGACAAGATTGGTGACTTCATGCTGGCGTGGCCTAGCTTCGCCATGCTCAAAGGCTCCATGGAGTGTCATGTGACTGCCCTGGTTCCGGCCTACACGGCGCCGCTGGCCCGGCTCTGCCCCTGGATTGACGAGGTGATCATCGATCCGGGCGTGCGGGCCGACAAGGAGCAACAGCGAGTGCTGCTGGCGCGGATCAAGGCGGCGGCGTTCGACGCGTCCATCTGCCTCTTCTCCAACTCCCGCAACGCCATGCTGGTGTGGAAGGCGCACATCCCTTACCGGCTGGCCCCGGCGACCAAGCTGGCGCAGGTGCTCTACAACCAGCGACTGGTGCAGCGTCGCTCCCGCTCCCAGAAGCCGGAGTCCGAGTACAACCTGGAGCTGATCCGCCGCTTCCTGGCCGATCAGCAGGTGGCCGTGGTGGAGCCCAAGACCCCCTTCCTGCAGTTCGATGACGAGACCTTGCTACAGGTGCGCGAGCAGTTGGCACTCAAGCTCAAGCTCGATGCCAGCCGCCCCTGGCTGATGGTACACGCCGGCAGCGGCGGTTCGGCCAACAACCTCTCCATCGAGCAGTACGCCCGCATCATCATCAAGCTCAATCAGGCCTGCCCCGAGCTGCAGTGTGTGCTGACCGCCGGCCCGGGCGAGGAGAAGATGGCCGAACAGCTGGCGGCCGAGTTGCTGGCCCACGGTGGCAACGGCTGGATCTACCGCTCCAGCGATGGTCTGCCGATGTTCTGTCAGGTGCTGGCTAACGCCGCCCTGTTCGTGGCAGGCAGTACCGGCCCGCTCCATATCGCCGGCGCGCTCGATGTGCCGACCATCGGCTTCTTCCCGATGCGCCGCTCCGCCACTCCGCTGCGCTGGAAGCCCCTCAACAGCGAAGGGCGTCACCTCGCCTTCAGCCCTCCGGAGGATAGCGACCATCCTGAGGATATGAGTCAACTCGATCCCAAGACCATGGTGCCGGTGATGGCCCGCTGGGCGGCGCCTTTCTGGCGCAAATAACGTATGCAGCAATGCAAACAGGGCCCCGCGGGGCCCTGTTTCGTATGACGGTTATTCCGGCTGCTGCGGTTGCTGGCGCACCCAGAGGTCGGCGTATTTGACGAAGGTAGAGTGGGCGGAGAGGATCGCCAGCAGCAGCCCCTGCTTGCCATCGAGGAAACCCGCTTTGAGCAGGTACATCTTGAGGAAGCAGCCGACAGCGTGGATCAGCCCCTGACTGAGAGAGCCCTTCTTGCCGCGGGCGGTGCGCTGGTCGGCCCAGGCGCGGGCATAACCGGCGGATTTCACCAGATAGTGCTCCAGATCCCGATAGGTGAAGTGGAGCAGGTCGCCATGAATGTTGACGATCTTCATGTTGGCCCGCACTTCTACCTTTTCGTGAACCAGCGCCTCGTTATAGCTGGTGAGCGCCTTGGGATAGAGACGCAGCACCCGATCCGGATACCAGCCGCTGTGACGGATAAAGCGGCCAAACACCCAGGAGAGGCGCGGGATCGAGTAGATGGTATCGCTGGCCGGATTGGCCATCACGTTGGCGATGGCGGTTTTCAGCTCGGGGGTGAGCCGCTCGTCGGCATCCAGCCACAGCACCCAGTCGGATTGCACGTGGGATTGGGCCAGTCGGCGCTGTTTGCCAAAGCCCGGCCACTTGGCGTTGACGAAGAAGCGGGCCCCAAATTCGGCGGCAATGGCCGGGGTCTCGTCCTGGCTGCCGGAGTCCAGAATGACGATCTCGTCCACCAGTCCGTCGAGGGAGACGAGGCACTTGCGCAGGTTGTCGGCTTCATTCTTGACGATCAGAACGGCAGCCAGAGTCGGTTTTTTCACGAATGTGGGCTCACGGTTATTGCCCGGCTGGCGGGTCGAATGCGTATTGATGGGCCATTCTAACGGAAAAACGGGTCAAAGAGAGAGCCGCCATTGCCCGTTTCTATCAGCTGTTTGCCTGTCTCGTCTCGTCCGGTTGGAAGCGGGGCACCGCTGGAAAAATGGGGTGACGGCAGCGTCTGCCAAGGATCTTCTGTTATTTATCCAGTCATTCTTGGGGCATAATCTCGCCCAGTGATGATTAACAGCCGGGCCAGTCCCGAGAGAAGACGCGTGATGAAAATATTGGTGATCGGCCCCTCCTGGGTCGGCGATATGGTGATGTCCCAGAGCCTCTACAAGGCGATCAAGGCCAACCATCCGGAGTGCGAACTGCACGTGATGGCCCCCGCCTGGTGCTGCGCCCTGCTGGAGCGGATGCCGGAGGTGGACAAGGCGATCACCATGCCCCTTGGCCACGGTGACTTCAAACTGGTGGCGCGCCGCCGCCTCGGCAAGCAGCTGGCGGCGGAGAAGTACGATCAGGCCATCGTCCAGCCCAACTCCATGAAGTCGGCGCTGATCCCCTGGTTTGCCCGCATTCCGGTCCGTACCGGCTGGAAGGGCGAGAGCCGCTACGGCCTGCTCAACGACCTGCGCAGCAACAAGTCCGCCTTCCCGCTGATGGTGGAGGGCTATCTGGCGCTCGCTTATCCCAAGGAGCAGATGAAGAGTCGGGCCGATATCCCGACCATTCCGCATCCGGCGCTCCATGTCGATCTGATAAACCAGAGCAAGGCGCTGGAGCGACTGGGGCTGGATCGCGCCCGCCCGGTGCTGGTGCTCTGTCCCGGTGCCGAGTTCGGCCCGGCCAAGCGCTGGCCGGAAGGGCACTACGCCGTGGTGGCCCAACAGCATCTGGACGAGGGGTGGCAGGTGTGGATCTTCGGTTCCAACAAGGATGTGCCGGTGGCCAATACCATCCGGGATCGGGTCAATCTGCTGACTCGCCCCAACTGCCACGTGCTGGCGGGCAAGACCAGCCTGCACGAGGCGATCGATCTGATGGCGCTAGCCAGCCGGGTCATCTCCAACGACTCCGGCCTGATGCACATCGCCGCCGCCCTCAACCGGCCGCTGGTGGGTGTCTATGGCTCCACCTCGCCTCTCTACACCCCGCCGCTGGCGGATCGGGTCGAGATCGTCCACACCGACATCGCGTGTCGCCCCTGCTTCAAGCGCACCTGCAAGTTCGGCCATCTCAAGTGCCTGATCGATCTGGCGCCGGAGCAGGTGGTCGATGCCTGCAAGAAGCTGGAGCAGAGCCAGTAAGATGCCCTACCGTCTGCTCTACAACCTGCTGATCCACTTGGGATTGCCGCTGGCGCTGCTGGCCCTCTACAAGCCGAAGAAAGGCAAGCCCGGCTTTGGCAAGCGCTGGGCCGAGCATCTTGGCCGACTGCCCGCCACCGGACAGGATGCACCACTGTGGATCCATGCGGTGAGCGTGGGGGAGACGCTGGCCATCACGCCGCTTATTCGCGCCCTCAAGGCGGAGCGGCCCGATCTGCCGATCCTGCTCACCACTACCACCCGCACCGGTGCCGATCAGGCTGCCAAGCTGGGGGATCTGGTGATCCATCGCTACGCGCCGCTCGACTACCCCTGGGCCATTGCCGCCTTTCTCGACACCTTCAAGCCGCGCGCGCTCTGGGTGATGGAGACCGAGCTGTGGCCGAACTGGCTGGCCGCCTGTGAGGCGCGCCACCTACCGGTGACCATCATCAACGCCCGCCTCTCCGAGCGATCCTGCCAGCGTTATGCCCGCTTCCACGGCGCCTTCGACGCCCTGAGCCGGCCGCTGACCCATCTGCTCTGCCAGCATCAGGATGATGCCGACCGCTTCGCCCGCCTCGGCATCGATCGTTCGCGGCTGGCGGTGACCGGCTCCATCAAGTTCGACATCCAGTTTGGTGACGAGGTGCAGGCCAAAGGTCGTGCCCTGCGCCAGCAGCTGGGGGCGGATCGGCCGGTCTGGATCGCCGCCAGTACCCATCAGGGTGAGGATGAGCAGGTGCTGGCCGCCTTCGATCTGCTGCTCAAACGCCATCCCGACGCGCTGCTCATTCTGGTGCCACGCCACCCCGAGCGGTTCGACCGGGTGGCCGAGCAGTGTGCCCCTTACGGCTGCGTGCGGCGCACTGATGGTGCTGCGGTGAGTGCGGAGGATAAGGTCTATCTCGGCGATACCATGGGCGAGCTGCCGCTGATGCTGTCGGCGGCCGATGTGGCCTTCGTCGGCGGCAGTCTGGTGAAGATCGGCGGTCACAACCTGCTGGAGCCGGCAGCCCTCGGCAAGCCTTGCCTGACCGGGCCCGCCTACTTCAACTTCAGCGACATCACTCGCCAGCTGGTGGCTCAGGGTGGCGCAGCCATCGTGGCCGATGCTGCCGAGCTGGGCGAGCGGGTGAGCCAGCTGTTTGCCGACGGCAACGCCCGCCGCGAGATGGGGGAGCAGGCCCGCGCCGTGGTGCTGCGCAATCAGGGAGCCCTGGCGCGCACCCTCTCTCATTGCCTCACCGCGTTGGAGAACGACTGAGTGTCAGCCTTTCATACAGTCCGGCCATAAAAAAACGGAGCGCGATGCGCTCCGTTTTGTTTTTGGCGGTGGCCGGGATTAGCGAACGATCAGCCCCAGCAGGATGCCGACCACACCGAAGTCGGAGTCGCTGAAGGTGGTGTTGGCGAAGCCGAGGTCGCCCAGTACCGGCAGCAGGAACACCGGCAGAATGGTGAGCAGCAGCAGGCCGTTGGCGAAGGAGCCCAAAATGGCGCCACGACGACCACCGGTGGCGTTGCCGAAGACTCCGGCAGCGGCGCCGACGAAGAAGTGCGGTACCACGCCCGGGATGATGACGGTCAGGCCCATGGCGTAGAGCAGCGCCATCCCCACCAGGCCGGCGGCAAAGCTCGACAGGAAGCCGATCAGTACGGCGTTGGGGGCGTAGGGGAAGACGATGGGGCAGTCGAGCGCCGGCTTGGCGTTCGGCACCAGCTTGTCGGAGATCCCCTTGAAGGCCGGTACGATCTCGGCGATGACCATCCGCACACCCTGCAGGATGACGTAGACACCGGCGGCGAAGGTGATGGACTGCATCAGGGAGAACATGAACCAGTGCTTGCCCTTGGCGACGCTGGAGACAAACTCGGGGCCGGCGAAGGCGGAGGTCACCAGGAAGATGATGCCCATGGTGAAGGAGATGGCCACCGGGGTATCGCGCAGGAACAGCAAGCTCTTCGGTACCTGCACATCTTCGCAGCTGTGGGCCTTGTTGCCGAACTTGGCGCCGATCAGGGCGGAGAGCACGTAGGAGCAGGTGGAGAAGTGGCCCAGCGCCACGTCATCGGAGCCGGTGATCTGCTTCATGAAGGGGTGGGCGATGGCCGGGAAGAAGACCATGGCGACACCGACCACCAGACTGCCCACCGCGATCAGCGGCACACCGCTCATGCCGCCGGCAGAGAGGATCACCGCCACCATCATCGACATGAACAGGGTGTGGTGACCGGTCAGGAAGATAAATTTCCACGGGGTCAGGCGGGCGATCAGGATATTCACCAGCATGGCGAAGAACATGATCATCGCCATCTCCTTGCCAAACGAGGTCTGGGCGATGGAGACGATGGCTTCGTTGTTGGGGACGACCCCCTTGATGCCGAAGGCATGCTGGAAGATGACGGCAAAGTCACCCAGCGAGTTGATCACCAGGGTGGCACCGGCCCCCAGAATGACGAAACCCATGATGGTCTTGACCGTGCCCTTGATGCACTCGGTCACCGGTTTCTTCTGGGCAATCAGGCCGATAAGCGCGATCAGGCCGACCAGCACGGCGGGCTCGGACAGCACGTCAAACATCAGAAAGTTGAAAAATTCCATGGTCAGCTCCTGGCAATGGAAGATGCGGCCCGCAGGCCGCATGAAGGATCCTTAGAGGGCGCCCAGTTCGCGCAGGGCGGTGGCGAGCTTCTCTTTCATCGCGGCCTTGTCGACCATGTTGTCGAGGGCCACCAGACGGCCGTTGACCCCCATGGATTGCAGCTGCTCGGCGATGTCGCGGGTGGCGACAAAGATCTCGGCGGTTTCGCTGCCGGCGGAGGCCAGATCGCGGTGATCCACCTCGGCGGTGACAGCCAGCTCTTTCAGGATGCTCTTGATGCTCATCTCCATCATCAGGCTGGTGCCCAGACCGTGACCGCATACAACCAGAATTTTCATTGTCTCTTCCTCTGTCAGGTGCGCCGTGGCGCAGATCAGTAGCGCGCCAGAATGCGCAGGATGTCGTCTTTGGTGTCGGCCGCGATAATGGCCGCCACGTCCTCTTCATTCATAAACAGCTCGGCCAGCTGGGCGATGGTCTCCACGTGGGAGTTGCTGTCGCTGGCGGCCAGGGTGATCAGCAGCCGGATCGGGTCGTTGCCTTCGGAATCGAAGTTGACACCCTGCTTGATGACGGTCAGCCCCAGACCCAGCCGGTTGACGCCGTCTTCGGGGCGGGCATGGGGCATCGCCAGACCAGGGCCCAGCACGTAGTAGGGGCCGAGCTCTTCATGAGAGCGAAACAGTGCCGCCACGTAGGAGGGCTCGATGGTGCCATTGGCCAGCAGGGGCGCCGTCGCCAGTTCGATGGCGTGACGCCAGTCGCGGGCGGCGGGTTCGATGCGGATGACATCCTCGGTCAGCAGTTGAGTCAGCATGGTGGTGATCCGGCTAGTTAAGATGGCGCCAATCTATCGATCTTGCGGTGGTGAAACTGTGAGGGTGATCGCGAAAGTTAGCGCTATCAGATAGCGCTAACATCAAACTGTGATAGCGCTATCACTTCACCCATTAACGGGAGTCATCTTGCCCCCGTGATCCGGGAAAGAGGGTAGAATCGGCCCTGAGCAAATGGTCAGTGGCGCTCTTTTGCCTTAAAGTGAGCAGCCGCAAGTCGAGGATGGGATGGATGTCAGAAGCAAAGAAGCGCCGTAGCACGGGTCGGGTGACCCTCAACGATGTGGCCCAGCTGGCTGGTGTGGGGGCCATGACGGTTTCCCGTGCCCTGCGCACGCCGGAGATGGTCTCCGACAGGATGCGCGAGCGCATCGAAGCTGCGGTGGAAGAGCTCGGCTATATCCCCAATCGGGCCGCCGGGGCGTTGGCCTCTGCGACTTCCCAGACCATCGTAGTGATCGTCCCCAGTCTGGCGGAAGCGGGCTGTGGCGAGATGATCGCGGGCCTGCAACAGACCCTGCTTGAGGAGGGGTATCAGATCATGCTGGGTGATGCCCAGCATCTGAAGCAGCAGGAAGAGAGCCTGCTGACCAGCTTTTTGCAGCACAATCCGGCGGCGGTGGTGCTGTTTGGTGGCGATCCCGGCGAGACGATCCGTACCCGCCTGAAAGCTGCCCGTTTGCCAGTGGTTGAGGTGGGTGCCATGGCCCGCAGCCCCATCGACATGAATGTGGGAGTCTCCAACTTCGATGCCGGTTATCAGCTCACCCGCCACCTTATCGAGCGGGGCTACCGCAATATCGGTTTTCTCTGCGCCCGTCAGGAGCAGTGGATGCTGCAACAGCGGATGCAGGGCTGGCAGAAGGCGCTGCTCGACAACTACCTCTCCCCCGATGCCATCATCAACACCTCGGAGCGGCCCAGCTTCAGTACCGGCGCCACTATGCTGGGTGAATTTCTGCTGCGCTGGCCCGAGCTGGACGCGCTGATCTGCGTCAACGACGAACTGGCGGCCGGGGTGCTGTTCGAGTGCCAGCGCCGCCATTTGAATGTGCCGGGCAAACTCGCCATCGCCGGATTTGACGATCTGGATGTGGCGCGCGCCTGTTATCCGACCCTTACTTCGGTCAGGATCCCCTATCGCAAAATGGGACAGGAGGCTGCCGAGCTGATCCTGCGCCAACTGGCCGGGGAGCCCGTGATGGGCACCGCGCTGGCTCTCGATTTTCAACTGCAAAAGCGTCAAAGCAGCTGATCCCCGTTTCACACGTCATCAAAGAGGCAACCATGTTCAAGGCTCTGTTACTGGAAAACCAAGACGGCAAGACTGTACCGACTCTGACCCGGCTGGCCGAGAGCCAGTTGCCGGAAGGTGAGGTGCGGGTAGCGGTCGCTTACAGCTCCATCAACTACAAGGACGGACTGGCCATCACCGGCAAGGGCAAGATAGTGCGCCAGTGGCCGCTGGTGCCCGGCATCGACTTCGCCGGTACCGTGCTCGAATCTGCCGACAGCCGCTATCAGCCCGGCGACAAGGTGGTGCTGACCGGTTGGGGTGTGGGCGAAGGGCACTGGGGCGGCATGGCCGAACAGGCGCGGGTCAAGGGGGACTGGCTGGTGCCGTTGCCCGCCGGGCTGGATGAGCGGCAGGCCATGTGCATCGGTACCGCCGGTCTCACCGCCATGCTCTGCGTGCTGGCACTGGAAGAGGCGGGTATTACTCCCGCAAGCGGCGAGGTGCTGGTCACTGGTGCAGCAGGCGGTGTGGGCTCCACCTCGGTTGCCCTGCTGGCAGCCCGTGGCTATCAGGTGGCGGCGCTGACCGGTCGTCCCGAAGAGCAGGGCGCCATGCTGACCGCACTGGGTGCCAGCCGCATCGTGCCGCGCAGCGAGCTGCTGGTGCCTGCCAAACCGCTGGAAAAACAGCTGTGGGCCGCTGCCATCGATACCGTCGGCAGTCAGGTGCTGGCCAAGCTGCTGGCCCAGATGAACTATGGCGGCGCTGTGGCAGCCTGCGGGCTGGCGGGCGGTTTCGATCTGCCGACCAGTGTGATGCCCTTTATCCTGCGTAATGTGCGGTTGCAGGGGGTCGATTCGGTGATGTGCCCGTTTGAACGTCGTCAACTGGCGTGGCAGCGACTGGCACGGGATCTTCCTGCCAGCTTCTTTGAGCAGGCGGTTACCGAGATTGGGCTGGAGCAGGTAGTGGAGGCCGCCGAGGCCATCACGCAAGGCCAGATCGCAGGTCGCACTCTGGTCAAACTTTGAACTCTCTCTGACTGGCGAGCCCGACAATTCCGGATAAAATTGGAGTGCGGGTGAACTATCCAAGGAGAGTGAAGATGGGTGGACACAAGCCGGATTACGACTCCTCTGATGATGATTGGGAGCCGGATTCCTGGGAAGAAGAGCTGGATCAGTGGGAAGATGAAAGCTGGCAGGATGATGACACTTTCGATGACCAGTGAACCACGGCATTGAACGAACAGGCGGGCTTTGGGCCCGCCTGATTTTTTTGCCGCGCTCACATGGCTGAGCGTTCGTCCTTGGTCAGGGGCGGGGCGCTGGGTAGAATGAACTGCCCAAATGACGCTCAAGGATGACTATGCGACTCACCATCATATTGTTGGCTGCCCTGCTGGGTGGCTGTGTCTCCAACGATGATCCCTGCGAGAAGGTGTGGAGTGAGGTGGGGGAGGCGGATGGCAAGCTGGGCTTCACCACCGAGCGGATCGAGTTCCATCAGGGCCAGTGTGGCAAGAAGGTGGATCCCGAACTGTGGAAGCAGGGACATCAGAAGGGATTGGCATGGTATTGCCGCCCCGAGCATCTCTATCTGGCTGGCCGTTCAGGCGAAGAGTATCGCGGCGTTTGCCCGAATGATATCCAGGCGCGCAGATTGTTCGAACAGGGGCGTCAGGGGTGGACCGATCAATAACGCCCTGACAGGGGGGCGTTACTCCTCTTTCAAACGCAGCGGCTGGCAGAGGTAACCCTTGTCATTGGCACTGCGGGCGCACTTGCTGCAGACAAACTTGGGTTTGCGGACTATCTTGCGCAACGCCTTGAGATCGGTGGGGATCTCGTGACGGCGCCATTCACACAGGGTTTTGCTGCCCATAACGACTACCTCTACGACTTGACGGCCGTATTGTAATCGATTTTCATTTCGAATAAACCGACAAAGCTCGCTTATTGGCCGATATGCCAATAAGCGATTGTTTCGGGAGGGATTACTGGTAGAGGAACTTGGTGAAGATAAGCTCGCGTACCGCTTTCTTGCCGGTCTCTTTCACCAGCAGTTCGTTGACGGTTGTCTCGCACTCCTTGCGCAGCTCTTCTCGGTTGGTCAGGGACTTCACTTGATCGGCATTTTTGCTGCCAATCAGGCGGATGATGGCATCGCGGATCAGCGGGTCATGCTGCTCCAGCAGCTTGAGATCGGCTTCGTTTTCCGCCATCAGCTCTACTGTGACCCGGATATAACCGAGGGTTTTGCTATCACTCAGGTAGTTGGTGATGATGTCGGGATCGAGTGCATGGTAGGAGAAACCGGGCTTGGCAGCCCCCTCTGTGCCCTCGGCGGGCGGCTCATCTTCAGCCAGAGCTTGCTGCTGCAGGGCGCCACAGCTCAGTAACAACACCAGCAGAATTTTGAATATCTTCATATAGATGGCTCATCAGCAAGAGATAACCCATTTTTGATGTTGCCATCGGGGCCGTCAAGCACGGATGTTCTTACATTTCGCTATTGATTTACGGATAATAAACCGGATTTTAACCTGAACACGGAAATCTCTGGATGGTGAAGCTGTGAAGTCCGAGTTGACTGTTCCCCTCACGCCGTTAAGCGGGTGGCTGGCCCCCGAATGTTGCGAATTGCCCGCCAGCTTGCGCCCCTGGCTGCTGGAGCCCGGCTCCATGACCCGGCGGCTGCGTCAGCACAATCGCCACTTTTCGGTGGAGTGGCTGGGCAATCACCCGGTCGCCCTTACTGCCGATGAGCAGTGGCTGGTGGATTCGGCCTCGCCGGCCGGTACCTGCCGCGAGGTGATCCTGCACGGGGATCGTGGGCCCGCCGTGCTGGGCTGGACCCTGTTTGCCGATGACGCATTGCAAGGGAGCGGCATTGCCGAGCTTGGCGAGCAGCCGCTGGGTGAGCGGGTATTTGGCCATGAGCCTGCCCGCCGCGATCATCTGCAGCTGGCCCGTTTCGATATTGCCGCCAATCCCCGTTGCCCGGCCGCCACTGTCTGGGGGCGTCGTTCCCGTCTGTTTCTGGGGCAGTGGCCACTGCTGGTGCACGAGCTGTTTCTGCCCTCTCTCGTCTGTGACAAGGAGCTGGAGTGAATCTGTTAACCAAGGAGCGGGGACTTGCCTACATGCAGTTGGCCCGCGTCGACAAACCCATAGGTACTCTGCTGCTGCTGTGGCCAACCCTGTGGGCCCTCTGGCTGGCCGCCGGTGGCCTGCCCAATCTCTGGGTGCTGACCGTGTTTGTGGTCGGGGTCTTTCTGATGCGCTCGGCAGGTTGCGTGATCAACGATTATGCGGATCGCAACTTCGATGGCCACGTCAAACGCACCGCCGGTCGCCCCTTGCCCACGGGCAGAGTCAAGCCGTGGGAGGTGCTGGCGCTCTTCTTCGTGCTGGCGCTCATTTCGTTTGGTCTGGTGCTGACCATGAATCCGCTCACCATCGGTCTGTCGTTTGTCGCCCTGCTGTTGGCGGTGAGCTACCCCTTCATGAAGCGCTTTATCTCCAATCCCCAGCTGGTGCTCGGGATGGCCTTCTCCTGGTCGATCCCGATGGCCTATGCGGCGCAGGCGGATGCCCTGCCGCTGGTGGCCTGGTTGCTCTTCTTCGCCAATCTGCTCTGGACGGTGGCTTACGACACCCAGTACGCCATGGTGGATCGGGATGACGACCTCAAGATCGGCCTCAAATCCAGCGCCATCCTGTTTGGTCGTTACGACAAGCGGATCATCGGCGCACTGCAACTCTCGACGCTGCTGCTGTTGCTGGCGGTCGGGCAGCTGATGACGCTGGGGGGCTGGTATTACTGGGGATTGCTGGGGGCGGCGGTGCTGTTTGTCTATCAGCAGCGGCTCATTCGCGAGCGGCAGCGGGAAGCCTGCTTCCAGGCGTTTCTCAACAACAACTATGTGGGGGCGCTGGTGTTTGCCGGTCTGGTGCTCGATTACCTGCTGGCGTGACATGTTCCCGCGCAGACTCCGATAAAAATGAAGGCCGCATGATGCGGCCTTCATTGTTTGCGTTGCAGATTAGAGCTGATTGCCTGCCTGAATGGTGCGGCGGATCTTGTTGCTCAGCAGCGGCACTATGTTGTCGGCCAGCGCCTGGAAGCGGCCGAGATCCGGCTTGCACTCAGGAGAGAGGTAACCCTCTTTGCGCAGCGTGTGGATCAGGGTGCTGAACAGCTTCTGGTCGAAGAACTCGGGGGCGTTGATACCGTGCAGGGTGCCGAGGCGCTCTGCCATCATCAGGCCGTCCGCCTCGAGCTGCTCCGCCTCGATATGGGGTTGGGCCAGCACCCGGGTCAGCACGATGGCGTAGCGTTGCAGGGTCTCCTGAATGCTCTCCGCCAGCAGCAGCAGGCGCATCTGGTTGGCCGGATTGACCCAGTAGCCGTCATCGCGGGTCTCGATCAGTTGCTGGGTCTGCAGAGCGTCGAGCAGGCTGTCGACCAGCGCTGGCAGCTCCTCCTCTTCATAACGCAGGAACAGCTCGGTCTTGAGCAGCGGATAGATGTCGATGCAACGGGCCATGATCTCGCTGCGGGAGATCCCTTCGCACCGTTCGATCAATGCTGCCACCAGAGAGGGCATGGCGAACAGGTGGAGGATGTTGTTGCGGTAGTAGGTCAGCAGGATCGCCTGATAGCGGTCGAGACTGATGATCTGCCCCAGCTTGTCCTCGCTCACCTCGAATTTGTTGAGCTCCATAGCCTGATCCAGCAGGGTCTTGGCATCCTCATCCGGAATGGTGCTCTGCGGGCTGTAGGGTACCGCCTTGAGCAGATCCAGATAGGTGTTGAGCTGGGCCTGCAACTCGTCGCGGGTCAGGGCGTGGCGCTCGGCGGCCAGCAGCGCCAGCGCACTCAGGGTCAGGCCGTTGACCGCGGCAGCGCCGTTGATGCGGGTCATCAGCAGTTCGGCCAGATTGTTGACGGTGCCCGCCATCCACTCCGGACGCTCCTCTTCCCCGATGTGCTTTTTCCAGTCGGGGATATGTTCGCTCAGGTAGCTGTTGAGGGTCAGCGGTTCGCCGAAGTTGACGAAGCCACGGCCGTAGTTACGCAGCTTGCGCAGGATGCCGAGCACCTGCAGGAAGCTCTCCTTCTCCTTGCGGCTCCCTTTGAGCTCGTTGTGGTAGGTGTTCACCTCCATCACGTGCTCGTAACCCAGATAGACCGGCACCAGAGTGACCGGTCTGTCCAGCCCGCGCATCATCGCCTGCAGGGTCATCGCCAGCATGCCGGTCTTGGGCGGTAGCAGACGGCCGGTACGGGAGCGCCCCCCCTCGGTGAAGAACTCTACCGAGTAACCCTTGGCAAACAGCAGGTTGAGGTATTCCCGGAATACCGTGCTGTAGAGCGGGTTGCCCTTGAAGGTGCGGCGAATGAAGAAGGCGCCGCCGTGGCGGAATATGGGGCCCGCCGGCCAGAAGTTGAGGTTGATGCCTGCCGCGATATGGGGCGGCACCATCCCCTGGTGGTAGATGACGTAGGAGAGCAGCAGGTAGTCCATGTGGCTGCGGTGGCAGGGGACATAGACAATCTCGTGCCCTTCCTGCGCCAACTGGCGTACCTTCTCGGCGCCATTGACCGACAAACCACGGTAGAGCTTGTTCCACAGCCAGCCGAGGAAGCTCTCGCCCAGGCGGATCAGCCGGTAGGAGAAGTTGGAGGCGATCTCGTCCATGTAGCCATGGGCACGCTTTTGCGCCTTCTCGAGGCTGATCCCCTCGCGCTGGGCCTCCTCTTCAATCGCCTGCTGGATCACCGCGGAGTCGAGCAACTGCTTGAACAGCAGGTTGCGGTTCGGCAGTTTCGGGCCGGTGGCGGCCAGCTGCTGGCGGCTGAAGTGGGTTCGGGCCACTCGTGCCAGCTTGTGGGCGATCGCCTCGTCGGTACCGTGCTTGTCGGCCATGTAGCGCAGGGAGAGGGGCGGCGAGAAGCGCACCAGATTCTCGCGACCCTTGAGGATCACGATAAGCGCCTTCTTCAGCCGGTTCGGCGCCAGGCTGCTGATGATGTTGAGGCCGGAGGCTTCTTCCCCTTCCCGACCCGGAGCGCGGCCCCAGAACAGGGTGACGGGCACCACCTGGATATCCAGCTCGGGATCCTGCTTGTGCAGATCCAGCAGCTGGTGGAACTCCTGCAGGAAGGGGAGCGGTTTGCTGCGTTTGCCAAACAGGGGAGGCGGACGGTCCAGACAGACATAGCGCGGCAGCAGCTGGCCGTTCAGTTCCAGCGGCGTGAAGGGGCCGGGCAGACCGAGATCCTCGCAGCACTGCTGCAGGGTCATCAGGTCGGTGATCGAACTGGTTTTCAGGGCATAGACGATGGGTCTGGCCGGATCCAGATTGAGTTCTGTGATGGGATTTTCCGGCAGGCTCTTGTGATTGACCAAGCCGCTGACCGGCCATTGCAAGATGGCTCTGGAAATCTTCTGTCCTAGGGACATGTGCGTCTGCTCTCCAAAAAAATGCGGCGTGAGCATAGCAAATCGACAGCCCCTTGTCGCCGAGAGGTACGATGAGTCGGCTGCGCAGGATCAAAACAGCAGTAAATGAGGGGTTGGTTGCGACAAATGTCAGCTGCGCCTTGCCTTGGCCACTGCACTGTATATACTGCCAGTGTGCTGTATAAAAAGACAGGTGCCAATTCTATGAAACCCCTTACCCCCCGCCAGGCCGAAGTGCTGGAGCTGATCAAGGTGAACATGAGCGAGACCGGTATGCCGCCGACTCGTGCCGAGATTGCCCAGAAGCTTGGTTTCAAGTCGGCCAATGCGGCCGAAGAACATCTGAAGGCCCTGGCCAAAAAAGGGGTCATCGAGATCATGCCGGGCACGTCCCGCGGCATTCGCCTGTTGCTCGAAGAGGAAGAGGTGCTGGAAGAGAGCGGCTTGCCGCTCATCGGCAAGGTCGCTGCCGGTGAGCCTATCCTGGCTCAGGAGCATATCGAGAGCCACTATCAGGTTGATCCCGCCCTGTTCCACCCGCGCGCTGATTTTCTGCTGCGGGTGCAGGGGATGAGCATGAAGAACATCGGCATTCTGGATGGCGATCTGCTGGCGGTGCACAAGACCCAGGAGGTGCGCAACGGTCAGGTGGTAGTGGCCCGTCTCGATGAGGATGTCACCGTCAAGCGCTTCCAGCGCAAGGGCAGTCAGGTATGGCTGCTGCCGGAGAATGAAGAGCTCTCCCCCATCGAGGTGGACCTCTCCTGCCAGCAACTCACCATCGAAGGACTGGCGGTCGGGGTGATCCGCAACGCCGACTGGATGTAATCATCCCCGCCAACTGCGTTTGCCACACGGCCTCCTTCGGGAGGCCGTGCTGTTTCTGGCGCACTTTCCCTGTCATATCAAACAGATCATCGGCGGCGGCATTTTTGTCCTGCGCGACCGGCTACCAATCATCCATTTCAGATATATGCTCAGATCAGTGCCCTGTCGCCGAGACAGGGCTTGGCACCTCCCTCTGACCATCACAATGCGTCGGTACGGAAGGGCCGGTAACAACGAGAATCGGGCAGTACACCTTCACGGGATATGAAGGGGGAGTGGGGAGATGCCGAGCCTTATCGGGCAAAGGGGACCACTCGTAATGGTTGCAGATAGTCGTGACGGGCCTGTTCCCAGTTCAGGCCGACGAAGCAACATGACCTGTCGGTCAAGGAGGACTGGTATGGCATCAAGATCGCCATGGGATTCAGAGGCTGGGGCTGCGCCAGCGGAATCGTCAATCACCCGTTTTGTCAAAGGTAGCCGGATGACTTGGTTTTACGGTCTCTGGCTGCACCATCGTGGTTCGCACTGGACGCTCTGGCTGGGATGTCCGAAAGAGAAGGTGGTGCGTCTGGTGCTGCTGTTCAAACGTGGTCATGGCGATCGCCAGGGGGAAGAGGGCTGGCTGGCCCCCGTGATTCCCATCGGCGTGCGGGCCATCGGCAAGATGTTGCAGCAGGGGCGTAACGCTCGCCCCTGAGCAGAAGAGACAAACAAATCCATCCATAACCGGCACCCGAGGGGGCCGGTTTTTTTATGGCCGCAACTGGCGATTAATTATGCCAAATGGTCGACTCCTGACAGGGCGTTGCACAAGGTTGAACCACCTTGGCGGCTCACTGGGGTACAATGCCCCCCTCTTGTCCGGTCACTGCTGGCCATCTGCCTCGAACTGAAAGGGTCTCTTGTTATGATGAAGCTCCGCTATCCCCTGCTCTTTCTGCTGCTGACAGCCTGCCTGATCCTGGTGTTTTACGCCACGCAGCCAGAGCAGCCGGAACAGGCTGACTACTATCCGGCGGGGCGGGACATCAATGATTTCGCCTTTACCGATGCGGACAACCAGCCGTTCACCCCTGCCAACCTGAAGGGGCACTGGACCTTCCTGTTTGTCGGTTACACCTTCTGCCCCGATATCTGCCCCACCACCCTGGCAGATATGCGCTCCGTCTATGACCAGCTGAAGAAGATGGCGCCCGACAGTCAGGTGGTGTTTATCTCGGCGGATCCCCAGCGTGACGATATTCCACGCCTCAAGACCTATACCGCTTTCTTCAATCCCGAGTTCAAGGCGGCCACTGCCCCCCACGACAAGCTGTTTCCGTTCGTGCGCAATCTGGGGCTCATCTACTCCATCGCCAATCAGGGGGAGAAGGATTACCTGATCGATCACTCCGCCTCCATCGTGCTCATCAATCCCAATGGCAAGCTGCAGGCGGTGTTCCGCCCGCAGGTGGCGCCGGGTCAGGTGCCCAGGGTGCAGATGGCCACCATGCTCTCTGATTTCGCCCGCATCCTGAAGTTGGCAGGCCACTGAGCGTGACCCCAGCTGTTGCCCCCTGGTGGCGTGATCCCTCTCGCCACCGCGCCGTCTTTGCGCTCGCCCTGCCCATGGTTTTCTCCAATATCACCACCCCCTTGCTGGGGCTGGTGGACACCTGGGTGATCGGTCATCTCGGTCAGGCCTGGTTTCTGGGGGGCGTTTCGGTCGGCGCGACCCTGATCAACCTCATCTTCTGGCTGCTCGGCTTTTTGCGGATGTCGACCACCGGCCTGACGGCGCAGGCGCACGGCGCAGCTGATGGTCGTGCCCAGCTCGATACCCTGCTGCGGGCGCTGGGGCTGGCCATTGCTCTTGGCCTGGCGCTGCTGTTGTTGCTCTTCCCCCTGTTGCCACGACTGATCGCCCTGAGTGGCGGCTCGCCCGAGGTGCAGCTCTATGCGGGCCAATATGTGGCGGTGCGGATCTGGAGCGCCCCGGCGGCGCTCTGCAATCTGGTGATCATGGGCTGGCTGCTGGGGATGCAGGATGCCCGCAGTCCCATGGTGATGTTGATCCTCACCAATCTGGTCAATATGGCGCTCGATGCCCTGTTTGTGCTCGGGCTCGGCTGGCAGGTGCGGGGTGTGGCGGCAGCCTCGGTCATGGCGGACTACTGCGCGCTGGCAGTCGGCATCTGGCTGGTACGCCGTCAACTGCGGCAACTGGCACCGACGGTGTGGCAGGATGGCTGGCAGCGCTGGCGGCAGCTCGCGCCCATGGTGCGGCTGCTCGGCCTCAACCGCGATATCTTCCTGCGATCCCTCTGTTTGCAGCTCTGCTTCGCCTTCATGACTCTGCAAGGGGCGCGGCTGGGGGATGTAGCGGTGGCCGCCAATGCGGTGCTGCTCAACTTTCTGATGCTCATCTCCTACGGACTTGATGGTTTTGCCTATGCGGTGGAGGCCATGGTAGGACGAGCCATCGGTCAGCGGGATCGGCAGAAACTGCGGGAGGCCATCGTGCTCAATCTGGGCTGGGCCGCCCTCATTGCCAGTGGTTTTACCCTGGTGTTTGCCCTCTTTGGTGCCCACCTTATCGGCTATATCACCGACATTCCGGCCGTGGTGGCGGAGGCACATCGTCAGCTTCCCTGGCTGATCGCCATGCCCTTGCTGGCGGTCTGGTGCTTCCTGCTGGATGGCGTATTTATCGGGGCGACCCGGGCGCGGGAGATGCGCAACAGCATGTTGCTGGCCGCGTTTGGCGGCTTCTTCCCGATCTGGTGGCTCTGTCAGTCGTGGGGCGTGGCCGCGTTATGGGCGGCGATGGCGGCGCTGATGGTGGGGCGCGGTCTGTCGCTGGGGGTCACTTGCTGGCGGCTGGAGCACAGCGGGCATCTGCTCGACGCCCGCCACTGATCATCGGTGGCGCTTACATGGCACCGTCGTAGCCGAGCTGGCGCCAGCTCTCGTAGACAAAGACAGACACCGCGTTGGAGAGGTTCATGCTGCGGCTCTGGGGCACCATAGGGATGCGCAGCCGCTGCTCGAATGGCAGACTCTCGATGATCTCGATGGGCAGGCCGCGACTCTCTGGGCCAAACAGCAGGGCGTCGCCAAGGGCATATTGTGCTGCCGAGTGCGCGGTGCGGCCCTTGGTGGTGCAGGCAAACACCCGTTTGGGCGCCACGGCTGCCAGAAAAGCCTCATAGCTCGGCCAGCGCTTCACCTCGGCAAATTCGTGATAGTCGAGTCCCGCCCGCTTTACCCGCTTGTCATCCCACTCAAATCCCAGCGGCTCGATCAGATGGAGCCGGTAACCGGTATTGGCGCAAAGCCGGATGATATTGCCGGTGTTGGGCGGAATTTCCGGCTGGTAGAGGACGATATCGAGCATGACGAGCTCCTGCAAAGAGATGTAAAACCAAGAAGGGGCGCCAGCATACCCAGCGTCCGTCCGGATGAAAAGGATCAGGCGATGGGCAAGCGGATGGTGATGGTCAGCCCGGTCGGGTGATTGTTGCTGGCCGCAATGGTGCCGCCGTGGCGCTGGATCGCCTCCGAGGCGATGGCCAGCCCCAACCCAGTGCCGCCAGTCTTGGCGTTGCGGGCATCATCGACCCGGAAGAAGGGTTGGAACAGCAGCGCCTGCTGCTCGTCAGGCACCCCGGGGCCGTCATCCCGAATGGTCATCACCCACTCCTGCCCCTCCCGATACCAGTCCACCTTGATGAACTCGCGGGCATATTTGAGGGCATTGCGCAGGGGGTTTTCCACCGCCCGGGCCAGCAGCTCGGGCCACATCTGGATCGACTCGGCAGGCAGCGGCGGCAGTCTGAGCTGTTTGCCGCTCTGGTTTGCCTCGAACATGGCATCTTCGAGGATGGGCTCCAGCAGGTCGGCCAGCGGCTGCACGATGGGGGCTTCAACATGCTGTTGTACTCGCGACAGATCCAGCAGATCGCCGATCAGCTTGTCCAGCCGTCCGATCTCCGATTCGATCCGCGCCAGCTCGGCGCTGTCACCCTGCTTGCGGCGGATCAGCGCCTGCGCCAGTTGCATCCGGGTGAGGGGGCTGCGCAGCTCGTGGGAGATATCGGAAAGCAGCTGTTTCTGCTTCTGGATCATGCTCTTGAGTGTCTCCACCATGCGGCTGACGTTATCCGCCAGCTGGCCGATCTCGTCGCCCCGTCCCAGGTTGGGGATCTGTACCTCCAGATTGCCAGCCGCCAGTTGGGAGACCGACTTCTGCAACTGCAGGATGGGGCGGGTCAGCCGCCAGGCGAGCAGCAGGCAGAGCGGGGTGCTGACCAGCATCGAGATGCCCAGAATGCGGATCGGGTGATCCAGCACCTGAATGAACAGGAACAGGTAGGGATTCTCGGCATTGAGGCCGAAATAAACGTGATAGCGATGGCCGTGGTGCTCCATCAGGAAGGGGCCGGCGATCGCCTTGCGATCCTCGTTGCCCAGCATGGGATTGGCCGGGTCATCGGCATCCACCATAAAGCGTACCACGAACTTGCGCGGATGGGTGGTGGACTGGATCTGCCCCTTCTCGTCGCGCAGGTAGACGTTGTCCACCGGCAGCATGGCGATCTTGTCCATCGCCTTGGCCAGATCGAAATCCTGATCCGGCTCGGCGGCGTTGAGCAGGGCCTGCACGTTGTTCTGCATCCGCGCCACTTCGTGGGTCGGCAGCGGGATCTGGTTGCGGGGATCCAGGGTCGGCAGGCTGATCACGGCGGCCAGCATCACCAGCAGCATGAACCAGAACCAGAGGAAGATGTGGGTCGAGATCCCGTTGAGGGAGTTGATGCGCTCTATTCTTGCTCTAGCCACAGGTACCCGCGCCCCCGTACGGTTTTGAAGCGGGGCTGGCCATCGGTGCGGTCCGGCAGCTTCTTGCGCAGGTTGCTCAGGTGCATGTCGATGGCCCGATCGAAGGGTTCCAGCTTCTTGCCCAGCACCTGCTCGGAGAGGTGGCTCTTGCTGACGATCTGGCCGGGATTGCGCAGCAGGCACTCCAGCAGCCCGAATTCGGTGGCGGTCAGCTCCAGCAGCTGTTCGCCGCAGCGGGCCTGCTGCAGGCCGGGTTGCAGCACGATATCCATGAAGTGCACTTCGTCGGAGGAGTTGCCGCGCTGGGGCGGGGCGCTCTGGGTACGGCGCAGGATGGCGCGTACCCGGGCCAGCAGCTCCCTGTCATCGAACGGCTTGGCCAGATAGTCGTCGGCACCCGCTTCCAGACCGTTAACCCGATCCTGGCTGTCACCGCGGGCGGTCAGCATCAGCACCGGGGTGTCGTGGGTCTTGCGCAGCTTGGTCAGCATGGCAAAGCCGTTGAGCTTGGGCATCATCACGTCCAGCAACACCAGATCGAAGCTCTGCTCCGCCAGCCGTTGCAGCCCCTCTTCACCATCCTCGGCGACCGTGACCTGAAATCCCTCCAGGGTCAGAATTTCGGTGAGCAGTTGGGTCAATTCAAGATCGTCGTCGACCAGGAGTATTCTGTTCATCTGGTGTTATTCCGCAGATTTTCGCGCCAAACTGACGCCGGGGTCAGGGTATAATAAGTTTTTCATCGCCAGAGGAAAGCCGGTTTTGAGCCATCAACAATATTCCCGTTGGGTGACCTTTGCCAGCATAGCGGCGGTTACCACCGCTACCTTGCTGATCATCGGCAAACTGATCGCCTGGCTGATGACCGACTCATCGACCTTGCTGGCGTCGCTCACCGACTCCTTCATGGATGTGAGTGCCTCCATCATCAACCTGCTGGCCATTCGCTATGCGCTTGCCCCGGCCGATGACGAACACCGCTTCGGTCACGGCAAGGCGGAGTCGCTGGCGGGCCTCATCCAGTCGGCCTTTATCTCCGGCTCCGCCCTGCTGCTGGTGATGCACGGAATTTCATCCCTGCTCAATCAGGCGCCTATTCTGCGGCTGGAAGCGGGTCTCTGGGTCAGCGGTGGCTCCATCGTGCTGACCCTGCTGCTGGTCAGCTTCCAGAGTTTCGTTATTCGCAAGACCAACAGTGTGGCCATCAAGGCCGACATGCTGCACTACCGTTCCGATCTGCTGCTCAATGCCGGTGTCTTGCTGGCGCTGGTGCTGGCGGGGCAGGGGTGGTACTGGGCCGACGGCCTGTTTGCCATCCTGATCGGGCTATTCCTGTTGTGGGGGGCGGGACACATCGGCTACGAGTCGGTGCAGGCCCTGCTCGATCGTCAGTTGCCAGCGGAAGAACAAGCGAGAATAATGGCGCTCTGCTGTGCCGTAGAAGGTGTACACGGCGTACATGACCTGCGCACCCGTCAATCCGGGCCGACCCGATTCGTACAGTTGCATCTGGAACTGGATGATCAGATCCCCCTGGTCAAGGCCCATCAGATCGCCGATGAAGCCGAACTGGCGGTACGCCAGGCATTCGAGCGGATGGATGTCATCATCCACATGGACCCCATCTCGGTGCTGACAAAAGAACAACAGAGCCCTCACCCAGAACAACAGTAGGCTGCAACATGGATGAACTGGTTGCCAAAACCTGGCACAAAATTCAGCAAGAAGCACAGAGCATGGCGGCCCAGGAGCCGATGCTGGCCAGCTTCTTCCACTCCACCATTCTCAATCACAAGAATCTGCGTTCGGCCCTCAGCTTCCAGCTGGCCAACAAACTCGACAGCGCCACCATGCCCGCCATCGCCCTGCGCGAGGTGATCGAGCTGGCCCTGCGCAGCGAGCCCGAGCTGCTGACGGTAGTGGCGGCTGACATCTGCGCCGTGCAGGAGCGGGATCCTGCGGTCGATCTCTTCTCCACCCCACTGCTCTATCTCAAGGGGTTCCATGCCCTGCAGGGTTATCGGGTCGCCAACTGGCTGTGGCGTCAGGGGCGCCGCTCGCTGGCCCTTTATCTGCAAAACCAGATCTCGGTGGTGTTCGGGGTGGATGTGCATCCGGCCGCCCGCATCGGCAAGGGGATCATGTTTGACCACGCCACCGGCATAGTGGTCGGCGAGACGGCGGTGATTGAAGATGATGTCTCCATCCTGCAGAGCGTGACCCTCGGTGGCACCGGCAAGGAGAGCGGCGATCGTCATCCCAAGATCCGCGAAGGGGTGATGATAGGGGCGGGCGCCAAGGTGCTCGGCAATATCGAAGTGGGCGTGGGCGCCAAAATTGGCGCGGGCAGCGTGGTGATCAACCCGGTGCCGCCTCATACCACGGTCGCTGGCGTACCCGCCAAGATCGTCGGCCGTCCGGAGTGCGACAAGCCTTCACTGGATATGGATCAGTGTCTCTGATCTCCCGGCCGGAGTAGTCGATGGCCAAACGTTGGTCGGGTTATCTGATTTTGGGGATGTGGCTGCTCAACCTGCTCCATCTCTATCTGGGACTCTCCCCCTGGCCTGCGGCCATTGCGGCCTGGGGGGCATCACTGCTCACCTGGCCCTGGCTGGTGGGGGCCGCCAAGCGGCAGGCGCTGGCCTTGTATGGCGCGGCGCTGTTGCTGCTCTTCTTCTCTTGGTGGCAGGGAGCGACCCTCACCGCCGGTGACTGGCTGCTGCCCAACATCAATATGCTCACCATGTTTGCCGCGGTGAGCACCCTCAACCTCGCCACCTCGGGTCTCTTGACCGGCACCACCTCCTGGATCGGGCGCAAGGGGCTGTGGAGCACCATGGCCAGCCTCAATCTGCTGGGGGCGGTCATCAACCTCTCGGTGCTTTTTATCATCGGCGATCGGCTGGAGCGCAATGGCACCCTGGAGCGGCGTCAGGTGATGGTGCTGAGCCGGATCTTCTGTGCCGCTGCCTTCTGGTCACCCTTCTTTGTCGCCATGGCGGTAGCACTGACCTATGCGCCGGGCTTGCAGCTCTCCCATATTCTGCCGTTCGGGATCCTCGCCGCCTTGCTGGCGATGGGGCTGACTGCCTGGCAGGTAGAGCGGATCGGAGTGGCCGACTTTGCCGGTTATCCACTGCGGCTGCAGACCCTGGGGTTGCCGGTCACGCTGGCGCTGCTGGTACTGCTCATCAAGCAGATCTGGCCCCAGCTCGGCATTCTGGCGGTGATCGCACTGGTGGCCCCGCTGCTGGCGTTGCTCTTTATGCCGAGGGCCGGGCGCAAGGCGGCCCTCAAGCGGCAGGTGGTGGAACGCTTTCCCGCCATCGGCGGTCAGCTGGTGCTGTTTCTGGGGGCCGGTTTGCTGGCGGCAGGCATCAACAGTGCGCTGTCGGTCATCGATCTAGGCTCCGGTCACGGCTTGCCGCTGTTCAACCACTTTGGCTGGCTCGAAGCATCCCTCACTCTGCTGCTGATCCTGCTGGTGGCCATCGTCGGGGTGCATCCGCTTATCAGTATCTCCGGGCTGGCGCCGCTGCTCTGGCCGCTGGCGCCGGATCCCAGCCTGCTCGGCATGTGTTTCCTGCTGGGATGGGGGCTTGCCACCGGCACCAGTCCGCTCTCCGGCTCCAATCTGGCACTGGCCTCCCGCTACAACCTCAGTGCCGGGCTGATCCTGCGCTGGAACCTGCTCTACGGCCTGCTGATGTATGTGGTCGCCTGTCTGTTGCTGGGGGCTTATATCGCCTTGCATAGATAACGGCGATTCCGTCGAGAGGGTGCAAATGATGCGCGGGCGGCGAGGCCTTTTACGCACGGTTCAGTGTGTTGTCGCGGCTCGGGCGCAGGATGCGAGAAAAATAGACGCATATTTAGACAATACATCTATGGAAGGCGCATTTTACAGCGCACTGGCTTGTTTGTGCCGATGCGCTCGGGGTATGCTGGCTTCACGCGCTTGAATCGCCCTCTGTGGGGCATCGCAATTGAACAAACAGGTATGCATATGTCACTAGAAGTCCTTGAGCAACTCGAATCCAAAGTACAATCCGCCGTCGACAACATCTCCCTGCTGAAGATGGAGCTGGACGAGCTGAAAGAGCAGAACAGCAAGCTGCAAGACGAGAACCATCAGCTGCGCAACGAGCACACTGCATGGCAGGAGCGTCTGCGTGCCCTGCTGGGCAAAATGGATCAGATGGGCGAAACCATCTAATTCATCGCCTTCAGGCAGAATTGAAAACGGGCCGCTCCATGAGCGGCCCGTCTGTTTTTGGCAGGGTGAGGATTATAGCGCCAGCAGTTGCTTGACCGTCTTCTCGATGCCGTCTGCCGCTTCGACTATGTTGTTGGCCAGCATGTAGGCGGGGGTGGAGATCACCTTGCGCTCCTGATCCACCACGAATTCGTTGACCGGGCAGTTGAGATGGCTGCCACCCATCGCCTCAATGGCGTTGGCGGTACCCTCGTCATGGCCGATGGTCGCCAGCGTCCCGGCACCATAGATCAGCGGGATCATGGCGGGTGCGATGCAGATATAGGCGGCCGGTTTGTTGGCGTTGGCAAAGCTCTGGCACGCTTTCAGCACATCGGGCTGGATCTGGCACTCGGCCCCTTTGATAGCGAAGTCGCACAGGTTCTTGGCCGCGCCAAAGCCGCCGGGCACCAGCAGCGCGTCGTAATCGGCCGCATCCAGCTCGGCCACATCCTTTATCTGGCCACGACAGATGCGGGCCGCTTCGACCAGCACATTGCGGCTCTCTCCCTCGCTCACTTCACCGGTCAGGTGGTTGATGACATGGAGCTGCGCCACGTTCGGGGCGAAGCACTGGACGGTGGCTCCCTGACGGGCCAACGCCAGCAGACTGATGACGGCCTCGTGGATTTCGGCCCCGTCAAAGACACCGCAGCCACTCAAAATCACGGCCACTTTTTTCATGGCAAACTCCTCGTTGTTGAAAATGTGAGCCAGGATGGATTGTTGTACTTTTGTATGGTTATCGCTCGCCCTCCGCTGGTCAAGTCATCTTGCTGTGCTAGGATTGTTTCGTTTTGGATCCTGCCGTACCTACTCCCTTAAATCTTTTTCCACATTGATCGAGATCATTCTAACTGTCTCGCGATCGGTTTTTACGATCTCAATTAATTGTTTTTAATAGATTTTTGTATTCTTATGCACAGCTTTATCACTGTGCGCTCTGATGCGCCCCATTTTTGAACACAGAGTTATCCACAGACTGAGTCCCTTTATCAGGCGCTGTGTGCTGTTGCTGCGCCCCTTGGTGTGAGGGGGGCCCTGTGGCATCCTAGCGGCTGTTTATCTCTGGCAGGACGATTTCATGGCCCCTAGCAACCCCCTTATTCTGGTCGACGGCTCCTCTTATCTTTACCGCGCCTTCTTCGCCTCCCAGCAGGCTGATCTGCGCACATCGACCGGTTTGCCGAGCGGCGCCGTCCGTGTCATGGCCAACATGATGCGCAGCCTGCGCAAGCAATATCCTGACTGTCATGTGGCCGTGGTGTTTGATGCCAAGGGCAAGACCTTCCGCGATGACATCTATCCCGAGTACAAGGCGACCCGTGCCAGCATGCCGGACGATCTGCGCAGCCAGGTTGCCCCGATCCACCAGATGATCAAGGCGATGGGTTTCCCCTTCCTGATGGTGGAGGGGGTGGAGGCCGACGACGTGATCGGCACCCTGGCCCGTCAGGCGACCGAGAAGCAGCTGCCGGTGCTGATCAGCACCGGTGACAAGGATATGGCGCAGCTGGTCTCCGACCATGTCACCCTGATCGACACCATGAAAGATGTGAAGACCGATCGGGAAGGGGTGATCGAGAAGTTCGGCGTACCGCCCGAGCTCATCATCGACTATCTAGCCCTGATGGGAGACAAGGTGGACAACATCCCCGGCATGACCGGCGTTGGTGAAAAGACTGCACTGGCCCTGCTGCAGGGGATCGGCAGCATCGACGAGATTGCCGCCAATCTGGACAAGGTGGCCGCGCTCGGCTTTCGTGGCTCCAAGGCGTTCGCCGACAAGTTCCGCGAGCAGGAGGAGCAGGTTCGTCTCTCCTATCGACTGGCGACCATCAAGACCGACGTCGAGCTGGAACAGAGTCTGGAAGAGCTGTTGCTCAAGCCGGTCGACAAGGAGTCCCTGCTGGCGGTCTATCGCGAATACGAGCTGCGCAACCTGATCAAGGAGCTGGAATCTGGTGGTGAAGAGGGCAGCGAGAGCGCCGGACAGGACGAAGCTGGCGATGAGAGCGCCGCTCCGGTTGCCGCCATCGAAACCGACTACCGCTGCATTCTGGACGAAGCCGAGTTTGACGGCTGGCTGGAACAGCTGAAAGCGGCACCGTTGTTTGCCTTCGATACCGAAACCACCAGTCTCGACTATATGGAAGCGCGGATCGTCGGCGTCTCCTTCGCGGTTGAGCCGGGCAAGGCTGCTTATGTGCCGTTTGGCCACGACTATCTGGGGGCACCGGTACAGCTGAGCGAGGCCGTGGTGTTGGGCAAGCTCAAGCCGCTGTTGGAAGATCCGACCCGTCTCAAGGTGGGGCAGAACCTCAAGTACGACCGCAACGTGCTGCTCAACCATGACATCGACCTGCAGGGTATCGCCTACGACACCATGCTCGAGTCCTACGTGCTCAACTCCACCGCCAGCCGTCACGATATGGATTCGCTGGCCAAGCGTTACCTCGGGGTTGAGACCACCTCCTTTGAAGATATTGCGGGCAAAGGGGTGAAACAGCTCACCTTCAACCAGATCGAGCTGGAGCAGGCCGCCCCCTATGCGGCGGAAGATGCCGATATCACCCTGCGTCTACACCAGACCCTGTGGGGTCAGCTGGAGGCCGTGCCGGGTCTCGCCAAGGTATTCAGCGAGATCGAGCTGCCGCTGTTGCCGGTACTGGCGCGGATGGAGTTGCTCGGCACCACCATCGATCCCAAGCTGCTGCACCAGCAGAGCCAGGAGATCGAGCTGCGCTTGGCGGAGCTGGAGAAGCAGGCTCACGAGCTGGCCGGGCAGGAGTTCAACCTCTCCTCGCCCAAGCAACTGGGGGAGATCCTCTTCACCAAGCTGGGCCTGCCGATCATCAAAAAGACTCCGAAGGGTGCGCCATCCACCGCAGAAGAGGTGCTGGCCGAGCTGGCGGAGACCTATGAGCTGCCGCAACTGCTGATGGAACATCGCGGTCTGGCCAAGCTCAAGTCCACCTACACCGACAAGTTGCCGCTGATGATCAAGCCCCGGACCGGGCGGGTACACACCTCCTATCATCAGGCGGTAGCGGCTACGGGCCGTTTGTCATCATCTGATCCCAACCTGCAGAACATCCCGGTGCGCAACGAGCAGGGGCGCCGGATCCGTCAGGCCTTTATTCCGAGCGCCGGTTACAAGCTGGTGGCGGCGGACTACTCCCAGATCGAGCTGCGCATCATGGCGCACCTTTCCGGTGACAAGGGGCTGCTGACCGCCTTTGCCGAGGGCAGGGACATCCACAAGGCGACTGCCGCCGAGGTGTTCGGCGTGGCGCTCGATGCGGTCACCACCGACATGCGCCGCAGCGCCAAGGCGATCAACTTCGGTCTTATCTACGGCATGAGTGCCTTCGGTCTGGCCAAGCAGCTGGGGATCGGCCGCGCCGAAGCACAGAAGTACATGGATCTCTACTTCGAACGCTACCCGGGCGTGCTGGAGTATATGGAGCGTACCCGTCAGCAGGCGGAAGCCCAGGGATATGTCGAGACCCTGTTTGGTCGTCGCCTCTATCTACCGGATATCAAGTCCCGCAACGCCGGTCTGCGCAAGGCAGCCGAACGGGCCGCCATCAACGCCCCGATGCAGGGCACGGCCGCCGATATCATCAAGCGCGCCATGATCAACGTGGACAGCTGGATCCGCGGTATCGGGGATGAGTCGATCCGCATGCTGATGCAGGTACACGATGAACTGGTGTTCGAGATCCGCGAAGAGAAGCTGGAGGAGTACACCGCCACCATCAAGGAGAAGATGTCGGCTGCTGCCGAACTACATGTGCCGCTGCTGGTTGAAGCGGGTACCGGCGACAACTGGGATCAGGCCCACTGATCTCCGGTCAGCCGTTTTGCACTGCTATATAGCTATATAAGAAGCGAAGCCCGGCATCATGCCGGGCTTCCTGTTTCTGCCAGCCCTATCAGGTCTCTTGCAGATACTCATTCTTGAGCAGCACATAGTTGTCGGCCGAGGTCTTGAGAAAGGCGATCTCGGCGGGCTTGAGCGGGCGAGCCTGTTTGACGGGATTGCCTATATATAGAAAGCCCGATTCGAGTCGCTTGCCCGGTGGCACCAGACTGCCAGCTCCGATCATCACATCATCCTCGACAACTACCCCATCCAGAATGATGGCCCCCATGCCGACCAGCACCCGGTTGCCGATGATGCAGCCGTGCAGCATTGCCTTGTGGCCGACCGTGACATCCTTACCGATCAGCAGCGGATAGCCGTCAGGATTGCCAGCACTCTTGCGAGTCAGGTGCAGCACAGTGCCATCCTGAATATTACTGCGGGCACCGATGCGGATATGGTTTACATCCCCCCGTGCCGCCACCATGGGCCAGATGCTGGCATCGTCGGCCAGCTCGATATCTCCCACCAGTGTCGCGCAGGGATCTACATACACCCGTTTGCCCAGTTGCGGGCGTTTTCCCTTGTAGGGTCTCAGTCGCAAGTCCATCTTGGCCTCCTTGTTTTCGGCCATTCTAGCAATCTGGAACCGGTTTCTGTGGATAAGTTTGTATAAAAGCTGTGTTTGGATATGAATAACTAAAAAAGTGCAGTTTTTTGCAATTTTATTGCAGATAAGGGGTTGCCAGAAAGAATCTGTTCC
>NZ_JBGLRA010000021.1:0-49524 GCF_041402405.1 Aeromonas sp. S13(2024) | reverse complement strand
CGCCAGTTTAAAAGTCAGCGAGTAATCGCGCTGTGTCCGTTTCACACCTTGTCCCATCGGGTTCTCCATTTATTGGGGGGAAAGGTGTAAACCATATTCAGGACGGGACACGGCCAAACAAAAAGCCGCCCGGCGAAACCGGGCGGCTTTTGTTATTGCTTCAGATTATCAGGCGGTAGTCAGCATAACGACAGCCAGCGCCATCACCATCATGCCAGCCCAGCCGATGGGCTTGAGCCGCTCACCGAAGAAGAGCAAACCGCCCAGCGCCGTACCGACGATGCCGATAGCTCCCCAGGTGGCGTAGGCAACAGCCAGGTCAATCTGACCGCCACTTACCACTTCCGAGAGCAGGGTAAAGGCGCCGAGTACCAGCATGATCCCCAGGAATCCCCACCCCTTGTAACGAAAACCCTTGGAGCGGTTAATGGCCATGTTGGCGCCGATATCGATCAGTGCGGCACCCAGTACAATCACAAACGGACTCATGCTGTGGCCTCCGCTTCTACTGACTTGTCTGCAGGCTCATCATGGGTCTCCCCCATGGTCACCATAACAATCCCCACTATCGCGAGAGCCAGGCCAATCAGCTCCTGAACGGTCACATCGTAACCAAGGAACATGACCGACACTATGGTGATCAAGGTGATCCCGAGCCCCTCCCAGAGCGCAAACGCAATACCAATGGAGATTGTTTTGGCGGCTTTCGCCAGCAACCAGTACGAGAAGCCGATCAACAGCCACATCGGGATGTAATTCATCCAGCCAGCTCCCTGCTCGGGGATCATGGCCATGCTGGAGGTACCAGCGACCTCGGTCACGATGGCGCCGGTCAAAAACAGCCGGGCCAGAAACATACGACTTAATAACATATAAGATGCCTTTGTTGCTTCGACGGGAGAGATGGTAAACGGGGAGAAGCAACTCGCGACAATCGCTCAGCGTCGATTATTCCGACGCCACAGGTTTGCCTTGCCTTGGTTCGACACGCTAAGGTGATGGTGAAAAACTCCGCCATAGCCTGTAAAACATGAAGCTATATCAGATAGAACTCTTTGTAGAGTCCGCCAATAGTGGCTCTATTGCCAACACAGCCCGTCGCCTCGGCAAAAGCCGCAGCGCCGTCAGCACCGCCATCGCGGCGCTGGAAGTTGAGCTTGGCGTCGAACTTTTTGAACGAGGCGCCAATCAGAGTCGCCTGACCGAGATCGGCGAGCTGGTGCTTGATGATTGCACTCGCCTGCTGCAGGCAGCCAACAGCCTGCAGCAGAAGTGCAAACATTACGCCTCGGGGGCCGAAGTGGCGCTGCGGGTTGCCCGCGATGACGCCATTCCCGAGCCGGTGTGGCGCGAGATGCTGGCCAGCCTGCACAATCAGTTTCCCGGTACCAGTATCTCTCTGGTGCTCGCCTCCCCACCCGAACTACCGGCGCTGGTGGAAGAGGGGTTCGTCGATGCCGCCTTTGGCCTTATTACCGAGGATCAGGAGCGCAGCGGCCTCAATATCGACGTGCTCAACCCGATCCGCACCCTGATGGTGGTGGCACCCAGCCATCCGCTGGCCGGACTGAAGCGGGTCAAACAGCAGGATCTGACCGATCACACCCAGGTAACCCTCTCGTATGTAGATGAATTTTCAGTAAAAAGCCTGCTACCTGTGGGAGGCCAGCATATCGGCCTCTCCAGCTTCGAGTTGATGCGCAATGCGGTGCTGGACGGACTGGGCTGGGCGGTGCTCCCATCGCCACTGATCCAGAGCCAGCTGCGACAAGGCTCCCTGCTGACTCTGAAACACAAGTTCAGCCTGCAGTGGCGGGATTACGGGGTCTATCTGGCGGAAAACGCCTATCACGGCAAGGTGTTGGCCTGGTTGAAGAAGTCGATCCAGGGGTATCTGGAACCTTTCGAGTAGCGATAAAGAGGCGGAGCCAGCTCACGATATCTACTTATCCTGATGATCCGAGCGGATGTGATCGTGCATACTGTTCACATACTCATTGAGCGCCGGAGGCGTAACCGATATGAGCAGTGCCCAAGACAAGGACGATATCTTGCTGGACGACGACATCATCGAACTCGATGATGAGGAGGTCGTGGTCCCCAAGGCACTCAACCCATGGCAAGTGCTGATCGTGGATGATGAGCCGGATATCCATCATGCCACCCGCCTGGCCCTCTCCAACATTCACTACAAATCCCGTCCGCTGGAGCTGCTCAATGCCTACAGCGGCGCCGAAGCTGGCCGCATGCTGGAGGCCAATCCCAGGATTGCGCTGATCCTGCTCGATGTGGTGATGGAGACCGAAGACGCAGGTCTGCGGCTGGTGCACCGGATCCGCAACGAAATGCACAACTCGCTGGTGCGGATCGTGCTGCGTACCGGCCAGCCCGGCCAAGCACCCGAGCAGCGGGTGATCCTCGATTACGACATCAATGACTACAAGACCAAGACCGAACTGACGGTACAAAAGCTCTACACCACTGTCATCGCATCCCTGCGTTCATACGAAACTCTCAGCGCCATCGACAAGAGCCGGCAGGGGCTCGGCAAAATTCTGGAAGGGGCGGGCGATCTCTACCATCTTCATTCGCTCAAGGAGTTTGCCTCCGGCGTGCTGAAACAGATCAGCGCCATTCTCGATGTGGGCACCGAAGGGGCTATCTGTGCCGAGCGCCGTCCCGGCGAACAGGGGCTGGAGATCCTCGCCGCCACCGGCGACTACGAGACTCTGCTGGATGATGGCAAGATCACCGACTTTCCCACCCTCAATGACTCGGTTCTGAAGGCACTGGCGGCGCGCTGCAACCGCTTTGAACACCCGCAGGATTCACTCTATATCGCCGCCCAGAATGGTCGCGAGTTCGTGTTGAGTTTTACCCCGACCCAGCCCCTCGATCCTCTCGAGTGCGATCTGCTGGATGTCTTCTGTCAGCGCATATCGGCGGCCTACGACAACCTCTATCTCTACAACCAGTTGCTGCGCGCCCAAGAGGCCACCGTGGTGGCGCTGGCGGCGCTGGCGGAGTTTCGCGACTCCGATACCGGCGAGCATGTCTTACGGGTGCAGAAGCTCTCGGATGCCATCGTGACCGAATTGAAGCAGATGGCGGCCTATCCCGAGCAGCTGACCCCGGAGTTTGTCGAAATGATCGGTATGGCTTCCATCCTGCACGATGTGGGCAAGGTGGGCACCCCGGATCATATCCTGCACAAGCCGGGGCGTTTCGACCCGGAAGAGCGGGCCATCATGGAGCAGCACGCCGGTATCGGCGCCAATATCCTGCACAAGGCGGGCGAAATGGTGGAGGGAACCAGCTACCTCTCTCTCGGCGCCGAAATCGCTCGGGGCCACCATGAGCACTTCGATGGCAAGGGCTACCCGCAGCAGTTGGCTGGTCAGCAGATCCCGCTGTCGGCGCGGATTGTGGCGGTAGTCGATGTATTCGATGCCCTGCTCAGCAAGCGCCCCTACAAGGAGCCCTGGACGCTGGCGCAGACCATGGAGTATATCCAGTCCCGCTCCGGCACCCAGTTTGACCCTCATGTAGTGACAGCCCTGTCGCGACTGGTCAACGAATCGAGACTCCCCTACTCGCTCTGACCCCCTTTGCTCGCAACTCCACATGCCCTGCCGGTGACCAAGGTCAGCGGCAGGGCATCAAAACAGCCGTTTTGTTGCATCCCGCACACATCAAAGCGCCGCAAAGCGGAAACATCCCCCTTCTTTGTTAGCGATATCCGCTGAAATATGGTCATTTAACATCACATCGCTATAATATCGGCCTGCAAACCTGATACTAACAACGAAGGAATTATCATGAGCCTGAACCTGGTACCGGCCGGCAAGAGCCTGCCCGACGATATCTATGTCATCATCGAAATCCCGCAGAATGCCGACCCGATCAAATACGAAGTCGACAAGGACAGCGGTGCTATTTTCGTCGATCGCTTCATGTCTACCCCGATGTTCTATCCGTGCAACTACGGCTACGTGAACGCGACCCTCTCTCTGGATGGTGACCCTGTCGACGTACTGGTTCCGACCCCCTACCCGCTGCTGGCCGGCTCCGTCATTCGCTGCCGCCCGGTTGGCGTGCTGAAGATGACCGACGAATCTGGCGAAGATGCCAAGATCGTTGCCGTGCCGCACTCCAAGCTGACCAAGCAGTACGACCACATCCAGGATGTGAACGATCTGCCGGAACTGCTGAAAGCCCAGATCCAGCACTTCTTCGAGCGCTACAAAGAGCTGGAAGCGGGCAAATGGGTCAAGGTGGAAGGTTGGGGCGACAAGGCCGCTGCCGAAGCCGAGATCAAGACCTCTGCCGAGCGTTACGCTGCCAAGTAAGCATCACTCGGTTTGTAAAAAAGGCGCCTTATGGCGCCTTTTTTGTCGGTGTTTGCGGCAGCAGACCGGCCGCATCTTCGGCAGGATTGCCCTGAATGTATATTTCACGGCCATCTTTCTGGTAGGGACGATAGTAATCACCGCCACAGCGATAGCCGCCGCCCGGCTGGCTCATCAGCTCGCAGTTGACCGGCAACACCTCCAGCCACTTGATGGCCTGCTGGTAGCGCAGCCACTCCTGCCATTCGTGTTCGCGCGCCAGCTGGTCACGCAGAGCAAAGGTATCCGCAACGGACATCCCCTTGTTGACGATCACCTGACCCGCCATGGCTGGCAGGCTGAGCAGCCCAAACAGCACTATGATCCAAGGCTTCATAACCCCTCCAGAGTGACTTAATTTCACAATTAAATTAAAAGTCACATCAATCTGTTATCCAGATCACAAAACGAAACATCACCAAAGTGGTGCCGGCTCACCTAGTTGTTAATTATCGTCCACGGCAGGAAGCACCACCATGAAGCTGACCCCCGCGCTCTTGCTCAGCCTCACTCTCTACACCACCCTTGGCGCCACAAGCAACGCCAGCGAGATCAACATGAGCTGGCAGTGGCAATCCACCGATGGCCAGCGCAAGCACTTCCAGCTGACCACCGACGACCAGGTGATGGCCGCCAGTCGCCACGAGATGAGCCTGCTGAAGGCTTCCCTCACCAATCCACTGGAGACCCTCTACGCCTATATCAGCCCGCGGCTCTACAACAGCATCAACCTGATCAATCAGAGCAGCCCGGAGACCGCTACCAAATTTCGCAATCTGGAGCAGGCCTTCACCCTGCGGGACGACAGCATGGAGTCGATGCTGTTCTGGCAAGCCTACCAGCAGTATCAGGAGGATGCCTTCTACCAGATGAGGGTGATACCCTGCGTCCATCCGGCCAATCGCAAACTGCCTTGCGTGCGACCCGATTACTCCCAGCTCTTCTACCACTTCAAAGGGCACCTCAAGCCGCTGGCGCAGCAGTTTGCCGCCAAGGATCTCGCCACCAGCGTCAGCCTGCTGCAGGAGTGGCTGAACGCCATCCCCACCCAGCCGGAGCAGCTGGATCACTTCGCGCCGCCGCTGCAGGCGCTGCAAGATAACAAGGCCGACAGCGACGAGAAGGCGCTGCTGATGGCCAGTCTGCTGGCGGAGCTGGCGCCGCAATATGTGCTCAGCATCATCTATCCGGATATCAGCATCGGCAGCGTCTCCCCTGCCTGGCTGGCCATTACGGCAGACAGTGGCGTACCCGGTGATGTGGTGGTGATCAACAATCAGCGCCATGTGCTGCTTACTGGCTCGTCCCTGCTGGCCCAGCAGATGACCATGGCCAAGATCCCCCTCATCAGCGAATCGCTCTACTGACGCAGACAGCTCAGACCAGCAGCCAATTCATTGATTTTTATCGATGTCATGCCATCCTAGCCGCCCTTGCCAGCCAACCCCCTGACTGGCGGGGCGCCGACGCTTCTGAATTGCGATCTTATTTAACACTTTTTAAACAGATCCGATCAGTTTAGGATGAAGCTCGCCCATTCCCTCAATCCGAAACTCGTTATAACATAACAAATGGAGTGTCATCAGGATGAAACATCTCGTACTTACTTTGGCGCTGCTGCCATCTCTGGTCTTTGCTCACAACTTCAAGGATGGCAACCCGGTTCCGCTGGTCAATGTCAGCGACAAGGGTGAGCTGGTACTGAACGGCAAGGATATCGGCTACCAGCCGTGGCAGAGCACCTCGCTCACCGGCAAGGTGTTCCTGATCCAGCATATTGCCGGTCGCTCCAGTGCCAAGGAGCTGAACGCCCCGATGATTGAGGCGATCAAGGCCGCCAAGCTGCCGCAAGACAAGTACCAGACCGTTACCGTCATCAACAGCAATGACGCCATCTGGGGCACCTCCGGCTTCGTGAAGAGCAGTGCCGAGGACAGCAAGAAAGAGTTCCCCTGGTCCGCCATGGTGCTGGATGCCAAGGGCATGGCGCGCAACGCCTGGGATCTGACGCCGGAAAGCTCGGCGATCATCCTGCTGGATAAAGAGGGCAAGGTGCTGTTTGCCAAAGATGGCCAGCTCGATGCCAACAACATTGCTACCGTGATGGGGCTCATCAAGTCCCATCTCTAAGTCAGAGAGAAAGGGCGCTGATGGCGCCCTTTCCATAAGGGTCTATGGGTCGTATCAAGCTGAAAATCTGGATCTTGCTGCTGGGCTGGTTATGGCTGCAGCCTGCCCTTGCCCGGCACCAGTTTGAATCTGCCCTGCCCGGCCACGACGACCATCACTGCCTGGTTTGCGCCCTCCATCTGGATGGCAAGCAGGTCATCACCGCCACCCCCTATTGTTTCCCCGGTTCGACCTCTGTTTTGCCCGCTGTTGCAACCATGCAACGCTCGGCGGATACAGCCACGCTTCACAGCTATGCCATCCGTGCGCCGCCCGCCTCTGCTTTTCTCTATCCCTTTGTTTAATTTCGCTATTTGTTTTGAAAAAGGATTAAAGATGAAAGCAGTTACTCTGTTGCTGGCCGCTGCGGCCTTTGGCGCACACGCCAATCACGACGAACACGAGAGCCACGGCGCCCACGAGCATGGCCACGGCCACCTCAATCTGGTGGTCGATGGCAACCAGCTGATGATCGAGCTGCAGGCACCCGCAGCCGATCTGGTGGGCTTCGAGCACGCCGCCAAGAGCGATGAAGAGAAGGCGCAGTATGCCAAGGCGGTCGCCCGCCTCCAGCAGCCTGACGCCCTGTTCCGCTTCGACCCGACCGCTGGCTGCAAACTGACCCAGCAGGAGCTGCAAGCCGCCAAAGAAGAGCATGATCACGACCATGACCATGACCATGACCATGACCATGACAAGGCTGCCAGCGACAAACATGAAGACCACCATGATCATGACGAAGCGGGTCACGCCGATATGGGCGCCATGTACACCTACACCTGCGCCACGCCAGCCAAACTGACCGGCCTTGAGGCGACCCTGTTCAGCGTCTATCCGAGCCTTGAGAAGCTGAGCGTGCAGGGGATCCTGCCCACCGGCCAGACCGCTGGCGAGCTGACCCCGTCCGCCAACAAGCTGAGCTGGTAACGCCATGAAAAAAGCCGTGGTTGAGATCCGCGATCTGGCCTTTGCCTGGCCAGGTGGCGACGCTGTACTCGATCTGCCCGCCCTCACCATCCGCGAGGGTGAGCGGGTCTTTATCAAGGGCCCGTCGGGCTCTGGCAAGTCGACCCTGCTCGGGTTGCTGGCCGGGATCCAGACCGCCAACCACGGCACCCTGGAGGTGCTGGGCCAACCATTGGCCCGGCTCTCTGGCCGTGCCCGTGACCACTTCCGGGCGGCCAATCTGGGTTATATCTTCCAGCAGTTCAATCTGCTGCCCTTTCTCTCGGTGCAGGACAACGTGACCGCTGCCCTCACTTTCTCGCCCGCCAAACGGGCTCGCCTGCAAGGGAGTCCGGAGCAGGAGGCGCGCCGTCTGCTGGCGGAGCTGCAACTGCCGGATGACGCGCTGCATCGCCCCGTCCATGCCCTCAGCATCGGCCAGCAGCAGCGGGTTGCCGCCGCACGGGCGCTGATCGGCTCGCCGCCACTGGTGATCGCCGACGAGCCCACCTCCGCCCTCGACACCGACAACCGGGCGGCCTTTATCAAGCTGTTGTTCGAGGAGTGCGACAAACAGGGCTCGACCCTCATCTTCGTCAGTCACGACCCTTATCTCGAACCCCTGTTCCCGCGGGTCGAAAACCTGCAACAACTTAACCGGAGGGCATCATGCTAAAGCTCGCCCTGCAAAGTCTCTGGGCCCGCCGCCTCACCGCCGGGCTCACCCTGCTGGCCGTCGCCATCAGCGTCACCCTGCTGCTCGGGGTGGAGCGGGTGCGCACCCAGGCCCGTGAAAGCTTCTCCAACACCGTCTCGGGAACCGATCTCATCGTCGGCGCCCGCTCCGGTCAGGTGAACCTGCTGCTCTACTCGGTGTTTCGCATCGGCAACCCCACCAACAACGTGGGGTGGGACTCCTATCAGGCTATCAAGCAGAAACCGGGCGTCGCCTGGACCATCCCGCTTTCCCTTGGTGACTCCCACAAGGGATTTCGGGTGCTCGGCACCAATGGCGACTACTTCACCCACCTGAAGTACGGTCAGCAGCAGTCGCTGCAACTGCGCGAGGGGCGGCCCTTCGACACGCCGTTTGAAGCGGTACTCGGCGCCCAGGTAGCCGAGAAGCTCGGCTATCATCTCGACCAATCCATCGTCATCGCCCACGGTGCTGGCAACACCTCGTTCAGCCAGCACGACAATCTGCCGTTCAAGGTGGTAGGCATTCTGGCGCCGACCGGCACGCCCATCGATCGCACCATCCATGTGCCGCTGGCGGGGATCGAGGCGATCCATCTGGGCTGGGATACCGGCCGCCACAGCAAGAACGTAACACCTGAGCAGGCGCTGGCGCAGGATCTCACCCCGAAAACCATCACCGCCTTTATGGTGGGGCTGAGCAACCGCATTCTGGCGTTCCAGCTGCAACGTAGCATCAACACCTATCCCAAGGAGCCGTTGATGGCGATCCTGCCGGGGGCCGCCCTGCAGGAGCTGTGGAGCCTGATGAGCGTGGCGGAAACCGCGCTGTCGGTGATCGCCGGTTTTGTGGTAGTCGCGGGCCTCATCGGCATGCTGACTACCCTGCTGGCGGGGCTTAACGAGCGGCGCCGGGAGCTCGCTATTTTGCGATCCCTCGGCGCGGGCCCTGCCCACCTGTTCCTGCTGCTGGCGCTGGAAGCGATGGCGCTGACCACGGTTGGCATCGCCCTCGGGGTCGCCGTGCTCTATCTGGGACAGGGGCTTGCCTCGCCCTGGCTGCTCAGCCACTATGGCCTGCAACTGAGTCTGGGGCTGCCGAGCACCTACGAGTGGCAATTGCTGGGCGTAGTCTGGCTGGCTGGCATGGTGATTGGCCTGCTCCCTGCCGCCCGCGCTTACCGCTACAGCCTGAGCGATGGCATGAGCATTCGCGTCTAGCGAGACGCCCAAAAATAGAAACAGAAGGACAGATGATGAAGTGGAAAATTGTGGCGCTGCTCGCCAGCCTGCTGGTGCTGCCCGCCCTGGCCGCCGATTACAAGACCATCGACTGGGATGTGCTCATCCCGGAAGGGGAAAAACTGCTGCCACCGCCCCAGGTCAATCACGAAGACCCCATGTCGGTGCCGCAACCGGTGGGCGGGGTAAACAAGAAGCTGGACAACCAGGATGTGCGCATTCCGGGCTTCGTGGTGCCGCTGGAAGGGGATGCCAAGAAGATCACCGCCTTCCTGCTGGTGCCCTACTTCGGCGCCTGCATCCATGTGCCGCCGCCCCCCACCAATCAGGTGATCTATGTGAGCTACCCCAAGGGGGCGCCGGTGGATGATCTGTGGGATGCCATCTGGGTGAAGGGCAAGATGCGCACGGTCAGCTCCAGCCACGAGATGGCCACCGCCTCCTATTCGATGGAAGCGGTCGAGGTGAGCGTCTACGAGGAGTAATCCTCCCGTTGCAAAAAAAGCGGCCTCCACGGAGGCCGCTTTGTTATCTTGGCATCCCGGTTGGAGTAACATTCAGCTCCAGAACCTGTGCGAATGGAGTCAGCATGGCAGACCTCCCCCCCCCGAAAAAAGAGAGTTCGATCCTGAGCAGCCAGGAGCAGACCCTGCGTCTGGCCCGCAGTCGCGGTATCGACGGCATGCTCACCCGCAACACCGACAGCACCTTCGAACAGCGCGCCACCTTTCGCCATCTGGCGGATCAGGCCGCCCGCCAGCGCAATCTGGAAGCCATCATGGTGATGGCCTCCCGCCACTGCGAAGAGACGGCGGCTGGCGGCGAGATGGACAGCGACTGGCTGACCCGCTTTCTGCAACTGGCGGAAGATATCAGCATGGTGCCGATGCAGCAGCTGTGGGGGCGGATCTTCGCGCTGGAAGTCGCCACGCCGGGCCGCTTCTCCATTCGGGCGCTCGCCACCCTCAAAGAGATGACCCAGCGCGAGGCCCAGCTGTTCCAGCGCATCTGTTCACTGACCTGCCACTACACCGGCAGCGACGAGCAGCGACTGCTGCTGGGGCTGCACAAGGGGGCCACCCTGCTGAGCCGCGCCAAGGCGACGCGCCTCGGCCTTGGCAAATACCGACTGCCCTACAACGCCCTGCTGCAACTGTTTGAGCTGGGGCTGCTGCATCGCGCGGAGCTGGAGTCCGGCCCGCTGCCCGCCGATGGGGTCGAGCTGGAGTTCGGCAACCAGCGCTGGCGACTGCAGTGCAAGCAGAACAACATCACCCTGCTCTACTACCGGCTCACCCCGGTGGGCAACGAGCTCGCCCAGCTGCTGCAAGAATCGCCACTGGAGGAGTACCTGCAAGATCTGAAAACCGTGCTGGTGCAGGGTATCCAGATTGAAGTGATGCAGCTCGTCAGCGCCCCCTCCTCACCCGCTCCCGACCCTCTCCCCTGATCTCTGGCGGGGCAGCTGATGCCCCGTCGGTTCGTGGCTCCTTCGCATCAAGCTTCTGGCTCCCAGCTCATGGGCTTGACCAGAATAGGTTGCAAATTGCAGATGCCGCAGAGGCACACCCCGTCAGCTCCGTTGCATATTGCAAACAGCAACGATCTTTTCCTGCCAAAACGGCACTAATAACACATCAATCATTAGGTTTTGCCAGCTGGCCCGCCCTTTGCACACGTCTTGATGCAGATCAAAATTTAACCACCACAGCTCGGGAGCAAGGCCATGAGAATCAATCAACCGGTTACCCAAAGAGAGCGTCTCTATCCAGACCACCAGAGCCTCATCTCCACCACGGATCTGGAGAGCCGCATCACCTACGCCAACGATGAGTTCTGCGATATTGCAGGCTTCTCGCTCGACGAGCTGAAGTGGGAACACCACAATCTGGTGCGCCATCCTGACATGCCGAAACAGGCCTTTGCCGATCTGTGGGGTCACATCAGGGATGGCAAGAGCTGGATGGGGCCGGTGAAAAATCGCTGCAAGAATGGCGATCACTACTGGGTCAGCGCCTTTGTCACCCCCATCAAGGATGCCAGTGGCCGGGTGGTGGAGTATCAGTCGGTACGCACCGCCCCGAGCGAGGAGATCAAGCAGCGGGCCGAGAAGGTCTATGCCGAGCTGCGCAACAACAAGCTGCCGCTGGCGCTCAAGTTGCCCACCTTCTCCCATACCCTGGCCATCAACCTCTGTCTGCTGCTGAGCCTGCTCGCCATGTTTGCCCTGGGCTACAGTCACGATATGAACTGGCAACTGGCGCTGGCCGCCCTGCCGCTGGCGATAGCGGCCATCACCCTGAATGCCCTCTCCCGTCGCCTCGGCAAGCTCAACAAGATGGCCCGCAGTCGCTTTGACAACCCGCTGATGCAGCTGCTCTATACCAACAAGGTGGACAACATCGCCGCCATCGAACTCTCGATGGTGATGAATCAGGCCGAGTTCAACGCCGTGCTGGCCCGCACCCAGCAGACTTGCAGCAAGATCCTGCAGGCCGCCGAGGGGGATCTGCGCAACGCCGAATCCATCACCGACAACCTGCAACAGCAGCAGGCCGAAACCAATCAGGTAGCGACCGCCGTGACCGAAATGTCGGAGTCCATTCGCGAGGTGTCACAAAGCTCGACTGACTCCTCCAGCCTGCTGGATGAAACGGCCGTGCTGTTCAAGAGCGGCAACAGTAGCGTGGCCGAAACCGTGGCTGCTGTGGCGGGCATGAACAGCGAACTTATCACCTCCAAGAGCGTGATCAGTGCGCTGGTCGGCCACTGCCGTGATATCGACGGCATCCTCGATGTGATCAACAACATCGCCAACCAGACCAACCTGCTGGCCCTCAACGCCGCCATCGAAGCGGCCCGGGCTGGCGAAGCGGGTCGCGGCTTCTCGGTAGTGGCCGATGAGATCCGCACCCTCGCCATCAAGACCCAATCCTCGACCAGCGAGATCCAGAAGATGATCACCGAGCTGCAAAACAGCTCTGGCGAGGCTGAGCAAGCGATGGAGAAGGGCTGCCAGCTTGCCGACAGTTGCCAGCAGAAGGCCACCGCGACCGGCACCATACTCCAGCAAATCAACAACATGTTGCAGCAAGTCGCCTCCGGCAGTAGCCAGATTGCCCAGGCGGTGCAGGAGCAGTCCCACGTTACCGCCGAGATCAACCGCAACGTGCTCAGCATCAAGACCCTGGCCGATGACTCCAGCGTCGGCAGCCAACACGCCGTGCACGGCATCACCCAGCTGGTCAACCAGTTGAGCGATCTCGACCGGCTGGTACGCCAGTTCCAGAAGGGGGCTCCGGCAAGCCAAAGCCGCTACGAAGTGGCCACCACCCGCGCCGTGCCGGTACGCCAAGCCAGATAACCACTACCCAAACAATCACCGCAGCAAAACCCTATGGGCCTTTGGGTCCATAGGGTTTTTTAATGCCCGTCAGCAAAAGGCGACACTGCCGTTTCACTGTCCGATTTCCCTCTGCGCTAATGGGCCCAAGCGGTTGAGTGACCACATTTAAACCCATTAATGATTAATTTATTGATCTTGCTCAGGAAACGGCCCGCTTGCGCTTTTCACCCCAGCCCCGTTCGGTAACATAGTCGCTTGGCAACCTCTCGCGGGAGTCAGCCATGAGCCAAGTCAGTGCCAAAACGCAGGTAAAAAGCAGCAGACTGGAGGCTGTAATTCAGGGGCGGTAGCGTGGTTTTTGTAAGTTGGTGCAGAGCGTAGCGAAGCCTGATAGACGAGCATGCTCACCTCAACCAGAGCGGGATAAACATGGAGCGGGCCGATCGGTAAAACAAATTTGCAGATACGTTTCGCGGTAAACGTTGGGCTTCACTTCATTTAGCACCAACTTACGATTTTTAGCCCAACATACGAGATGGTCAAAATTTAACAAGTAAAGGCAGGGCGACGCCAAAAGGTGTACACCAGCTTTGAGCATTAAGCGGAAATAATTATGCCTCAGCAACCAAAGATCGAACCTCATCGAATCACCAAACCAATACAACTATTGGGGGCGTGGCTTGTCGGGCTGATCATCGTAAACGGAAGCTTCTTAGGTGCGGCTATAACAATCGATACACCAATTTGGTTGAAAAGCACGCTCGTCATTGCTGCTATAGCCAACGTGCCAGTTTTTCTAATTTGTATCTTCCTTCTTCAGACAAGGTTCCGACCAGAAATGCAAGAGGACTCGTATTATCACGAGTACTTGATTGCAAAAGATGGACGAGACAAAAGGCGGCCTCACGAAGAAGCCGAAAGCACACCTAAGGAAGAGGGCGGAATCTGGGATGGCTATAGCATTATGCTTAACCAAGGTATCAAAGGAGCAAAAAATATTGAGGATATTCTAAAATCTCATGGTATTCCGATAACCTCATACCTTGGTGGACCCTCTGGCTTTAAGACTCCAGGCCTTACAGCATCCCTTGGTCGTGGTTTCTCTGATGAGCAAATTAAAACGCTAATCCAAGCATTGAGTCGAACAAGTATTGCACACATTGATTACGCTGCTGATGAAGAAAAGCCAGATGAGTACACGAAAATGATTCTTATAGGATCTTGGGTTACAAATTATGAGACTCATAGTGTACCAATCGGCGAGGCTTTAAGCATGGTCAATGACTCCGCCTTTACTGCTGATAAATTCTACAGCGAAATAATAATTGCTCACGAAAGTGGAAACTCTTAACAAGTGCGGACAAGGAACGCTTCTAGCATCGTGCTCCTGCTGCAAACATTAGCCGTCAGATAAATAAGAGAGCATCGTATAGTTATGAGTGTTATTGAAACAGTATTTTGGGGTGCTATCTCTGGCATCCTAACAACAGTCATTTTATGGCTATTTAGCTTAATGGTAAAAAAGGCATTTATCCCTTGGTATCAAGAGCGTATTTACAAAGGCATAGATTTAAAAGGAACGTGGAAATATAATATCCAATATTATAATGGAGTCACATATTCATGTCAGCTAGACCTAAACCAGAGTGCTCATAGAATTTATGGTTTGGGCTCTATGCGAGTGGAACATAGCGATAACGATTATATTCAACACTTAACCATTGATGGCGAAACTTGGGAAGGGTTCTTGATTATAAAAATGAGAAGTACATCTAATTCATCTTTATCGTTTGTATCAGGACTATTTAAAATTGAAGAACGTGGCAAAAAGTTAACAGGTTCTTGGGCTTATAGAAGCCGTCAAGAAACCGTCCGTCATGAAGAACTAAGCTTCGAGCGTGTAAACGGCTCACAAACAGTTTAAAAAGTGATGCATAACACGTGTGATTTTTACTATGTGTCGCTAATACCTTAATGTGGCATTAGCCTAAAAATAAATTATCGTATACCCTGTGAGTATATATTGGTGTTTTATGCCTAAACGAACAAATGATTTTCAGAAGCTTGTGAAAATAATAAACATGCATCTTTCCCCCTCTGGGGCAAAAATTACTGAATCAGCTATGCTGTATGATTTAGAAGCAGAAACGAATAGAGAAGTCGATATTCTTGTTGAAGTTGAATACCTAAATTGCCCAATAAAGATCGGGATTGAATGCACTGAAATAGTTCGTCCAGCAGACATAAAAATCATTGAGGGGCTTAAGGAAAAACATCGAAAAATAGGAATTCAACAAACAATAGTTGTATCGAAAAATGGCTTCACTGGTACTGCAAAAAAATATGCAGCCAAGAACAACATAAAACTATTAACTTTTGACGCAGCAAGAAAAGAACAATGGACGTCTATATACGAGCGACTAAAAGGGCTCTCAATGTATGGTCGGACATATTTCCTACGCTCTATCTCACTAAATGCAGACACTAATAAAACAGATCCAAACTTCCAAATGAGTACATCTGTATTAGTAAGACTTGAGGATGATTGGATCCCTGTTGCTGAATATGCAGGAATGCTCTTTAAATTAAGCAATGTTAGTGAACTTGCATTTAAAGAACTAAAAGAAAATGAAGAGAATAGTAATAATCCTTGGTTAAAAGTTGGATTCAATCTTGATAATAAAGTTGCATTCAAAGATACCGCTGGTCGGACTATACACCCTCAAGAGTTAATCGCTGTCTTTGGCTATCGTTCAAAATATAGAGACCTTAATATCGGTGAGATATCATATGATGGGAAAGAATTGGTTGCTGGAGGCTTTTACGACGGCAAAAATGGCGAAGCCGCTCATATAGTAATAGATACAGGCTCTGGAAATTTTGTTGGCACCATGGAAATAAGCGGTTCATTGTTCCCATCAACATCTGAAGTAGTCAAATATAAGCCCGAGGGTTAGAATAACGCAGCGTATTCGGACAATCGCGAATAACCCCGCTGCGATATATGCAAGGATCGGAAGATCCCCTTGCGGGGTGCCTTGGAACAGCTCAAGGCTCATCGGTGCCGCTATTAGCTGGATTTATGGGTTTTCCGACAATGACCCAACTTTTGCTTATAGTGGTGGTCGCCAGCCCATAAGCGCCTGTGGTGGCCAACTGACCGGCCGCCGGGCGCTTGTTATAGGTTCTTCCGATCCAACTACAGGTAATTCCCCTGGCGCAGGGCAGTCAACAACTCCCCCACCAGCGCCTCCACCGATTTACCAGCATTCAGCAGATGAATTTCCGGCTGCTCCGGTGCCTCGTAGGCGGAGTCGATACCGGTAAAATTCGTAATTTCCCCTGCCCGCGCCTTTTTATAGAGCCCCTTGGGATCGCGCTCTTCACAGATGGCGAGTGGCGCATCGACAAAGACTTCGACAAACTCCCCCTCACCCAAGAGGCTGCGCACCAGCGCCCGTTCGGCACGAAATGGCGAGATAAAGGCGGTGAGCACGATAAGACCCGCATCCACCATCAGCTTTGCCACCTCGCCGACCCGGCGGATATTCTCCTGACGGGCGGCGTCGTCGAAGCCGAGATCGCCGCACAGGCCGTGGCGCACATTGTCCCCATCCAGCAGATAGGTGTGCTTGCCTTGTGCCGCCAGCGCCTGCTCCAGCGCCCCCGCCAGGGTCGATTTGCCCGCCCCCGAGAGCCCGGTAAACCAGATCACCAGCGGTTTTTGCCCTTTAAGCTCGGCCCGGCTCTGTTTGTCCACGGCATGCTTGTGCCACACGATATTGCTCATCCCACACTCCTTGATTGGCGCTCACGCCTCAAAACTTAAACTGTCCGGCACCACGGGGAGCCGCCTCGGACTATCCGCCGCCAACGTGCTGGTGCCATGGCATTGCTCACCCAACACGCCTTGATTGGCACTTATGCCTTAAAACGGAAACAGCAGGGGCACCATCACAATCACCCCGAGGCTATAGGCCAGCGAGACCGGCAGGGCCAGCTTGAGGTAGTCCGGCATCTTGTAGTTGCCCGCGGCATAGACCATCAGGTTGGTCTGGTAGCCGTAGGGCAGGATAAAGCTGGAGCTCGCCCCGAACAGCACCGCCAGAATAAACGGCATGGTCGAGACATCCATGCTGAGCGCCAGCTGGTAACCCATGGGGAAGGCCAGCGCGGCGGCGGCGTTGTTGCTCATCAGCTCGGTCAACACCAGCGTAAACACATAAATACCGATAAAGGCGATGATGGGGCTGGCACCGTTGAACTCCCCCATCAGCCAGTCGGCGATAAGCTTGGCCAGTCCGCTTTTTTCCAGCTGATCGGCGATGGCCAGCGCCCCGCCCACCACCAGCCAGATATCCAGCGGGAAGCGGCGGCGGATCTCGTCCAGGGTCAGAATGCGGGTGAGCAGCAGCGCCACCAGCATCAGCAGCAAGCCCTTGAACAGCGGCACCAGATCGAATACCGAGAGCGCCAACACCCCGAGAAAGCCCAGCACCACGGCGGCGCTACGCTTGCCATCGAGACGGGTGGAGGCTTCCAGCCCGCTCACCACCACAAACTCCCGTCCCAGCGATTTGTTGCGGGCAAACTGGGGGCCGGGGGCCAGCAGCAGGGTATCACCGGCGTGCAGTTCAATCTGGCCGAGGCCACCGGTAAGCTGGGTTTCGCCGCGGCGCACCGCCAGCACCACCGCATCGAAGTGGGTGCGAAATTCGGCATCCTTGATGGTCTGACCCACCAGCCGCGAGCTGTGGCTGACGATCACCTCCACCAGATGCTGGCCGTTGAGGCGGTGCTGGCCGTAGAGATCCAGCCCCTTCATCTCCTGCAACACGCCGACGCTCTCCACATCGCCGCAAAACAGCAGCACGTCCCCTTCGTGCAGCTCGTGTTCCGGCTGCACCGGGCAGATCACCTGCTCACCGCGAATGATTTCCGCCAGATAGAGGCTTTTCAGGCTGCGCAGGCCGTTCTCCTTGACGCTGCGCCCCGCCAGCGGTGAACCGGCGCCCACCTTGGCCTCGAGAAAGTAGCCGGATTCGCGGCTCATCTCGGTATCCTGCTCCGGCAGGTGACGGGCAAACAGCAGCACGGCCACCAGACCGGTCAGCAGGGTGCCCGCTCCCACCATAAAGAAGTCGAACATGCCGAGCGGCGGCGCCCCCATCTTGATGAGGAAGCTGTTGACGATGAGATTGGTGGAGGTGCCGATCAGGGTCAGCACCCCGCCAAAGGTGGCCGCGAAGCACATGGGCAGCAGCAGCCGTGACGGCGCATGGTTGGGGTTGCGTTTGACCGCGCCCAGCATGGAGGCCACCACGGCGGTGTTGTTGACGAAGGCAGACAGGAAGGCGGTGGAGAACCACACCTTCACCAGCACCTTGTTGAATGAACCCGTGCCCACCAGATTGGCGAACCAGCTCATGATGCGGGTCTTCTCCACCGCCAGCGACACCAGCAGCAACAGCACCAGCGTCAGCAGGGCACTGTTGGTGTAGCCCGCCACCACGGCGTTGATATCCGCCAGCCCGCTCAGGTAGGTGATGAGCACGGCGCCCGAGAAGAGCAGCGCCGGGCGGAGTTTGCCCTGGATCAGCAGGGCCACGAGAGCAGCCAGCAGACCCAGCACCAGGAATTGTTGCCAGGTCATGGGCTTACTCCTTGCTTGTGTCGTTACCGATGGCAAGGGCTTGCCAGTGCGGGAAGTGCTTGCGCACCAGGGCGTTGAGCTCGATCTCAAACTCGCTGTAGTGCCCTTTTACCGCTTTGGCGGCCAAGCCTTCCACTATCATGCCGGCGCCGACGGTGACGTTGGTCAGCCGGTCGATCAGGATAAAGCTGCCGGTATCGCGGATCTCCTGATACGGGTCGAACGCCACCGGGTCGGTGAGGCTCAGCTCGCACAGGCCGATCTCGTTGAGCTTGAGTTCGCTGGCGGGCAGCTCGTCGAGCTTGTTGATCTCGATGCGGTGGCGAATGGCCTCCACCTGACCGCGACTCTTCTTGGTGGCCAGCTTGACGTCGTAGACCCGGCCCGGTTGCAGGGACTCCTCCCCCATCCAGACGATATGGGCCAGCACATTCTGGGTCACTTGCGGCTGCTTGGCGGCATCCACCAGCAGGTCGCCGCGGCTGATGTCGATCTCGTCGGCGAAGGTGACCGTGATGGCCTGACCCGGCAGGGCGTACTCCAGATCGCCGTCGAAGGTGACGATGCGGGTGACTGTGCTCTCCTTGCCCGATGGCAGTACCGCCAGCTTGTCGCCCACCCGCAGGATGCCGGAGGCCAAGGTCCCCGCGAAGCCGCGAAAATCGAGGTTGGGGCGGTTCACATACTGCACCGGCAGGCGCACCGGGTGGCGCTCCAGCTCGCGCTCAACTTCCGCAGACTCCAGCAGGGAGAGCAGGGTTTCGCCTTCGTACCAAGCCAGCTTGTCGCTCTGGTTCACCACGTTGTCACCGTCCAGCGCCGAGACCGGCACGATATGGATGGTGTCTACGCTGAGCTTCTTGGCGAACTCGCGGTAATCGGCACTGATACGCTCGAACACCTCCTGACTGAACTCCACCAGATCCATCTTGTTGACCGCCACCACGAACTGCTTGATGCCGAGCAGGCTCGCGATAAAGCTGTGGCGGCGGGTCTGATCCAGCACGCCTTTGCGGGCATCTATCAGAATGATGGCCAGATCGCAGGTGGAGGCGCCGGTGGCCATGTTGCGGGTGTACTGCTCGTGGCCCGGGGTATCCGAGATGATAAATTTGCGCTTGGCGGTGGAGAAATAGCGGTAGGCCACGTCGATGGTGATACCCTGCTCGCGCTCCGCTTGCAGGCCGTCGACCAGCAGCGCCAAGTCCAGCTTCTCGCCGGTGGTGCCGAGCTTCTGGCTGTCGGACTCCAGCGCTTTGAGCTGATCTTCATAAATCTGCTGGGAGTCGTGCAGCAGGCGACCGATAAGGGTGCTCTTGCCGTCATCCACGCTGCCGCAGGTGAGAAAACGCAGCAGACTCTTGTGCTGCTGGGCGTGCAGATAGGCTTCGATGCCCTGTTCGGTGATGGCGGTCTGAATATGGCTGTTCATGCTGACGACTCCTTAGAAATATCCCTGACGCTTCTTCTGCTCCATGGAGCCGGCCTGATCGTGGTCAATCAGCCGCCCTTGCCGCTCGCTCGAAGTGGTGAGCAGCATCTCTTCAATAATTTCCGGCAAGGTGGTGGCATCGGATTCGATGGCCCCGGTCAGCGGGTAGCAGCCGAGGGTGCGGAAGCGCACCAGCTCCTGCTTCACTTCGTCTTCCGGGCCGATGGGCATACGATCGTCATCCACCATGATCTTGATGCCACCCCGCTCCACCACCGGACGGTAAGCGGCGAAGTAGAGCGGCACTATGTCGATCTTTTCCAGATAGATGTATTGCCAGATATCCAGCTCGGTCCAGTTGGAGAGCGGGAACACCCGGATGCTCTCCCCCTTGTTGACCTGGCTGTTGTAGACCCGCCACAGCTCCGGGCGCTGGTTCTTCGGATCCCAGCGGTGGGACTTGTCACGGAAGGAGTAGACCCGCTCCTTGGCGCGAGACTTCTCCTCGTCGCGGCGGGCACCGCCGAAGGCGGCATCGAAGCCATATTTGTTGAGCGCCTGCTTGAGCCCCTCGGTCTTCATGATGTCGGTATGCTTGCCACTGCCGTGGACGAAGGGGTTGATGCCCATGGCGAGCCCTTCCGGGTTCTTGTGGACGATCAGATCCAGCCCGTACTTTTTGGCAGTCTCGTCGCGGAACTTGATCATCTCCTTGAACTTCCAGTCGGTGTCGACGTGGAGCAAGGGGAACGGGATCTTGCCCGGATAGAAGGCCTTGCGGGCCAGATGCAGCATGACGGAGGAGTCCTTGCCGATGGAGTACATCATCACCGGGTTTTCAAATTCGGCAGCCACCTCGCGGATGATATGGATGCTCTCGGCTTCCAGCTGCTGCAGATGTGTCAATCTTTCACGAGAGACACCTGCATGACTGCTCTCCGCGTTCGGCTGCTGCAAGTGGGTCAATCTTTCACGGTCCATGTTGGTCCTCGGGTCATTGCTTATGCGCCTGCTCAAGGCGCTGGGTGGTTCAGTGCGCGGCCGCGCTGGCAACCGCATCAAATATCTCTTTCCGGGTCAGGCCAGCTGCACCAGCTTGAGGTCGCAGCCATCGAGATCCGGGTTGGCGTGCTGCTGGCCGCTTTTTTCTCCGCTCTTTTCTCCAAACCAGGCGAGCCGCTCGCGCAGGGCAACCACTTCGCCGATGACGATAAGCGACGGGCTCACCGCCTGTTTGGCCAGCTCGGCCAAGTCGGCCAGCGTGCCGGTCAGCACCCGCTGACGGGATGTGGTGCCGCGCTCGATGATGGCGATGGGGGTGGCTTGGCTTCGGCCGTGATCCACCAACTGCTGCTGGATATGCTCGGAGCGCATCAGCCCCATGTAGATGACCAGGGTCTGACTGGTGGCGGCGAGCTGCTGCCAGTCGGGCTCCTTGCCCTCCTTCTGGCAATGGCCGGTAATAAAGACGGCGCTCTGGGCATAATCACGGTGAGTCAGCGGAATACCTGCATAGGCGGTGGCGCCGGCAGCAGCCGTGATGCCGGGCACCACCGAGAAGGGGATACCTTCATCGGCCAGCACTTCCAGCTCCTCGCCGCCACGGCCAAACATAAAGGGATCGCCCCCTTTCAGCCGCACTACCCGGTTGCCCGCCTTGGCGTACTCAACCAGCAGGCGATTGGTCTCCTCCTGCGGTACGCTGTGGGCACCCGCCTTCTTGCCGACCGACACCAGAGTGGCATCGCGGCGCACCAGATCGAGGACCTCGGCGGAGACCAGCTGGTCGTAAAGCACCACTTCAGCCTGTTGAATCTGTTGCAACGCCTTGAGGGTCAGCAGGCCCGGATCACCGGGACCCGCACCGACCAGCACCACCTCGCCCACTTCGCTTTTCGCCTGGTCGAGGCCATCGCTCAGCCACTGCTCGGCACCTTGCCAATCCTCTTTCTCAATCAGGCTGGCGAGGGTGTTGGAGGCAAAGGCCCGCTCCCAGAAGCGGCGGCGATCGGAAATAGAGGAGAGCACCCGCTTGGCCTTGTCACGGACCCGACCGGAGAGCTCGGTCAGCCCGCCGAGATGGCGCGGTAGCAGGCTCTCCAGCCGCTCGCGCAAGAGGCGCACTAGCACCGGCGCCTTGCCGCCGCTGGAGACCGCCACCATCAGCGGCGAGCGATCGATGATCGAGGGGAAGATAAAGCTGGAGCGTTTGGGGTCATCCACCACATTGACGAACAGACCCAGCTGATTGGCACTTTGATAAACCAGTGCGTTGACTTCGAGGTTGTCGGTCGCCGCCACCACCAAAATCTGACCAGCCAGATGGGCCGGGGTGAAGCGCTCCGCCAGATGGGTGAAACGACCGGTGAATTCCGCAAATTCCGGTTCAAGCTCCGGGGAGACCAGGGTCAGCCGGGCACCGGCTGCCAGCAGCAGGCGCGCCTTGCGCAGGGCAACCTCGCCCCCGCCCACCAGCAGTACCGGGCGGCCTTCCAACTTGGCAAACATAGGTAAATAATCCATTTCGGCCCATCCCTCGGAACACGACTAATATGGGGCGACTATAGGCAGGGCAGCTTATCCCTCAAAATAATAAAAAATGCTTTTTAATGCGTTTTGGTAATTAGCAAACCCAATTCATGACAAAGGCGTACAAAGTCACTTGTGGTACCTGACGCCAGACCATAGGCTAGGGACTGTGTTTCATAAGGAGCTAAATGATGAATGAATCATTGATTGTGCTAGGGATTTTCGTGTTCCTGGTGCTCGCCACCCTGAGCGCGGGCATCAAGATCGTGCCCCAGGGCTACAACTGGACGGTGGAGCGCTTCGGCCGCTACACCCGCACTCTGACCCCGGGCCTCAACCTGTTGATCCCCTACGTGGATCGGGTCGGCCACAAGATCATCATGATGGAGCAGGTGCTGGACATCCCGGCACAAGAGGTGATCTCCCGCGACAACGCCAACGTCACCATCGACGCCATCAGCTTCGTGCAGGTGGTGGATGCCCGCAAAGCGGGTTATGAGGTCAACGATCTCACCAGCGCCATCCGCAATCTCACCATGACCAATATGCGCACCGTGCTCGGCGCCATGGAGCTGGACGAGATGCTCTCCCAGCGCGACACCATCAACGAGAAGCTGCTGCGCACCATGGATGCCGCCACCGCCCCCTGGGGCATCAAGGTGACCCGCATCGAGATTAAAGATGTGCGCCCGCCGCTGGCACTGGTCGAGGCGATGAACGCCCAGATGAAGGCTGAGCGTCAGAAACGGGCCGAGGTGCTGGAGGCCGAAGGGGTGCGCCAGTCCAAGATCCTGAAAGCGGAAGGGGAGAAACAGTCCCAGATCCTCAAGGCCGAGGGTGAGCGTCAGGCCGCCTTCCTCGCCGCCGAAGCGCGGGAGCGGGCTGCCGAGGCAGAAGCCAAGGCGACTCATATGGTCTCCCAGGCAATTGCGGAAGGAGACCTGCAGGCCATCAACTACTTCGTAGCTCAGAAGTACACCGAGGCACTGGCCCGCATCGGTGAAGGCCCCAACAGCAAGATCATCATGATGCCGCTGGAAGCGGGCAGCCTGATTGGCTCGGTGGCTGGTATGGCCGAGCTGTTCAATAAAGATGGCAAGGGCAGCAAGTCATGACAGCCCTGTTAGAGGGGTTGACCCACTGGCACTGGCTGGGGCTCGGCTTCATTCTGCTGGCCATCGAGGTGCTCGGCTCGGTGGGCTTTTTGCTCTGGACCGGCATCGCCGCGCTGGAAGTGGGCCTGCTGCTGCTGATCTGGCCATTTGGCTGGCAGGCGCAGTTGCTGCTGTTTGCGGTGCAATCCCTGCTCACCACCTGGGCCTGGTGGCGCTGGCAGCACCAGCGCGATAACTCGGGTCAGGATGCCGCCAGCACCATCAACGAGCGGATGCAGAGCTATATGGGCCGCGAGCTGACCCTGCTGGATGATGTGACTCAGGGCACCAGTCGGGTGCATCTGGACGACACGGTCTGGACGGTGCGCTGCGACGAGTCGCTGCCTGCGGGCAGCAAGGTCAGGGTGGTCGGGGCCGACTCCCACATCCTGCTGGTTGAACCCCGCAACTGACGCAACTCTGCCGTCGAGTCATAAAAAAGCCCGCGATCGCTCGCGGGCTTTTGTCTCTCTGGCGGCCACTCAGGTACGCAACCGATCGAGCTGACTGGCCAGCGCCGTGGCCGCTTGCTCCAGCGCTTCGCTCAGCTGATGGCTGGAGCTGGCCTCCTGCCCGATCACGTTGGCGGTATCACCGATCCGCATCAGGTTCTGGTTGATGGTATCGCTCACCGCACTCTGCTGCTCGGCGGCGGTGGCTACCTGACTGATGTGGTCGTGGATCTGCTGGATCTGGGCCACCACCCGATTGAGCGCCTCGAACGCCTGCTCGGTGCCCTGCACCGTGGTAGTGGAGCGCTCGATGCCGGTATTCATCAGACGCTGGCTGCTGCTTACTTCGGTCTGCAGGCTACCGATAAGCTGGCCGATCTCGTCGGTCGATTCACGGGTCTTGGTCGCCAGCGCCCGCACCTCGTCTGCTACCACCGCAAAGCCGCGGCCCATGTCCCCTGCCCGCGCCGCCTCGATGGCGGCATTGAGGGCCAGCAGGTTGGTCTGCTCGGCAATGGCGCGGATCACATCGAGGATCCGGCTGATATTGGTGCTGCGCTGGGCCACCAGCGCCACCGCTTTATCCGCCTCATGCATATCTCCGACCAGAGTATGGATCTCGTTGCGGGCATTGCTGAGGGTCTGCTGGGCGGTATTGATATGGTGGGTCGCCGCTTCCGACTCCTGCGCCGCTTGTTCGGCATAACCTGCCACACTGACTGCCGTGGTGCTCATCTGATGCATAGCGCTCACTACGCTCTCCAGCTCCAGATTCTGCTCGTCCAGACTGTTGCGCATGGTGTCGGCGGTATGTTTCATCTCCCGCGCCTGCTGGTAGACCTGCTGACCGATCCCCTTGCTCATTTGCACCATGCCCCGCAGCTTGCCGAGGAAGGCATTGAGCTGGGAACCCAGATCGATCAGCTCCTGATGGGTGTCGATCTCCATCTGCTGGGTCAGGTCCCCCTCGTTGCTGGAGAGATGGCCCACATGGCGGCTGATAAGGGAAAGCGGCGCTGTGATGGTCTGAATGAACCAGACCAGCAAGCCCAGCACCAGCAAAGTGATCCCGCCCATGGCGATGATCTGCTGCCGCTGGGCATCCACCAGCAAGGTGCCCAGTTCATTGCTGATGGCGTGCGCCTTGCTCAGCGCCAGCGCCTTGGGCACCTTGATCATCAACCACCACTGGGTATTGGCAGCCTCGACCCGGATGGGCTGATGAAGAATGAAGTCACTGTCGCTGCTGACCGGCTGACCGTCAGGCAGGGTCAGGCCTACCTCCTTGAGTGGACGGCCCAGCTTGTCGGCATAGCGGTTGCTGCCCACAATCAGCCCTATCTTGCTGACCAGGGTCACATCCGCCTTGTTGTCATAGAGGCTCTTGCCAAGGTTTTCAGCCAGTTGCTGGAAGATGGGCAGGTTCATATCCACCCCGGCCAGCCCGACAAACTTGCCGTCACGCAGCACGGGCACTGTCAGACTGGTCATCAGCATCTTGTTGCCCGGGCTGATTTCGTAGAGGTAGGGCTCCATCAGGCAGGGCTGGCGGGTATCGCGGCCACAGAGATACCACTCGCTGTTGCGAATGCCGAACTCGTTGAGGGAGGTATCAAACTTGGCCTCGCTGGCAGCAGCGTCCACCGCTTGCTGAGCGACGGCCCCTCCCTGCTCCTTGGTGAAATAGACCTCCAGACTCCCCTTTCCTGCCACCGAGTGGCTGGCCCCGTCCAGCCAGTTGCCATCCTCGCCATCATAGCCATCCGGTTCAAACTGGGCGTAGATGGAGCTGATCCCGCTCGCCTGCTGCAGGCTGCTGCCGAGCAAAGACTCCACTTGGGGCCGCGACAAGCGCAGTTCCGGCTTGGCCATCCCGGCTTCAATCTGGGCGGTCACGGTCAGGGGGATCTGATAGGAGTTCTGCATCAGCGAGGCAATCTGGATGGCATAGCGCTCCGCCTGATACTGCAAGCTGCGGGAGACCTCCTCTTCCAGTGCATCGCTGGTCTGGGTCATCACCATGTTGCGAAGGGAGCTGAAAGAGGCCGATTGCAACAGGGTCATGGCCAGCCCGGTCAGCAGAAACAGCCCCATGGTAAGGCACAGCAGCTTGAACTTGAGGGAACGTTGCTTCATGCGACAACTCCTTATGGCAGAATAACAACGAATTACTTGAGTATATTCGCCCACTTGCGCTTCACCCGATTTGTTGATGGGTTTGTGGCAGGCTTCTGGTTATAATTTTTGCCTTCCCGAGCGTTGATGGAACAGTCGCAATGAGCAATGCACTGAGCAGTGTCCCGCCGGTAGTCGCAATGGACTACCCCTTTCCGGCCAAACCTCTTCCCCTGAGTGCCGAGCAGAGAATGACCTTGACCACAGAAATCAAGGCGCTGCTCAAGGAGCGCAAGGCGGTACTGGTTGCCCACTACTACACGGATCCCGAGATCCAGGCGCTGGCCGAAGCCACCGGCGGTTTCGTCGGTGACTCGCTGGAGATGGCCCGCTTTGGCCGCGATCACGAGGCGCAAACTCTGATCGTCGCTGGAGTGCGCTTCATGGGGGAAACCTCCAAGATCCTGAGCCCCCACAAGCGGGTGCTGATGCCGACGCTGGAGGCCGAATGCTCCCTCGATCTGGGCTGTCCCATCGAGCAGTTCTCCGCCTTCTGCGATGCCAATCCCGACCATACCGTGGTGGTCTACGCCAATACCTCGGCTGCGGTCAAAGCGCGGGCTGACTGGGTGGTGACCTCCAGCATCGCGCTCGAGATCGTCGAACACCTCGACAGTCTGGGTCACAAAATCATCTGGGGCCCGGATCGCCATCTGGGTGCCTATATCGAGAAGAAGACCGGGGCGCAGATGCTGCGCTGGCAGGGCCACTGCATCGTCCACGACGAGTTCAAGGCCCGTGCCCTGCGCGAGCTGAAAGAGCAGAATCCGGACGCCGCCGTGCTGGTTCATCCGGAATCCCCCGCCTCGGTGATCGAGCTGGCCGATGCGGTGGGCTCCACCAGCCAGCTGATCAAGGCGGCCAAAGAGCTGCCCCAGCAGAAGCTGATCGTGGCGACCGATCGGGGCATCTTCTACAAGATGCAGCAGGCCTGTCCGGAGAAAGAGATGGTGGAAGCACCGACCGGTGGCGATGGCGCTACCTGCCGCAGTTGCGCCCACTGCCCCTGGATGGCGATGAACGGTCTGGTGGCGATCAAGGAGGCGCTCACCGACGGTGCCGAGCGCCACGAGATCCATGTCGATGAAGATCTGCGGGTCAAAGCCTTGATCCCCCTAGACCGGATGCTCAATTTCGCCGCCGAACTCAAGCTCAAGACCCAGGGCAACGCCTGATTGCCGCCGTCACGAGATGCAAAGAGGGCTCCCGCGGAAGCCCTCTTTATTTATCTGAACCTAATCCAACTCAGATGATTACGGTGGAGAGGCTGTGCTCTTCATCCGGCGCAACGGTCACCCCAGCGTCGCCGGCAATGGCAGCTTCGACGCAGAGCATGGTGCGATAGCCATCGTCGCTCATGTCGGCCATGGCGGTGGCCCCTTCCAGCCATGGGGTCCAGACCACCACGCTGTCGTGGTTGCCACTGACAACCCGGGTCTCGCGCTCACCATCCTGCACCCTCACCAGCGCCTCTGGCTGCCAGTAGACCCGATCCAGCGGCCCGCTCAGGGTCAATGCACCCTGCTGCTTGGCATCCTGTCCGGTCAGCTTGTCGGCATAGGGCTCGCCCAGACCGCTCACGCTCACCGCCTCCGGGGCGCTGATCTGCAAATAGGTGTGCAGCGCACCGCTATAGGTCAACGGCTGAGCACCTGTGTTGCGAGTGGTCAGCACCAGCGAGAGCTCTTTGCCCACCAGCACGTCCAGTTCCAGCTCGAAGGAGTGATCCCACAGGGCACGGGTCGCATCGCTGTCGTGCAGGGAGAGATGAACGAGCGTGCCATCGGCGTGATCGGAGACCCCGTCCAGCATCCAGAGGGTGGTACGGGCAAAACCGTGGGAGGGCTTGCCGCTACCGACGCGGGCGGGCGCCGGACCAAACCAGGGCCAGCAGATCGGGATACCACCGCGAACAGGCTTGCTGCCATCCAGCACCGCCTTGTCACTCAGCCAGATGGAGGCCGGCTCGCCATGACGCTGATAGCTCAGCACATGGGCGCCAAACAGGCTGATTTCTGCCTTGGCATAGTCGTTGTTGATGGTGAGAACCGGCAGACCGGCCGCATTGTTGGCAAGCTTGCAATTGGCTGTCAGGGGACGAATGGATTGCATGTGGACTCCTGTCATCAGGGGAAACCGAAAAACAAAAAGGCGGCCAATGGCCGCCTTTTTCAAGCTACGCGATTGCGCATCCCAAATTACTTGGAGATGTGAGCGATCAGGTCCAGAACTTTGCTGGAGTAGCCCATTTCGTTGTCGTACCAGGATACAACTTTAACGAATTTGTCGTTCAGCTGGATACCAGCCTTGGCGTCGAATACGGAGGTCTGACGCTCACCCAGGAAGTCGGTAGATACAACTTCGTCTTCGGTGTAGCCCAGAACGCCTTTCATAGCGCCTTCGGAAGCAGCTTTCATCGCTTCGCAGATTTCTGCGTAGGTGGCAGCTTTCTTCAGGTTAACGGTCAGGTCAACAACAGACACGTCCGGAGTCGGAACACGGAAAGCCATACCGGTCAGCAGGCCTTTCAGTTCCGGGATAACTACGCCAACAGCCTTGGCAGCACCGGTAGAGGACGGGATGATGTTCTGAGCCGCACCGCGGCCACCGCGCCAGTCTTTGGCAGACGGACCATCAACGGTCTTCTGGGTAGCAGTGGTAGCGTGAACGGTGGTCATCAGGCCAGACTCGATACCGAAGGTATCGTTCAGAACCTTGGCGATCGGTGCCAGGCAGTTGGTGGTGCAGGAAGCGTTGGAAACGATGTCCTGGCCAGCGTAGGTAGAGTCGTTAACACCCATTACGAACATCGGGGTAGCGTCTTTGGACGGGCCAGTCAGAACAACTTTCTTGGCACCAGCAGCGATGTGCTTACGAGCAGTCTCGTCGGTCAGGAACAGACCGGTAGCTTCAGCAACAACGTCAACACCGATTTCGCCCCACTTCAGGTTGGCCGGGTCACGCTCAGCGGTAACACGTACGGTTTTACCGTTTACAACCAGGTTGCCGTCTTTAACTTCAACGGTACCGTTGAAACGACCGTGAGTTGAATCGTACTTCAGCATGTAAGCCATGTAGTCAACATCGATCAGGTCGTTGATACCAACAACTTCGATGTCTGCACGCTCGCAAGCCAGACGGAATACGAAACGACCGATACGGCCAAAACCGTTAATACCTACTTTGATAGTCATATTTAGTTACCTAACTGTTCAGTAGTCAAAGAAAATTCCGCTTGTAAATTTACTAGAACTCTCCGGTGAGTCAACCAACATTCTGTCTGAAATTGCGCTATATCATGAAAAACTGTGAAATTAATTTTCTGTTTATGTAACTGATTACCACGTTTTGACGAAAAAAGTGCCAGATCGTGGCATCGCGCAGATATCAACAATAGTGCCTACTCGGTCACACAACCATTCACAGAGATATGTAAAAATGTGCGCGGTTTAGCATGGCCAAAGAGCCACTGTTCAAGTACCACCCCATAAAAATCAAACAAAATAGTATAGATAGAATCCACAGCGGGAATTCTCAAACTATGACCACCCTGATTGAACAGCTGGCTGCCGCAAAAGGTATCGCCAGCGAGTATGTCGATGCCTGGGGCCACCCGGCCCAGGTATCAGAAGAGAGCAAGGCCGCCATGCTGGGCGCCATGGGCTACCGCGTCGATGACGAGGCCGCACTGGTGCAGCAGCTGGAAGAGGAACATCGCCAGCACTGGCTGCGGGCGCTGGATCCTGTGATGGTGGTTCGCACCGGCGACGCCGTTACCCTTGAGGTTCGCCTCCCCATCGAATTCGTTAACGACGCCCTCACCTGGCAGCTCCAGCAGGAGCAGGGTGCTGTGTTGTCCGGTCAATTCACCCCCATCGAGGGTGAGCTTGTCGGCGTGGCCGAATTTGAAGAGATGGAGTGCCAGGCCTATCGCGTCACTCTGGATATGGCCCCTGAGCTGGGTTATCACCAGCTGGTGCTGCTGGAAGAGGGCAATGACGAGCCGCTGGCCACCATGCGCCTCATCGTCGCCCCCAGGGCCTGCTACAAGCAGGCGCCGATTGCCGATGGCCGCAAGGTATGGGGCCCGAGCGTGCAGCTCTACTGCCTGCGCAGCCGCCACAACTGGGGTATCGGTGATTTCAGCGATCTGGGCCAGCTGGTCGAGAAAGCGGCCGCCTGGGGTGCCCACTTCGTCGGTCTCAACCCTATCCACGCCCTCTATCCGGCCAATCCGGAGAGCGCCAGTCCCTACAGCCCCTCTTCCCGTCGCTGGCTCAACGTGGCCTATATCAATGTGGAAGCGGTGCCCGAATTCCAGCAGAGCGATCGCCTGAAGGCGGAAGTGGCAAGTCCTGCCTTCCAGCAACATCTGGCCGATCTGCGCGCCAAAGAGAACGTCGATTACACCGGCGTGATCCAGACCAAACTCGGCATGCTGCGTCAGGTGTTCGATGAAGCCACCCTGAGCGCCGAGCGTCAGGCCGCCTTTGATGCCTTCGTGGCCGCCGGTGGCGACAGCCTGCAACAGCAGGCAGCATTTGATGCCCTGCAGGCCCACTTCTATGCCAAAGGCGAAAATGCCTGGGGCTGGCCGGTATGGCCGCAGGAGCTGCGCGATTACCACAATCCTGCCGTTGCCGCCTGGATGGCCGCGCACCCGCAAGATGTCAACTTCTACCTCTATCTGCAGTTCCTGGCCGACGAGCAGCTGGCGCAAGCCGATGCCCGTGCCAAGGCTGCCGGCATGGTGATGGGGATCTACCGGGATCTGGCGGTGGGCGTCTCCGAAGGCTCCACCGAGATCTGGGCCAACCAGGATCTCTACTGCCCGAAAGCCTCGGTCGGTGCGCCGCCCGATATCCTCGGCCCGCTTGGTCAGAACTGGGGCCTGCCCCCGATGAACCCGAACAAGCTGTTTGAAGCGGCCTACCAGCCGATGGTGGACTTGTTCCGTGCCAACATGCGCTCCTGCGGCGCACTGCGTATCGACCACGTGATGGCCTTGCTGCGCCTGTGGTGGGTACCGCCCGGAGCGTCCGCCGCCAAGGGCGCCTACATCTACTATCCGGTCAACGATCTGCTGGGCATTCTGGCCCTCGAATCCCACCGTAATCAGTGCCTGCTGATCGGCGAGGATCTGGGCACCGTGCCGGAGGGGATCGACGTGACCCTGAAAGAGAACGGCGTTCACTCCTACAAGGTGTTCTTCTTCGAGCGCTCCAAGGAAGATGGCGGCTTTATCTCCCCGGCGCACTACACCGAGCAGGCGATGTCGGCCCTGACCACTCACGACATGCCAACCCTCAAGGGCTTCTGGCACTGCGATGATCTGGCGCTCGGCCGTCAACTGGGTCTGTATCCGGATGAAGATGTTTTGAAGACTCTGTATGCTGATCGCCACCAGGCCAAACAGCGGATCCTCGACAGCTTGCATGCCCACAAGGTCATCTCTGACAACATCAGTCATGACGTGAACTGGGTCGGCATGAACACCGAACTCAACCACGGTCTGCAGATCCACATGTCCCGCGGCAACTGCGCCCTGTTCAGTACCCAGCTGGAAGATTGGCTGGAGATGGACAAGCCGGTCAACGTACCGGGCACCAGTTACGAATACCCCAACTGGCGCCGCAAGCTTTCCGCTGATCTGGAAGATATTTTTGCCAATGAGGCACTCAAGGCACTGGCTGGCAAGATGAGCCAAGCCCGTGATGAGGCCAGTCGTTGAGACGCTGTCTCCCACAGCGTTCTCACCTAAATCCACTCCGGCTTCGGCCGGAGTGGATGCTCTGTCATGAAAGGAAATCTCGATGCTCGTTGAACGTTTGGTTGCTGCCCGCTGTTCCGATCCCTTCTCTCACTTAGGCCTGCAGGCCAATCCGGATGGGCCCGGCCTCAAACTGACCGCCTGGTTGCCTGATGCCCTCGAAGTCCGCGTCAAGGATCTCAAGTCGGGCAAAGTCGTTGCCACCCTGGCGCCCACCGATGAATCGGGTCTTTTTGAAACTGTTTTCACCCGCCGCAAAAACTCCTTCCCCTATCAGCTGATCGCCAGCTACCAAGATGCCACTACCGAGGTTATCGACCCCTATCAGTTTCAGGATGCCGCCTGGGCAGGCCTGGCCGAACTGACTGCCCAGCCGGAAAACCTCTACCACACCCTTGGCGCCCAGCTGCGCACCGTAGAGCATCTTGGCCAGCAGGTGGAAGGGGTGCGTTTTGCGGTCTATGCACCGAGCGCCACCGCCGTGAGCCTCATCGGCGATTTCAACTTCTGGGATGGCCGCCGCCATCCGATGCAGCGCAGCCTCTGCGGTCACTGGGTGCTGTTTGTGCCGGGCCTCAAGGCCGGGGATCGCTACAAGTTCGAGCTCAAGGACCCCATGGGCAACCGGCTGCCCCACAAGAGCGACCCTGTAGGTTTCTACAGTGAGCAGTATCCGTCGTTCGCCTCCGTGGTCTATGACCACGCCCAGTACCAGTGGCAGGATGCCGAGTGGATTGCCAGCCAGCACAACGACAAGCGCGAGCAGCCGCTCTCCATCTATGAGCTGCACGTCGGCTCCTGGAAACGCCACCCCAACGGCGACAGCCTGAGCTGGCGCGAGCTGGCAGTGGAGCTGGTCGCCTACGTCAAGGAGATGGAGTACACCCACATCGAGCTGCTGCCGGTCTCCGAGCACCCCTTCAGCGGCTCCTGGGGCTACCAGCCGGTGGGCATGTTCTCCCCCACCAGCCGCTACGGCACCGCCGATGATTTCAAATACTTCGTCGACCAGTGCCACCAGGCCGGGATCGGCATCATTCTGGACTGGGTGCCCGCCCACTTCCCGTCCGATGCCCACGGACTGGCACGTTTCGACGGCACCCCGCTCTACGAGTACGAGGATCCGCGCCGTGGCTGGCACCCGGACTGGAACTCCTACATCTACGACTTCGGCCGCGACACAGTGCGCCAGTTCCTGGTGGCGAGCGCCCTGTTCTGGCTAGACAAGTTCCACATCGACGGCCTGCGGGTGGATGCGGTTGCCTCCATGCTCTATCTCGACTATTCCCGCAACGCCGGTGAGTGGGTACCGAACGTCGATGGCGGCAACCACAACTACGAGGCGATCAGCCTCTTGAAGTGGACCAACGAGGAGGTCTACGGCAAGTATCCCCACGCCATGACCATAGCCGAAGAGTCCACCGCCTTTGCCGGTGTCTCCCGCCCCACCTTCCTCGGCGGCCTCGGCTTTGGCTTCAAGTGGAATATGGGCTGGATGCACGACACCCTCACCTATATGCAGAAAGAGCCGATCCACCGTCGCTACCACCACAACGACATGACCTTCTCCATGGTTTACCACTATGACGAGAACTTCATCCTGTCGCTCTCCCACGACGAGGTGGTGCACGGCAAGCACTCCATGCTCTACAAGATGCCGGGCGACGAGTGGCAGCAAGCCGCCAACCTGCGCGCCTACATGGGCTTCATGTACGCCCACCCGGGCAAGAAGCTCAACTTCATGGGCACCGAAATAGCTCAGAGCAACGAGTGGAACCACGACGCCCAGCTGCCGTGGCACCTGCTGCAATATCCCAAGCATGCCGGTCAGCAGCGGCTGATCCACGATCTCAACCACCTCTACCGTCATGAGCCTGCCTTGTATCAGGCCGATTATGAGCAGACCGGCTTCCGCTGGCTGGATCACAACGATGCCGACAACAGCATCTTTGCCTGGCTGCGGGCGGATAAAGAGGGCAAGCAGACTATTGTGGTGGCTTGCAACTTCACCCCGGTGCCCCGTCTCGAATATCGGATCGGCGTCCCAGCTGGGGGCCACTATCGGGTGGTGCTCAACACCGACAGCGAGTATTACTGGGGCAGTAACTATGATGTAGGTCTGGTGTTCGCTGCCGAGCCGACCCCCTGGCAAGGGATGGCACACAGCATAGTGCTGGATCTGCCGCCGCTGGCGACCTTGTTTATCAAACAGGAGTCTTGATGCTTGTAATGGAAAAAGGGGTGGGCCACCCGCTGGGGGCCCGCCTTGACGAGAACGGTTGCCACTTCTGCGTCTGGGCCCCCCAGTCGGACAAGGTGGAGATCTGCCTGTACGACGAGCAGGAGCAGGAGCTGATGCGGCTGGAGTTGCCCGGCCGCCGTGGCCAGTATCGCTTTGGCTACGTGCGCGGCGTAAAGGCCGGTCAGCGCTACGGCTATCGGGTCTATGGTACTCCGCAGGAGGGGATGCTGTTCGATCCGCAAAAACTGCTGATTGACCCCTACGCCAGGGCGCTCAGTCGTCCCACCTACTGGGATGAAGCCCTCTATCAGGGTGATAGTGCCGGGATGATTGCCAAGTCGGTGGTAGTGGATGACAGTTTTGACTGGCAAGGGGTTGGCAAACCCGGGATCAGTCCGGCCCGCACCATTATCTACGAGACCCACGTCAAGGGCTTTACCAAGCAGCACCCGGGGATCCCCAAAGCGCTGCAGGGCACCTATCTTGGCATCTGTCACCCGCTGGTTATCGAGCACATGAAGAGCCTCGGTATCACCTCGGTGCAACTGATGCCGGTGGCCGCCTTCATGTCAGAACCGCGACTGGAGCAGTTGGGACTGACCAACTACTGGGGCTACAACCCCATCGCCTTCTTCGCCCCGGAGCCGCGCTACAGCACCAGGGCCGACGAGGCGGTGACCGAGTTCAAGACCATGGTGCGCGAGCTGCACCGGGCCGGGCTCGAGGTGATCCTGGATGTGGTCTACAACCACACTGCCGCCTCGGGCTTCGATGGCCCCACCCTCTCGTTCAAGGGCTTTGACAACGCCGGTTACTACGCCTTCGAAGCGGGTCCCCACGGCCCGGACTACACCCGTCACGCCAACGTGACCGGCTGTGGCAACAGCGTCAATCTGGATCACCCCAACACCCTGCGGCTGGTGCTCGATGCTCTGCGTTACTGGGTCACCGAGATGCAGGTGGACGGCTTCCGTTTCGATCTGGCGGTGACGCTGGCGCGGGAAGCGGGGGAGTTCGAGCCCATGGGCGCCTTCTTCAAGGCCGTGATGGCCGATCCTGTGCTGTCACAGGTCAAGCTCATCGCCGAACCTTGGGACATCGGTCCCTTCGGCTACCGGCTGGGTCAATTCCCGAGCCAGTGGCAGGAGATCAACGACCGCTACCGCGATACGGTGCGCGCCTTCTGGCGCGGTGATGCGGGCAAGATGGGGGACTTCGCCACTCGTCTGGTGGGCTCGCGGGATATTTTCCCGAAAAACTGGCGCTCCCCCCACACCAGCGTCAACTACCTCTGCTATCACGACGGTTTCACCCTGGAGGATCTGGTCTCCTACAACCAGCGCCACAATCAGGCCAACGGTGAAGACAATCGGGACGGCCACGGCAACAACCTCTCCTATAACCACGGGGTAGAGGGGCCGACTCTGGATCCGCGGGTCAACAGCCTGCGCCAGCAGCAGAAACGCAATCTGATTGCCACCCTGCTGCTCTCCCAAGGCACTCCCCACTTCCTCGCCGGCGACGAGATGGGACGCAGCCAGCTTGGCAACAACAACGCCTACTGTCAGGACAACCAGATCAGCTGGGTCAACTGGCAGTGGCGACCGGAGGATGAGCGGCTGTTCGCTTTCACCCAGCAGATGATGGCGCTGCGGGCGGAGTCCTGCGTCTTCTCCAACCTGCAACTGAGCGACGATAGTTGGAATGGCACCCCATCCAGCTGCCATCAGGTCAACTGGTATCACCCGGACGGCCACCAGCTCACCGATCAGGATTGGCACGCCCCCATGGGGCAGGCGTTCGCCATGGATATCGGCATGATCAACTGTGTCGGCGAGCGCTGGTACGTGCTGTTCAACGCCAGCGATTACGACATCCAGTTCCGCCTGCCACCGCCAGGGGAAGGGCTGGAGTGGATCCAGACCATCGACACCGCCACCAACGATGGCCTCCCCTTCCTGCCGGATGACATCAAACGGCAGGTGGCAGTCGGCCGGGCCCACTCCCTCAAACTGCTGGAGCGGGTGGCGCTGGCCAGCACGGCGGAGGATGCCCAGCCACCGCAGCAGGAAATTCTCCCTGCATCCGGTGAGGAGATGGTTGCCACCTCGATCACAGATACAGGCAAAGCATAAGAGGCATGCTGGAGTCAGCTTTACGGAGCCGCTATGCTGGGCTCCGGTATGGATGGCAAGGAGTCGGTATGAGCAGTAACAATCCGGAACAGTGGCGCAGCAAACTGACCGCCGAGCAGTTTCACGTTTGCTGGGAGAAGGGCACCGAGCGCCCCTACAGCGGCGCCCTGCTCCACAATCGCAAGAGCGGCGACTACCTCTGTGTCTGCTGCAAGAGCGTGCTGTTTCACTCAGGAGCCAAGTTTGATTCCGGCTGCGGCTGGCCCTCGTTCGACAAGGCCATAGAGGGGACGGTTGAGTACACCGAGGACAACAGCCACGGCATGAAGCGAGTGGAGATCACCTGCCGCCAGTGCGGCTCTCACCTCGGTCACGTCTTCCCCGACGGACCGACCGAGACCGGCCAGCGCTACTGCGTCAACAGCCTGAGTCTGGATTTCGATCCCGACGCTTAAGCGGCTGACCCATTGCAATAAAAACGGCGCCTCCATCACGGAGGCGCCGTTTTTTATCGGGATTTCACCGGCTTCACGCCAGCAGGATGGTGGCCATCACCAACAGGGCCGCGATGGCCGGCACCGGCAACTTCACCACCCGCAGCAGATAAAAGCCGATGGCCGCCAGCGCCAGATCGGTCGGCGCCAGCACCGCGCTCTGCCACACCGGCTGATAGAGGGCCGCCAACAACAAGCCCACCACGGCGGCGTTGATTCCGGTGACGGCCCCCGCCAGACGGGGCCGGGCCAGCCACTGTTGCCAGCAGGGGCCCACCGCCCAGAGCAGCAGAAAACCGGGTGCAAAGAGCGCCAGGGTCGCCGACAGGGCCCCGAGCAGCGGCATCTCGGGCTGCAGCTGGGCGCCAAGATAGGTGGCAAGGGTAAACATGGGGCCCGGCACCAACTGGGCCAGGCTGTAACCGGTCAGAAACTGCTGCTCGTTGAGAGTGTGGCCCACGCTCTCTTGCAGCAGCGGCAGCACCACATGGCCACCGCCAAACACCAGACTACCGGCGCGATAGAAGTCGGCAACCAGTTGACCAATCGGGCTAGCGAGCAGCGGCAGACTGATAAAAAGGATGCCAAACAGCAGCAGGGTCGGCCAATGAGGCTGACTGCTGGCGGCAGAAGGCAGCTCAGCGAAGGCAGGGCGACTACCCGCCCCGCACTGGCTGCGGGCGCAGATCAATGCAGCTCCCGCCAGCATCAACAGTTGAGTCAGCAGACCAGGCTGCCACCAGAGTGCAGCAGCGGTCACCACCATGATCCCTTGGGTCATTCCCGTGGCACAAAACTGACGACTCATGGTGAACACCGCATCGGCCACCACGATGAGCGCCAGCAGCTTGAGGCCGTGCAACGCCGCATCGAGCCACAGATTGCTGCCCAGCTGGCCGATGCCGATCGCGGCCGCCAGTAGCAGCAGAAATGAGGGCAGCGTGAAGCCAACAAAAGCAGAAAGCGCCCCGCCCAGACCGGCGCGATGACGACCGATGGCGAAACCAAGCTGGCTGGAGGCAGGCCCCGGCAGCAGCTGGCACAGCGCCAGCAAGCGGGCAAATTCGGCCTGTGTCAGCCAGCCGAGCCGCTGGACGAAGGTGCGCTGGAAATAGCCGATATGAGCGGCCGGGCCGCCAAAACTGATGCATCCCAGCCATAAAAACTGAATAAATACCTGTCCCACGCTCTTCTCCCTCATCCCTCTTCTCCCGATGGAGAGGAGATATTATGACAGCGCGATGATCGTTTTATGACAATCAGACTGATTAGGCCGACACCATGGGCACATCACCCGGCAGATAGCAGCGTCCCGCCAGCCAGCAGGCGATGGACTGACGGCTGGCGTCGAAATGGGGCTCGGGCAACGCGCGCGGATCGCACCAGACCCAGCCTTCGCACTTTTCCGGCTCCAGCAGTTGCGGCTCACCATCGGCCTTAGCGTGCAGCGTCACCGAGATATAGTGCAGCCCGCTCTCGCGCCAGGTCTCCAGGTTGTTGGTCACCGCTACCACCTCGGGCCCGTGGATCTCTAGTCCCGTCTCCTCAGCCACCTCCCGGATCGCCGCCGACTCGAAGCTCTCCCCCAACTCCAGATGCCCACCCGGGATCGACCAGTAGGGGGCATGGCTCCCCTTGCGTTTGCCAAGCAGCACCTGGCCTTGGGGGTTGGTCAGGATGACGCCGACCCCGACGCGGGGATAAAGAGTGGACATGAAAACGCTCCTTCAATCAGGCAATAAAACGGCCCCACCTTAGGCCCAAGGAGGGCACAGGGCAAGCCCCGGCTGCACGGCACCTGCGCCTGTCTGTGGCCCCTCCCCTTGCCCCTTAACCGGTTATCACTGATGCTGGGGAGTGAAGCCCGGATGGAGAGGTTATCCCCATCCTCTCAGTCCCCCATCACCCCGAGGAGTCCGCCATGAAAAAATTGCTCCCCCTGTGCGCCCTGCTGCTCACGGCTTGCCAAACCACGCCGCCCCCCAACTCGCTCGCCATCGATGATGCCGACGCCTGGCAGGCCATTTGCAAAGATGGCACCCGGGTTCGCGCCGTGGTGGCAGAGGGGATCTGTGGGGATCATCGCGGGGTAGCCATGTGGACGAATAAGCCAAGAGCTGAACGGATGGCAGAAGAAGCCGCCAAATAGTGTGATCCAGGCACCATAAAATGACACTGCCGGCCAATTGGCCGGATTTTTTCGCGATCTCGCCAGCACTTTGCCACCTTGTTCATGGTGCGCTCAGTTTTCTGTTCCCATACTGGCCCTACAGTTCCAAAAGAGGAGAGACAAGATGCAAACATCCATCGTAGGGCTCTCCATTCTGTGGGGGCTAGCCAGTTTTGGTGTTCAGGGGGATTTCATCGAGAGCCGTGATTCCGTTGCGCCATCCTGGCAAGCCGAGTCCAGAGTGGAGATGGAAGGTTATCTGATTGAATCGCTTGGCGAAGATCGCTGGCTGTTCGACAACGGCAGCGAGAGTCTGCTGGTCTCCCTGCCCGAGGGGCAGTGGGTGCCGACCGGCGAGCGGCTGCGGGTCAGCGGCGAACCGCAGCAGGAGCAGAGCGGCTGGCTGCTGCAGGTGGAAGACATCAGCCAGGTCAGCGTCTGACAGCGGCAGTAGCCCCGTCACCGCGACAGCTAATCCAGACCCGATAACCACTACCGAATAACCAAGAGCGAATAGCAAAAGAGGAGGCCACTGGCCTCCTCTTTCTGTTTCTATAAGCGGTTTGCGCGGGCTCAACCCAGATGGTTGAGCGGCAGCGCCGTCTTGTGCTTGATGCGGCGCAGCACGAAGCTGGAGCGCACCCCGGTCACCCCCGGAATATGGGTCAGCTTGTCCAGCAGGAAGTGCTGGTAGTGCTCCATGTCGCGCACCACCACCTTGAGCTGGTAGTCGGCATCGTTGCCGGTGATGAGATCACACTCCAGCACTTCGGGCAACTCGCTGATGGCGCGATCGAAGTTTTCGAACCGCTCGGGCGTGTGTCTGTCCATGGAGATGTGAATGTAGGCGGTGAGGGTGAGGCCAAGCTGGCGGGCGTTGAGCAAAGTAACGTGGGTGTCGATGAGGCCGGCATCCTCCAGCGCCTTGACCCGGCGGGAGCAGGGGGACGGGGAGAGCCCGACCAGCTCGGCCAGTTCCAGATTGCTGATGCGGCCATTCTCCTGCATCAGCTCGAGAATATGTCTGTCTATGCGATCAAGTTTCAGCATTTACCCTTCCTCGTTGCAATGACTAATCCACTTTTCCTAGATTAAGGGTGAACTATTGCAAAAACAACCGAAATAAGTGGTTACTTTGCAACCACTCACCGGCACGGGAGGGATACTATGGTTACATCTTCCGGTGGCAAAGCAGATACCTGACCGGGTCTCTGCGGTGAAGGACCTTACCGGGTCAAGAGCCCCATCAGCCGTCTTACCTTATCGGGAAACGACGGGCTGGAACGAGAGAACCCCCTCCCCGAAGGCAACAAAGCAGGCATCCCGGCGCCTGCTTTGTTGTTTTTGGGCGTTTGACGCAATCAGAGCGCGGGCGGCGTGATGCGATAGAGACAGCGGTGCGCCCCCTCCAGCAGATATTGCTCCCGCTCCACCGTCGCCGGCGCCAGCAGCTGGCGAAACAGCGCCAGCTCGCTGCGACAGAAACCGCGGCAGGTACGCGCTGCCGCACAGATGGGGCAGTGGCTCTCCCACAGCAGCCAGCTACCATCCTCTTCGCGGCGGATCTCCGCCATGTAGCCCTCGCGAGTACGCAGCTCCTTGAGCGCCGCCAGCCGGCCAGATAGACCATGGGACCCCAGCGCCTCCTGATAGCGAGCAAGCATTTGCTGCTCCCGCTGCTGGATCAGCCGCTCCATCCCCTCCTCGCCAAACAGCTCGCGCACGTTGTCGATCAACTGCACGGTCAGGTCGCTATGGCTATCGGGGAAGCGCTGCCAGGCCTGCTCGGTGAGCTGCCACAGCCGCACGGGACGACCGCGCCCGCGCGCCTCGTCGCTGAATGTGACCCACCCCTCCTGCTCCAGCGTGAGCAGGTGCTGGCGGGCGCCCATGGAGGTCATCTGCAACTGCTCCCCCAGCGCGGCGGCGCTCTGCGGGCCATGGCTCTTGAGCAGAAACAGGATCTTGTCGGTGCTTGCGTTCATGATCTCATTATGGGGAGCGCCCTTTATTAAATCAACAATTCACTTTACTTAATCCCGTCTATGAACCAGCATAAATAAACCAATAACTTTACTTAATGGGTGCAGCATGGAGAAACACGAGCACAAAAATCCCCTCTGGGTGCTGGTCATGACGGTCACGCTGGCAGTTGCAGGCTTCAGTCTCCCCTCCCCGGTATTGGCACCTTTGCTGCTGGATCCGGCCCACGGCATGCTGACGCCGGAAGCCTCCGACTGGAGCCGCAAGGTGTGGCTGGGGGTCATCATGGGGCTCTATCCCCTGTTCCAGCTGGTGGGCAGCCCCTGGCTCGGTCGCCTCTCCGACCGCTATGGCCGCAAGCCACTGCTGTTGCTCTCGCTGGCGGGGGTACTGGCAGGCTATGCCCTGATGGCACTCGGTATCGCCTGGCGCTCCCTCCCCCTGTTGCTGCTCAGCCGGATTGTGGAGGGGCTGTGCAACGGCAACATCGCCATCGTGCAGGCGATGGCGGCGGATCTCGCCGGCAAGGAGCACAAGGCGCGCAGCTTCGCCTGGATCAATATCGGCATGAATCTGGGCTGGGTGGTGGGGCCGGTGATCGGGGGCTACGCCGCGGTGATCTCGGGGGATTACAGTCTGGCCGCCTGGCTGGCGGTAGGAATGACCCTGCTCAACCTGCTGCTGGTCTACTGGCTGATCCCCTATCGTCCGCCGGTGGCGGCCGCCCGGCAGGCCCCGACCCTCTCCAGCCGCCAGCTGTTGTTGCAACCGGTCCTGCTGCCCTACTTCGCGCTCACCCTGATCAGCTATGGCGCCGTGCAGCTCTATTTCACCTACTTCAATATCTGGCTGGTGGAGCGGCTGGCCTGGGATCCGGCCCAGCTGGCGCAGGCGGCGGTGCTGGTGAGCCTGCCCATGATGGCGGGCTCCTGGCTCGGCTCTCGCATAGCCCGCCACTGGCGCGGCAGCTCCCTCGGGATTGTCGGCCATCTGGTGATGGCGAGCGGCATGCTGCTCTTTATCCTGCCCGTGCACTGGTGGGGACTGGCGCTTACCTTCGTTCCCGCTGGCATCGGCATGAGTCTGGGGGAGCTGGCCACTTCGGTGGCGATCTCCAACCGCAGTCACCCGGAGCAACAGGGGCAGGCGATGGGGCTCTACCGCGCCCTCGCCGTAGGCAGCGAGATCCTGGCGGTGCTGCTCGGCAGTCTGGTGCTGCTGGCCGGTACCGAGTGGCCCTTCTATCTCGCCACCCTCTGCTCCCTTGCCAGTGCCGCCGGTTTCTATCTGCTGCGCCGCCGTGCCGACCGTCGTCAACAGCTGGCCAGCTGCACCTGAGCCACGAAGGGATCACAGTTCGGCGCTTCGGCCGCGGGCAAAACTTGCATCGGGGCGCCGGGTCTGGGACGGTAAAGCTCTTTACGGATTTGTTCGATGCTGGAGGAGCTATGAGTGAGTACAAGGCCATCGCGCTCGATATGGATGGCACCCTGCTGACCCGGGATCACAAGATCTCGTCGGCCACCCGGGCAGCACTGGCGCAGGCCCGCGCCCACGGCATCAAGGTGCTGTTGGTCACGGGGCGCCACTACATGACGGCACGCCCCTTCCACCACGAACTGGCCCTCGATACCCCCCTCATCTGCAGCAACGGCGCCTATCTCTATGATCCGGTGCAAAACCGGCTCCTCAGCGGCGACCCGCTGGCGGTCGCCCCGCTTACCGAGCTGCTGGCCGCGGTCGAGGCACAGCAGATGGGCGCCCTGTTCCACCTGAGCGAGGGGATCGGCTACATCGGCTGCGAAGAGCATGTCACCCGCATCCGCCACTGGTCGGCCAATCAGCCGGACCACCTCAAGATCGCCCTCCACCCGGTCGAGGAGCTGGCAGGCTGGCTCGACAACCCGGTCTGGAAACTGGAGCTGTTCAATCAGGATCCGGCACGCCTGCACACCTTTATGGGCGAGGTGGTCGAGCAGATGCCCTTTACCCGTGACTGGGCGGCCCCCTATGCGGTGGAGCTGGTACAGCCCGGTTGCAGCAAGGGCAACCGGCTGGCCCAGTGGGCCGCCAGCGAAGGGATTGCGATGGAGCAGGTGGTGGCGTTTGGGGACAACAACAACGACATCAGCATGTTCGAGCAGGTGGGGCTGGCGGTGGCCATGGGCAATGCGGCCCCGCAGATCCAAAGCCATGCCCATCGGGTCACGGCCGACCACAACGAAGATGGCATCGCACTGGCGCTACAGCGCTGGGTACTGCCCTGAGCTGACAAGATGCAACATGGCCAGCACGCGGGCTGGCCATGAAGAGAGAGATTAACCGCCGAAGGAGAACTGGATCACCCGATCCGGATAGCGCAGACGGTTGTACTCCCGGCGCAGGGATTCGTAGTGGCGAATGGCCCGATCGCGCTTAGCGCGGTAGTAGTCGCGCTGTTCCGTGTTGGTTTCGTTGCGGATGCTGCGCTCCAGCGTATCGATATCACGCTCGGTACGCTCCAGCTCGTCGCTGATCTCCCGCAGGCGAGCAGCCAGTTTGTACTCTTCGTAGCCACGCTGATACTGCTTGAGGAAGCTGGCGTCATTGGGGCATACCCCCAGATAGGCCTGCCCCTCCTTGCCCTTGCTGTAGGCCAGCTCGGGAATGCAGTAGAGCTCCAGCCCCTTGTCGTAGCCCCGTTTCCACTCGGCTTCATCCACTTTGAGGCCATATTCGCTGCAAGACGAAACGTAATCGCGGGTCGCCTGACGGGTTTTGCCCTCCGCTCCATCCTGATAACCCAGGTTGTACCAACTCATGGTGCGGCACTCATCTTCTGACAGGGCACTGCATCCCGCCAGCAATACCGGCAGGGTCAGCAACAGGATTTTGGGGGACATGAACAGACTCCGGAAAAGATAGTGAGCGGCATTCTAGAGAGGATAAAAGGCCATAACAAGGGATGCGCTCCCGTGCGGTCTGGCGCGGTTTATTTGATGTTTTTGTCACTATTCAACGCCGTGCCAGACGGGCGGCCAACCCGCTTTCCTTGTTATCAGGCGCAAGGTAAACTGCGCCATATTTTAACTGGCGCGCAACAAAAACAATGAAAGTCCTGACCGTCGATTACCGCTCACCCGATGCGGCCCAACGCTTCACCGAATCCCTGCGAACCACCGGCTTTGGCGTGCTGACCAACCACCCCATCCCGAAAGAGCTGGTGCAGTCCATCTACGACAACTGGTATCGCTTCTTCATGAGCGAGCAGAAGCGGGATTTCCTGTTCAACCGCGAGACTCAGGATGGCTACTTCCCGCCGTCGGTCTCCGAGGTGGCCAAGGGCCATAGCCAGAAAGACATCAAGGAGTACTTCCACATCTACCCCTGGGGCCAGATGCCGGAAGAGCTGAAGGAGCAGGCGATGGAGTACTATCGTCTGGCCAACGGTCTGGCCGCCGAGCTGCTGGGCTGGGTCGAGCAGTACACCCCGGCCGATATCGCCGCCAACTACAGCAGCCCCCTCTCCTCGATGATCGAAGAGAGCCAGAAGACCCTGCTGCGGGTGCTGCACTATCCGCCGTTCGATGGCACCGAGGAGCCGGGCGCCATCCGTGCAGCCGCCCACGAAGATATCAACCTGCTCACCATTCTGCCCGCCGCCAACGAGCCGGGGCTGCAGGTGAAGGGCTCCGACGGCGAGTGGATGGACGTGCCGTGTGACTTTGGCACCCTCATCATCAATATCGGCGACATGCTGCAGGAGGCCTCTCGCGGCTACTACCCCTCCACCACTCACCGCGTCATCAACCCGACCGGTGGCAGTGCCGCCAAGTCGCGTATCTCCCTGCCGCTGTTCCTCCACCCGCGCCCGGATGTGGTGCTCTCCGAGCGTCATACCGCCCACAGCTACCTGATGGAGCGGCTGCGGGAGCTCGGAGTGATCTAGTCCACCGACGAGCAATTGTCAGAGACCAAACCGGAGCAATCTCGCTCCGGTTTTTATTTGGTGGCAGGATTGGGCAAAAAACAGAATTAAATTAGCCATTCATGCCAACAAATCGCATTTACACCTGATAACCGTCGTAGTGATTGCGCCGTGACCTCCGTAACATGAGCGCCATTCTGCCCCTGCCAAGGGGCGCTCGATTGGAGTTCTTATGAAGCAGTCCCAATGGTCATCCCGACTCGGCTACATCCTCGCCGCAGCGGGTTCCGCGGTCGGTATCGGCGCAATCTGGAAATTCCCCTATGTCACCGCAGTCAACGGTGGCGGCGCCTTCCTGCTGGTCTTTCTGCTGTTCAGCTTCACCCTGGGGGTGGCGGTACTGATGGGGGAGACCCTGCTCGGCAGCATGAGTCGCCGCGGGGTAGTCGGTGCCTTCTCCGATCTGCTCGGCAAACAGTGGCGCTGGGTTGGGGTAATGGGGGTGATCTCTACCCTGCTCATCTACTGCTTCTACAGCGTGGTGGGCGGCTGGACCCTGGGTTATACCGGCATGGCCATCTCCGGCGATCTCAACTATGGTGATGCAGCAGCCCTCACCGCCCGCTTCAATGACTATGTCAGCGGCGACGTCTGGCCCATTCTCACCCATCTGCTATTTGCCGCCCTCACCTGGATGGTGGTGCAAGGGGGCATTCAGAAAGGGGTGGAGCGCACCTTGCGCTGGATGATGCCAGCCCTGTTCCTGATGATCCTGATGCTGGTCGCCTTTGGCCTCACCCTGCCCAATGCGATGGCGGGGGTACGTCACTTCCTGATGCCCGACTTCAGCAAGCTGGGGATGTCCGGCGTGCTCGATGCCATGGGGCTGGCCTTCTTCTCCCTCTCCATCGGTCTGGGCATTCACACCACCTACGGTGCCTATCTGCCGACCAGCGAAGGGGTTGGTCGCTCCAGCCTCTGGGTGGTGCTGCTGGCCAGCATGGTGGCAGTACTGGCGGGGCTGATGATTTTCCCGGTGCTGGCCTCGACCGGTATCGACCCGGCCTCCGGCCCCGGTCTCACCTTTATGACCATGCCAGCGGTGTTTCAGCTGCTGCCCTTTGGTCAGGTGCTTGAGGTGATCTTCTTCGCCCTGCTGGTCTTTGCGGCGCTCTCCTCGGCCATCTCCCTGCTGGAGCATTTGCAGTGCTTCCTGTGCGAGACCTGGGGTTGGTCACGCCGCACGGCCTGCAGCGCCATCACTGGATTCGTCATGGTTAGCGGTGTTCCGGTCAGCCTGTCGTTTGGCCCGCTGCAACACGCCACCCTGTTTGGCAAAACCATTTTCGAGTTGCTGGACTTTGTCACCTCCAACCTGATGATGCCGCTGTTCGGCCTGATGCTGACGCTGCTGCTGGGCTGGAAGCTGGGACGCAAGGCGCTGCCGCAGGGGATTGCCAGCCACTGGCATCACCTGCTGATGAACTGCTGGCGCTGGATTGCCCCCTTGCTGATCGGCGGGATCTTGATTCGCGGTCTGGTGTAACGGTTACTCTTCGCGGGTGGGCCTATCGGCCCGTCCCTGGGCCGCTCTGACGGCCTCCAGGGCATGCTGCCAGCGGGTGATCTCGGCATCATCCGTCCCCTTGGAAAAGACGATATAGAGACCGGCCTGATGAAGCAGAACACCACTACTGATGATGCTGCGCCGGGATAACCCCATCTTGTCGAGGGTGGCCTCCATCACCAGCTCCGCCATCGGCAAGGCATCGATCTTGCCCAGCATCAGCCGCTCTATCGCCTCCCCGACCGTCTTGTAGCGCACCAGATTGGTGTAGCCCTCATGGGTCAGCCGCACATCATCGGCGTTACCCAGCACGACCCCCACTCTGGGCAGCTCCCGCAGCTGCGCCAGCGAGGTCAGCGGGTGGCGACTATCCGGCGCCTGATAGATAAAGACCCGATTGATAAAGAGCGGGCCAACCCATTTGAAATGGGACTCCCGCTCCGGGAGCCGCTGTACCACGAACAGTCCATAGCCGGGCTCGACCCGTGCCAGCGCCAGCGCCCGTTTGAGCGGGTAAATCCGCACCGGATAGCGGGTGCCAAGCTCCTCCTGCACCTCATCAATCAAACGAATAGCGAATCCGTCGAGCTTGCCGTCGCGGTATTCGGTAAAGGGGGGTAAGTCGTGACTCAGCAGGGTTAATCCGGGCTGCGCCGACACACTCAGGCTGATCAATAACCAGGGCAGCACCATCCATCTCATACGACATCCTGTCTCATCGTTGTTCCCGTCAGCGCCATGTCGCGGTCACTAGTTCCAGAAGAAGCTACGTCGATTATCGCCCAGTAAATAGCCACAAGGTAGAAAAGATACGGCTCGGCGAGGTTTTCCCCCATTGAGTTGTACGTATAGTCAGAGTGGTGACAGCGGCACACAAAAAAATTTTGATTTTATGTGTCAATTATTCTTTCCATGGTTTAGGCTGTTTCCTCATTCATTAGTCAGGTTGTCACCTCATGTCTGCCATCCTCGTGCTGTTTGGTCGATTTTTTAGCTCGCAAGAGAGGTGACCTTGCACGCACAGTTTTTCTGAATGTTCATTGCAAAGGTCGCCTCAGGCGGCCTTTTTTATGGTCTGTCGTTTATTGCTACAGAGGAGTATTGCTTCGATGTCGTGTTACCCGGAGGTTGTATGAGCCAGGTTCAGTGGTCTTCCCGTCTCGGTCATGTGCTGGCCGCAGCAGGCACAGCGATTGGCCTTGGTGCCATCTGGAAGTTTCCCTATGTGACCGCCACCAATGGCGGTGGCGCCTTCCTGCTGGTTTTTCTGCTGTTCAGCTTCACCCTGGGGGTAGCGGTACAGGTCGGCGAAACCCTGCTCGGCAGCCATAGCCAGCGCGGGGTGCTCGGCGCCTTCCGCAAGCTGGTGGGGCCGAACTGGCGCTGGATGGGGTATATGGGGATCCTCTGCGGCTTCTTTATCTACAGCTTCTACAGCGTGGTGGGCGGCTGGACCGTGGGTTATGCCGCATTGGCGATGGCAGGCAAGCTCAACCTGAGCGAGGGGAGTTCCCTCACCGCCCTGTTCAACGGCTATGTCAGCAACCCCTGGTGGCCGGTGCTGACCCATCTGATCTTTGCCGGGCTCACCTGGTGGTTCGTGCAGGGCGGTATTCAGAAAGGGGTGGAGCGGGCACTGCGCTGGATGATGCCCGCGCTCTTCATCATGATGTTGTTGCTGGTGGGGGTCGGTCTCTCCATGCCGGGCTCCATGGCGGGTGTGCGCCAGCTGCTGCTGCCGGACTTCTCCATGCTGACCGGCCAGAGCGTGCTGGACGCGCTGGGGCTGGCCTTCTTCTCCCTCTCCATCGGGCTCGGGGTACACACGACCTATGGCGCCTACCTGCCCAATAGCGAAGGGGTGCTGCGTTCCGGGGTCTGGGTGGTCACACTGGCAAGCCTTATCTCGGTGCTGGCGGGCTTGATGATCTTCCCGGCGCTGGCCTCCACCGGTATCGACCCTACCGCAGGCCCAGGACTCACCTTTATGACCATGCCTGCCGTGTTCAGTCATCTGCCGCTCGGTCAGGGGCTGGGGGTAGTCTTCTTCCTGTTGCTGCTGGTCGCCGCCCTCTCCTCCTCCATCTCCATGCTGGAGCATCTGGTGCGCTTCACCACCGAGGAGTGGGGCTGGTCGCGCCGTGGTGCCTGCCGGGTACTGACTCTGCTCATCATGGCCTCCGGCATTCCGGTGAGCCTGTCGTTCGGCCCATGGAGCGATCTGACCCTGTTTGGCAAGACCATCTTCGAGCTGCTCGACTATCTCACCTCCAACCTGATGATGCCGCTGTTTGGTCTGGTACTGACCCTGCTGCTGGGCTGGCGCTTGGGTGATGCCATTCTCCCTGTAGGCCTGTCACCCGCCCTGCGTCTGGCGCTGCTCTGGTGCTGGCGCGTGGTGGCGCCGCTGCTGATCAGCGGGATCCTGATCCGCGGGATCATGTAACACCTTGCGAATCCGTGCGGGCAGGCCTTGGCCTGCCCTTTTTATTGCTGGCGTTTGCTTTAACAGGCGTTCATATGAGCAGCATCACGATGGACAGGAGTGAAGTCAGTGGCCGTCGAACAATCTCGGAAGAGCAGGATGAAGAAGGATCGGAGTGGCAAAGTGGCAGAGTGGCACAATAAGAGGTGGTGCTTTGCTCGCCACAACGGCAACAGAAGAAGCTGGAGTACTGAATTTCAGGCAAAAAAAATCCCCATCTGAGTGGGGACTTTCTCTGCAACCGCAGCTGATATCTCAGCTTCGGTTGCGAATATGGTGGTCGTTACTGGGATCGAACCAGTGACCCCCTCCTTGTAAGGGAGGTGCTCTCCCAGCTGAGCTAAACGACCTGGGATTCTTGAAATGATGGTGGGTCGTGCTGGATTCGAACCAGCGACCAATTGATTAAAAGTCAACTGCTCTACCGACTGAGCTAACGACCCATCTAAATCATTTTTTTAAACTTTTTACTGCAAATATGGTGGTCGTTACTGGGATCGAACCAGTGACCCCCTCCTTGTAAGGGAGGTGCTCTCCCAGCTGAGCTAAACGACCTGGGATTCTGAAATGATGGTGGGTCGTGCTGGATT
>NZ_JBGLRA010000020.1:0-59490 GCF_041402405.1 Aeromonas sp. S13(2024) | reverse complement strand
GCCAGTTTAAAAGTCAGCGAGTAATCGCGCTGTGTCCGTTTCACACCTTGTCCCATCGGGTTCTCCATTTATTGGGGGGAAAGGTGTAAACCATATTCAGGACGGGACACGCATAACAAAAACGCCCCGACAGTCGGGGCGTTTTGCATGATGGCGATTTGGATCAGGGGCGCTGATCCAGCTCGCGCTCCAGCTCCATGGCTTTCTGACGGGCCGGATGGGTATTGAGGCGCTGCCAGTAGGCTTGCAGGTGCGGGAAGTGGGCCAGCTGACCATTTTGCGCCAGCAGATCCACCAGGAAGGAGTTCATGATGTCGGCGCCGGAGAGGCGATCCCCCACCAGATAGTGGCGATTCGCCAGTACCTCATTGAGGTAGCCCAGCACCTTGGCAGACTCCGCCTTGGCGTAGTCCGGCAGGAAGCGCATCGGGCTGCCATCCTTGCGCACGAACATGTCGAGCAGCAGCGGCAGAATGCCCGAGCTCTCGGCAAAGTGGAGCCACTGCAGATATTCGGGATAGTCGGGGCTATCTGGTGCCGGTGCCAGCCGATCGGCGGCGTAGCGGGCGATCAGGTACTCGGTGATGGCGCCCGATTCCGCCAGCACCCGGCCGTCGAACTCGATGACTGGCGACTTGCCGAGAGGGTGGATGGCCTTGAGCTCGGGCGGCGCCAGAAAGGTGGCGGCATCGCGCTGATACGCCTTGATCTCATAGGGCTGGCCCAGCTCTTCGAGCAGCCAGATGATGCGTTGGGAGCGGGATTTGTTCAGGTGATGCAGGACTATCATAACGACCTCGATTCGGTGGCAGGATGGGGTATACGAGCGGGCGAGGGGGACGGTTCACCGGCAGTAAAAAAGAGCGGGCTGATGCCCGCTCCCTTGCTGACTGACTCAGGCATCCAGCGCCTGATCCAGATCCGCCAGAATGTCCTCGATCGCCTCGATCCCGACCGACAGCCGGATCATCTCGGGTTTCACCCCAGCCTTGGCCTGCTCTTCTTCGCTCAACTGGCGATGGGTGGTGGAGGCGGGGTGGCAGGCCAGCGACTTGGCGTCACCGATATTGACCAGCCGCTTGAAGATCTTCAGTGCATCGTAGAAACGCACGCCCGCCTCGTAGCCATCCTTCAGACCGAACGAGAGGATGGCCGAGGGGCGACCGGCCATGTACTTCTCTGCCAGCAGATAGTGGGGATGACCCGGCAGACCGGCGTAGCTGACCCAGGCTACCTTGGGGTGGTGCTTGAGGTGGTTGGCGACCCGCAGGGCGTTGTCGACGTGGCGCTCCATGCGCAGGCTCAGGGTCTCCAGCCCCTGCAGCAGCAGGAAGGCGTTCATCGGCGCCAGCGCCGCGCCGGTATTGCGCAGCGGCACGGTACGCACCCGCCCGATAAAGGCGGCCGGGCCAAAGGCCTCGGTATAGACCACCCCGTGGTAGGAGGGCTCCGGTTTGGTCAGCTGGGGGAAGCGCTCGGGGTGATCCGCCCAGGGGAACCTGCCCGAGTCGACGATGACGCCACCCAGCGAGTTGCCGTGGCCGCCGACATATTTGGTCAGGCTGTGAACGACAATGTCGGCGCCATGTTCGATGGGCTTGCACAGCACCGGGGTGGCGACCGTGTTGTCGACGATGAGCGGCACACCACGGGCGTGGGCGGCCTTGGCCAGCGCGGCCAGATCGACGATGTTGCCCGCCGGGTTGCCGATACTCTCGCAGTAGACTGCCTTGGTCTTGTCGTCGATAAGGGCGGCGATGGCCTCGGCGCTGTCATCCTTGGCGAAGCGCACCTCGACCCCGAAACTCGGCAGCATGTGGGCGAACAAGGTGTAGGTGCCGCCATAGAGCTGGGGCGTGGAGACGATGTTGTCACCGGCGGCGGTCAGCGCCTGAATGGCGTAGGTGATGGCGGCGGAACCTGCCGAGACCACCAGCGCGGCGATCCCCCCTTCCAGCGCAGCCATCCGCTGCTCCAGCACATCGTTGGTGGGGTTCATGATGCGGGTGTAGATGTTGCCCGGCACCGCCAAATTGAACAGATCCGCCCCGTGCTGGGCGCTCTCGAACTCGTAGGCCACCGTCTGGTAGATGGGCACGGCGACCGCCTTGGTGGTGGGGTCGCTGGAAAAGCCATGGTGCAGGGCCAGGGTCGCATCTTTCATCACACACTCCTTGTTGGATGTTGCTTGTCGCAGTTATAGATGGATAGACGTCCAATCTATCAGGCCCGTGGCCGATGTAAACAGCAAGATCCGGCAAAGCAATGTCGCCCGCAGGGGATGCGCGTCCCGAGTGGCTGGCACGGCTCGCACTCAGAGACGGCGGCGATACTCCTTGTCATCGATCTGGTTCATATCCCACTGCATCAGGCGGTTGAGCTGCTGCATGGGATCCTCGATGAGCGACAGCGGGCGCGGCAGGATCCGCTTGAAGTAACGGCGCAAGGTCTGCTGGATCCGGTTCGGTTTGATGGGGTTGGCGTGGCTCATGATGGTGCTCCTGTGCAGTGGTTCTCACGTTCATCAGCAGTATTGAGCTAAAATGCGGAAGTAAAAACTGATGAATTACAGCAACGGGATTTCCTCTTTTATGCCGACCGGTCGCCTCTACCAGCAATTTCAACGACTCGCCCAGCTGCTTGGCAGCGACGAGCGGGAGATCAGCCTCGCCGAGGTGGCGGATCTGCTCTGCTGCACCCCGCGCAACGCCCGCCTGCTGCTGCGGCGGATGCAGGATCAGGGCTGGCTCAGCTGGTCGGCGGAAGCGGGGCGGGGGCGGCGCTCCCGACTCACCCTGCTCGACAGTCAGGAGAGCCTGACCCGGCGCCGCTTGCGGGATCTGCTCAGCCAGGGCCAGCTGGCGCAGGCGGTGCGGCTGGCCGAAGATCGCCTCGATCTGCTCACTCCGCTGTTGATCGAACAGCTCGGTCAGGCCACCCGCGAGGGGCGCCAGATCCTGCGGGTGCCATACTACCGGCCGTTGCCGCAGTTGCTGCCCACCGGCCCGATGCGCCGCTCCGAAATTCACCTGAGCCGCCAGATCTTCAACGGCCTCACCCGGCGAAATGAGGAAAATGGGGAAATCGAAGGGGATCTGGCCCACCACTGGGAGTGTCTGGGCCCCTGTCACTGGCGCTTCTATCTGCGCCCGGCGGTGCGCTTTCACCACGGTCGCGAGCTGGTGGTGGAGGATGTGATGGAGAGTCTGCTGGCTTTGCGGGATCGCCCGCTGTTCGCCCATCTGGACCGGCTGGAGAGCCCCTGGCCGCGCACCCTGGATCTCTATCTCGACAGCCCGGATCCCTGGCTGCCCCACCTGCTGGCCGAACCGGTTGCGACCATTTTGCCGCGGGAGCTCAAGGGGGAGGCAGGCTTTGCTCTGCAACCTGTGGGCACCGGCCCTTACCGGGTCGCCGCCAACGATCCCCTGCATCTTTGCCTTGCGGCGTTTGACGACTACTTCGGCCTGCGCGCCCTGCTCGACGAGATCGATATCTGGATGCTGCCGGAGCTGGCAGAGCGGCTGGAGACCCATCTGCAGCTTGGGCGCGACAGCCCTGAGCTCGGTACCATGCGCGGCGAATCGGAGCTGGAGTCGGGCTGCTACTTCCTGCTGCAGGACGATCGTTCCGGATCCTTGCAGGATCCCGCCCTGCGCCAGTGGCTCGGCCAACTGCTCAATCCGGTGGCTCTGATGGGGCGGGTCGCCCCCGAGTTGCAACGGGGCTGGACCAGCGCCCTCGGCCTGCTGCCCCACTGGCGCGAAGCACTGCCCGCCCCCTTGCCCACACCGGCGCAGTTGCCGACGACCTTGGTGCTTGCCTGCTTCAACCAGCATCTGGAGTTCAACGAGTGCGCCAACGCCATGAGCAGCCTGCTGGCCGAACAGGGGATCCGGCTGGAGGTGCGCACCCTCGATTACGGTCGCTGGGTGAGTGGCGAGGATGAAGACGTGGATCTCTGGCTCGGCACCCTCAACCTCGAACATGCCGGCCCCTTTGCCCCCTACGCCTGGTTGCAGGGCACCCCGTTGCTGCGCAAGGTGTGGAGCAGTCAGCATGAGTTGTGGCAAGGGTTGATGCAGTGGCGCGCCAGCGGTGAGGAGCCCGGCCCCCGCGCCCTGCTGGCAACTGTGCAGCAGCAGAGCTGGTTTGTGCCGTTGTTTCACCACTGGCTGGAGCTGGAGAGCCGGATCGGCGTGCACGGGGTGCGGATGACAGCGCTCGGCTGGTTCGATTTTCGCAGCGCCTGGCTGCGGCCCGAGCCGCCCCATCAGCCCACAGAGGCGCCATAGTTCGTCCAATTTCTGTCGCGGCTGACGGGCGCTCCGTGGCCGCTTGCGTGAAAGATCCGTAAATCGGCCGCTGCTGCACAGTTTGTGTCACGCCTCTGTGCCATGCTGTTTCAGGTTATGGACAGCAGAGCAAATGAGGAAAATGATGAGCAATAATTCAGACAGTTCCGCAGGAAAATGCCCGGTCATACACGGGGGAACCACCTCCGTCGAGACGTCCAGAATGGAGTGGTGGCCGAAGAGCCTCAACCTCGACATTCTTCACCAACACGATACCAAGACCAATCCGCTGGGGGCCGGTTTCAACTATCGGGAAGCCTTGAAGGGGCTCGATATGGCGGCCCTCAAGCAGGATGTGACCGCCCTGATGACCGACAGTCAGGAGTGGTGGCCCGCCGACTGGGGCCACTACGGCGGCCTGATGATCCGCATGGCCTGGCACTCGGCCGGGACTTACCGCATCGCCGATGGCCGCGGCGGCGGTGGCAGCGGCAACCAGCGTTTCGCCCCTCTCAACTCCTGGCCGGATAACGCCAACCTCGACAAGGCCCGTCGCCTGCTATGGCCCATCAAGAAGAAGTACGGCAACAAGATCAGCTGGGCCGATCTGATCATTCTTGCGGGCACCGTGGCCTATGAGTCCATGGGGCTCAAGACCTTCGGCTTCGCCTTTGGCCGCGAGGATATCTGGCATCCGGAGAAGGATATCTACTGGGGATCGGAGAAGGAATGGCTGGCGCCCAGCGGCAAGCCGGGCGGTCGTTACTCCGGCGAGCGGGATCTGGAAAACCCGCTGGCGGCGGTGATGATGGGGCTTATCTACGTCAACCCGGAAGGGGTGGATGGCCAGCCCGATCCACTGAAAACCGCGCAAGACATGCGAGTCACCTTCGCCCGCATGGCGATGGATGATGAAGAGACGGTGGCACTGACCGCCGGTGGCCACACCGTCGGCAAGGCTCACGGCAACGGTGACGCCAAACAGCTTGGCCCCGAGCCGGAAGGGGCCAGCCTCGAGGAGCAGGGGCTCGGCTGGATCAATCACCACAGCCGCGGCATCGGCCGCAACACTGTGACCAGCGGCATCGAAGGGGCCTGGACCACCCACCCGACCCAATGGGACAACGGCTACTTCGATCTGCTGTTCAAGTACGACTGGTGGTTGCAAAAATCACCGGCGGGGGCCCATCAGTGGGAACCGATCAATATCGCCGAAGAGGATATGCCGGTGGATGTGGAGGACCCGTCGATCCGCTGCAAACCCATGATGACGGATGCCGACATGGCGCTCAAATTCGACCCCGAGTATCGCAAGATTGCCGAGCGCTTCCGCGATGATCCGGCGGCCTTCTCCGACGCCTTTGCTCGCGCCTGGTTCAAGCTGACCCACAGGGATATGGGGCCGAAGAGCCGCTATGTCGGCCCCTATGTGCCGACAGAAGATCTGATCTGGCAGGATCCGGTGCCAGCCGGACGCGCCGATTATGACGTGGCGGCGGTGAAGGCCAGGATTGCCGCCAGCGGCCTCTCCATCAGCGAGAGGGTCACTACCGCCTGGGATAGTGCCCGTACCTTCCGAGGCTCCGACAAGCGGGGCGGAGCCAACGGTGCCCGCATCCGGCTGGCGCCGCAGAAGGATTGGCCGGGCAACGAACCGGCGAAGTTGGCGAAGGTGCTGGCGGTCTATGACAAGCTGGCGGCCGAGTGTGGCGTCAGCGTCGCGGATCTCATCGTGCTGGGGGGCAACCTCGCCATCGAGCAGGCTGCCCAAGCCGCCGGGGTGACGGTGAGCGTGCCGTTTGCGCCGGGCCGGGGGGACGCCACTCAGGCTCAGACCGATGTGGCCTCGTTCGAGGTGCTGGAACCGCTGGCCGACGGCTTCCGCAACTGGCTGAAGCAGGACTATGTGGTAACGGCGGAGGAGCTGCTGCTGGATCGCGCCCAGCTGATGGGGCTCACCGCCTGCGAGATGACAGCGCTGGTCGGCGGGATGCGGGTGCTCGGCACCAACCACGGCGGTACCGGGCACGGGGTCTTTACCGATCGGGTCGGGGTGCTCAGCAACGACTTCTTCGTCAACCTGACCGACATGGACTACCAGTGGCTGCCGAAAGCGAGCAATCTCTACGATATCCGCGATCGCCGCAGCGGCGCGCTGAAGTGGACGGCCACCCGGGTGGATCTGGTGTTCGGCTCTAACTCGGTGTTGCGCGCCTATGCCGAGGTCTATGCCCAGGATGACAACAAGGAGAAGTTTGTCTGTGACTTCATCACCGCCTGGAACAAGGTGATGAATGCGGATCGCTTCGATCTGTTGGGCTAGTCCCCGAGCCGTTTGGTTATCTGCACCAGCCCCGCACAGCCAAGATGTGCGGGGCTTTTTACTGCCCGCTTTTCTGTGCAGCCCTACAATCCGCCGCGCTGCGACACCCGCTGGCCGGTCGCGCAGGGCCGCTGGCATCCCTGTGCTTGGGCCAGCAGTATCATGTAACATGCTGATCCGCTGGTGATGCCCGGCGGCCACCCATTGGCCACTGATGTCCCATGAACGGACAAGGACAGAAACAAAGAGACAAGGAGTCAACCCATGCTGGAAATGCAGATCCAACCCCGCTTTCAGGAGACGGATGCCCTCGGCCATATCAACAATACGGTGCCGGCGGTCTGGTTCGAATCGGCGCGGGATCCCCTGTTCCGGATCTTCTCCCCCGATCTGGATGTGCATAACTGGCATCTGATCATCGCGGGCTATACGGTGCAGTTCAAACGGGAGCTGTTCTACGGCCAGCCGGTCACCATCAAGACTGGCGTGCGCCGCATCGGCACCAGTTCCTTTACGGTCTGGCAGGAGGCCTGGCAGGGCGGCGAACTGGCCGTCACCGCCGAAACGACCCTGATCCATTTTGACTACCGGGCCCGCCAATCCCTGCCCCTGAGTGATGCTCACCGGGAAGGGCTGCGGGCCTGGCTGACAGAGAGTTAACCACGGGCCGGATGGCCCATCACAGGAGTGCTATGTACAACTCAATGCGCAACACAGCGATCGCGCTGACCCTGGGATTCTGCTCCCTCCCTTCTCTGGCCGCTTCTCTCGCCGAGCAGTTTACCCTGATGGAGAAGGGGGCCGAGAGCGCCCTCGATACCCGTCAATTCAGCCATGACGGCGTCGATATCAAGGCCTGGATCGATGGCGCCCCCGTCATCATCGCCGTGCCCATCATGAACGAGCTGGGCAAGCTGGAAGGGGAGAGCCGCTACTACTTCAAGGGCGGCCAGCTGTTCGGGGTCAAAGAGCCCGCCGCCCAGTTTGCCTTTGATGACAGCGGCAAGCTGACCCAGTGGCTGGACGAGAAGGGTCAGCCCGCCGAGTTCGTCAGCAAAATGAGCATGCAGCAGCGTCAGGAGTGGCTCACCAAGCGAGCCGCCGAGCTGAGCAAGCTGTTTGTGGTGAGCGCGGCCGAACAGAAGGCGGCCAAGGGGGGCGTCAAGCTGAAGGGGGCGGATCTCGCTCACTGGCTCTGCAACGGCAAACTGATGGATCTCGCCCACGGCGACAAGGTGATCTTCGAGCAGGATAAGCTGAAGATTGGCGAGCAGGGGATCGAAGGGGAGGTCTCCCTGCGTCAGGAGAAGGGGTGGCAGGAGCTGAGCCTCAAGTGCGAGGTGCAGGGCACTCAGGTGACCCGCCTCACCTGGCAGCCGCTGCCGGGTGCCAACAAGCCGCAATAAGCGCAATAGCAAGGGGGCCCATCGCGGGCCCCCTTCTCATTCGGCTTGTGGCTCCCCCAGCTTGAGCCGGGTGAGTGCCTCGACCCGGCGCCACTGGCCGGGTTCGAACCAGCGGGCCAGCAGCTCCTGCTGCTGTACGGCCCGGGCCTCGTTCGGTAGTTGCCTGAGCTCGGCCAGAAAGCCGCTGAGCTGCTCCTCGAACCCTTGCCGGTTCTGCTCCAACTGGTGCATCCGATCCACCGCTTCCTGCCCCCCCGTCTCCAGCAGCAGAGCCTCCCGTTTGGCTGGCTCCATCTGCGCCAGCTCTTGCAACTCCTCAAGCAGGCGGCTGTTGGCCTCCGCCTCGCGAAACCAGCCCGGTTGCTCCGCCAGCCAGAGATCCAGCTCGCTGGCCAGCTGCGACTTGTCGCTGTCTTTTGCTTCCGCCAGCGCCCTGCGGCGCAGGGTCAGCTGCTCCATCAGTCGATCCTCGGCAAACAGCTGGGCCTGCTCGGCCGGGGTAAAGCTCTGCTGGCGCAGTTGCTCCCGCTCGTCAAACAGGATCTGCAAGCTGGCGAGGGAGATTTCGGTGGGCACCGTCAGGCTGCTCTGGGCGGAGACAAAGGTGCGATAGCGCGCCTGCAGGGCATCGGCGGCCTCCTGCTCGGGATCGTGCGGGTGGCTCTGTGCATGCTGGCTGGCTTGAGCGGGGGATGAGTCTGCCGTCGGTGCTGTGGGCCAGAGCAACACCCCGCCAAGCAGCAGGGTGATGGCGCAGGGCACGACGAGCAGGGTGGCTATCTTCATAGTCCCAGCTCCTTGAGACGGTTGGCATGCTGGCGATAGAGGGTGACCGGATCGGTCTCGAACAGATGGTGGATACCGAAGGACTGGTTCACTTCGTCCAGATGGTTCATCCGGTAGCCGGTGCCGATCACCTTGCCGAGGTGGCTGCTGCAGACCCCGACCAGTCCGTCATTGGGCTCCTTGAAGAAGGCACCGGTCAGCGCCAGCGCAGGATCCACCGGATCCAGCAGATTGGTCAGGTTGCCGCGCCCGCTCCAGGAGAAGTAGTAGACGCCGTTGCTGGCCTGCATCGGCCCCTCGCCGCAATAGCGGCTGGGCAGCCCCTCCGGGTAGCGCTGGTTGAACTGGCTGGCCCCCTTGCTGGTGAGGGCATCGAGGGCGGCGACCGGATCTTGCGGCAGTTGGCTCCCGCCCGAGAGCAGTGAAATCATGCCGGAGAGGGCGTGGGCCGCGGCGGCAGCCAGCTTCTCGGCGGCGCTGCCGGGGGCGGCATTGGCCCGCACCAGATCGGCAATCTCGGAGCCGTAGTTGACCCCGCCGACGCTGGTGGCGGAGGCGACCAGCTCGGGGGCGACCGAGGCGACATAGCGAATGGTGGGGCCGCCGTGGGAGTGGCCGATCAGGTTGACCTTCTCGGCGCCGGTGGCCGCCAGCAGCAGCTCAACCTGGGCGAGCAGTTGCTCCCCCCGTTGCTCCGAACTGGCGGTGGCTGACACCTGGGCCACGTAGACTTTGGCACCATCCCGGCTCAGGGCCTGGGGAATGCCGTAGAAGTAATCGACCCCGAGCAGCTTGTCGAAGCCGAACAGGCCGTGCACCAGCACTATGGGGTAGCGGGTCTGGGTGTATCCGCTGGCGTGTGCCAGCATGGGCAGGGTGCAGAGCAGCACCAGAAGCCATCTCTTCATCATCAGCATCCTTGTTGATTCGTGAGGAACAGATTGTGTGGCGTACTCCATGTTCGCCGGTGCCAGTATGGTGGCTGCTGACGGGAGAGGCTGTGAGGGGGATCGCAACTCGGGATTCAAAAGGGATTGAGGGTACGGGCGGGGAGGCTGTGCTCCCCGCCCTGCGGCTTATTGCCACTCCACCAGGTGATACTGCTTCTTGCCCCGGCGCAGCAGCAGGTAGCGACCAAACAGCCGATCATCGGCACTCAGCTGTTCATCCTGCTTGATCACACCATTGAGGCTGATGGCCCCCGCCGCCAGCAGCTCGCGGGCGATGCGTTTGGAGTTCGCCAGACCGCAGCTGACCAGCAGGCTGATCAGATCCGTCTCGCCGCTGACGGTGCTGCACGGCATGCCATCCTGCGCCAGCTGGGCCAGATCGCTCTCGCCGAGGCGAGCTACATCGCCGCTAAACAGCAGTTCGCTGATGCGCTGCACCGCAGCCAGCGCCGCTTTGCCGTGTACCAGCTCGGTCAGCTCGTTCGCCAGCACCTGCTGGGCCTGCTTTCGCCCCTGCCGCTTGGCATCTTCCGCCTCCAGTGCATCAATCTCGCTCAGCGACATAAAGCTGTAGTAGCGCAGGAAGCGGTAGACATCCTCATCCGCGGTACCGAGCCAGAACTGGTAGAAGGCGTAAGGGGAGGTGAGCGCCGGATCGAGCCAGACTGCACCACCCTCGGTCTTGCCAAACTTGGTGCCGTCCGCCTTGGTGATAAGGGGCAGGGTCATGCCGTGCACCTGTGCCTGATGGAGACGACGGGTGAGATCCATGCCGCTGGTGATATTGCCCCACTGGTCGTTGCCGCCAATCTGCAGGGTGCAACCGAGCCGCTGGTGCAGCACCGCAAAGTCGTAGGATTGCAGCAGAGCGTAGGAGAACTCGGTGAACGAGATGCCCTGATCCGGGCGGGCCAGTCGCTGGCGCACCGACTCCCGCGCCAGCATTGCATTGACCGAGAAGTGCTTGCCGATATCCCGCAGAAAATCGAGGGCGGACATCTGCCCCATCCAGTCGCCATTGTTGACCAGTTGCGGGGCCGACAGGCCCTCATCGGCGGGCAGCAGCGCCCTGATTTGGGCCGACAGGCTGGCGACCCAACCCTGCACGGTATCGGCACTGTTGAGGCTGCGCTCGGTCGCCTTGAAGCTGGGATCGCCAATAAGGCCGGTTGCCCCGCCCACCAGTGCCACCGGGGTGTGGCCCGCCAGCTGGAAGCGGCGCAGCATCAAGAGCGGCACCAGATGACCGATATGCAGGCTGCCGGCGGTGGGATCGAACCCGCAATAGACGGTGCGCGGGGTGGCAAGATGATCGGCCAGGGCCGCCGGGTCGGAATTCTGGGCCACAAGGCCGCGCTCGGTCAGCTCATCGAGCAGGTGGGGGTTGATCATGGGTGCTCCAACAACAGGGGAAAAGCCGTCATCCTCGCCGTTCTGGCCGGTGGCGGATATGTCCCCTGAGGGACTGTTTTGCCACTCTCGTGTTAGCATTCAGCCATAGCGGGGAATCGCTCCCCGTCACCGGAAACGTGCCACCATGACCCAGCCATTCACCACAGATGCCTTGACCCGCAGCATGACCGAGGTGGTCGATGCCCTGCACAGCAGCGCCTTTCCGGCGGCGCTGGTGCGGCTGATCCAGCAACAGGTGGCGTTTGATTGCGCCCTGCTGCTCGGGGTGGGGCAGCGCCCCGTCTACCTCTACGACAACCTCAATCATCAGCGGGCTCTGTTGTTTGACCGCTACCTCACCAGCCACTTCAGTCAGGATCCCTTTATGCAGGCGCTGGAGCAGGGCTTGCCTGCCGGCGTCTGGACGCTGGCGCAGGTCTCCCAAGGGCGGCTCGATCCCGAATATCGCCACCACTTCTATCAGGCCACCGGCTGGCAGGAGGAGGTGGGGCTGATCCTGCCGGTGCGGGACGGGCTGACGCTGATGTTGTTTCTGGGGCGACTCGACAAGCGCAGTACTCTCAGCCGTGACGAGCTGGCGAGGCTGGAGCTGCTGTTCCCGCTGGTGAATTCGCTCTGTCGTCAGCAGTGGCGGCAGAGCCAGCCGCTGCTGGCCCAGAGCACGGCGCTGCCAGATAGCGCCAGCCTCAAGAGCGCGGTGGAGCTGGCGATGGCGAGTGTCGGGGGGGATCTGCTCACCCGGCGCGAGCGGCAGGTGGCGGAGTTGCTGCTGCAGGGGCTGGATACGGAGGCGATTGCCGCGGAGCTCGGGATTGGCAGCGGCACGGTGAAGAATCACCGCAAGCATCTCTATGGCAAGCTGCGGCTCGGCTCGCGGGCAGAGCTGTTCAATCTCTTTCTGAACCACCTCATTACGGCTCCGGTGGAGGCATCACAGGCGTTATCGGCGGGAGATAAAGAGAATCCGCCATAGGGCGGGCCGGAGTTACTCGATGCGCGGGATGGTGGGAGTGGTTTCGGGCAGGATACTGAGCAACTGGTAGCGCTTCATCAGCTGCTTGTATTCATCCCCCTGTCTGACCTTGTCCAGCGCTTGTTGCAGGCGGGCAACCTGTTGCTTGTTTGCCCTCAGGTTGAAGGCGAAGCAGTTATCCTGCTCTTCAATAATCGCGACGGTGACAAAATCCTCGCTGGGAAAACCCAACTCCTTGGCCTGATGGCGCAACATCACCTCGTTGCCCGCCACCAGATCGGTGCGTGCCATGATGAGCTGGCGCACCACCTGATCCATGCGCTCCACCGACATCATATTGCCCGGGCTGATCCCACGGTTGAGCAGCAACTGTTCCCCGACATCCGCCTGCATCACACCAATCTGCAGCTTGGCGAGATCCGCTTTGCTGGCCACTTTGGGGGCATCCTGCTTGCGGCCGACCAGCGCGACCCTGGAGTGGCTGATGGGGCAGACCCAGAGGAAGTGGGGATCCCGCTCCTTGGTGTGCGCTGTGGTAAAGAGCACGGCCTCTTGCTGTTGGGTCAGCAGATACCAGCCGCGGGCCCAGGGCAGAAAGTGGATGGGGTGCTCCGGCTCCCCCATTTCGCGCCACATCAGGCGCAGCAACTCGACCGCCAACCCCACAGGCTGACCATTTTTATCCTGGCCATTGAGCGGCATGTTCTGCTCCGAATAGTAGATAAGTGCCGGAGCCGGGAGCGCGATAAACAGGGCGAGAGAAGCGAGAGCAGGGAGCAGACGACGCATGATGCACTCCTTGTGCGGGTAGTTACCTAACAGTCTATGTGGCCTTTTCCATAACGTCATGATCCGGTAACGGGATAAAAAACAGGCCACCTTTCGGTGGCCTGTCGGTTTATTTGAGCAGGGCTTCCATCTCCGCCTCTGCCTTGGCGCGAGCCTCTGCCTTGGCGCGAGCCTTGGCCTCCGCTACTCTGGCGGCATCGGCAATGCTCTCTCCGGCCGTATGGGATGCGGCACTGACGGCCTGCCGGGCTGGTTCTGCAACGGCCTTGGTTGCCTCTTGTGTCACGGTAGCTGTAGCGCTGCTGACAGCCTGTTTGGCCGGAGCGGCAACGGCTTTGGTCGCTTCTTGTGTCACGGTCGCCGCGGCACTGCTGACGGTCTGTTTGGCCGGAGAGGCAACAACCTTGGTTGCCTCTTGCGTCACGGTCGCAGCGGCGCTGCTGACGGCTTGCTTGGCAGGCGCGGCAACGGCCTTGGTGGCTTCTTGGGTCGCGGTGGCAGCGGCGCTGCTGACGGCTTGCTTGGCAGGAGCGGCAACGGCCTTGGTGGCTTCTTGCGTCACGGTGGCAGCAGTGCTGCTCACCGCTTGCTTGGCTGGCGCAGTGACAGCGGTGGTTGCACTACGGGTCAGATCGGTCGCACTTTGGCTCACCGTTTGGGTGGCCTGCCTTGTGGCGTTTGCGGCTGCGCCGCTGATGGCCTGGCTGGCGCTGTTGGTCAGCGAGCCGGTGACGCCGCGGGTCACTGTGCCCAGCGCGCTGCCAAGGGATAAGGGGGAGGCGCCACTCTGACTGGTCGCCGCGCCGGTCAGGGCATTGGTAGTCGGGGTGAGCTGGCTGGTGGGGGTCTGCCAGCCCTGCATGGCGGTTGGCCAGGTCGGTGCCGTGCCCGCCAGATTTTCGCCGAAGGTCAGGGTGGTGCCATCCCCTTTTTGCAGCAATACCGACATCTGGTTGGTTTGCGAGTTCCACACCATCCCCGCCTGCTTGGCGATATCCGGCACGGGCGCATACTCGGAGACCACATAGAAAAGCGGCCCCTCCTGCTGTAACTTGTCGGCAGTCTTGAGCAACTGCATGGTGCTGTCGTAGTTGGGGCCAAGGATGGCGGTCATCCGATCCTTGATCAGGGGTTGTTCGAACAGATTGACCTCGTTCGGGTCAAAGCCGACCAGCGGCTTGAGCAGGGTCCACATCAACTGGCTGGTGGGGCTCATCATCAGCAATGGGGCAACGCAGGCGGACAACATCAGGCTCAGGCAGGCCGCCTGAAGCAACGGCATGATACGCATTGGGATAATATCCAAATAACGATTTGATAAATAAGGTTATATTTTGTCAGGATGTGACAAATTCACCGGAAGTTTGCGCGTGGCAGTGAGAGACTGCCCGCAGGCGCTGGCAGGCTACCATATTGGTTCCACAATGCCAGCAGGCAGTATGATAGTCAGTCAAGTAAACCCCGGGGCTGGTCGACTCTTCGAGAGTGCCTCCCATCGAAACAGGATCCCCCTCATGAAGAATGTACTGCTCTGCCTGCTGGCCTCCCTCTGGCTCGCCCCCGCTCTGGCCGCGTCCAAAACCACTGTGGTGGGCGAGTCTGCCAGTCCCGAGCTGGTGTTGCCGCTGGGCTCATTGCCCGAGCGGGTCTGCTGGTTTGCGGATCAGAAATATTCCGAAGGGGCCCGCATTCTGCAGGGAGATATCTGGCTGGAGTGCGGCCCGCTAAACGACCTCGAGAGCAATGGCCCGTTGGCCTGGCGCTCTCCTGCGGTGGTGTTGCCTGCCACCTGGGGGGCAAAAAATCAGAAGACGATTTCCGTGGGTCAGTGAGGCTTTTCTTGATCCAGCTAAAGACATGGACGTGATCCCTGTCGCATAATGCAGCTCCTTTCTTCTCTTGGCTGGAACCTAAGAAATGGCTCGTCGCTCTTCCAATGCACAACGTCGTCGCAGTAGCTGGTGGTACAAACGCTTGTTGGCAAGGGAGCGGGAAGAGCGCGAAGCGCGTTCCGTCCGGGATTGATACAGCATTGAAAAACGGAGCCTCGGGCTCCGTTTTTGCGTTTATTTCTCTTAGCAGAATAACAACGGGGGCCATCAGGCCCCCGTTTTGTTTTTGCAGATCTTGCCTGCTTGCGGCTTAGCGCTGCAAGGCGGCCAGTGCCAGTTCGACTCGTTTGGCGTACTCGGGGTCGGCCTGCTCGAAGTGTTTGAGCTGGGCTGCGACGATGGCGTCATCCTCCACATTGATGAGGGAGCGGGCCAGGTTGGCGGCGAGCCGCGAACGCTGTCCCTCGTCCATGATGCGGAACAGGTTGCCCGGCTGGCTGTAGTAGTCGCTGTCGTAGTCACGGAAGTCGTAGTGCAGGGCGGCCCCTTCCAGGCTCAGCGCCGGTTCGTGCTGTTCGCTCGGCTGCTGGGTACCGAAACGGTTCGGCTGGTAGTTGGGGCTGGCGCCGCCATTGCTGTCTGCCCGCATGGCACCGTCACGATGGGCACCGTGATGGAACGGGCAGCGCGGGGCATTGACCGGCAGCAGACCGTGGTTGACGCCAAGGCGATAGCGCTGGGTGTCGCCGTAGGAGAAGAGCCGCCCTTGCAACATGCGATCCGGCGAGAAGCCGATACCGGGCACCACGTTGGCCGGGGTAAAGGCGGCCTGCTCCACATGGGCGAAGTAGTTGTCCGGGTTCTGGTTGAGCTCCAGCACGCCCACCGGGATCAGCGGGTAGTCGCTGTGCGGCCACACCTTGGTGAGGTCGAACGGGTGGATGTTGTAAGTCTGGGCTTCGGCCTCCGGCATCACCTGCACATAGACCTTCCAGCGCGGGAAGTCGCCCCGCTCGATGGCATTGAACAGATCCGCCTGACTGGTCTCCCGATCCTGCCCGACGGCGGTGGCGGCCTCTTCATCGGTGTAGAAGCTGTGGCCCTGCTCGGTCTTGAAGTGGAACTTGACCCAGAAGCGCTCGTTAGCGTCGTTGATAAAGCTGAAGGTGTGGCTGCCGTAGCCGTTCATCTCCCGCAGGCTCTTGGGGATGCCGCGATCGCTGAACAGTATGGTGACCTGATGCAGGGATTCCGGATGGCGTGACCAGAAGTCCCAGGCGGCGGTGGCGCTGCGCAGGTTGGTGCGCGGATCCCGCTTCTGGGTGTGGATGAAGTCAGGGAATTTCAGCGGATCGCGGATGAAAAAGACCGGGGTGTTGTTACCCACCAGATCCCAGTTGCCCTGCTCGGTATAGAACTTGAGAGCGAAGCCGCGCACATCGCGTTCGGCATCGGCGGCGCCCTTCTCACCAGCTACGGTGGAGAAACGCAGGAACACCGGTGTTTGCTTGCCGATGGCGCTGAACAGATCGGCCTTGCTGAACTGGCTGATGTCGTGGGTCACGGTAAAGGTGCCGTAGGCGCCCGAGCCCTTAGCGTGAACCACCCGCTCGGGAATGCGCTCGCGGTCGAAGTGGGCGAGTTTCTCCATCAACCAGATGTCTTGCATCAATACGGGGCCGCGCGGGCCGGCGGTGAGGCTGTTGTTGTTGTCGACGACGGGGGCGCCGTTGGCGCTGTGCAGGGTCTTGTCAGTCATGGCTTCTCTCCTTGTTGATATGGGACCAGCCTACGGATCTGCGCAGTGATGGGCCAATGGGCCTTTCCTCGCTCTTTGATAGGCAAGACAAATGGGTACAGGTGGGGGATGTGTAACCGCGCTGGATATTGCATGATGGAGGTTTCGAGAAGGAGCCTCATATGCAGATTACTATCCGTCATGCCGAACCCGCCGATGCCCCCGCCTTGCGGGATCTCTATTCCATGCCTAATGCCCAGGCGGGCACTTTGCACCTGCCTATGCCACCCCTTAGCCAGTGGCAGAAGCGGTTGGAGAGCGACAGCGTGGTGGCACTGGTCGCCGACGTTGACGGCCTGCTGGTAGGCCAGCTCTCGCTGCTGGTTGAGCCCAATCCCAGACGCAAGCATGTGGCCGGGATTGGCATGGGAGTGCGGGATGACTGGGCTGGCAAGGGGGTGGGCTCTGCCCTGATGGCCGCGGCGCTGGATCTGGCCGATAACTGGCTCAACCTGCACCGGATTGAGCTGACCGTCTATACCGACAATGAGGCCGCACAGGCGCTTTATCGCAAGTTCGGTTTTACCGAGGAGGGGCGAGCCCGTGACTATGCCTTCCGCCAAGGGCGTTATGTGGATGCGCTCTATATGGCCAGAGTCGCGGGGGGCGCCAGTCGCTAACGGTATGGTCGACTATCATGCCAGATTGCGCCCGGTGATCCGGGCGCTGGAGCAGAATCCCGATCTCTCCATTGAAATGCTGGCAAGCAGTGCCTGCTTGTCTTTCTACCATTTTCACCGGGTGTTTACGGCTGTGGCGGGGGAGACGCCCGGGGAGATGTGTCGTCGTCTGCGCATCCAGCGGGCAGCTTGGCAGCTCTGCTATTCCGATGCCAGTGTCACGGCCATTGCGTTGGGGGCGGGGCTCGCCAGCTCCCAGGCGTTTGCCAAGGTATTTCGCCGTTACTATGGTTGCACGCCGGGAGAGTTTCGCCGCGACAAGAGCAAGAATGGACACTTGATGAGCAAGGATGGACACGCACTTGTGCAGCCGAATCCTTATGCTGAGGGTCACTCATCAGCAAGGAGCAATACCATGAAAACCATCGAGATGGACGCCCGCACTCTGGCCTATATGCGTGTCACCGGCCCCTATGGCGAGGGGTATGACCCCGTCTGCAGCCAGCTGCATCAGTGGCTCAGCGCCCGCGGTCTGGAAGGTGGGGAGTGGATCTTCATCTATCACGATAACCCCGAGGTGACTCCGCCAGCCCAGTGTCGCACTGACATCGGGGTGACGGTGCCTGCGGGGACGGTGGGAATGGGAGCGGTCGAGATCCAGCTTATTCCCGCCGGTCGTTACGCCCAGTCCCGTTATCTTATTACCGACCGCAGTCAGTATGGCCCGCGTTGGCAGGAACATATCGGCGACATCGTTGCTGCCGGGCTGGAGTTTGGCAATGGTCCCTGCTTCGAGCTCTATCACAGCATGAGCGATGATCCGGTGCAGGACGATGTCAGCTTTTGCTCCAGCCTCAAGGGGTAGGGCGCAGAAGGGAAAGCTGAGCGGTACATCATGTCGCGCAGAAACGAGAGAGCCGGACAGTGTCCGGCTCTTTTGCATCTGGCGGATAGGGCGGCGGTTAGCGCTGGAACCCCTTCTGGGCGAACTTGGGTCTGGCATTCATGATCTGCTCCACCTGCTCGTCGCTCATCTTGCCGCGCGACAGCCCCAGCACCTTGTAGGTGAGCAGCGGTCGGGCGGGCAGGGCGATCATCAGGGCGCGGATCTGGTTCTCGTCATCCTTCTCCCGGGTCGGCTTGCCGTAGGCGTAGGTGAGGACGCCGGCATCCATCAGGTTTTTGACGGCGGGTTCGGTGATCGGCAAGTTTATGACGCTTTTACGCTGCAGCACGAACTCGCGCAGCACCGCTTTCTCGTTGAAGTCGAGGAAGCCGATCATCTGGGCCAGCTGATCCTGCTGACGGCGCGCCTGCCACTCTTCGCATGCCCACTCCCAGGCGATCAGGAAGCCCTGACTGCAGAAGTAGGAGATGGCGATCAGCATGCCGACTCCCAGCCAGGCCGCATGATCCGCAGCCCACTGGCTGACGGCCCCTTTCATCAGCCCGGCCGGAAACAGCAGAATGATGCTGCAGCAGAGCAACAACCAGACCATCAGCCAATTGAGGCGGTTCAGTTGATAGAAATGTTGGATCCACCGTTTCATTGTTCATCCTTCCCAAACTGTTGTGGATAGTGAACTACCTACAGCAATCGGTGTGCCAACAGCGCAATAGCGGTGGGGAGGAGGGGCTGGCGAGGTTACATTCCCTTACAACTTATTGAATGAGTTGTCATTAATTTGCCTTGTGAGGCGGGGGGCTAGTTGCTAAAACGTCCCCTCAGTCATTGGGGAGTAGCAACCCGCCCGCATTCCGGGCCGGGCCCATGTCAACACTCTTGGATCCTCGTATCCATGGCATGGGCGGCGATAGGCACTATCGCTCTGCAAGACCTTTGGCCTCGATATGCACGCCAGCCGGGCGAGCCATGTCGGGTCCATCGGTTATTCTGCTCGCCTGGCGGTATCTATTATGTTGATTACCCTGCTGTTATTTCTCGTCTCTGCGGTCACCATCTACCTTGCCTGCGAATACTTCGTCAACGGCATCGAGTGGACCGGCCACCACTTCAAACTCTCCCAAAGCGCCACCGGTTCGCTGCTGGCGGCACTGGGTACGGCGCTACCCGAGTGTATCGTGACCCTGACCGCTCTGCTGATGGGCAACACAACCGCCAAGCAGGAGATCGGCATTGGCGCCGCCCTTGGCGGGCCGCTGGTGTTGGCGACCATCGGCTATGCGGCAGTCGGCCTCACCCTGCTGCTTTGCATGGGGCGTACCGAACGGGCCATCGATGGCGAGGTGCAGCGCGAGATTGGCCGGGATCAGCGCTGGTTTATCGGCATCTTTCTGGTGGCGACCGCGCTGGGGCTGGTCGCCTTCACCGGCAAGAGCTGGCTGGCCCCGCTCTTCCTGCTGGTCTACCTCGTCTATGTAAGGCGCGAGCTGAAACAGAGTGACAGCCACGAAGTCGAATTGCCGGAGCCCCTCAAATTGGCACCCGATGCCGGGATCCCGCCCCTTGGCAAGGTGTTGCTGCAGACGTTGGCTGCGCTGGTGGTGGTAGCGCTGGCGGCCCAGCTGTTTGTCCATCAGCTGGAGAGCATGGGCGAGCTGTTTGGCCTCTCTCCGGTGCTGGCGGCCCTGCTGCTGAGTCCGGTGGCGACCGAGATGCCGGAGCTGATGAACGTGCTGATCTGGGTGCGGCAGGGAAAGAACCGGCTGGCGCTGGCCAATATCTCCGGGGCCATGATGATCCAGGGCACTATCCCCAAGGCCTTCTGTCTGCTCTTTACCCCCTGGTTGCTGGATGGCGCCATGATGGCCTCCTCGCTGGTGACGATGCTGGCAGTGGGCTTGCTCTGGTGGGGGTTCAGAAAGGGGGTCATGACCGCCGGGCGGTTGGCGCTGGTTGGTCTGCTCTATCTCGGTTTCTGCGGCTGGCTGCTGGTGAGCTGAAACGGGAGGCGCGGATATGAAAAAGCCCCCTTGGGTCAGGGGGCTTTGCTGTCGCGGTTGGTCGCAGCGCTTACAGCGCGGCGATTTCGGCCTGCTGGGCTTCCAGCTTGGTCAGCTGGAGACGGTAATCTTCCAGCTTCTCGCGCTCTTTGGCGATGACCGCTTCCGGTGCTTTGGCGACGAAGGCTTCGTTGCCGAGTTTGCCTTCGATACGGCCGCACTCGCCCACCAGACGGGCAACCTCTTTGGCCAGACGGGCCAGTTCGGCATCCTTGTCGATGAGACCGGCCATCGGGATCATCAGCTCGGTGGCACCGATCAGCTTCTTCACTGACAGCGGTGCGGTTTCACCTTCGCTAAGTACGCGGATGGACTCCAGACGGGCCAGCGACTTGAGGAAGGCTTCGTTGTCGGCGGCACGCTGGGCATCCTTGGCATCGCACTGGAGCAGCACGTTCAGGGGCACGCTCGGGGCCACGTTCATCTCGGCGCGGATGTTGCGGATGCTGACGATGAACTCCTTCACCCACTCCTGATCCGCCATCGCGGCTTCGTCCACCTTGGCGGCATCGAACTCCGGGAAGGCCTGAATCATGATGGTGTCGGCGTGTACGCCAGCCAGCGGGGCGACCGATTTCCAGATGGTCTCGGTGATGAACGGGATGATCGGGTGCGCCAGACGCAGCAGGGTTTCGAGCACAGTCACGAGGGTGTGGCGGGCAGCGCGCTGCTCGGCCTCGGAACCCTTGGTCAGTACCGGCTTGGTCAGCTCCAGATACCAGTCACAGAACTGGTTCCAGATAAATTCGTACAGCACGCCAGCCGCGATGTCGAAGCGGTAGGTATCGAGGGCGGTACGGAAGTCACGGATGGCCACTTGCAGCTGAGACTGGATCCAGCGATCCGCCAGACTGAACTGCATCTCGCCGCCGTTGAAGCCGCAATCCTGATCTTCGGTGTTCATCAGCACATAGCGGGAGGCGTTCCACAGCTTGTTGCAGAAGTTGTTGTAGCCGTCCAGGCGCTTCATGTCCCAGTTGATGTCACGACCGGTAGAGGCCAGCGCGGCCAGAGTGAAGCGCAGGGCGTCGGTACCGTGGGCATCGATCCCTTCCGGGAATTGCTTGGCGGTACGCTTGGCGATCTTCTCGGCCATCTGCGGCTGCATCATGTTGCCTGTGCGCTTCTCCAGCAGGTCTTCCAGCGAGATACCGTCGATCATGTCGAGCGGGTCCAGCACGTTGCCCTTGGACTTGGACATCTTCTGGCCCTCTTCGTCACGGATAAGACCGGTGATGTAGACGGTCTTGAACGGGACTTGCGGCTGGCCGTTTTCGTCCTTGATGAAGTGCATGGTCATCATGATCATCCGGGCAATCCAGAAGAAGATGATGTCGAAGCCGCTCATCAGCACGTCGGTCGGGTGGAAGGTCTTGAGTGCCTCGGTGTTGTTCGGCCAGCCCAGAGTGGAGAAGGTCCACAGGGCGGAGCTGAACCAGGTGTCGAGCACGTCTTCGTCCTGACGCAGTACGGTTACGGCCGGGATGCTGTGCTTGGCGCGCACTTCGTCTTCGCTGCGGCCAACGTAGACGTTGCCGGCGTCGTCATACCATGCCGGGATGCGGTGACCCCACCACAGCTGACGGGAGACGCACCAGTCCTGAATGTCGCGCATCCAGGAGAAGTACATGTTTTCGTACTGTTTCGGCACGAACTGGATGCGGCCATCTTCCACCGCCTCGATGGCGGTCTTGGCCATCGGCGCCACGCGCACGTACCACTGGTCGGTCAGCATCGGCTCGATGGGCACGCCACCGCGATCGCCGTAAGGCTGTTGCAGCACGTGATCCTTGATCTCGTCCAGCAGACCCAGCTCTTCAAGCTTGGCCAGAATCGCTTTACGGGCGGCGAAGCGCTCCAGACCGGCGAACTCGGCCGGCAGGGCGGCGTCGTAGGCAGTGCTCGGGTTGCCGTTGGTGTCGACAACTTCGGCCTCGGCACGCACGTGGGCGTCCAGCGTGAAGATGTTGATCATCGGCAGGCTGTGGCGCTTGCCCACTTCGTTATCGTTGAAGTCGTGGGCAGGGGTGATCTTCACGCAACCGGTGCCCTTCTCCATGTCGGCGTGTTCGTCGGCGACGATGGGGATCAGACGGTTCACCAGCGGTAGCAGGATGTGCTGGCCGATCAGTGCCTTGTAGCGCGGATCTTCCGGGTTCACGGCCACGGCGGTATCGCCCAGCATGGTCTCCGGACGGGTGGTGGCGACGATCAGGTAATCCTTGCCTTCGGCGGTCTTGGCGCCGTTGGCCAGCGGGTAGCGCAGGTGCCACATGTGGCCCTTGATCTCGCGGTTCTCCACTTCCAGATCGGAGATGGCGGTGTTGAGTTTCGGATCCCAGTTCACCAGACGCTTGCCTCGGTACATCAGGCCATCTTCGTAAAGACGAACGAACACTTCCTGCACGGCGGCGGAGAGACCCTCATCCATGGTAAAGCGCTCGCGCTCCCAATCCACGGAGTCGCCCAGACGGCGCATCTGGCGGGTGATGGTGCCACCGGACTCTTCCTTCCACTGCCAAATCTTGTCGATGAAGGCATCACGGCCGTAATCGTGGCGAGTCTTGCCCTCTTCTGCGGCGATCTTGCGCTCAACCACCATCTGGGTGGCGATACCGGCGTGGTCGGTACCTGCCTGCCACAGGGTGTTTTTGCCCTGCATGCGGTTGTAGCGGATCAGGGTATCCATCAGGGTTTGCTGGAAGGCGTGACCCATGTGCAGGCTGCCGGTGACGTTCGGCGGCGGGATCATGATGCAGAAGGAGTCTTTGCTGGTGTCGCCGTGGGGCTTGAAGTAACCCTGGGCTTCCCAGTGCTGATAGAGCGCCTGTTCGATGGCGTTGTGATTAAAAGTCTTTTCCATGGTCTCGCCGTAATCTGGATGGATGGAGTCTGGTGTTGATTCTTTATGGATCAATTGGTTGCAGTCAGGGCTGCGCCGGATCCGGTGCGGCAAGGACGGGCTGCTCCCTCATTTCGAGGGTATGGCCTGCCTGGCGATAGTGCTTGTAGCGCTCGCGGGCTTGCTGCTTTTGTGTTTCGTCAGTGGGGACAAAATCTACCACTTGAGCGAAGTGTCCTGCAAACAAAGGTGTCGCAGTGGCCAGATTGATGAGGCGGGCGTAGCGCCGTTTCGGTGGCTGATAGCCGATCTCCACCGGGGCCATGCCGCTTTCGCCTTGCAGCTGGTGCGGCACGAAGCGCTCCGGCGGCAGCTGCCACAACAGTTCGTCGAGGCGCAGGGCCTGGGCCTCGTCGTTGCAGAGCAGGTAGATATGGCCCGCCCCCCACGACTCGGCCGCAAGAGTGCAGGCCAGTCGCTCGACCGCAGAGGCCTGCGCGTCATCCTGTTCGCTCATCAGGTAAAAGGTCACTTGGCTCATCAGGTTGATCCCGTTTTGCGGTGACGGACTGTTGACCGCCTCATGAGGCTGACGGGGCGTTTCCCGTCCGCAGCTCACTGATTCAAGAATGAAACAAGGAAGAGGCGGGCCTCTTCCTTGTGGTTCAGGGTAACGCCAACCCTTCCGATGCAGCCATCGGCAGGGGCCGGAGAGTTACTCTTTCTCTTCGATATCCACGCCAGCCCGGTTCAGCAGGAACTGGGTCAGCAGGGGCACCGGACGACCGGTGGAGCCTTTATCCTTGCCACTCTTCCAGGCGGTCCCGGCGATATCCAGGTGGGCCCAGTTGTACTTCTTGGTGAAGCGTGACAGGAAGGCGGCTGCGGTGATGGTGCCGGCCGGACGACCGCCGATGTTGGCCATGTCGGCGAACGGGCTGTCGATCTGCTCCTGATACTCGTCAAACAGCGGCAGACGCCAGGCGCGATCACCCGCCTGCTCGGAGGCGTTGAGCAGCTCGTGGGCCAGCGGGTTGTGGTTGGCCAGCAGACCCGAGGTGTGGTGACCCAGCGCGATGACGCAGGCACCGGTCAGGGTCGCCACGTCGATCACGGTTTCCGGATCGAAGCGGTCCACATAGGTCAGCGCATCACACAGCACCAGACGACCTTCCGCATCGGTGTTGAGCACTTCGATGGTCTGGCCGGACATGGAGGTGAGGATGTCACCCGGACGATAGGCGTTGCCACCCGGCATGTTCTCGCAGCCAGCCAGTACACCGATGACGTTGATCGGCAGTTGCAGCTGGGCCAGCGCATGCATGGTACCGAGCACGGAGGCGGCGCCACCCATGTCGTACTTCATCTCGTCCATGCCGTCGGCCGGTTTGATGGAGATGCCGCCGGAGTCAAAGGTCAGTCCCTTGCCGACCAGCACGATGGGCTTGGCATCCGGATGACCCTTGTATTCGATGATGGCCATCATGGCTTCGTTATCGGAGCCGCGGGCCACCGCCAGATAGGAGTTCATGCCGAGCTCGGCCATCTCCTGCTCGCCCACCACCTTGGTGGTGATGTTGTCGTAGGCATCGGCCAGACGACGGGCCTGGGAGGCCAGATAGGCCGGGTTGCAGACGTTGGGCGGCATGTTCGCCACGTCGCGGCAGACCCGCACACCCTTGGCCACGGCCAGACCGTGAGCGATGGCTTTTTCACCAATGGTCAGTTCCCGACGCGTCGGCACGTTGAATACCAGCTTGCGCAGCGGGCGACGTGGCTCGGCCTTGTTGGTCTTGAACTGATCGAAGCTGTAGAGGCCCGCCTTGGTGGTTTCTACCGCCTGGCGCACCTTCCAATAGGTATCCCGACCCTTGACGTGCAGCTCGGTGAGGAAGCAGACCGCTTCCATGGAGCCGGTTTCGTTCAGGGTTGTGATGGTCTTGTTGATGATCTGCTTGTACTGGCGTTCGTCGAGTTCCCGCTCCTTGCCGCATCCGACCAGCAGTACGCGCTCACTGAGCACGCCCGGTACTTGATGCAGCAGCAGCATCTGGCCTGGTTTCCCTTCCAGGTCGCCACGGCGCAGCAGCGAACTGATATAGCCATCGCTGATCTTGTCCAGTTGTTCGGCAACCGGAGAGAGGCGACGAGGCTCAAATACGCCGACTACGACGCAGGCGCTCCGTTGCTTCTCTGGACTGCCACTCTTTACACTGAACTCCATGGAATCTCCTACATCCTAAAGACAAAAGGCACCTTTTATTGAATAATGCGGTGCTTGTTGGGGTATCAGAGGCGGAGCGAACAGCCACAGGCTCCGCAGTTCAAACTGGTAAAAATCCAATATATGGCCCTATTTTTCAGGCATTCGACTAAAAACACAAGTTTACTTGGGAATGACTGTGATCGTTTTCCGATATTTGTTCAGGGAAACCCTGAAAACCCAGCTGGCAGTGTTATTCGTATTGCTGCTTATCTTTGTCAGCCAACAATTTATCAAGATCATCGGTGACGCCGCCGATGGCGAGGTGCCGACACGTCTGGTCTCCACCCTGCTGCTGCTCAACTTGCCCAATATGGCGTTGTTGATGCTGCCTATCAGTCTCTTTTTAGCCATTTTGTTTGCCCATGGTCGCCTCTACGCCGAAAGCGAGATGACGGTGATGCATGCGGTCGGCTTCAGCCACCGTTTCGTGATGCGCAGCGCCATGTTGCTGGCCTTGCTGACGGCTGTGGTCGCGGCGTTCAACACCGGCTGGATCGCCCCGCAGGCCAAGGAGCGCGAGTATCAGGTGATCGACGAGTTCAAGGCGGACCCGGGTATCTCCTTCCTGCAGGCGGGCCGCTTTATGGAGCTCGACAAGGGGCGTCTGGTTGCCTATATCCAGGATTTGAACGACAACGGCTCAAAACTGCAAAAGATCTTCGTGCTGCAGCGGGCGGAGGGGAATAATCCTCCCTCGGTGGTGGTGGCGACCGAAGGGGTGGTGACGGTCGATGAGAACGGCCTGCAGTGGCTGACTCTGATGGATGGCTCCCGCTACGAGGGGAACTTCTCCGGCAAGCAGTTCCAGATCTCCGATTTTCGCGAATATGGTCTAGTGATCCGCCAGCAGGAGATGGAGCGTTCCAACCGCAAGGCGGCGGCCAAGCCGACCATGGAACTGTTCGGTACCCAGGACAACGCCATGATGGCGGAATTGCAGTGGCGTATCTCGCTGCCCCTCTCCATTCCGGTGCTCACCCTGCTGGTGGTACCGCTGGCGCGGGTCAATCCCCGTCAGGGGCGCTACGCCAAGCTGTTGCCGGCCATCATGCTGTATCTCTCCTACTTCCTGCTGCTCAGCGCCGCCCGTTCGGCCATCGACAGCGGTCGGCTGCCCTACTGGCCGGGGATGTTCCTGGTGCCGCTCGGTTACCTGCTGTTTATCGGCCTGCCCCTCAATCTGCAGGGCACCAGCTGGTGGAACGGGGTGAAGGGCCGCTATTTCAACAGAAAATCAGCATGATGCTGCAACCATAGGAACTTCTGCTGATGTTTGGCATTCTCGATAGATATATCGGTCGGGTCATTTTCATGTCGATCCTGCTGTGTGAAATAACGCTGGTTGGCCTTGCTGCACTCATCAAGTATGTAGAGCAGCTCAAGTCGGTCGGTGACGGCAACTACGACATGATCAACGCCCTCTACTATGTGCTGCTCTCCATGCCCAAGGAGGCGGTGCTCTTCTTCCCGTTGGCCGCGCTGCTGGGTGGCCTGATTGGCCTGGGTCAGCTGGCGACCAGCTCCGAGCTGGTGGTGATGCAGGCGGCGGGTCGTTCCAAGATCAGTATCGTGATGGCGGCGCTCAAGACGGCGATCCCGCTGATGATCATGGTGGGGCTGATGGGGGAGTATGTGGCCCCCATCGCCAAGCGGATGGCAGATGACATCAAGGCGGGGGCGCTGTCCGAAGGTCGTCTGACGGTTTCCGCCTACGGGGTGTGGGCTCGCGATGGCAATAACTTCGTCAATATCAACGGGGTGCGTAACGATGGCGCCCTCACCGGCATCACCCTCTATCGCTTCACCCCCGAGCGCAAGCTGATCGACGTGGTGCAGGCGCAGGAGGGTGTGTTCGAGCGTCACCACTGGCTGCTCAAGCAGACCCAGGTTACCCGCTTCGACGATCCCGCGCAGATCCGCAGCGAGCAGCATGGCAAGATGGAGTGGAGCTCAGAGTTGACGCCCAAACAGCTGGGGGTGGTGAGTATCGACCCCGAGAACCTCTCGGTCTCCGGTCTGCTCGACTACATCGGCTATCTCGATGCCAACAAGCAGGATGCCGGTCGTTACAAGTTGGAGATGTGGCGCAAATTACTGTCACCGCTCTCGGTGGTGGCGATGATCCTGCTGGCCTCCTCCTTCATCTTCGGCCCGCTACGCTCGGTGAGCATGGGCGCGCGGATGCTGATGGGGATCATGACCGGCTTCGCCGTCTATGTGAGTGATCGGGTGTTTGGCCCCATCAGTCTGGTCTATGCGGTACCGCCGATTCTGGCGGCTATTGCGCCCAGCCTGCTGTTTGGCGGCATCTCCTTCTACATCCTTAGCCGCAAGCAGTAATCCGCACGAGGTTATGAGGAAATGCAAAGAGGGCACCTGTTGGTGCCCTCTTTCGTTATTGCATTGATCCGGGATTACTTGTTCAACAATTCCAGATTTGCCTCTTTGCTCAGCACAATCACTTCGCACTCGGCCCAGATATCCTGGAACGCCCGTGGGCGCTGGCGGTTAAACAGGCACATCAGGTTGCCCAGACCAAAGGCGGCGGTAGCGAGCCGGATCAGCGCCTGAGTAACGCGGATGTGGCTGCCATCCTCGTTCTGAATGCGCAGCCGCCAGGCGCGCATGCCGACGGTCTGGCCAGCGCGGGTCCAGAACCAGGTGTAGAAACCGCAGATGACGAAGGCGAGCCACAGGGTGTAGATCAGGCTCAGGTGGTGGCGGGTCAGCAACCAGACGGTATCTTCACCAGCCGGTACGCTGGCCATGCCGGTGACCAGCAACAGCTTGGCGACACCCATGCCGATAAAGCCGGCGATGATCAGCAGCGAAGTCACCACCAGCGCATCATAGATCAGGGCGCCGAGGCGACGCATCAGACCCGCTGACGGGTATGGCTGAGTGGCGGGAGAGGGGGATTTTTGTTGGACTTTTTTAGGCTTGGCCATCGTTTTTATTCCATTAAGATGATGGCGGCATTCTATGTAACTGGCCCCGCATCGGCAAGGCGTTGAATAAATGAACAAACGGGAGTGTTCAATCGAAAAACACCTTGCATGGCATCGCGCCATTCGTATAATCCCTCGCAGTTGCCCGGGTGGCGAAATCGGTAGACGCAGCGGATTCAAAATCCGCCGGTGAATAACCGTGTCGGTTCGAGTCCGACCCCGGGCACCATCAAATTCATGACAAAAGGCCATCAGCAATGATGGCCTTTTGTTTTTTTGGCGTTTCTGCGCTTTTGGGGCGTTACTGTTGAGCTGGCAGTACTTCCTGTTACCTCTTGGTATCCCTTCTCTTTTCCTGCTCTCCATTATTTCCTTTTCTTGATATAGCCGCTGACGGCATCACCGCCAGCGGCCTGTTTCTATTGCGGTTTTTTCCAAACCTTGCTGCATCAGAACATGGTTGCCGCACTATCCCAGCAGGGCAAACAGCAGGGTACCGAGGGTGCCTGCGAGCGTCAGCGCGATGATGGCTCTGGGTGTGCCGTGCAGCTTGGTCCACATAAACAGGCTGGTGAGGGCGAGCAGCAGCAGGGCCAGGGCGGCGATATCGCCAAACAGCTGCCAGCCGAGGCCGGTGCCCATGCCGCGGTGCAGCCGGTTGAGGCTGGCGGCAAAGTTGGCCAGTTGCAGGTCGGTACGTACCAGCAGGGTACCCTCAACATAGCTGGCAGCCACGCTCTGGCTGAGGGTGACGCCGCGCATTTCCCACTTGGCGGGCAGGATGAGCAGGCCGTTCGGGGTGGGCAGGGTCTGGGCCGGGGTGATCATGGTTCGCCCGTCGGCAAAGGTATCGGGATAGCGCTGTTGCAGCAGGATTTTCAGCTGCTCCGGGCTGGCGAGTGGCGCCTTGAGCACTATCTCTTCACTCGATTTGTCGGTGTGGGGGCCGGGGATGGGCAACACGGCACGGTGTTGCAGCCAGAGACCGGTGATGCCGTACATCAGCATCAGGGCGAGGGTAAAAAAACCGGCCCAGGCATGGAGGCGGCGTACCCATTTGTTGTTGTGAAGGGGAACTCTTCTGCGTTTCATCGTGGTTGCTTCATAAAAAACTGGCCAGCAAGGGCTGGCCAGTCGGGGGGGTTGTCACAGAGTTCAGAAACGGTAGGTACCGGTCAGGCTCAGCTGACGGGGTGTACCCGGCATGATCTGGTTGGCACTGGTGGCGCTGACGAAGTACTCGTGGTCGGTCAGGTTTTCGGCGCTCAGCTCGGCTTCCCACTGCTGCCAGCGATAACCGGCGCGCGCATCGAAGCGGGCGTAACCGGGCAGTGTGGTGGTGTTGGCGTTGTCGGCAAAGCGATCGCCCACCGCCGTTACTCCGGTTTCGCCGAACCAGCCCTGCTCGCCACTCTTGTAGCCGAGATAGAGCTGGCCATTCTGACGGGAGACGTTCATCGGGCGCTTGCCCTGCAGATCCGCATCCGCCTTGACCTGCTCCGCATCCTGAATGGCGAAGCCGCCACGCAGATAGATCTCGTCGGTCAGCTCGGCACGGGCGCTCAGCTCGACACCCTCGGTACGCTGCAGGCCGGTGAGGATCACCTTGGTGGGATCCAGCGGATCCTTGGTGCGCTTGTTGTACATCTCCAGTCGATAGAGGGAGAGGGTGGTCGCCAGCTTGCCGTTCAGCCAGTCACTCTTCACGCCACCTTCGTAGAGGCGGGTGTGCTGGGGTTCCAGCCCGTTATTCTTGTCGCCCGGGGTGATGCCGATCAGCTCGCCGCCCACCGGAGTGAAGGTCTTGCTGTAGGAGGTGTAGAAGGCGTGATCCTCTAGGGGATTCCACACCAGACCGAGGCGCGGGCTCAGGCTGTTGACCGAGACGCTCTCCTCCTTGTTGAGGTCGTAGCGGCGACTGGTGACGGTGAAGTCGTCACGGCGCAGCCCGCCAACCAGATGCCAGTCACCCAGGCTGAGCTGATCCTGCAGATAGAGGCCATTGCCGCGCACCTTGTGTTTGGCGTCGCTGGAGAGCTTCATGGCGCCATTGTAGGTAGGCAGTGAGCCCGGATCGTAGAGATTGCCAGACGGAATGGCGGTGGCGTTCTGGTAGAGCTTGGGTGTGCGCTCCTGCCAGTTCTGCTCGAAGCCAACCAGCAGGCGATGTTCCACCGGGCCGGTCTGGAACAGACCTTCGGCCTCGGTGTTGCTGATCAGGTTCTTCGCTTTCAGATCCTGCTGCCAGCGGGAGCGGCTCACCTGATCCCCTTTGACGCTGGTGACATAGGTGTTGTCAAACTGGCTGTCGAGGGTGGAGTAACCGAGCTGCTGGCGCAACTGCCACTGATCGTTGATATCCCAGGAGAGGCGTGAGCGGGTGGATTGTGCCACGTCATCGATGAAGTCGCGGCTGGTATCGCTGTAGACATACTCTCGCGGCACATCGGCCGGACGGCCATTGACCCCGGGAATGCCGCGATCCGGGGTGCGGTCATGTTCGTTGCGCTCGTACTGCACCAGCCAGTTGAGGTTGTCGCTGATCTCCCAGTTGGCGGAAGGGGCCAGCAGAGTGCGCTTGCTCTTCACGCCGTTGCGGAAGCTATCTTTGTCCTCTTGCGCCATGTTGAGGCGCAGTTGCACCTGCTCACTCGCCTCGCCATTGAGGTCGGCGGCCAGACGCTGGCTGTCAAAGCTGCCGACCCGGGCGGTGACGCTGGACTCCTGCCCTTTTTGCGGCTTCTTGCTGACCCGGTTGACGATGCCCCCCGTGCTGCCGCGGCCGTAGAGCACGGCAGCCGGGCCCTTGAGCACTTCCACCCGCTCGATGTTGCCGAGATCCCGGGTGTACTGCATGTCGTCGCGGAACCCGTCGAGATAGAAGTCGTTGCTGGCGCTGAAGCCGCGGATATTGACCCCGTCGAAGCGGGTGTCACCGCTGGCGTTGACCCCGGGAATGCCGCTCAGGGCCTCACTCAGCGTTGGTTGGCCGAAGGCGGTCAGCTCGCTGACCTTGACGCTGTCGATGGTCTGGGGAACCAGCTTGGCTGGCGTATTGGTACGGGTTGCGGTGGCAACTTCCTGATGCTGGGAGCGTTTGCCAACCACAGTCATGGTTTCATCGGTGGCCTGGGCAGTGAAGCCGGTGCCCAGCAGTGCCAGCGAGACCAGCGTTCTGCGAAAGTGAGGGTGCTGCATATTCAATATTGACTCTTTGGATGTCGACCTGACGGCTCGAACATATTGATTTAATTATAATTAGCCTGGCCCGCTTAAGCGGGATGCCAATGATATTGATTTTCATTTGTCTGGCAAGGTGAAAATAGAGGGGGGCTGTGGGGGCAGGTTTTACGGTTGGGGAAGCGCGGCTGAAAAGTAGAACCATTGCAGCAAACTGCGGTAATGAAGCGAGAGCAAAAAGGGCGTAGCGGAAGAGAAAGGGGCTAAACGTGAAGAGGTATCCGGCCCGATAGGACGGGCCGGATACCGGACTCAGCGAGTACGCAGCAGTAGGCGGGTGAGGGGCTGGGCCGCCAGCAGGCGATAGGCCAGCAGAGACGCTCCCAGCAGCAGCGGCACCTTGGCGATCTCCCACTGGATGGATGCGCCCTGCGGGCCGAACACGAAGAGCCAGACCACCAGCATCATGTGCAGGCAGTAGATCCCGAGCACTTTGGGGGCCTGGCGTTCAAGCCAGCTGCCCTTGCCCCACTCGGGGTTGGCCAGCAGCAGTCCAAACAGACCGAGAGCCCAGGGAAGGGAGCCGAGCAGGAAGTCGTGGCGGGTGAGCGGCACTGCGGCAAAGTGCTGCAGCGCCCAGGCTTCACAGCCATAGAGCGCCACGCCCGCCAGCAGCAGTTGCCAGCCGGTGCGGGCATCGGGCTGCCACTGACGCTGGCGCAGCAGGGCACCGAGCGCCACAAACAGCAGGGAGAAGAAGGGGCCGTTACGGGTGAGCAGTGGCCACTCGGCGCCCAGCAGCGGCTTGGCATAGGAGCCCCCCAGCAGCGCCAGCAGGTAGAGGCCAAGACCCAGCCAGAGGGCGAGCTCTGGTCTGCCAAGCCGGTAGCAGAGTGCCAGCAGGGTCACCGCCATGATCAGGGCTGGCAGGAACCAGAGGTGGATCATGCCGCCCACCAGCCAGCCATTGAGGGGGTCGCCGAGCTGGAATTGCCACTGCCCGCGCAGGGAGGCCAGATAGCCTTGCTGCACGGCATCCAGCGGATTGAACGGCACCAGCAGGTAGACCAGACTCCACACCAGCCAGAGCCGCAGCAAGGGGCGGCAGTAGCGCCAGGCCACGGTCAGCGGCGCCTCGCGACTCAGCCTCGGCTGCAGAAAATAACCGGCACAGAGGAAAAACAGGGGCACGGCAAAGCGGCATAACTGGTTGATGGTGCCGCTCAGCCAGAGCTAGGATCCACTTCCCCACAGGGCGGGATCGAAGGGATTGGCGAAGGGGGATACGTGAATGGTCATCACGGCCAGAATGGCCAGTACCCGCCCGCACTCGATACTGGAAATACGCATGGTGGCTCGTCGTTACAGGGGTTGTGATAGCACGCTAAAATTCTTGCTGCCAGGTTACAACCAATTGATTCTATTAGTGTGAATCACGCTGTTGAGTAGTTACGTTTTGTAACGGGATGGCGGAAGGTGTTACCTGTAACGGGAGCAAGCTCCCGTTTTTTGGGCGCGCTCATGCAGATAAAAAAAGCGAGGCGGACGCCTCGCTTGGTTGGGGAGCTCGAGCTTACTGGTGAGTCAGCATGCTGCTCTGGTTGGCGGCCAGGGTGGTTCTGCCCGAGCTCTCCAGCCAGGTTTTGATCCGCTTGGCGTCGGCGACCCGATCGTTGGTGGTCTCGGCATTGAGCAGCACCATGATCACCGGCTCACGATTGACCTTGGTGCCCAGCACCAGACAGCGGCCCGCTTCGCGGATATAGCCGGTCTTGGAGAGAGTGAACTCCCATTGCCCTTCGCGGATCAACCGGTTGGAGTTGAGGTAGTGCAGCTGACGCTTGTTGGTGCGCACATAGCTCTGCTCGTCGGTGGAATATTGGCGGATCAGCGGATAGGAGGCCGCTGCGGCGGCGAGTTTGGCGAGATCCTGCGCGGTGGAGACATTGCGCGGGTTGAGCCCGGTGCTGTCGGCGTAGCGGGTATTCCACATCCCCAGCATGCGGGCCTTGGCGTTCATCGCCTCGACAAAGGCACGCTGGCCGCCGGGATAGTGGCGGGCTAGCGCCGAGGCGGCGCGGTTTTCAGAGGACATCAGGGCGATATGGAGCATTTCGGCGCGACTGAGCCTGGAACCTATGGCCAGGCGCGATCCGGTTCCCTTGATGCGGTCGATGTCGGCATTGGTCACGGTGAGCATTTCGTTAAGGCGCAGGTTGGCATCCAGCACTACCAACGCCGTCATCAGCTTGGTGAGGGAGGCGATGGGCATCACCCGGTTGCCGTTGCGCTCGGAGATCACCTCGCCGGTTCTGTGGTTGGCCACCACGAAAGCGGCCGAGCTGAGGTTGGGCACATCCCGTCGCTCGAGAAAGCCGCTGCTGCTCTTGTTGCTGGCGGAAAAAGGGTTGGCATGGGCACTGTCCATAGTGGCCGGCAGCATTACTGCGCCAAGCAACAGGGGAAGGAGGGAACGCATCATCATGATCAGCTCTACCGGACGAAATACAGGGATATCTCGCTAAGTTATATGTCGTGAACTGGCGCTTCACAATCATTCTCACCTTGATATTGATAATTTACGGCGTTGAGCGTGCTCTGACGGCGAGGAGAGCGTAAAAGAGGTCTCTATGGAGTCTTTTTTTATGCATTGAAACTATGGGCTGGCCGTGATGGTGAGCGGAAGCCAGCGCTAAAAAAATCGGGACCAGAACGGTCCCGATTGGCATGGAGCATTGCCTGCCGGTTAGTGGGCATCTTCCTGCTTGATCTTGAATCGCATGGCGATCAGCACGAACAGCAGCGGGCCAATGATGGTCCAGACGCCGGTGGAGATATCGCCGGAGATAAAGGGGGCGACCACGGTAAAGACGTTGCCGAAGGCGACCAGGATCAGGCTGATGATGGTGGCCAGCAGTACCGAGCCTGCGCTCTTGAAGAAGATCAGGTCCTTGCCCAGCGCCGGGTTGTTGCGATAGCGATACCAGGCGTAGATGAGGAACATGTAGGGCAGGGTCATGCCGACGTTGGTCATGGTGATGATCAGCTCATAGAGGGCGGCGGCCCCTTCCGGGTTGATCAGGGTAAAGATGGACTTGGCGGCAATGAACAGACAGACCACCCAGGCTTGCACCTTGAGGGCTTCAATCCGCACGCCATTCTCGTTCTCGCGCTGGAAACGCTCCGGCCAGAAGTAGCTCGGGGTGCCGGTGATGAACTGGCGCAGCGGTGCGTAGGAGAGGGCGATAAAGGCACCCAGATAGCTCAGGAACATGCCCAATCCAGCAAAGCGCATGAACACCTGTCCCAGCCACTCGCCACCAAGATGGCGCCCCAGCTCCAGCATGATGATGAAGAGGGCGGAGAGAGAGGTGATCCCCTCGGCCGGGAAGTCGCTCCAGCGCATGATGGAGCCGACCGCCAGAAAGCCGATGATGTAGCAGAGCACGATGAAGGCGCCGGAGAGGAAGATGCCGCGCTTGAGGTCGCGCTCCGGATCTTCCAGCTCGTCAGCCACCCCGGCCATCGCCTCGACCCCGCCGTAGGCGAAGATGGCGAACACCATAAAGCCGAGGAAGGGGATGATGTCGTTGAACGCGGCATTGGGAGAGGCCGTCAGCGATGCCTGGGTGAAGGGCTCCTGCAGGGTCATGCCGCTCACCGCGAAGGTGAAGACGCCGCCGACCAACAGCAACACGTTGAGTGCCACCACGGAGAGACCGCCGATGGCCGCCACTTTGGCGAAGCGGGCGCTACCCAGGGTGATGAGCTTGGTGACGGTGGCAACCAGCGCGATGGCGACCACACCCAGAATAAAGGGGCCAAAGTCGATGCCGGTACCCAGGGTGACCGGGATGACGGTGATGTCGCGGCCAAACAGCATGAAGGAGAGGGGCACCCACATAGAGAGCGCCTTGCCAAACATCCAGATGACGTAGGAGGCGAACCACATGGTCAGACCGATAAAGGCGAATCGGGTCGAGACCGAGTGGCGCATCCAGGTAAAGATACCGCCCGCCTCTTTGCGAAAGCCGGTGCCGAATTCGATCATCATCAAAATGAACGGGATGAAGAAGAACAGACCGCCGATCACGAACATCGGAATGGCGGCATATCCCATTCGGTAAAAACCGATCCCGATATTAGTGACGCCAAATACCGATGTTAATATCATCAATATAAAGGCGCCCAATTTCAGCTTTTTCGCCGACATATTAAAAACTCCCTGATGGTGCTGGATTTAAAATAATCAAAAATTAAACGGACGAAACCGGACCCATTAATAACGCGGTAGCGCCATGCCATCTTGCTGTGGCGGGCGCGATCGGGTCATCTCTGACCGGGCTGGCTTACCCGTCAGGCGGTCAATGAATGTATGGGCGGAGCGGCATGGTCTGTGCCATGCGCGGTATTGGTCAGCGTTGCCGAAAATTAACTGTGAACGATTTTATCATTAATGCTGATGGGCAGGTAAGTTTCCCGAATGAAGCTGTGGTTGAAATGAACAGACCTGCCAGTTAATTGATACGTTGCGGATGTAAACATTTACGCCCGGGCCGACACTTATTTCCATTATTTGTATTCGGCATATTTGGCGGAGTGAATTACGCCATCCTGCCTGATAAATACGCACCAATGGCGACAGCGCTTATCCTCCCAGCCGGGTCAGCAGCACGCCGCCGGTGATAATGGCCGCCGCCGTCAGCCGCATGCGCCCGAGCGGCTCTTTCAGCAGCCAGACCGAGAGCAGCATGGCAAACAGCACACTGCTTTCGCGCAGAGCCGCGACCACGCCAATGGGGGCTTGGGTCATGGCCCAGATAACAATCCCGTAGGCGAGCAGTGACATGGCACCTCCTGCAATTCCCGCCATCGCATGGCGACGGATCTGGCGCCATGCGTTGCGTTTCTGGTGGACGAGCAACACCAGCAGCATCGCCAGCCCGGTACAGGCAAAGAGCCAGAGGGTGTAGCGTACCGGTTCACCCCCTGCGCGGGCGCCGGCACCATCCGAGAGGGTATAGGTCGCCGTGAACATGGCCGTGATCAGTGCTGCCCGAACCGCTTTGCTGTCAAGGCGCTGCTGCCCGCCTCGCCAGGCCATCAGCAAGACCCCCATGATCAGCACGCAGGCGCCGATGATGCCGCCGTAACCGGGGTAGTCCCCCAGCAGCAGGGCACTTAACGCCATGGCGAGCAGCGGGGCACTGCCACGGGCCAGCGGATAGATCTGGCCAAAATCGCCCTGATTGTAGGCATGGCTGAGAAACAGGCAGTAACCGATATGGAGCAGGACTGAGAGGCCGAGCCAGGGCAGCTCGGCAGCAGAGGGAAGCCCCATGGGCAGCAGCGCCACGGCGGCGATAAGCCCTGAGAAGATCGCCACCAGTGATACCCCCACCAGCCGCTCTTCGCCAATTTTGACCAGCGCATTCCAGCTGGCGTGAAGCAGGGCTGCCAGCAGAACGGCAAAAAAGACGGTGGTGCTCATGGGAAAGGACTCTCGGGCGATGGGGGTCAACAGCATACCCGCCCGGAGCCTGATTGGCCGAGATCTTTATCAAGGCTTCGGCTTTGCGGGGCTCTCCTCCTGCGTGGTGGCGTTACCCAGCTGCCCCAGCACCAGTTTGGGATGGGGGTCGGTCTGCAGCGGAATATCCTGCAACTCTGTTCCCTGCTGATGGCGATGGATGATCCCGGCGGCCATCTTGCCCAGCGCCTCGTAGCTGCTGATGGTGCCAACGCTGCAGCCGTGTTCGACGAACAGCTCGGCGCTGCAGATGGTAGGGATGGCAGCTTCGTTGAGTGCATTCAGCAAACGGGGGGCGATGGAGAGCAGATAGCTGTCTGCGGCCAGAAAGACGATGTCGTTTTTGGCATCCTGTTGCAGCCGCTTCAGTTCGTTGTCCAGCCGCCGTGGGTCAGGGGCCATTCGCCAAGTGACCATCTGCCACTGATAGCGTTTCGCTTCATTGAGCAACATATCGGCCACCAGCAGGGTGTTCTGCTCACGGGGGTTGAAGGGTAGCAGCAGCCGTTTGCCGGTGGCCAGATGCTCGCTGGCGTTAGCCAGTTGCAGTGCCATCGGCACCATGTTGCTTACCCCGGCCACCATGCTGTTCTGGGCTTTGTCTTCCGAGAGGATGTCTGCCCCGACCGGATCGGATACCACGTTGAAGATCAGTGGCTTGCGGTTGGCCACCAGACTCTTGGTCATGGTGGTTGCGGTGGTGCCAAAGGTGTAGATGTAGTCGTATTCGGCCAGTTTCGGCAGCATCTGCTGGCGCAGCATGGTTGCCAGCGCCGTACGATCCTGATCGGCGTTATAGGTGGTGATGGTGGCCTGATAGCCAAGGCGGGTCAGCTCTGCCCGAAAGCCCGCTTCGGCTGCGGTTTCACCGCGCCACAGCACCATGGCGATAGAGAGGGCGTGAGCGGGAAGAGCCAGCAGCAACAGCAGGACGAAAGGCAGCCTGACCATAATCATCTCTCCGGCGATACATCTACTGTTGAGCCTAGGCTACTTTATCCGGTCGTGAACGACGCCCAGCAAAAAGCGCGATGGCAAGCCATCGCGCTTTGGGGATCCGCAAAACCTCGATTAGAAGTCGTAGCGGGCAGCCAGCTGGAAGTCATCCTTGACGTTGAGCTTGCCGCTCTCCTTGCTGTCCAGATTGTTGATGCGGTACTCGCCAATCACCCGCAGGTTCTTGTTGAATTTGTACTGGGCACCCAGGGTGTAGTAATCCACGTTGTCTTTCTTGATACCAGTCTTGTCCTGCTCCTGTTTGTTCCACAGGGCCATCAGACCGAAGCCGTTCTCGAAGTTGTAGCCCAGCGCGGCTTCCCAACCGGTGTGATCAGTGCCGGTCGCCAGGAAGTCGCTGCCATCGGCATAGCTCAGGGCGGCGTAGGCGGCCTTGTTGTCGAACTTGGCGGAGATCAGCCACAGCTTGGCATCTTCTTCACCGCTCTTGTCGCGGATACCGACGTTGTAAGCGGTACCCAGAGACAGGTTGAACGGGAAGGTATAGGCAACGGCAGCACCGTAGGCGGCATCGCTGTCCTTGCTGGTGGTCTCTTCGGTGTCACCACCGTCGAACTTGTAGCTGGTGTCGAGCTGGAAGCCATTGAACAGGCCGGAGTATTTCAGCACCGAACCGGCGCGGTTGGTGGCGAAGGTGTCAGTCTTGGCGCCCAGCGCGTCGTTGCCGTAGCCATCGGAGAGGGAGACATCAGTCCAGTCGGCCAGGAAACCAGGCGCCCCTTTTTGACGACCGAAGGTTACTGTGCCCCAGTCAGCGCCGACACCGGCGAACGCCAGACGGGTGCGCAGGTTGTCGGAGTTCTCGCTGATGGTCTTCTCGCTGTCATTGATATACATCTGTACTTCGTACTGAGCCAGTGCCTTCAGGCCACTCTGGATCTGGGTCTCGGCCTTGGCGCCGAAACGGACAAACTGGTTGGCTCCCTGTTTGTCGCTGTATTCGCTTTTCGGTTTGCCGCTGGCATCCAGTTCCTTCTTGTCACCAAAGAAGTGACCAGCGTAGATACGGCCATAGAGATCCAGCATGGCGGTATCATTTTTATACACTTCAACGGCTTGCGCCTGGAAGGCGGCGGTCAGAGCCAGTGCCACTACAGTCAGCTTTTTCATCTTAATCCCTTGTGGTGTTGCAAGCTTTTGTTTTGAAAACGGGGTCATGCTAGGCAGCAGGGATGACAGTTGGGTGACAATTGAGTGAAGAGTCGATGGCAATTGGGTTGCAATTGGATGAATCGGCTACATTCTCGCTCGCAGCGGCTACTTTTGTGCGCAAAGGTTTGCCCTTGTGGTAGAATGCCGCCCGTTTTCGAGCTCCATAGGTTGGATATGCGATGAGACGTGAACTGGCAATCGAGTTTTCCCGAGTGACGGAAGCGGCTGCACTGGCTGGCTACAAGTGGCTCGGACGTGGTGACAAGAATATCGCTGATGGGGCGGCCGTAGCGGCCATGCGCCACATTCTCAACCAGATCGAGATCGATGGTGAGATTGTGATCGGCGAAGGTGAAATTGATGAAGCGCCGATGCTCTATATCGGCGAGAAGGTTGGTACCGGACACGGCGACGCGGTGGATATCGCGGTCGATCCCATCGAGGGTACCCGCATGACTGCCATGGGTCAGGCCAACGCGCTGGCCGTGCTGGCGGTGGGCGACAAGGGTTCTTTCCTGAAAGCGCCTGACATGTATATGGAAAAGCTGATCGTCGGGCCCAAGGCCAAAGGCGCCATCGACCTGGATCAGGCTCTCGAGCTGAACCTGAAGTCCGTGGCCAAGGCGCTGGGCAAGCCGCTCTCCCGTCTGACCGTCATTACCCTGGCCAAGCCGCGTCATGACAAGGCAATCAAGGAGATGCAGGGTCTGGGCGTGCGGGTGTTCGCCATTCCTGATGGTGACGTTGCCGCCTCCATCCTCACCTGTCTGCCGGACAGCGAAGTCGACATGCTGTATGGCATCGGCGGCGCACCGGAAGGGGTGATCTCCGCTGCGGTGATCCGCGCGCTGGATGGCGACATGCAGGCCCGTCTGGTGCCGCGTCACCGCGTCAAGGGCGACAGCCCGGAAGTGCGTGCGCTGGGCGAGCAGGAAATTGCCCGCTGCGAAGCGCTGGGCATCGATGTGAACAAGGTGCTCAAGCTGGAAGACATGGCGAAGAATGACAACGTCATCTTCTCCGCCACCGGCATCACCAAGGGTGACCTGCTGGACGGTATCACCAGCGATGGCGTGATGGCGACCACCGAGACCCTGCTGATCCGTGGTAAATCCCGTACTATCCGCCGTATCAAGTCGATCCATTACCTGGAACGCAAAGATAGCGTGGTTCGCGACATCATCCTGTAATGATGGCTCGCTGAACCGGCTGTGTTGTCTGAAGCCCGATCGCCCGTGCGGTCGGGCTTTTTCTTGTGCGCCAGCTACGTTTGTGCCGCCGCTTCGGCTATGGTGGCTCAGACCGTCCCAAAGGAGTGGAGTCTATGGAGTGTCGTAGCGGCTGCGCAGCCTGTTGCATCGCCCCCAGTATCAGCAGTGCCATTCCCGGTATGCCAGATGGCAAACCGGCTGGCGTCCCCTGTATCCAGCTCGATAGCGCCCTTGGCTGCAAGATCTTCGGTCAACCGGAGCGGCCAGCGGTGTGCGGCGGTTTTCGCCCCATGATGGATGTGTGCGGCAGCCACCGTGCCGAGGCCATCTGGCTGATCGGCGAGCTGGAGCGGCTCACCACCTGACGATGGCAGGGTGAAGAGATAAAAAAGAGGCCGCATCATGCGGCCTCTCGCGTTTCTGTTTGCCGGGGATCAGATCCCCGCCAGTTCCAGTGCCTGACGATAGTACTCGTTGGCCTTGTTGGTGAGGCGGCGTTTGTCCATCAGCTGGCCGAGAGCGTGATAGGCGGCGGCGCTCGGCGCCCGTTCCACCTCCTGCTCCAGCAGCTTCTGGGCATCGTCCAGCTGACCGGCCAGCAGATAGAGCTGGGCCAGTGCGGTGTCCACCTCCGGTTGCCCCTGCTGTTTTTGCAGCAGCGCCAGCAGCGGCTGGTAGTTGTCGAGTTTCAGCTTGGGCAGGCGAGCCAGCAACTGGGGCATCGGCTGTTTGCGCAGCGCCTCCTGCCACAGGGTGGCAGCCTCGCCATCGGCACCCAGCTGGCGCAGCAGATCGCCGTAGCAGGCCAGCAGTTCCGGCTCAAGGCGCAGCTTGCGCGGCAGATCCTGCCATACCGCCTTGAGGGTTTCGAGGCTGCCGGCAGCCTGTTGCAGGCGACCACACCAGGCCTGTTGCAGCAGATCTTCTTCCTGTTTCGGGGTCAGCTTGCCTACCTTGTGCAGTGCCGGGATCAGGTCGCACAGAGCGCTCCAGTCCTGACGGGCCAAATGCACCTGGCGCAGCTGATCCAGCACCATGGGGTGGCGCGGGTTGAGGGCGTAGACCGACTCCAGCATCGCCAGCGCGGTATCGTACTGGCCCTGCTCGATCTGCAGCTGGGTCTGGGTCAGGGTGAGCGCCAGCTCGGCCTTGGGGTTCTCCTCCTGCGCTTTTTGCAGGTATTGATCCCGGCGGGCGTCGTCACCACGGGCCTGCGCCGCCTTGGCGGCGCTCAGGTAGTTGAGCAGCGGAGTGTCGCTGTTGCTGGCCCCCTTGATCATCAGCTTTTCAGCCTGACTGTAGTGTCCTTCGGCCATTGCCAGGGTGGCGGCGACGGTCTGTTGATTGGCCTTGCGGCGGCGGCGTGAGCCGTACCAGCCTAGGGTCTTGCGGCGCAGGCCGAATACCCGACCCAGCAGCCACTCGACGATCAGCAGGGCGCCGTAGAACAGCACGGCCAGGATCACCGCGCTGGTTACGGAAGATTCGATGGTGTAATTGCCAAGGGCAATCAGCACATAGCCCTTGTTACCGGAGGCTTGTGGGCCAAAGATCAGCCCTGCGACCATCACGGCGACCAGAATGATTATACGGATCATGGTGCCCTCCTCAGCTGCTGGCCAGAATGCGTTGCAGGCGTTCGGTCAGTACCTGCTCCAGCATGGCCTGGGTCTTGAACTGGGCCGGATAGTCGATCTGGATCTGCTCACCCTTGAGCTTGTCGATCTCGCCCTGCATGTAGCGGGTGGCGCTGTTGTCGGTGTCGAAATACTGGGTCAGCCAGCGTTGGGCCTTGTCCAGGCTGTCTTCGTAGAGCGCCTGCTGCTCGCGATAGACGGAGAGCTGGGCCTGCAACAGCTTGGTTTTGAGGTTTTCACGCAGGAAGATCTCCTGCTGCGGCGAGAGCAGCGCCTCGACCGCGCCATCGCGGCGACGGATGGTGACGAAGTTCTCGGTGAACTTGACCCAGTTCTTCTTCAGGTTGCTCTCCCACTCGTCGGGATTGGTGCTAACTGCCTGATCCGGCTCGGCCTTGGCTTCCGGCATGCTGACGGTGGAGAGGGGCAGCAGCTCGATCTGGTCGGACAGTGCAGCCAGCTTGAGGGTCAGCCCCTCGCGGTCGATGCGCGGCATCCCCTTGAGCTTGGCGATATCCTCGGCCAGCGCCTTGCGGATCGGCATCAGGCTGGGGTCGTTGAGGGCAGCAATCCGCTCATCGGCATTGCCGAGCAGGGTGATGGCGGAGACGAGGTCATGCTCCAGCCACAGCTTGCGGCCCGCCATCCGTACCAGATACTCGGATTCGGCCAGCATCCAGTCGTTGGGGCGCTTGTCATTCAGGTCCAGTACCCGGTTCTGCAGACCCTGCATCTCCCCCTGCAGCCGCTGCTGGGTTTGATCCAGCACGGCCAGCTGCTCGGCATCCTTGCTGCTGGTCTGGTCGATCTTGCTCAGGGCGCTCGCCAGCTGTTGCTTGAGCTGGGCCAGTTCGGCCTGCTGGGCAACGGCATTCTTGTGACCGTGCAGATAGAGACCGCCGGTCAGGCCAAGGGCCAGCAGGATGGCGACCCCTCCCAGTACGGCACCGGAGCGGCTCTTGTTGCCATTGACCGCAGCGGTCGGCTGGGGCTTTACCTGGGATTCTTGTTGTTCTGTCATTCCATCTTCCTCAGTTCCAGTGCGGCCGTCAGGGCCTGGTTGGATGCACCTTGGGCAATCGTGATATGGATAAAGCCCGCGGAGTGGGCCATCTCGGCCACGCGCGGGCTGGGGACCACCAGCAGGCGGTCAAAAAGCCAGGGCTGCTGGCTGGTGGGAACCAGCTCCAGCAGGCGTTGCAACAGTTCACCACTGGTAATGAGCAGGCTGTCCAGCCCCGCTGCCTGCCAGTGGCGGGTCAATGTCTCCCCGTCTAGCTCGGGGTAGTGGCGTTCATAGGCCGCACAATAGTGCACCAGAGCACCGCGTGAGGCCAGCGTGCATGCGATGAGATCCCGCCCGCCATTACCGCGCAGGATCAGTACCCGTTTGCCTGCTACCTGCTGCAGGGCGGGCAGGGCCAGCAGCCCTTCGCTACGCGGGTCATCCGGGCAACTTGCCGTGATGCCGATGGCTGCAAACGCATCTGCGCTGGCCTGACCCACCGCAAAGTACTCAATATGTGGCCAGGTCTGACCAGTTTGCAACAGAAAATCGTGTGCAAAATGAACGGCATGGATGCTGACGGCGATAACCGCGTCAGCACTGCGCAACAGGTCGGGCAGGAGAGGGAGTTCGCTGCCCGCTACGGTTTCCAGCAGCGGGCAGCAGAGTGGTGCATGACCGTGCTGGCGCAGCAACTGCACTAGCTCGGCGGCTTGGGCGGCCGGACGCACCACCAGCGGGGTCATGCGCGGTAGACCTCGGCCAGGATCTCGTCGGCACCGGCGGCCAGCAGGCGCTGGGCCAGTTGCTCGCCGAGGGCCTCACCATCGGCCAGCGGGCCGCGGATCTCGTCACGGATCACCTGGCTGCCATCCGGGCTGCCCACCAGACCGCGCAGCCAGATCTGCTCGCCTTCGACCAGTGCGTAGGCACCGATAGGCACCTGACATCCCCCTTGCAGAGCGCGGTTCATGGCGCGCTCGGTCAACACCCGGGCGCGGGTCTCGGCGTGCTCCAGCGGCGCCAGCAGGGCGTGCAGCTCAGTATCGTCGAGGCGGCATTCGATGCCGACAGCCCCCTGACCGTTGGCCGGCAGGCTCTGCTCCGGCTCGATAAAGGCGGTGATGCGGTGCGCCATCTCCAGTCGTTTCAGACCTGCGGCGGCGAGGATGATGGCGTCGTACTCACCGGCATCCAGCTTGGCGAGGCGGGTGTTGACGTTGCCACGCAGGTCGCGGATCACCAGATCCGGGCGGGCGGCGCGCAGCTGGCACTGGCGGCGCAGGCTGGAGGTGCCGACCACGGCCCCTTGCGGCAGTTCGGCAATGGCCTTGAAGCGGTTGGAAACGAAGGCATCGCGGGGATCTTCCCGTTCGCAGATGGTGTGCAGGCCGAGCCCCTCGGGGAACTCCACCGGCACATCTTTCATGGAGTGAACGGCGATATCGGCCCGCCCTTCCAGCATGGCGGTCTCCAGCTCCTTGACGAACAACCCCTTGCCACCAACCTTGGCCAGCGGGGTATCGAGGATCTTGTCACCCTGAGTGCTCATGGGCACCAGTTCGACCTGCAACTGCGGGTGCAGGGCTTCGAGCCGGTCTTTGACAAAGTTGGCCTGCCACAGGGCCAGCGGGCTCTTGCGAGTGGCAATTTTCAGGGTTCGGGCTGCCATATCAATCAGTTGTTTCATTTTTAGAAGGAAATCGATATTACCACCCTTTGCCCGGGCTTTCATGGCGGAGCCGGCAAAAGCGGGGCCAAGCTCAAAAATGCATGCTGAAAATGATTTTCATTAAGCAAGAGGTGTTGATTAATTCATTGAATGTATTGGAATTTAATGATTTCCCCTGATACTTGATGTGGTCATACCAGAAATAATCTGGCGTTTAGCTGAAGGCTTGTTTACCACCGCTGTTTGCATTGTTAACATGATCACACTTTTTTGACGTATCCCCCTTTTGGTGCGTCATTTTCACTTAGGTGATAGGCAGGGCATTGCAGGAACACATCGATACGCTGGTTGCGCGTTATGACGACATTACCCGTCTCAAGACGCAACGGGCGTTAGGCCTCATGAGTCGCTATGGGCAGCAGGTATTCCAACTGCTGCCTGTCATGCTGCACTTCAATCATCCCCTGCTGCCCGGTTATGTCTCCGGTGATGTCCCTCATGGCATCTGGAGCTTCAGCGCCACTGCCGAGCAGCAAGCCTTTATTGATGACCTCTGTCGCAACGCCAACTGCCAGAGCGGTCTTGCCACCCATGATCGAGCCATTCAGGGGCTCTACTCCATGGGCAGCACCTCCTCCATCGGTCAATGCTGTCACTCCGATCTCGATATCTGGGTATGCCACGTGGCCGGTTTGTCGCAGGAGCGGCTCGATCTGCTGGAGCTGAAGTGCCAGCAACTCTCCAAGTGGGCCGAACAGCGCGGGGTCGATCTCAACTTCTTCCTGATCCCCGAAGACAAGTTCCGCCAGACCAACGATGCCCAGATGCAGGGGGAGAGCTGCGGCAGTGCTCAGCACTTGCTGCTGCTCGACGAGTTCTACCGCAGTGCCATGCGTATCGCGGGCAAACGCTTGATCTGGTATCTGGTGCCCACCGAGTGTGATGATCACTACGATGCGTATGTGAACGAGCTGTTCGAGAGCGGCAAGCTCAAGCAGGAAGACTGGCTCGATCTCGGCAGTTTTGACCGTATTCCGGCCGAAGAGTATTTCGGCTCCGCCCTGTGGCAGCTCTACAAGGGGATCGACTCCCCCTACAAGGCGGTGCTCAAGTCGGTGCTGATGGAAGCCTACTCTCACGAGTATCCCAATACCCGCCTGCTGTCGATGATTGGTCGCGACTGGTTCCAGCACAACGAGGGGATGCACTACCGGCTCGACAACTACTGTCTGATGCTGGACAAGGTGACCAACTACCTCAAGTCCATCGGCGACATGGCGCGGCTCGATCTGGTGCGCCGCTGCTTCTACCTCAAGGTGTGCGACGGTCTCAGCCATCCCAAGGATGATCACTCCCCCGAGTGGCGCCGCGAGCAGATGAGCCAGCTGGTCTCCTACTGGGGCTGGAGTCAGGACAAACTCTATCAACTCGATCACCGCCACGAGTGGAAGATCGAAGAGGTGAAGATCGCTCACGCCGAGCTGCTGGAAGCCCTGATGCAGAGCTACCGCAACCTGATCCAGTTCGCCCGCCGCAACAACATCAGCGAGTCGATCAACCCGGAAGATATCGGCATTCTGTCGCGCAAACTCTACGCCGCGTTCGAGAGCCTGCCGGGCAAGGTGCAGCGTATCAACCTCAAGATCGCGCCTGATCTCAGCGAGCCGGATCTCAGCTTCGTGCAGGTGCCTCACGGTCGCCTCAACCGCGCCGGCTGGTATCTCTACAAACATTCGCTGGAGCCGGTGGACATCATTGGCCGCGCGCCGCTGGAGTTCAATGGTTACATCAGCAAGCTGGTCTCCTGGGCCTACTTCAACGATCTGCTGACACCCCAGTCGCGGGTGCACCTGTTCAATCAGGGCTCGGATCTGCACATCGACAATCTGCACCAGTTCTGCCGCGATCTCTCCGGCTGCTTCCCCGAGAAGTATCCGCTGGCCACCAACCTGGCCCTCAGTCGGCCGTGCGAGATCCGTCAGCTCTCCATCTTCCTCAATCTGGAGATGGACCCGACCAGTCACTGGGTAGGTCAGGTGATCGAATTTGACGCCAACACCGTGGATGTCTTCTCGTTCGGTCGCAATCAGGAGTGTCTGGTCGGTTCGGTGGATCTGGTCTATCGCAACTCCTGGAGCGAGATCCGCACCCTGCACTTCCAGGGGGATGAAGCCGTGGTCGATGCCCTCACCACCATCCTCGGCAAGATGCATCAGGATGCCGCCGACCCCGAGATGATCGAGGTGTTCTGCTACAGCCAGCACTTCCGCTCTCTGGTGCGCTCCCGCTTCCAGACTTTGGTGGCGGAGTGTATCGACCTGCGCCTTGCCCGCGACAAGCAACAGCTGGTCAAGACCATGGCCCTTGGCCGCGAGAAGTACGGCATCTTCTTCGAGCGGCGCGGGGTGTCGGTGAAGAAGCTGGAGAACGCCATCGATTTTTACCGCCACATCTCCCACAACAAGCTGGATCACCTGCCGCTGCGGCTCGACAAGACCCACAGCCAGCATCTGCCGAGCATCGTCGATGCCTACGCCAGCGAAGGGTTGGTGCAGTTCTTCTTCGATACCCGGGATGCGGGCACCAACATCTATATCCTCGATGAGGCGAACCGGGTGGAGATCTACCAGCACTTTGCCGGCAACAAGGATGAGCTGGTGGCCGGGGTCAACCGCTTCTATACCTCCAATCACGAGCGGTTCAGCGATGATGGGCAGTTCATCAACTTCAACCTGCCCCAGTACTACGAGATAGTACAAGTGAATGGCGAGCTGGATGTGATCCCCTATCGCAGTCAGGGCACTCTGCGCGAACAGGTGCCGCCCGCTCGGGAAGTGGGTTGATCCGTCAGTTGGAATCGCCATAAAAAACGGCCTGCAGATACAGGCCGTTTGCTTTTGCGGTTGTTCAGGCGCCGAGACGAGCCTGCAGCCAGCTGCGAATGTCGCCGAGCTGCGGACGGCAGATCTCGTGACGCATCGGGTACTCGTGCCACTCGGGGGCGAGCCCGGCGCTTTCCAGCCGGTTCTTGGCATCCCAACCGAGCGACAGGCTCACCACATCGTCGTAGATGCCGTGCATGTAGCAGATGGGCAGGGTGCGAGCAGCCTCGCTCATCTCGCCGAGCAGCTTGTCGGGGGCGGCCAGATAGGTGGACATGCAGAGCAGGCCCGCCAGCGTTGCCTGATAGCGCAGCGCGGTGAAGGAGGCAATCACCCCGCCCTGAGAGAAACCTGCCAGCACGATATGCTCGGGGGCAAACCCGTCGGCCACCAGCTGATCGAGCAATGCGGCAATCTGGTCGGCCGAGTCACGGACATGGGACTCCACGGCCCGCTCGGCGGGATCCTCGAAGCTCTTTATGTCGTACCAGCCGCGCATCTTGTAGCCCATGTTGATAGTGATGGGGCGCTCGGGGGCATCCGGCAGCAGGTGACGCACCGGTAGCTCGGCGGGCAGATCCAGCGCATCCACCAGCGGGGCGAGACCGGCGCCGGAATCACCCAGCCCGTGTAGCCAGATCACCGCATGACGGGCGCCCTGCGGGTGCAGGTCGATCATGGGAATACCACCTCTTCGCCTGCCTGGGCGGTGCAGGATTGGCTCAGCAGCGCCTTGAGCTCGTGGCCGAAGCGGTTGTCGATCCAGGTGTCACCCTGCAGTTCGAAGTGGAAGCCGTTCTCGCGGGTGGCGACCCAAATCTGGTGCAGTGGCTCCTGCTTGTTGATGATGACCTTGGTCTTGTTCTCGAAAGAGAGGGTCAATACGCCGCCGTTGCGTTCGCAGTCGATATCCGGATACCCCTCGTCGAGCGTGTCTTCCACATATTGGAAAAAGGCGTCGGTCAGGGCGTGATACTCGTGATCCTTCATCGGTTTATCCTGTTGCTTTTAACAATGTGAGTGCGATTATAGAGGGCCAAAAATTTTTTCGCAGCGAACCATTATGATCACCCAGTTCACCAAGTGTCTGCTTGCCACTCTTCTGTCCCTCGGGTTGGCCGCGTGCGGTCTGAAGGGGCCGCTCTATATGCCGCCCCCCGAGCAGCCACAGAGCCAGAGTACACCGCAAGCAGTACCGCCTGCGACCACTGAGGCTGCCACCGAGGCCGCGCCGCACTAATGCCGCACCCATTCTAGGAAGGAACCGCCCCCTTGGATCACTTTAACTACGACGCCGCCGGCCAGCTTCAGGCCGAGCAAACCTCGCTGCAACAGCTTGCCGAGCAGTACGGTACCCCGCTTTACGTCTACTCCCGTGCGACCCTCGAGCGCCACTGGCACGCCTTCGACAAGGCCGCTGGCGATATTCCCCATCTGATCTGCTATGCGGTGAAGGCCAACTCCAACCTGGCGCTGCTCAACCTGCTGGCCCGTCTGGGCTCGGGGTTTGACATCGTCTCCGGTGGCGAGCTGTCGCGGGTACTGGCGGCGGGCGGTGATCCGGCCAAAGTGGTCTTCTCTGGGGTCGCCAAGAGTGAAGCGGAGATGCGCCTGGCGCTGGATAAAGAGATCCTCTGCTTCAATCTGGAGTCGGAAGCCGAGCTGGAGCGCCTCAATCGGGTGGCGGGCAGCATGGGCAAGAAGGCTCGCGTCTCGGTGCGGGTCAATCCGGATATCGATGCCGGTACTCACCCCTATATCTCCACTGGCCTCAAGCAGAACAAGTTCGGCATTCCCATCGAGCTGGCGCCAGCCATCTATCGCAAGGCGGCCGCGATGGCGAACATCGAGATCGTCGGGGTGGATTGCCATATCGGCTCGCAACTCACTGAATTGAATCCCTTTATGGAAGCGGCTGACAAGCTGCTGCGGCTGATCGACGGTCTGGCTGCAGAAGGGATTCATATCCACCATCTGGACGTGGGCGGTGGCCTTGGGGTCAACTACGGTTCCGAGCAGCCACCCCATCCGACCGAGTATGCCGAAGCGCTCAAGCAGAAGCTGGCGGGCCGGGATCTGACCCTGCTGTTCGAGCCGGGCCGCGCCATCGTCGCCAATGCCGGTGTGCTGCTGACCCGGGTCGAGTACCTGAAACCGGGCGAGACTCGCAACTTCGCGCTGATCGATGCCGGCATGAACGACATGCTGCGCCCTTCGCTCTACGGCGCCTGGATGAACATCATCGAGGTGGATAGCCGTGCCGGCCATGCTCCCGCGATCTATGACGTGGTGGGCCCGGTGTGCGAGACCGGCGACTTCCTCGGCAAGGAGCGCACTCTGGCTATTGCCGAGGGTTCCCTGCTGGCAGTGCGCTCGGCCGGTGCCTACGGCTTTACCATGTCATCCAACTACAACACCCGTCCGCGCGCTGCCGAAGTGCTGGTGGATGGTGCCGAGGCGCACCTGATCCGCGAGCGTGAGCAGTTGGCCGATCTCTGGCGCGGTGAGCACCTGCTGCCCTGATGCAGTAGATAGAGATGACAGAATTTTACAGCCCTGACAGCACAGGAGTGCGCGATGTGTACAGATTGTTCAAGGATGCATGGGGCTGTGGCCAATGACTTCATAGTGGTTGATGGTGAGTATTTACAGCCCTAACAGCACAGGAATGCACGATGTGGATAGATTGTTCCAGGATGCATGGGGCTTTGGACAACGACTTCATGGCGCTTGGCGACCCTTGGTTCGGTGAATTTTTACAGCCCTAACAGCACAGGAATGCACGATGTTGATAGATTTTTCCAAGATGCATGGCTTGGGCAACGACTTCATGGTGGTGGATGGCGTCACCCAGAAGGTATTTTTCAGCAATGACGTCATCAAGAAGCTGGCAGATCGCCACTTCGGGATCGGCTTTGACCAGCTGCTGCTGGTAGAGCCGCCCTATGACCCTGAACTCGACTTTCACTATCGCATTTTCAATGCCGATGGCAGCGAAGTGGAGCAGTGTGGCAACGGTGCCCGCTGTTTTGCCCGTTTCGTGCGTCTCAAAGGGCTGATCAACCGGGATCGCATCGCGGTCAGTACCGCCCGGGGTCGCATCGTATTGCAGCTGGAGGGGGAGAATCAGGTCACGGTCAACATGGGGGTGCCCCAGTTTGAGCCGGGCAAGATCCCGTTCCGGGCCCAGAAGGCAGAGAAAACCTATCTGTTGCGGGCGCAGGAGCATACCGTGATGTGTGGCGTGGTCTCCATGGGCAATCCCCACTGCGTCATCGAGGTGCCTTCGGTCGCCGATGCGCCGGTCGAGACGCTCGGTGCCATCATGGAGCGCCACGAGCGTTTTCCCGAGCGGGTCAACGTCGGCTTCATGGAGATGGTCAATGCTACCGAGATCAAACTGCGTGTATTCGAGCGGGGCTGTGGCGAGACCCTGGCCTGCGGCACCGGTGCCTGTGCGGCGGCGGTGATTGGCATCAGTCAGGGCAAGCTCAAGGAGCGGGTCACCGTCAGTCTGCCGGGCGGCAAGCTGACCATCGCCTGGAAGGGGCCGGGCCAGCCGGTCTACATGACAGGTCCCGCCGAGCATGTGTTTGACGGCCAGATAGAGGTTTAGCCGATAAAGGTTCAGGTACGGGGGGCGTTGGCCCCCTTTGCCCATGATGTCGGGGCAGCGAGCCCCATTTCTCTGATGGATCAACCAATTTATGAGCGAACTCAAACGGCAGGAGCAATCGGTGGATGAAGCCACTGTGCTGGAGTACCTGGCCCGTTATCCCGAGTTTTTCCAACGCCATGCCGCCGTGCTGGACCGGATCCGCATTCCCCATGAACGCAAAGGGTCGGTCTCGCTGGTCGAGCGCCAGCTGGAGCGTCAGCGCGAGCGGATCGAACAGCTGGAGCAGGAAATCACCGAATTGATGGGGATCGCCAGCGAGAACGAGCGGATCTTCCGGGTCTATGCCGATCTCTACGGCGAGCTGTACGGTTGCCAGACCCTGTTCGAGGTGAGTGCCGTGATGGGCAAGGCCTTTGTCCAGCGGCTGCGCCTGACCGGGCTGCGGCTCTGGCTCAATCCCAAGAAGTTTACCCTGAGCGGGCCCGAGCAGCGCTTTCTGGCACAAGGCAAGCAGCTCGAATCCCTGCTGGGTCAGCGTCTGCCGGGGCAGGATTACTACTTTGGCCGCCTGAGCCAGAGCGAGAAGCAGGCGCTGTTTGGCCATGATGTGCTGGTCAACTCGGTGGCCCTGATGCGGCTCGGCGATCTCGGTGTGCTGGCCTTCGCCAGCTCGGATCCCGGCCACTTTACTCCCCACAACGACACCCTGCTGCTGGGTCAACTGGGGCGCCTGCTGCAACTGCGTCTGCCCGAGTTGACTCATGGCTAGAACACCGGCCAAGGCACCCGCCAACGCTCCCGTCGTCGCACCGCCACTGCCTGCGGCACTGGCGGGCGAATTGGCGGCCTTTATCGAATACCTGAGGGTCGAGCGTCAGCTCAGCCCTCATACCCGCAATAACTATCAAGCCCATCTGGAGGCGATGACCGCCGAGCTGGTGACGCTGGGTCTCACTGACTGGGGTCGGCTCGAGGCGAGTCAGGTGCGCACTCTGGTGACCCGGATGCACAAGGCGGGCCTTGCTCCACGTTCCCTGTCCACCAAGGTCTCTGCCCTGCGCAGCTTTTGCGACTGGCAGGTGCGGCAGGGGCGGCTGACCGCCAATCCGGCCCGCGGCATCGTCACCCCCAAACAGGGGCGGCCGCTGCCGAAAAACCTCGATGTGGACGAGATGCACCAGCTGCTCAACATCACCGACGAGCAGGATCCGCTTGCGGTGCGGGATCGCGCCATCATGGAGTTGATGTACTCCTCAGGGCTGCGTCTGGCCGAGCTGGTGGGGATCAATCTGGTGGATCTGAAGCTTGACGACCGTCAGCTCAAGGTGACTGGCAAGGGCTCGCGGGAGCGGGTGCTGCCTATCGGCCGGATGGCGGTCGAGTGGCTGCAGAAGTGGCTCAAGGTGCGCCCGCTGCTGGCCGGGGACGAGAGCGAGGCGCTGTTTGTCTCCAGCCGCAAGCAGCGGCTGTCGGCCCGCTCGGTGCAGGCCCGTCTCGATGGCTGGGGCAACAAGCAGGCGCTCAACGCCCATGTCCACCCCCACAAGCTGCGCCACAGCTTCGCCACCCATATGCTGGAGTCCTCCGGCGATCTGCGGGCGGTGCAGGAGCTGCTGGGACATGCAGACCTCTCTACCACCCAGATCTATACCCACCTCGACTTCCAGCATCTGGCCAAGGTTTACGACAGCGCCCACCCCAGGGCCAAGCGTGGCCCGGATGCGCAGGACGATGAATAACGGGCCCTGAGCCCCGTTGCAGAGGAGAGTCCATGCACTTCTATCGCCGCTGGCAGCCGGTTGCTGCCATATCGTTTGACCTCGATGACACCCTCTATGACAACGGCCCCGCCATCGTGCGCGCCGAGCAGTGGATGCTGAGCCATCTGCGCAGCGAATATCTGGCTACCGCCATGCTCGACAAGCCACGCTGGCTGGATCTCAAACGCGCTGTGCTGATGGCACGGCCCGAGCTGCGCCACGATGTCAGCCTGGCGCGCCAGCAGACCATCCGCGCCGCCATGGTCGAGGGGGGGATGGCCGACCAGCAGGCCAGTCGTGAGGCGGAGCAGGTCTTTGCCGCGTTTCTGGCAGAACGCTCGAAGATCGAGGTGAGCGAGTCCACTCATCAGCTGCTGGCCAGACTGGCCGAACGCTACCCGCTGGTGGTGATCACCAACGGTAATCTGGATCTGGTTCAGGCTGGGCTGGATCGCTACTTCTCGCTGGTCTGCAAGGCGGGGGCGGGCGCCAGAATGAAACCGGCACCGGATATGTTTGAGCAGACCCGCAGTGCCCTCAAGCTGCCAGCGGAGCGGATCCTCCATGTGGGGGATCATTCCGAGACCGATGTGCTGGGTGCCCGATTGCACGGCTTTCGCGCCGCCTGGCTCAACGAGCGGCGGCAACCGTGGCAACAGCTACAACTGTTGCCGGACGTTGAACTGACAGCACTGGAGGAGCTGGCCGAGCTGCTGCTCTGATGGCGCTGGCGGGTAGCCCGGCTCAGGCGGTAATGGCTGTCATCGAATAGCGATATATAGCAAGGGGTTACGCCCGCTATTTGCGACAAACCAGCCCGAGCAGGGTGTAGCGATCGCGCTGGTTGACGCGGCAGTAGCTGATGCCGACGGGCAGCGCCTGCTGCAGGGTGATGGCGCTGTTCTGATAGCGGCAGACCAGATAGAGCGGGCGCAGGCTGCTATCGAGCTGGCTCCAGTAGTGGATCTCGTCGCTGTCGCCATTATCCGGTTTGAGTTGGGCCAGTTCGGCAGGATCTCCGTCGAACAGGGCCAGATTATCGAGCCGGTGGCTGAGGGTTTCGTCCGGTTTGCCATCGTCATTGCGAGTGAACGCCTGCCAGCCCTGCTGCGGGGTCAGCAGCTGCTGGCGAGTCTCGATGGTGGCGGGACAATCAAATTGCAGGCTGGCGGCAAGGGCCAGGGTAGTCAGTAACATGGCTGCGGTTCTCTCTTCACGTCCTCAATACGATGCCATGCTACGTCATCTTCCGCCGAACAGCTTCATCAGTTTATCAAGCAGATCAAGCTGTTGTGGTGGTTGCTTCATAGCTTCCGCCTCCCGCTCCAGCAGCGCCCGCTGCTCCTGCTGGCGGTCGCTCAGCACCCGGTAGAGGGGCTCGACCAGCGACTCGCGCTGCATCACCAACTCCTGAAACATTGCCTGATTGATGCGATAGGTTTCGACGGTGGCCACCGCCCGCACCGTGAAGGAGCTGGGCTCGCCGGTGAGCAGGCTCAGTTCGCCAAAAAAGTCTCCCGCGTTGAGCGTACCGAGTTTCAGCTCTCGCCCTTCGACATTGACCACCATCTCGGCCTCCCCTTTGACCAGCACGAACAGCCAGCTGGAGACATCCCCCTGCTCCAGCATGATGTCGCCGCTGACGAAGGGGGCGAACTTCACCTGATCGGCCAGCTGGAGCAGCTCGTTCTCCTGCAACATGGCAAACAGCGGCAGCTTGCGCAGGGTATCGGTTCGTTCGGCGGTGTGGCGCTTGTGGCGGGCATCCAGATGCTGCTTCTCCTTGGCCATAAAGACGTTGAAGATCGGCGGGGTGAGGCGACGATCGTTGCGGCGCAGGGCGGCATCGATCAGGCTGCGCACCATGGAGTCGGTCGGATCGTCGCGAGCCAGGTCAGTGAGCCAGTAGCGCACAGCATAGCGGGCAATCCCTCCTTCGACGTTCATCAGCAGGCAGTCCGGTTGCGGATGCTTGGCGACGCAGGGGAGCTTGGTCTCCCGCAGAGATTTCTCGATCAGCGCGATGATCTGGGTCGGCAGGGTATCCAGGGTCAGATCGAACCAGACCCAGCGCCGCCACTGCAAGGGTTCGCCACGGCGGCGCCCGAGCACGGTGAAGCGCTGTTTGAGCAGGTGGCTGTTGGGGATGACGACTGTCTCCCAGTTGCGGGTCTCGATGGTGGTGGCACGCCAGTTGATCTCCACCACCCGGCCCTGGGTGGTGTCGACTTGCAGCCAGTCACCGATGGCGATGGAGTTGTCGAGCTGAATGGAGACCCCGGCCAGCAGGTTGCCCAGGGTGTCCTGCATGGCGAAGGCGATGACCGCGGTGATCACCGCGGAGGTAGTGACTATCTCCCCGAGCGCCATGCCGGAGGCGTAGAGGCGAAACAGACCCCAGCCGATATAGCCGATGGTGATGACGATATCGGCGATGATCCGCGGGATCCGCACATGGCAGAGGGGGAGCAGAAACTCGAACAGCAGGATCCCCCATATCTTGACCAGTATCAGGCCAGCCAGCAGGGTGGAGATCTCGATCAGCAATTGATGGGGAAGCGGCAGTTTGAACCAGCCCCCTTCCAGCTGGATCAGCAGGATCACCACCGCGCTAATCATCACGAAACTGAGCTCGGAGAGCAGCTCCCGTCGCTGTCCCGGACGGCGCCAGAAGTGGATCAGCATCAGGGAGAGGGTGAGCACGGTCCAGAACGGGTGTTCGCCAATCCAGATCAGCGTCGGTAGCGCGGTGAGGTTTTCGCCAGCCATAGCAGCACCTTATTGTGGTTTTATTTCCAGCATAGCTGCTGCGGCGCGGGGAAATGGTGCGTTGGGGTGGCAATTTATTTATCCTGTGCAGAACCGGGCAAAGGAGTGCGATTGAGTGAAATTTTCAAAGAAAATCATCTGTTTGATGGCCCTGTTGCCATTGGCTGGCTGCGACCTGCTGGCCGAGAAGTATCGGGTCGAATTCCGGGATGGCTCCTGGCGTGAAATAGCCATTACCCCCTTCTCCAGCGAGGCGCGCTGGCGCGAGGGGTGTGCCACCGGCGAGGTGCTGAGTGATATGAAGGTGCCTATCAAGCGGGGTGACACGGTCAATGGCCGCGAGCAGTTGCTGATCGGCGGCGAGAAGTTCGAGCTGGATGACAACAACCTCTACCGCAGCAACGGTATGGTGTTTGGCCATTCGCCTGACCATATCCAGCGCGGGCTCAAGGGGATGGATATCTGCCGCACCTTGCGCCCCGAGCGGGGTGGACTGCCCAAGCTCAAGGCGCGCGGGTTTGGCGACTGAATCGATGAGGGGTTAACTCGCTGCCATCAATGCACTGCGTTGGCGGCAGGCATCGCCAAAGGCTTGAAAGATCTTGATGGAGTGGGGGTTTTCATTGGCTTTCCACTCCGGATGCCACTGTACTGCCAGCAAAAAGGGTGACAGTGCGGGAGCATGAAGTGCCTCGATCAGCCCATCTTCGGCGTGGGCCAACGGCTCCAGACCCTTCCCCAACCGGTTGATGCCCTGCCCATGCAGGGAGTTGACCGGAATCTGTTCTTCCCCCATCAGTTCGGCAAACCAGCTGCCCGGCAGCAGTTTGATCTGATGGCTTGGCCCATACTGCTCGTCGACCGGATCGTCGGCATCCTCCCGGTGATCGTCATAACCCGGCTCGCTGTAGACCTTCTGATGGATGTCTCCCCCCAGCGCCACGTTGATCTCCTGCATTCCGCGGCAGATCCCGAGGAGCGGCAAGCCACGGGCGAGCGCCCCCTTGATGAGGGGCAGATCGAACAGATCGCGATCCCTGTCCTGCTGTTTTTCTGGCGTGAGGTTCTCTTGGCCGTAGAGGGCTGGATCGATATTGGAGCCGGCGCCGCTCAGATAGACCCCATCGGCGAGATCCAGATACTGCTCCAGATCGGCGGTGCCGCAGCAGGTGGGTACCAGCAGCGGGACGCAGCCGCTTATCTCCACCAGCGGCATGATGTATTTGTGGGTCATCACCTGATAGGCGTGGCCGTTGCGGGGCTGGGCACCCATGGTCATCAGCACGACAGGTTTACGGGTGGCGGGAGGCTGGGGATTTGGCATAGGGCACCTTGATTATCCTTGGCGTTGAAGTCTCATCCTGCGCCTTGGGCAGGCCCTTGCAAAACGGTAGGGCAAGGGCATGCCTCAAGGCATGGTCATGGGATCCCGCGTCGGGCCGGGTGGCAGAATCGTTGGTCAGCCTGGGCAGCGACAGCATGGATCCTCTCTTCAGTCTGCCAAGGCCGTTCAATATGTCAAACAAAATGATACCAAATTGTTAACGTGTCTGTTTTGGTCTGCTCTGAAGCGGCGATTTAACGGGGCTGTTGAGATGGGCCGTTATGGCTGGGGTAGCAAAATGGTGGATATATTAAACGCGCAGGGATGTGGAGAGAAAAAGGCATCAATAGAAACACGCCTCCCCGAGGGGAGGCGTGTTTCGGGGATCACAGCAGGTCTTCGATCTCGCCGCGCAGATACTGGTACATCTCGCGGTAGGCGACCGGCGGCTTGTTCAGCTCCCGCTCCTTGTTGGCGGAGCGGATCAGCTGGCGCAGCTTCTGGCGATCCAGCTCGTGGAATTGGGACATCAGCTCGTTGAGGGCGCTGTCACCTTCGGTGATCAGGCGCTCGCGCCACTGCTCCAGGCGATGCAAGCGGGCATTCACGGTGGAGTGACGGTTCTTGATGATAGAGAGCGCTTCGGCAATCGGCTCGATATCGCGGCTGCGCATTAGGCGGCCGATGAACTGCAGATGGCGACGGAAGGACTCATCCTTCTTCGGCTTGAGTTTGCGACCCAGCTCGACAGCTTCTGCAAGCTCTTCATCCAACGGGATTTTTTCCAGCTCGCTGTGGCTGAGGGAGACGATCTCTTCCCCCATTTTCTGCAATGCTTCGGCATCGCGCTTGAGCTGGCTCTTGCTGGGGCCCCAGTCTTCGAACTCGTTGTCGTCTTGATATTGACTCATCGGTCTCTTGATTCCTGTCATTCACGTTTGGCGGATATGTTACCAGCTTCTCCCGCTGGGCGCAGGGGTCTGATATGCTTACCCCCCTTTCCTTCTTTCATACAGATGTGAGTTATGGATCAGCAAGACCAAATCCGCCAGGATCAAGCCCATCTCGAGGCCGTGGTTGCCGAAGCCCTGGAGATAGCCAAAGGACTGGGCGCCTCGCTGGCCGAAGTCTCCATCAGCAAGCAGACCGGGTTGTCGGTGAACACCCGGGGTTGTGAACTGGAAAGCATTGAATTCAATAAGGATGGCGCCCTCGGTATCGCCGTCTATCGCGATGGTTGCAAGGGATCTTCCTCAACCACCGATCTGAGCAAACCCGCCATTCGTGCCGCCGTTGAAGCGGCCATCGAGATTGCCCGCCACACCTCGGCGGATGATTGCGCCGGTCTGGCGGACGCCGAGCTGCTGGCCTGGGATGCCCCCGATCTGCAACTGTGCCACCAAATCGAACTGGATCCCCAGCGCGGGATCGAGCTGGCCATCGAGTGCGAACGACTCGCTCTGGGCCGCGATGCCCGTATCAAGCACTCCGACGGCGCCGGTTTCTCCAGCCATCTAGGCATCAAGGTCTATGGCAACAGCCACGGCTTCGTCAAAGGTTATGCGGCGTCGCGCAACTCCCTGAGCTGTGTGCTGATCGGCGAGCAGGATGGCGACATGCAGCGTGATTACGGCTACTCCTCCAGCCGTACCCTCGACGGACTTTGGAGCCCGCAGCGCATTGCCGACGAAGCCGTTGAGCGTACCGTCTCCCGCCTCGGCGCCCGCAAGATCTCTACCCGTCATGCGCCTGTGCTGTTCCACCCAGACACTGCCTCCGGCCTGTGGGGCCATCTGGTGATGGCTATCAGCGGTGGCAACCTCTATCGCAAGTCGAGCTTCCTGCTCGACAAATTGGGCAAGCAGATCCTGCCCGAGTGGCTCACCATTCAGGAGTTCCCCCACCTGCTGGGCGGGCTTGCCAGTACCCCGTTCGATGGCGAAGGGGTGCGTACCCGCGACATGGATATCATCCGTAACGGCGAGCTGATGAGCTGGCTGCTTACCTCCTACTCCGCTCGCAAGCTGGGGCTGACCACCACGGGTCATGCCGGTGGCATCCACAACTGGCAGGTCTCCAATACTGGCCAGGATTTTCAAGGCATGCTGAAAGAGATGGGCACCGGTCTGCTGGTGACCGAGCTGATGGGGCAGGGGGTCAATATCGTCAATGGCGACTACTCCCGCGGCGCTGCCGGTTTCTGGGTCGAGAATGGCGAGATAGCCTATCCGGTCGAGGAGATCACCATCGCCGGCAATCTGGCCGAGATGTTCAGCCATATCGTGGCGGTGGGCTGTGACGAAGATGAGCGCTCCAGCCTCAAGACCGGCTCGGTGCTGGTAGAGAATATGAAGCTGGCGGGTCACTGATCTCGGTGTCAACAGAACCGAAGTGTCTAGTCCTGAAATAGGTTTGCACATTTTCAACTAGCATTTCTCTACTCAGAACCCCCTATGTACTGCATCGGGGGTTCTGTATTTCAACGCATGATGCGGCCGCTCCGCGTTGTAAATATCCACTGCTTCA
>NZ_JBGLRA010000019.1:0-65777 GCF_041402405.1 Aeromonas sp. S13(2024) | reverse complement strand
CGACCCATCTAAATCATTTTTTTTACAAACTGGTGGTCGTTACTGGGATCGAACCAGTGACCCCCTCCTTGTAAGGGAGGTGCTCTCCCAGCTGAGCTAAACGACCTGGGATTCTGAAATGATGGTGGGTCGTGCTGGATTCGAACCAGCGACCAATTGATTAAAAGTCAACTGCTCTACCGACTGAGCTAACGACCCATCTAAATCATTTTTTTTACAAACTGGTGGTCGTTACTGGGATCGAACCAGTGACCCCCTCCTTGTAAGGGAGGTGCTCTCCCAGCTGAGCTAAACGACCTGGGAATTCTGTCTCCACCGAGTGGAGAAAATGGTGGGTCGTGCTGGATTCGAACCAGCGACCAATTGATTAAAAGTCAACTGCTCTACCGACTGAGCTAACGACCCTCACCACGACCAGTTCCGACTGCATTACTGCTTCGGCTCTGACGGCGGCCTATATTACGGATTTAAATTTCCGGTGCAACAGAAAATTCGTAATTTAAATCCGTTTGCTCACTGTGCGTACAAATGCAGGCTGTTTTTACAGTAGCGTTACGAAAACAGTGACATACAGCAATGTTACAGCTTGGCCAGACTCTGTTTGGCCAACTGGGCCGGCGAGGTGTTGGGATAGCCCTTGATCACCTGCTCATAGAAGGATTTGGCTTCCGCCTTCTTGCCATCCAGTTGCGCCAGCATACCCAACTTCAGCAGCGCATCGGCTCGCTTGGGGGATTTGCTGTATTTGTTGGCCACGGTCGAAAACTGGGCCGAGGCACCGGCTCTGTCACCCTTGTTGAACAGCAACTGGCCAAGCCAGTAGTGTGCATTGGGAACATAGCCCGAATTGGGGTACTGCTTGATGAAGCCCTGGAAAGCCGGAATGGCTTTGTCGTAGTTCTTCTCTTTGAGTACCATGTTCACGGCAGCGTCGTAGGCCTGATTCTCATCCTGATTGGTTGAGTAATTGGCGGCAGCAGCCGGTGTGGCAGCAGCAGGGGCAGGGGCGGCTGGAGCAGCTTGCTGGCTGCTGGCAACCTTGTCGAGCTCCTGATAGAGCTGACGCTGGCGCTCTTGCGACTGTTCCATCTGGTAGGTCTGCTGCTCCAGCTGACCACGCAGCTCGGAGACCTCCCCTTGCAGGGAGTCGACCTGTTGCTGCAATTCAGCTTGCAGCCGCAGGCGGGCATTGAGGGTGCGCTCCAGCAGGGCAACCCGATCTTCCAGGCTACCGGTGGGCACGATGGCGCCGTTGTTGCCATTAAGGACAACGCCACCACCCGAGTCACCGCCCAGATCGCTGACCGGTGCTGCAGCTTGCGCATTCAGAGCAACCATTACGGCCAGCGCAACGACAGCTTGCTTGTACACAGATTTCATTCGGATCAAACCTTAGCGTTTAGTACAGATAAAACGGCCAGCGCCATCGTCGCTCGCATATGCAGATTTCATTCGGATCAAACCTTGGCGTTTAGTGCAAATAAAACGGCCATCGAAATGGCCGCTTGCATATAAACGAACTTCGTTCGGTTTAAACCTTAGTAAACCAGAACCGCGCGGCGGTTTTTGGCAAAGGCATCCTCGGTGTGGGACAGATCCAGCGGCTTCTCTTCGCCATAGCTGACGATGGAGAGCTGCTCGGCCTGCACACCCAGGGTTTGCAGATACTTGGCAACAGCCTTGGCACGACGCTCGCCCAGGGCGATGTTGTACTCCGGAGTACCGCGCTCATCGGCGTGACCTTCGATCAGGACTTTAACGCTCGGGCGCTCGCGCAGGTAGCTGGCGTGGGCATCCAGCAGATCAGCGTACTGACCCTGGATATCGTAACCGTCGAACGGGAAGTAGATCACGTTGTCACGCTGCAGTGCTTCGAACTTCTGACGCATCTGCTCTTCCGGGGACAACATGCCGTTGGCGCCGCCGGTTTGTACACCGCCCATGCCGTCGGTCATACCTGATTCAGCGCCAGCGGCGTCGGAATCAGAAGAAGAACTACAAGCGGCCAGGGTGAACAGTGGCAGTGCGATGGCCAAACCCTTGAGCAGTTTATTGAGTTGCATGCTATTTCCTTAAACCTTTATAACAAAACAAAAAACAATTGGATTTTTATCAATTCAAGAAGGGCGACCAAGCTGGTGCACGAATTTCACCGCTACTGGTCGGAAGCACAGCCTTGAAGCGACCATCAGTCGACACCAACGCGAGACTCTTACGACCCTGATAGATGGTGGCATAAATGATCATGCTGCCATTGGGAGCCACACTTGGCGACTCATCCAGAGCACTCTGGGTAAGGACCAACAGGGCATTGTTTTCCATGTCCTGACGGGCAATACGATACTGTCCCTGAACACGGGTCACCATCACCATGATTTTGCCATCAGGAGTGATGGATGCACCCTGGTTGGATTCACCTTCCCAAGTCATCCGGCGAGTCATACCAGTCGCCAAATTTACGCTATAAATCTGGGGTTTGCCACCACGTTCAGAGGTGAACAACAAATTTTGCCCATCCGGCATCCAGGAGGGTTCAGTGTCGATCACACGGCTGGTTGTGACGCGGGTCAGCTGCTTGCTAGCGACATCAACCACATAGAGGTTCGGTGAACCATCTTTGGAGAGAACGATAGCCAGACGACGACCATCCGGAGACCACTCCGGCGCCCCGTTGATACCGCGGAAACTGGTGATCAGACTGCGCTGCTGGGTGTAGATATCCTGCACATAGATTTCGGACTTCTGGTTCTCGAAGCTCACGTAGGCCAGCTTGCTGCCATCCGGCGACCAGGCCGGAGACATCAACGGCTCGCGGGAGCGCAGCAGGGTCTTCTCGTTGTAACCGTCGTAGTCAGAAATACGCAGCTGGTACGGGAACTGGGTACCCTGCTGTACGGAGACATAAGCCAGACGGGTCAGGAAGGCACCGCGCTCGCCAGTCAGACGCTCATAGACGATATCAGAGATACGGTGGGCAAACTGACGCATCTGGGCACCCGGGATGGTCGCCATGCGGCTATCCAGGATGTAACCGTTGCTCTCGCCACCTTGCGCCTTGGCCAGCTGGCCTTTCAGCACATCGACCAGCTCGAAGTTCACCTTGTAGGTGCCGTCACCAACTGCCGAAATGGAACCCACCACCACGGCTTCAACCCCTTGGGAGGCCCAGGGAGCGAAGTTGATCTCGCTGCTGCTGCTCGGGGTTTGCGGCATCTGGCCACGGGCCAGCGGCTTGAACTTGCCGCTGCGCATCAGGTCGTTGGAGACCACTTCCGCAATGTCCTGCGGCAACTGCCCGTTACCTTCCCACTTGAAGGGAGCGACGGCGATGGGGCGTGCGCTATCAATACCGCCGGTGATGACGATGTCCAGGGCCGCCTGGGCACTCTGGCCCAGCAACAAACAGCCAACCAAAGCAAAAAATACTTTTCTGATCATGGCTTAAATACTCGGTTCCAATATAGATGAGAGGTTAAATTCCTTTCTCGGCGAGAGGTTGCCAACCGGAGGCAAGCAACCTCGTTTTATCACGCTTAGATACTCGGTTCTAACTTCAGGTTAAATTCCTTCAACATCTCGAATGCCGCAGGATCCTTGGGCACAGGCAGTTGATTGGCTTTCAGAACAGCCGCCTTACCGGAACGACAAACCGCCGGGTCACCCTGGCCGTTATCTACCGATATGACAAAGCCACTGCTCGCAAGACGTACGCCGATAGTACATGTTTTGCCCCGCATGGTGGGATCCAAAATCATATACCGCTCAACAGTGGCCTTGATGAGCGCCGCATATTTGTCGACTTCGCCCTGGGCTGCTGCCGATGCCGCCTGACTGCGGGCATTGGCCTCAGCCGACAGCTGCTGCTGCATCATCTCTTCCATCTCTTTTTGCAGCTTGGCCTGCTCGGCTGCTTTACGCTTGCGCTCAGCCGCGATCTTGGCCTGCTTTTCGGCCTCTGCCTTGGCTTTCTTCTCTGCGTCAGCTTTTGCCTTTTTCTCAGCCTCTTCCTTGGCCTTCTTCTCGGCCTCGGCTTTGGCTTTTTTCTCTGCTTCTGCCTTGGCTTTCTTCTCGGCTTCGGCTTTGGCCTTCTTGTCAGCTTCCGCTTTCTTGGCCTTGGCTTCTGCCGCCTTTGCCTTCTCTTCGGCCTCTTTCTTCTCTTGTTCCTTTTTCTTCTTCAGCGCCAACGCCTTGCTCTCGGCTTCCGCCGCTTTACGCTCGGCTTCGGCCTTCTTGGCCTTCTGTTCTTCCAGCTTGCGGGCTTCCTCGGCTTTTTGGGCCTTCTCTTCCGCCTGCTTCTGCTCGGCAACCTTCTTCTGCTTCTCGGCCTCGGCCTTGCGAGTCGCCTCTTCGGCCTGCTTGCGCTTGGTCTCGGCGATGCGAAGCTGCTCCTGTTTCTGAGCCAGCTCGCGCTTGGCGAGATCCGTGTCTTCCTTATCCTTCTCTTTCTCTACCTTTTGAGGCTTGGGCTGAGATTTCTGCTGCTGGATCTGCTTGGCCTGTTCGTTGAGGAAGTTCTCATCGAGCATGACGGCATTGACGATCTGCCCCTTCGATTCGGGTCGTTTCGGTTTGCTGAAATCGAGCCCGACAAACAGGATGATGCCGATGATCAGGTGCAGCAAAAACGACGCGATGAGATAACCGGAAATACCACGCTTCACATCCATCTCCGTTAGTTCACCGGATCTGTCATCAGGCCAACCTGAGGCACACCCGCTTTCTTGAGGGCCACCATCAACAGGATCACCTCTTCGTAGCGCACGGCCTTGTCACCCGCGACCACCACGGGGGCATTCTGGTTGATCGCCAGATAGCCCATGGCTTTTTCGGTGATGTATTGCTGCATCGCCTCTGGCGTGCCGCTTGGCACCGGCTCGTCATCGGCTTCGCCAGCCTTGATGACATACTCGCCCTCGGTATTGACGCTGACGATGAAGGGCGGCTTGGCATCTTCCGGCAACTGCTCGGACTCAGCCTGTGGCAGATCCACCTTGACCCCTTGCGTGATCACCGGCGTGACCGCCATAAAGATGATAAGCAGCACCAGCATGACGTCGATATAGGGAACCACGTTGATCTCGGCCACCTTCTTGCGCCGGATCCGCTGATAGGTTTGCATTACTGATCACCCTGCTGCTGTGCAATTTGACGGTTCAGAATGGTGGTGAACTCGTCCATGAAGTTGGCGTAGGCGTTCTCCAGCCGCTCGACCTTGTTGGAGAAGCGGTTGTAGAAGATAACCGCCGGGATAGCGGCAAACAGACCCATGGCGGTAGCGATCAGCGCTTCCGCGATACCCGGTGCCACCATTTGCAGGGTGGCCTGCTGCACCTGACCCAGGGCGATAAAGGCGTTCATGATCCCCCATACGGTACCGAACAGACCGATATAGGGGCTGATGGAGCCGATGGTCGCCAGCACCGGCAGGTTGGATTCCAGATCGTCCACCGCGCGGGAGAGGGAGACGCGCATGGCGCGGTAGGTACCATCCATCACCGCATCCTGACCACGGGCACCGGCCTTGAGCAAGCGGGCATACTCCTTGAAGCCGGAGTAGAAGATATCTTCCATGCCTTCGATATCATCGCGGCGGGAAGAGGACTCCTGATAGAGGCGATTGAGATCGACCCCTGACCAGAAGCGATCTTCAAACTGTTCCGATGCGAGATTGGCCGCCTTGATCGCCTTTGAACGCTGGATAATCAGCGCCCACGAGACAATAGACATGCTCATCAGGGTCATCATGACCAGTTTTACCAACAGGCTGGCTTGCCAAAACAGGCCAATAAACGAAATTTCAGCGTGCACTTAACAGCACTCCCTTGATTTTTTCAGGTATAGCTACAGGTTTCATTTGCGGATGACTGACACAGGCTATCTGTACCATCGCCTGGGTGATCAGTCGTCCATCAGCCGCCAGGATCTGCTGCGAAAAGCGCAGGGATGCGCGTTTCACTTCAATCACTTGCGTTAATACATTCAATAATTCATTAAAACGGGCCGCCGAGCGGAAATCGATCTCAGTTCGGCTCACCACGAAGGCATATCCCTCCTGCAGCCAGACGTCCTGTTCGACCCCTTTGGCACGAAGAAACTCGGTGCGAGCACGTTCCATAAACTTGAGATAATTGGCGTTGTAGACGATGCCCCCGGCATCGGTGTCTTCGTAGTAGACACGCACCGGAAACTCAAAGACTTCCCCCATAACAATCTGTGATCCATTCGACAGTCAGATGGGGGGCTATCATAGCGCAGGGCTGAATAGGAAAGAAGCAGGGGGAGACAGGGAAATCCTGCCTCCCCCCGTTTTTTATGAAAGGAAATATGAATGTGTCAGCCAGAGGCCATACAACAAACTGGGCCAGGCGAGCCAGGGGTTGAACAGCACACGTCCGGGCAGACTTTTCAGATGAAAGCCAAGCCCGTTGAGTACGCCACAACAGACGGCCCACATCAGCCAGGGAGCAAGCCAGAGACCATGCTCGCTGGTGTTGGCCGCGATCAGATTGGGGGCCTGTAAAATAGCGACGGCCAACAAGGCCGCCGCGAGTAACATCAACCCCTGCCACGGCTGCCGCTCCAGTGGAGCGGCCAGCCTGGCGAGTCGATCACTTGTTTTCATCGATCTGACGATCCATGTTCTCGGTGTGTTCCAGCCACAGCGCATTGATGATGCCAAATGCACAGGCCAGCAACAGTCCCAGGATCCAGGTGAAATACCACATTGTCAGCGCACCTCTTAATAGAGAGATTGTTGGTTATCTTCGATGTGCTTGTTGGTTACCCGGCCAAACATCTTGATGTAAGTCCAGATGGTGTAACCCAGCACAATCGGTACGAAGATCGCTGCAGCCACAGTCATCACCTGCAAGGTGTTGAAAGAGGCGGTAGCATCCCACATGGTCAGGCTCAGTGACGGCTCAAGGCTTGAGGGCATCACGAACGGGAACATGGAGAAACCGGCAGTGAGGATGACCCCGGCAATCGCCAGCGAGGAGCTGGTAAACGCCAGCCAGCCGATGTTCATGCGGGCAAACAGCGCAGTCAGCAAGCTCATGGCCAGACCCAGTACAGGGGCAGCCACCATCCACGGATAGAGGGTGTAGTTGTTCATCCAGGCACCAGCCTGCAGGACAACTTCCTTGTTCATCGGGTTGGATACCGCGTCAGTCGCGGCAGCTTTGACGATGACATACCCTTCCATACCGCTTACCCACCAACCCGCGACAGCAAACAGCACCAGGGTCAGCAGTGAGCAGATCATGGCGGCAGTGCGGGAACGCGCCAGCACTTCACCGTCGGTCTTCATCATCAACCAGGTTGCGCCCTGGGTGAGCAGCATGAACAGGCTCACCAGACCAGCCAGAATGCCGAACGGGTTAAGCAGACCAAAGAAGTTGCCGTGATAGGTCAACATCATGAACTGGTTAAACTCGAACGGAACGCCTTGCAGCAGGTTGCCAAAGGCCACACCAAAGACGATGGGCGGTACGGCGCTGCCGGCGAACAAGGCCCAGTCCCAGTTGCTGCGCCATTTGGCATCAGCACGCAGGGAGCGGTACTTGAAACCGACCGGACGCAGGAACAGCGCCATCAAGGTCAGGATCATGGCGATGTAGAAGCCGGAGAAGGTCGCGGCATACACCATCGGCCAGGCGGCGAACAAGGCGCCACCGGCAGTGACCAGCCAAACCTGGTTACCTTCCCAGTGCGGCCCCATGGTGTTGAGCATCACGCGGCGCTCGACATCTTTCTTGCCGACGAACGGGAGCAGTGCGCCTACCCCCATGTCGAAGCCGTCAGTGATGGCAAAACCGATCAGCAGTACGCCGACCAGAGCCCACCAGATGACACGCAGAGTTTCGTAATCAAACATGGTCGCTCTCCTTATGCCTTGATCTGTTCAAAGTGATACTTGCCAGTCTTCAGGCTGCTGGGGCCAAGACGGGCATACTTGAACATCAGGTACATCTCGATAACCAGAAGTACGGTATAGAACAGGCAGATACCGATCAGAGAGAACCAGATCTCGGCTGCAGGCAAGTTGGATGCAGAGAGGGAAGTCGGCAACACCTCTGCAATGGTCCACGGTTGGCGACCATATTCAGCAACAAACCAGCCAGCTTCGATAGCGATCCACGGCAGCGGGATACCCCACAGCAGCCCCTTGAGCAGCCACTTGCGCTTGCCGATCTGGTGGCGGGCACTGTCATAGAAGGCCATACCAATCAGCACCAGCATCAGCATGCCGACGGCAACCATGATGCGGAAGGCGAAGAACAGCGGCAGTACCTGCGGGATGGAGTCATCCACGGCGGCCTTAATCTGCTCGTCGGTAGCATCGGTCACGTTGCTGGTGTAGCGCTTGAGCAGCAGACCGTAGCCCAGATCCTGTTTCACTTCGTCGAAGCGAGCGCGGGTCTCGTCAGACTTGTCACCGGATTGCAGCTTGGTCAGCAGGTCGTAAGCGGTCATACCGTTACGAACGCGCAGTTCGTGCTCGCTCTTCAGATCCTTCAGACCGGTTACCTGACCGTCCAGAGAACGGGTCGCGATAATGCCCAGCGCATAGGGGATCTTGATGGCGTAGTCGGTGCGCATCTCTTCCTGATTCGGAATACCGAACAGGGTAAAGGCAGCCGGAGCAGGTTCAGTCTCCCACTCAGCTTCGATAGCGGCCAGTTTCACCTTCTGCACTTCACCGGTCTCGTAACCGGATTCGTCACCGAGGATCAGCACGGACACGATGGAAGCCATACCGAACGCGGCGGCAATGGCGAAGGAGCGACGGGCGAACGCCACATCACGATTCTTCAGCAGGTAGTAGGAGGAGATACCCAGCACAAACATGGCGCCACAGGTATAACCAGCCGCCACAGTGTGGACGAACTTGACCTGAGCAACCGGGTTGAGCACCACGTCAGCGAAGCTCATCATCTCCATCCGCATGGATTCGAAGTTGAACTCTGCACCGACCGGGTTCTGCATCCAGCCGTTGGCGACCAGGATCCAGAGGGCTGAAAGGTTGGTACCCAGCGCCATCAACCAGGTGGCAGCCAGATGCTGATGCTTGCTCAGACGATCCCAACCAAAGAAGAACATACCGACGAAGGTGGACTCCAGGAAGAAGGCCATCAGCCCTTCGATAGCCAGCGGGGCCCCGAAGATATCGCCGACATAATGGGAGTAGTAAGCCCAGTTCGTCCCGAACTGGAACTCCATGGCCAGACCTGTGGTGACCCCCAAGGCAAAGTTGATACCAAACAACTTACCCCAGAATTTGGTCATGTCCCGGTAGATGGTGTTGTTGGTCATCACATAGACGGATTCCATGATCGCCAGGAGAAAGGCCATTCCCAGCGTCAGGGGTACAAACAAAAAGTGATAAAGGGCCGTCGCAGCGAACTGGAACCGCGATAGGTCTACCACATGCTCAGCAATCATGATGTTTCCTCACCGATTATTGGCACGGCTATTTTAAGTTTTAAGCACAAAGCTTCCGTTGGAGGTTATCGAATGAGCCTTATTGGGACGTGTCACAACAAAACGCGTTCAGTAACCACTGGCATTAACAACAAGGCAATACGAGAACACAAATAAAGCTAATGTTTAACAATTCCAAAACAATCAGCCTAAATTTATTCTCGCCCATGATGACTGGGTTTTTATATCACCTTTATTTGATTGAAATCAATGTAAAAGGACCCGCCATACATGGCTTTGAAAGGCATTTTTAATCTATTTCACGATTATTGACGCGAGCCAGATCACAAAACACGATAAAGCGTAAAACATTGATTTAAATCAATTTAAGAATTTAACATCCCGCCACTCGGTTTAATTTGAAAAGCATGAATGACGCGCCTTTTTTCATGTTATCCGAGTCAGGCAATCTGATTCGAAAACTCAATTTAAAATTGCAAAGAATGCATACTCATGCGAACCAATTTCATCAACAAAGGCATTAGATAAACTAATTTGAAGAGTGCAATTTTTCTTGTTTGCCGGGGTCGATTCGAACTCCTACAATGCGCCTCGCAGTGAGGGCATACCCTTGGATACAGGCCGGTTAATCCGGGTTCACGGTACGTATTCGACGATCAATTTGAACCTGTCTATTGGAATCGAAGATGAAAAAGTTTGTTGCTAAAACCATCCGTTACTACAAGCTTTCCTTTGTTCAGCTCTATCAACTGAACCGACTCTGAGAGCTCGCGACGGCTCACCTGTTTATTTTCCGGTCTGTGTCCAGACGCACTCACTGTCTGTGAACATCCATCCTGAATTGTCTTTGCCCACCGCATTCGCCGTGGGCTTTTTTTTGCCCGGATAATAAAAAACCGCCTTTGACGGCGGTTTCATGTTCAAACGACTGTTTTTACTTCTCATCTGGTCGCTGAAGACCGAAATGAGCGTAGGCTCGTGTGGTCGCAATCCGTCCTCTGGGTGTACGTTGCAGATACCCTTGCTGGATCAGATAAGGCTCCAACACATCTTCGATAGTATCTTTCTCTTCCCCGATCGCGGCGGCCAGATTATCGAGACCCACCGGGCCCCCCATAAACTTGTCTATCACAGCCAACAATAACTTGCGGTCCATGAAGTCAAAACCTTCGTTATCGACATCCAGCATGTCCATGGCGCGGGCAGCAATGGGGCCGTCGATCCGGCCATCGGATTTCACCTGGGCAAAGTCGCGCACCCGCCTTAACAAACGGTTAGCAATCCGCGGCGTGCCGCGAGAGCGACGGGCGACCTCAATGGCACCATCTTCCGTCATGTCTAGCCCCAGACAACGGGCACTGCGGGAGACGATATCGGTCAGGTCCTTGACGTTGTAGAACTCCAGCCGCTGGACGATACCAAAGCGATCCCGCAGCGGGCTGGTGAGTGAACCGGCCCGGGTGGTGGCGCCAATCAGGGTAAAGGGAGGCAGATCCAGCTTGATGGAGCGAGCTGCGGGTCCCTCCCCGATCATGATGTCGAGCTGGTAATCCTCCATCGCCGGATAGAGCACCTCTTCCACCACCGGGCTGAGACGGTGGATCTCATCGATGAACAGCACATCGTTCGGTTCGAGGTTGGTGAGCAGCGCCGCCAGATCCCCCGCTTTCTCCAGCACCGGGCCGGAGGTGGTCTTGATATTGACCCCCATCTCGTTGGCAACGATGTTGGCGAGGGTAGTCTTGCCCAGACCCGGCGGACCGAAGATCAACAGGTGATCGAGCGCTTCTCCCCGCTGACGGGCCGCTTCGATAAAGATCTCCATCTGTTCGCAGACGGTATCCTGACCGGTGTAATCAGCCAGCTTCTTGGGGCGGATAGCCCGGTCAATAATGTCATCCTCACGGGCAGCACTGGCCGAGATGAGGCGGTCTGCTTCAATCATCAACTACCTCATACCAGGCTACGCAGGGATTCACGGATGATATCTTCCACCGACATCCCCTCTTTGGCGATCTTGCTGACAATCTGACTCGCCTGCTGCGGCTTGTAACCTAGGGCCACCAGCGCACTGGCCGCCTCCTCGGTCACATCCGGTGCCCGCAATTCGGGCTCACTGGCTGGCAAGGTGACCATGGCCGGGGAGAAGAGGTCGTGACTGACCCACCCCTTGAGGCGATCCTTCATCTCCACCACCAGCCGCTCGGCGGTCTTCTTGCCGACTCCCGGCAGTTTGACCAAAGAGCTTATCTCTTCACGTTCGACACTCAGCACAAACTGGGTAGCTGTCATGCCGGAAAGAATCGCCAGCGCCAGCTTGGGGCCGACTCCGTTGGTTTTGATCAGCTCGCGGAACAGTGCCCGCTCCTGTTTGTGGTTGAAACCATAGAGCAACTGGGCATCTTCCCGCACCACGAAGTGAGTATGGATGGTCGCTTCCTTGCCGATCTCCGGCAAATCATAGAAGCAGCTCATCGGCATCTGTACCTCATAGCCAACCCCGCCCACTTCCAGCAGGACCTCGGGGGGCTGCTTTTCAATGACAATGCCTCTCAAGCGACCAATCACGGCTCTCTCCTCACCAATACAACTATTCGTAAATTGGCTCATAGCATAAAGAATAACTGGATAAGTATCCAGCATAGGGCAGCAACACCCGCGTAGTCAGAGAGGCTTTTTATCCAATTTTCCACCATGTTTGATCGGGTGCAGCCAGTGCACGGGATGTTTCAGCGCCGCACCGGCCCCCGAGCGGGGGATAAACCACTACACTAAACCCGTTCGGAACCTAAACTGGTGCCAATGTCGATACCAAGGAAGGCCATCACATGAAAATTGTTACCACCTCCAATCTGGGTCTTGCCATATTGCTCGGCTGTACGCTGGGCATGGGGGTCGTTGGCTGGTATGGCAGCCAGCGGCTAGCCAATCTGCTCTCCTACGTACTGGGCGCCGCCTGGCAGACCGCCGACGGTGCCATGGAGGGCTCCATAGAGCTGGGCAATCAACAGCTACAGATTCAGAAGATGCAAAACGGAACCCCGCTCAATCGCGCCGAACTCGATGCTGCCAAGGCGGCGACCAATGACGCGCTGGCCCGGGTCAGCCAGGGGCAGCTCATTGATGGTGCGGCCCTTGCCACCATGGAACAGCACAAGCAGGACTATCAACAGCAACAAGAGAAGCTGCTGGCGCTCTATCACGCCTATACCGAGGTGGATCAGGCCCTGCATCACAACGCCGATCTGATGGCTCGCCTCTCGACCCAGCTGGAGGTGATCGGCGATGGGGCAGTCGAGGTGCTGACCCAATCCCCCGACCAGACCATCAGCTGGAACAGCGGCCTCTCCACCCGTTGGGAAGCGGCCGACGGGGGGATGGAGTCAAACATCGGCTTTTTACGCCAACTCTATGCGCTGGAGAAGATGCGCAGACAAGGAGTCACAGAGGCGATCAAGGTCGAGTTAAAAGAGGCGACCGATTTCTACCACGAAGCGATCGACAGCATGCTCGGCACTGGGCTGTTCGATATCGAGGGAACCGGCGAATTTGCCGGCAAGACACTGTCGGCAGAGTATCGCTCCCTGTTGGCCCGGCATCAGCAACTGATGGGACAGTGGGTCGATGCGCTCGGCAGCTATCAGGCCCAACAGGCCATCTATGAAGCCAGTGCCGATGAGCTGCGACAACAGCTGGTTGCCATCGAGGAGAGCGGCGATGCCACCGTCGAGGATCAGGTGGCCCAGCTCAACGGCATCATCAGCCAGACCCGAACCCTGCTGCTGGGTGGCCTGTTGCTGAGCCTGATCATGGTCACCCTCTGCGGCTTCTGGCTGACCCGCAAGCTGGTGACCCCGCTGCTGCAAGTGGACAAACGAATGCAGGATATCGCCGCCGGCGAGGGAGATCTCAACGCCCGCATCAACCTGCAACGGGATGACGAGATAGGCTCGCTGGCAAACAGCGTGGATCGTTTCATCGAGAAACTGCAGAAGATGATCAGCTCCACCATGGACAACAACCAGCACATCAGCGAACACGTTCACACCTCGGTCAACCGGGTGGAGGCAATCAGCCAAAGCAGCCGCCAGACCGCCGAACATGCGCTGGCCCTGCACCACGACAGTGAGCAGATGGTGCAAGTCGCCACCGGTATCTCGGACAACTGCAGCATGGCGGCCCACAATGCCAACGAGGTGCGCCAGCTGACCACCGAGAGCAGCCAGTATGTCGCCTCCGCCAGCGCGGGCATGCAACGGGTGGTACAGGAGGTGAGCGAGTGTGCCATCGCCATCAACTCCCTCAAGGAGCAGGCGGGTCAGATTGGCCAGATCATCTCCACCATCAGCGGCATCTCGGAGCAGACCAACCTGCTTGCCCTCAATGCGGCCATCGAAGCGGCCCGCGCGGGGGAGATGGGGCGTGGCTTTGCGGTGGTTGCGGACGAGGTGCGCACCCTGGCCAATCGCACGGCGACATCAAGCGCCGAAATTAGCCAGGTGATCAGCAGCATCCAGCAGCAGACCGAAACTGCCTATCTGATGATGCAGCGCAACCTCAAGACGGTAGAGTCCGGCATGCAGGACTCCGAGAACACCAAGCAGATCCTGTTCAAGGTGGAAGGCGCCATCGACCAGCTGGCCGACATGGTGCAGCAGGTGGCCGTAGCCACAGGGCAACTGTCACACACCCTGAGCCACTCCTCTGACAAGGTCTCCGGCATCAGTCTGCAAGCCAGAACCGGCGAACAGGAGGCGCAGGAGTGCCTGCAGCTCGCCTCCTCGCTCCATCAAGCCAGCCTGCTGCAACAGCGCCTGCTCTCCCAGTTCAGGGTCTGACCCCTTCAATAGCAAAGATGCCACTCATGTGAGTGGCATCTTTTTGTTACCGGTCGCTCATTCCTGCCGCCTTAACTTCCTCAACGTCCTATGGCCAGTTGAACAACCAGGCTCAGCATGATGATGCCAACCAGCAGGTCGATCCCCCGCTGTACCTGGCTGCGAGCCAACCAAGGCGCCAGTGCCGCAGCACCCAGCGCCAGCGAGTAGAACCACACCAACGAGGCCAGCATGGCCCCCGCAGCAAAGGCCGGACGCAGGGACTCGCTCACCTGACTGCCAAGGGAGCCGAGCAGCATCAATGTATCGAGATAGACGTGAGGATTGAGCAGCGTAACTCCCAGCGTCATCGCCAGCACGCTTTTGGCACCCATCTGCTGAGCAGACTCGGCAAGTCCCTCCCCTTTACCGCGCCAAGCACTGAGCAGGGAACGGCCACCAAACCAGCCGAGAAACAGCACGCCCCCCCAGGTGAGCAGCGCCATGCCGAGGGGGCTGGTGGCCAGCACATTGGCCCCGCCAAATACGCCGATAGCAATCAGGGTGAGATCGCAGAGGCTGCAGAGCGTGGCCGTCAGCAAATGGTGATTGCGATGGATGCCCCGGCTCAGCACAAAGGCATTCTGGGCGCCGATAGGGATGATCATGGCCAGACCGATGGTGAAGCCTTGCAGTGTCGTTGCGAGCATCATGGAGAGTACCGTTCGAAATGATGAATGAGCGGCACTATAGCGATGGTAGTTCCTTCCTAGAAATTCATTGATTTACTTATTGATTCATTTTGCTAATAAAAACCGGCATACCCAGCCGCTGTTCCAGCCCTTGTCAATTACCGGATCTGACAATTGTGACCCTCAGAGTGCGGCAGGAGAATCTGTTGCGCCTGTGGGCTCAGTCTACTGCAGCAATCTGGGGAAGTTGGTAACCACGACTTGCTCCAGATTGGGCAGCAACAGCCCCGTACTAACCCCTTTGGCAATGGCCTGATAGCGGTTCATTGAGCCGGTTTTGCGGGTGACCTGATTGAGATGGTAATTGACCGTGCGCTCCGTGATCCCGAGGATGCAGGCGATCTCGCTAGAGGTCTTCCCTTCGCTGGCCCAGAACAGGCACTCAGTCTCGCGCTCGGTCAAGGGGTCTTTCCCCGCACTGTCCATCATGCTGAAACGCACCACCCGAATGGCCGCCTCGAAGATGTAATTGGACATCCAGGAGAGGATCGGCGAGGACTCCAGCAGCAGGTCGCTCGAGGCCCGCTCGGAGGTGATGAAGGAGAGGATCCCGTTCTCCCCGGCAGCGCCGTGCAGAGGGAAGGAGATGCCGTTACGCAACCCGAACTCGGCTGCCAACCCCATCACGTCCATGGTTCCCTCCTGCAGAAAACTGGCCCGCTCATCGAGGCGGTTCCAGTAAATGGGCAACGTCTGCTTGCGTGCCAGCCGGATCACCGGATCGCACGCCAGCATGTTGTTTTCGGTATAGGCCTGCACCCAGGAATCAGGGCACTGGTTGAACAGCACCACCTTGGGCCTTTGCATCGACATCGGCAGGATCAGGGCGAAGCGATAGTAGTCATAGCCCATCCCGAGCGTAAAGCGACCGATCAGTTCGGCCAGACGATTGCCGTCCGTCACCGAAGTGAAATGTTCGAGGTACTCAAGCAGTTGGTCTCTGTTCATATGAAAGCCCCCTTGGCCAGACATGTGATTATAACGGCGAATAGCAAGATAGAGGGTCCATAATGTTGGTTTTTAAAGGAAAATTGAGAGAACATCCACGAAACGAGGTGGAGAATGAACTCTATCGCTTTCGAAATCGCGTCTTTTCCGACCGGCTAGGCTGGGATGTCGAGTCTCATCGGGGCCTGGAGCGTGACAGCTTCGACACGCCAGACACCCATTGGGTTCTGATCGAGGACGAACAAGGGCTGTGTGGCTGTATTCGTCTGCTCAACTGTGCCGATGCCTATATGCTGCCCACCATCTTCCCCACCGCCCTTGCCGGTGAAAGCGCGCCACGCACCCCCGATGTCTGGGAACTCACCCGTCTGGCTATCGATGCCCAGCGCGCACCGCGCATGAGCAATGGCGTCAGCGAACTCACTTGCGTCATCTTCCGCGAGGTCTATGCCTTCGCCAATGCCCACGGGATCCGGGAGCTGGTCGCCGTCGTCAGCCTGCCGGTGGAGCGCATCTTCCGCCGACTTGGCCTGCCCATCGAGCGGCTCGGTCATCGGCAGGCGGTCGATCTGGGTGCGGTAAGGGGCGTTGGCATCCGCTTCCATCTGGATGAGCGCTTCGCGCAGGCGGTCTCCCAACCTCTGCTGGGCCATTATCAAACCAGCCATTATCCACTGCGGCAACCGTCACCGGTGCTGGCAGTTCACTCATAAAAAATCCCGGGAAAACAGACCCGGGATAAAGATGTCGCTACGATCTGCGCAGGGCTACCCCATGCGGCACCAGAGAGTATCCTCCCTCAATGGCCTGACCACTACTGTCAAAAATCACAGCGCAACGCCCCTTCCGCCGCCCATTGTTGTCCCCTGCCGAGTGACGTAGAGTCAGCCCTTGGGCAACGGAAGGGGGAGAAGATGAAAGAGCTGGACTACAAACTGCTGCGGGCGCTGGATGCGGTACTGCAGGAGCAGAACTTCGATCGAGCGGCCAAGTCGCTCCATATCACCCAGTCGGCCATCTCCCAGCGTATCAAGCAGCTGGAGCAGCAATTTGCCGAGCCGCTACTCATTCGCAGCCAACCGCTGCAGGCCACGCCACTCGGCCAAAAACTGCTGGCCCACTATCGGCAGGTACACCAGCTCGAGCTCGAACTGGCAGGGGAGCTGGCTCCCGATGAGCCGCAAGGGCCAATCCGGATCAGCATCGCCGTCAACGCCGACAGCCTGGCCACCTGGTTTTTGCCCGCCATTGCCCCCTTGTTGAAACAGCACCCCATCGAACTCAACCTGCTGGTCGATGACGAGAGCCGCACCCTCGACAAGGTCCGCGAGGGTCAGGCCTTTGGTGCAGTCAGCCTGCATCCCCAGCCGCTGGCGGGTTGCTGCGTTGATGAGCTCGGTGAGATGAACTATCTGCTTACCGCCAGCCCCGCCTTCGTTGCCCGCCACTTCCCTCATGGCCTGACCCGCGATGCGCTGGCCAAGGCACCGGCGGTGGCGTTCGATCAGCGCGATGACATGCATGTGAGCTTTATGAGAGAACGCTTCGGGCTGGAGCCGGGCGGTTATCCCTGCCATACGGTCCACTCGTCAGAGGCCTTCGTCGCCATGGCAGAACAGGGGCTGGCCTACTGCCTGATCCCCGAATTGCAGATAAGAGGCCAGCTGGCTGGCGGGTCACTACTCAACCTCAGTCCCGACCACGTCCTGACGGAACGCCTCTACTGGCACCGCTGGGTACTGGAAAAAGGGGTTCACAAGCAGCTCTCCCAACGCCTTATCGACCATGCCAGATCGCAGTTGAAACCACGCTGAGCAGGCCATTCACCTTGGCTTTGCAGGGCTAAAAACGTATAGTGCTGGGCGATCCTTCATCAGGTCTCCACCCAGGTTTTCACTTCAGGTTCCTCACTTATGTTCCAAGACAATCCGCTGCTGGCCCAGCTCAAGCAACAAATCCGCGAAAACATCCCGAAGAAAGAGGGTGTGATCCGCGCCTCGGACCGGGGCTTCGGCTTTCTGGAAGTCGATGAGAAGACCAGCTATTTCGTGCCGCCTCCCTACATGAAGAAGGTGATGCACGGTGACCGGGTGACAGCCCTGATCCGCACCGAAAAAGAGAAGGAAGTGGCCGAGCCGGATACCCTGCTGGAGCAGTCCGTCACCCGCTTCGTGGCCCGGGTCAAGATGTTCCGCGACCGCCTCAACGTGGTGGCCGACCATCCGCTGATCAAGGATGCCATCAAGGCCCGCGTCAAGAAGGGTCTGGATGAGAAAGAGTTCAAGGAAGGTGACTGGGTGGTGGCTACCCTCAAGCGCCATGCGCTGGTCGACGGTAACTTCTCTGCCGAGATCATCCAGAAGATCGCCGCCCAGGAAGATCACAATGTGCCCTGGTGGGTGGTGCTTGCGCGCCACAACCTAGCCCAGGTCGAGCCGGCTGATTTGCCGGAGTGGAAGGTGATCGAAGAGGAAGAGCTGCCCCGTCGTGACCTGACCAAGATGCCCTTCTTCACCATCGACGGTGCCAAGACCAAGGATATGGACGATGCGCTGGCCATCACCAAGCTGGACAACGGCTGGGAGCTGCTGGTCGCCATCGCTGACCCGACCGCCTATGTGGCCGAAGGGAGCGAGCTGGACAAAGAGGCCGCCCAGCGCGCCTTTACCGTCTACATGCCGGGCCGCAACGTGCCGATGATCCCGCGCACCCTCTCCGACGAGCTCTGCTCCCTGAAAGAGGGCGAGGAGCGCAACACTCTGTGTGCCCGTCTGCTCATCGCCGAAGATGGTCTGCTGCTGGAGGAGACCGAGTTCTTCGCCGCCCGCATCTGTTCCCACGCCCGTCTCAACTATGACGACGTCTCCGACTGGGCCGAGTATGGCAAAGAGCTGTCTATCGATGCAGGCGTACTGGCCCAGCTGCCGCTGATGAAGGCGATGACCGAAGCACGCATCGCGTGGCGCACCGAGCATGCGCTGGTATTCCCGGATCGTCCCGACTACGACTTCGAGCTGGGCGAGAATGGCGAAGTGCTGGCCATCCACGTCGAGCCGCGCCGCATCGCCAACCGCATGGTGGAAGAGTCGATGATCGCCGCCAACATCTGCGCCGGTCGCGTACTGGGCAAGAGCGTCGGTTACGGCATCTTCAACGTTCACACCGGCTTTGACGAAGAGTCCCTCGACGGCGCCATCGACCTGCTGAAGAGTGCCGAAGCCCCGTTCGAGCGCGACGAGATCGCCAGCCTCTCCGGCTTCTGCGCCCTGCGCCGCTGGATCGACAACCTCGACACCCGCTGGCTGGATGGCAAGATCCGCCGCTTCCAGAGCTATGCGCTGATGTCCTCCGAACCGGGCGCCCATTACGGTCTGGGTCTGGATGCCTACGCCACCTGGACCTCCCCGATCCGTAAATACGGCGATATGGTCAACCATCGTCTGCTCAAAGCGGTTATCGCCGGCAAGACCCCGGGTGAGCGCCCGAGCACCGAGCTCACCGAGCATCTGACCGCCTGCCGCCGTCTGCACCGCATGGTGGAGCGTGACATCGGCGACTGGCTCTATGTTCGCTACCTGAAAGCCGCCGCTGGCACCGATCAGGTGTTCAACGCCGAGATCATCGACGTGATGCGTGCCGGTCTCAAGCTGCGTCTGCAGGAGAACGGCGCCGTGGTCTTCCTGCCTGCCCGCCATATTCTCGACAACAAGGATCGTCTGGAGTGCAACTGGGACAACGGCCGCGTCTATCTGGACAAGACCGAGGTGGTCTACGAGCTCGGCCAAATCATCGAGGTGAAGCTGACCGAAGCGGTGGAAGAGACCCGCTCCCTTATCGCCAAGCCGGCTGTGGATCTGGTGCCTGGCCCGGCACCGGAAGCCCCGGCGGCCGAGAGTGCGCCAGCCGATAGCAGTGAAACACCCGCTGAGGCTGCCCCCAAGGCAGAATAAGCCGCGCAGAATCATCTGATCTGCCCGAGAGCCCGCCATCGTGCGGGCTCTTTTTTGCCAAACACCCCGCCCTACAAGCTGCCATAAATACCGTTATGGCACACAGTTCTAGCCACGATTGACAGAGAACACAGTGAATGTCTCCACCAGCAGGGCTGCAAGCAACCATTATGTGCGCCGCCTCTCCTTTCTGACATATTAATCAAGGAGAAATATGTCTATACTCGCTTGGGTACAATCCAAGGGATATTGGTATGCAGGAATGGGACCCGGAACACTTCACCAACTTCGCTCAGTTATGCGAAGTGAGCCTCGCCACCATCCGTGAAAAGACCGATGCCGAACGCCTCTACCTCTGGCTGAAAGCCCCCGAACCGCAGCTCTACAGTTTTCAGCTCGATCACGGACTGACCACGCTTGATCTCGCCCATCTCGGTCAACTGACCCTGCCCCACCACCTGATCGACAAGGCGATGGAGAAGGGACAACTGGTGATCGAGCAGCTCCAAGCACCGCCTGATCCCGGCGAAAATGTGGAGCCCGCCCAGCCGCAGTTACGCGCCTGTTTCCCTCTCAAGCGTCACATGAAACTGGAAGGGGTCATCTATCTGGAGACCCGCCGCCGCATCGACCGCCTCTCCTCCCACCAGCGTCAGGGTATCCAGCTCCTTATTCACTATCTGACGGCCGAGCTCAGCAATCACCTGCTCTCCAGCCAGGTCAATCAGGAGCGGGACCAGCGGCTCCATACCCAGACCGATCTGGTACAGAGTCAGGCACTGCAGGGCTCCTTCCTCACCATGTTGCAGGCGCTGCACATGGTCAGCGTCACCCTCTCCCGCAGTCGCAGCGAGAACGATTTGCTGCGGGATGCCGTGCTGCTGGCCCGCAAGGAGCTGCAGTTCGATCGGGTCGCCATCTTCCTGATCGAACCCGATGGCAAGACCATGCGCGGCACCTGGGGCACCAGCGAGGAGGGCGAGCTTATGGATGAACACAACTTCATCAGCCCCATTCCGGATCACCCGACAGTGCAAGAGGCACTCAGGCGCAAGGATTACGTGCTGGTGATGGAAGATACCCCCCTCTACTACGAGAAGCAGCAGGTGGGCCGTGGCTGGAACGCCATGGTATCGCTATGGGATGGCACCACCCCCATCGGCTGGATCGCCGCCGACAACCTGCTCTGGCACCGGCCGCTCAAGGCCTATCAGAGCGAGATCTTCAAACAGTACGCCGCCATTCTGTCACAACTGCTGATCCGCCAGCGTACTCAGGAGCAGCTGGAAACCCTCAACCGCCAGCTGGAGGCCCGGGTCGCCGAGCGCACCATGCAGCTGGCCGAGACCAACCGTGCGCTGGAGGAGGCCAATCACCGCCTCTCCCTGCTGTCGCTGGAAGATCCCCTCACCGGCATCGCCAACCGGCGCCAGTGGGACATCACCATGCAGCGGGAGTGGGAGTGGGCACGACGCACCCAGAACCTGCTGGCGGTATTGATGATCGACGTCGACGAGTTCAAGGCCTACAACGACCACTTCGGCCATGCCAAGGGGGATCTCTGCCTGCAACAGGTGGCCCATGTGCTGCGGGATGCAGAGCGGCGCTGTACCAATCTGGTCGCCCGTTACGGCGGGGAGGAGTTCGTCATTCTGCTCTGCGCCCCCCAACCCGGTGAGGCCGAACAGCTGGCCGGGCGGATCCACGATGGTCTTGCCCGCTTGAAAATGCCCCATCCCGCCTCGCGGGTTGCTGATTTCATTACGGTTAGCATAGGCTTTAGCTATCTGGTTCCCTCCCAGGACGGAGCATGGCAGACCCTGACCGAACAGGCTGACCAGGCGCTCTACCACGCCAAGTCACAAGGGAGGGCCCGCACTCTGGCCTATCGGTGATCCCATGCTGTTGCGTCGCTACCCCATCTTCAATCGTCGCCTGGCTCTGGTGGCCTACGGCATCGACTATCAGCTCAGTTCACCGGCCGAATGGCCTTCACTGGCGCAACATTGCCGCCTGCTGGCGCAGGGGCGTCAATATCTGGTGCCCTTCACCCACGAACAGCTCGATGAACAGCGTCCCCTGCTGCTGGATCAGGACGCGATCCCGCTGGTTGAAGCCTCCAGCGAACGCCAGCCCAACTCGTTCCCGGTGCTGGAGCAGTGGCGTGACAGCCGGCGCAGACTGGCGGTGCATGGCGCCAACCGGGATCCACGCTGGCTCGGCGCCAGCCGCCTGCTGGTGTACTGGATGGGGGAAGAGGGGATCTGCCAGCCCACCGAGCACAAGCGGATGGCGCTGAACATCGAAACCTGGGCGGATTTTCTCCCGCTGCGGGAGTCGGGGGTCGACTTCTTTGCCGGCGGCTTTCTCGCCCGTCCCGAGCTGGTCAATCAGCGGGCTAACCAGCCCGATATGGCGCTGGTACAGCAGATCCTCCAGCTCATCTGCCACGAAGAGTTCTCCTTCGCCCAGGTAGCCCGCCTGCTGGAGCAGGATGCCTGGCTGCCCGGCCTGCTGCTCACCTACGTCAACGCCCCCGGCTTCGATCATGCCGCCCCCATCACCTCGGTGCCCCGCGCCCTCTCCTATCTGGGGGAGCAGGAGATCCGCAAGTTCGTGCTGATCAACGGTCTGGCCCGGGTAAGCCAGCACATGCCGGAGGCCTGCACCCGCATGGCAATCGCCCGCGGCCGCTTCTGCGAGTTGATTGCCCTCACCGCCCTCGGTAAAGCGGAGGCAAGCTGGGCGTTTCTGGTGGGACTGGTGCTCGATGGATCTCTGCTGTCTGAGCCGTTGATGGCCCACCTGCCCAAGAGCGTGCAGCGCGCCATCGAACAGCACGAAGGGCCACTCTTTCATCTGTTTCAGCTGGTCAGCACCTATGAACAGGGCAACTGGGCCCTGCTGGAACAGCTTGCCCCCAAATATCAACTCGATCCGGCCCAGCTCACCCCCGTCTATTTTCAGTCACAAATGTGGGGGCAAGCGTTTCTCACCAGCTAGGTGATGGCGAGGCGGGGAGCCACTGGCTAGAATGGGCTCCCTTTTTTCAGAGACAGACCCCGCACCATGACCCTTTCCGGATTCCAAGGCCTGGTCTTTGACCTTGATGGCACCCTGGTCGACTCCATGCCGCTGCACCTCGCCGCTTGGGAACATACCGCCCGCGAGTTTGGCTTTCACTTCGACGCCGACTGGTTCTATGAACTGGGTGGCATGCCGAGCCGCAAGATAGCCCTGCTGGTCGCACAGGAGCAGCAGATCCCCCTCGATCCCCTCGAAGTCACCCGCTGCAAGACCGCCCACTATGTGGCCAACCTGCACAAGGCGACCGTCTTTCCCGCCATGCAGGCGCTGGTCGAGCGCTATCATGGCGTCATCCCGATGGGGATCGGCACCAGCTCGCCCCGCGTCAACGCCGAAGCGGTGCTGCGCAACACCGGGCTGGATCGCTACTTCTCCGTGGTAGTCACCGCAGACGATGTGGAGCTGCACAAGCCCAATCCGGACACCTTCCTGCTGGTCGCCAGCAAGCTGGGCGTCGAGCCATCAGGCTGTCTGGTGTTTGAAGATACCGGTATCGGGGTACAGGCCGGAGAAGCGGCGGGTATGCAGACCTGCATGGTCAAAGAAGGCAAACCGGTCGGCATAACGGCGTAGTGCGGAAAAAAATATCGCCCTGCAAGGGGCGATAACCGGAACCGGCTCTCATACGGGACATGAATGAAAATGAGAGCAGGTTCCGTCAGCCGCTGACGCAGGGCGCGTCAACGGGGAGTGCGGGGCAGACGATTACTCGTTGTTGCCGCCGCCCTGATTGTCATCATAACGACCCGGCGCACCGTGGGGGCGCGGCGCCATGGAGACACGCGGCTTGCGAGCACGCTGGATATTCACCTGCGGACGGCCGGTGTGCATGGCGATGGTGGAGATCTTGGCCTTGTAGACCAGCTGCTGGTTACCATGAGCATCGGTCAGCAGCACGCTGTACTGGTCGAACCCGCTGATGGTGCCTTCCAGCTTGATGCCGCTCACCAGAAAAATAGCGACCTGACTGCGGTTCTTGCGCAACCAGTTGAGGGCAGAATCTTGCCCGTTCCCGAGGGAGAAGGCTTGCTCAATCGTGGAGTAGCTGGGGGATTCAGTTGTCATAAATTATTGTCCCGCGGAAAAAAAGTGGCGTTTGATTGTGCTAAATGGGCACTGGCTTGTCAAAGTCATTCTCACTCCCCCCAGCAATAGCGGCCTCCGGGGGCTGGTCGCTGACCAGCACAACTGCGATAATCGCCAGCTCTGGCTCTACCACGGGCCTTATCTGGGGTTTTATCTTGCATCCGGTTTCACACCAACACCACACCACCTATGTCCATGATGCCACTGCCTGCGAAGAGTGTGACCTGCTGATACCGGCCACACCGCTCGAGGTGGGACAGGCCAGCTGCTGCCCCCGTTGCGGACACACCCTGAGTCGCCACCTGCCACAACAGGAGTTGCGGCCGATCTCCTACGGGTTCGCGGCACTTATCATGTTCGTGCTCGCCAATGCCTTTACCTTTATGTCCTTCTCGGCCAAAGGGGTGGGTCAGGAGATGACCTTTTTGCAGAGCATCACCACCCTGGTGGATGAGGGCTATCTGTTTCTCGGCGCGGTACTGAGCCTGACCCTGATCGGCCTGCCGCTGGTTTATATGGGCTCCATCATGCTGGTGCTGTGGCGGATCGATAAAGATCTGCACAGCAATGCCCTGCGCTCCCTCGGCCGTCTGCTCTGCCGGATCAAACCCTGGCTGATGGTGGATGTCTTTCTGGTGGGGGTGCTCATCTCGCTGGTCAAGCTGATGGGGATGGCCGACATCAAGATGGGGCTGTCATTCTGGGCTTTCGTCGGTTACACGGTGCTGCTCATCAAGATGATCTCCTCGCTGGATCAGATGTGGCTGTGGCAGCGGCTGTTCGGCCCAACCGAGTCACGGGAGATCGACCCGGAAGCGGGCGCGCTGGAGTCCGGTCTGGTGGGCTGCCATGTCTGTGGCGCCCTGAGCGAGGTGGGTAGCCACAGCTGCTCCCGCTGCGGCGGCAAGCTGCATGCCCGCAAGCCGGGCGGCCTCAACCGTACCTGGGCGCTGCTGTTTACCTCCGCCATCCTCTACATTCCGGCCAACGTCTATCCCATCATGGATACAGTGTTCCTCGGTGATGACAGCCCCTCCACCATCCTCGGCGGTGTGGTGCTGCTCTGGGCCATGGGCTCCTACCCCATAGCGGCGGTGATCTTTTTCGCCAGCGTGGTGGTGCCGCTGGTGAAAATACTGGCGCTATTCTGGCTTTGCTATATGGTGCAGCGCGGCAATGTCACCTCCCCCCTTGGCAAGCTCAAACTCTATCGCATGACCGAATTTGTCGGACGCTGGTCGATGATCGACGTCTTCGTGGTGGCCATTCTGGCGGGCCTGATCCGGCTCGACAATCTGATGACCATCTACCCCGGCCCTGCGGCCGTCGCATTTGCAGGTGTGGTGCTGATCACCATGGTCGCCGCCATGAGTTTCGACTCTCGCCTGATCTGGGATTTACAACAAGGAGAACGCGAACGTGAGTGAGCGTAAAAAAAGGTGGAAACCGGGCTCTGACTTTCTGAGCTCTGCCGCCGCAATCTGGATGGTGCCCTTGCTGGCGCTGTTCATCGGTCTCTGGATGCTGTTCCAGCACTGGTACTCCCAGGGCCCGAGTTTCACCCTGACAGTCGCCACTGCCGAGGGCATAGTCGCTGGCAAGACGGTGATCCGTTCCCGCGAAGTGGACGTCGGCCGCATCGAGGCCGTCGAGCTGAGCGATGACTATAGCCATGCGGTGCTGAAAGGACGGCTGACCAATGCCGCCTCCGGCATGCTGCGCGGTGACAGCCAGTTCTGGGTGGTCAAACCCAGAGTGGGCCGTGAAGGAGTATCGGGTCTGAGCACCCTGCTCTCCGGCGCCTATATCGAGCTCGCCCCCGGCAAGAAAGGTCGGGCGCGGGACGAATACGCCATGCTCGACAAACCGCCGCTCGCCTCCCTCGATGCCAAGGGGCTGCGTCTCACCCTCAGTAGTCGCGACACCCGCGCGCTGGGAGAAGGCTCCCCCATCAACTATCAGGGCTTCACCATAGGTCAGGTGGAAGAGGCGAAGTTCCTGCCGGAAAAGAGCGAGATGCAGTATCAAATCTTCATCCACGCCCCCTATGACATTCTGGTGAGCAGCAACTCCCGCTTCTGGATGACCCCGGGCTTCGAGGTCTCCATGAGCAGCGAGGGGATGAAGGTGAAGATGGATTCGCTGGAGAGCCTGATCGATGGCGGCATCACCATGGGTCTGCCACCCGGCTGGGCGCCTGGCGAACCGGTCAAACAGATGGAAGGGTTCACCCTGTTCCAGGATGAGGCGAGCGTGCTGGCCGGTAGTCTGGATCAGTTCATCGACTACGTCTTCCTGTTCGATGACAACGTGGGTGGCCTGCACCCGGGCGCGGCGGTGCAGTATCGCGGCATCCGGGTCGGTACCGTCATCTCCGCCCCCTACCTCATCGAGGACAAGGGCGTGCAGATCTTCAAGAGCCGCCAGATCCCGGTGCTGGCTCGCATCGAGGTACAGCGCCTCTCCCACCGCTATGCCAAGGCGGAGAAGGATCAGTGGCGTGCCCTGTTCGGCAAGCAGTTCAAGGAGGGGTTGCGTGCCAGCCTCAAGACCTCGAGCCTGCTGACCGGCGGCAAGATCATCGATCTCAACTTCTATCCGGACGCGCCACGTTTCGAGCAGGCCAAGCTGGCCGGTTATCAGGTCTTCCCCACAGTGCCGGGTGGGTTGGATCAGATCGAGCGCAAGGTGAACCTCATCCTCGACAAGTTTGTCGACATGGACATGGCGACCACCCTGACCAAGGTCAACGGGTCACTCACCACCCTGGATGGCACCCTGAAGAACATCAGTGCAGTCAGCGCCAACCTGAACAAGCTCACTGCCAAGGATTCCACCCAGCAGTTGCCGGCCTCGCTCAACGAGAGCCTCAAGCAGTTGCAGGAGACCTTGCAGGCCTATGATGCCCAGTCGCAGACCAATCAGGACCTGCGTCAGTCGGTGCAGACCCTCAATCAGTTGATGCGCGAACTGCAGCCGCTGGTGCACTCCCTCAACGAGCAGCCCAGCTCGCTGATCTTCGATCGCGCGCATCCATCGGACCCTGAGCCCAAGCGAGGCAAACAATGAAAAAAGAGATCCTGACGCTGGCCCTGCTGGGCCTGCTGGCGGGTTGCAGCAGCCAGCCAAGCCTGCACTACTACTCGCTCGATGCCGACAACCAGCAACCCGTAACGGCACCGGCCCAACCGCAGCACCAGCTGGTGCTGCGCCCGGTGGCGCTGGCCAGCCAGCTCGACCGGATCAGTCTGGTCTATCAGCTGGAAGGACAAGAGCTTCACTTCACCGAGTACCATCGCTGGGCCGGTGCGCTGGACGATCAACTCAACCAGCTCACCCTCAATGGCCTCTCCACCCGCCTGCCGGGCTGGGTGGTACGGCAGGATGGCGCCCGCAAGGGGCCGGTGCTGACCATTCTGGTGGAGCGCTTTCAGGGCCGTCATGACGGCAGCGCCGTGCTGAGCGGCCGCTGGCGTCTGCTGGCAGAAGATGGCACAGTGCTGCGCGATGCCCCCTTCCGTCAGGAGCGAGTACTGCCGGCCGATGGCTACAACGCACTGGTGAACGAACTGGGTCAGGGCTGGCAACAGCTGCTCGACCAGATCGCTGCCGAGGTGCGCCAGAGCGCCAGCTAATCGCCCATCCGCCGATTGCAGAGATAAAAAAACGACGCCAGCTGGCATAAAGCCCGTCATGCCAGTCAATCTATCGCCTGTGCAATAAAAATAAAAAATCCGAAACCAAATCAATTGGTTTCGGATTTTTTCACACTAGACAATCCCCAAAACAACTTGTTCGAGGCGCACTTACCCGAATGGGAGCTTTTTTCGATCAGGGGCCGCAGAGGATTACTCTTCCAGGCTGATCCCGATATTGGAGACGCCACCCTGAGAGGCGAATGCTCTGATGGCCAGGATACGATCGCTGTCGCGCTCATGAGCAACCCGCTTGAGCAGCTCGACCTGGAACTCCAGCTCGGCTTCCATGTACTCGTGCTCGTAGAGCTCTTCTTCGGTCAGATCCCGCTCTTCCAGCAGCTCGATAAAACCGGCCACGGTACCGACTGAGGCATGACTGGCATCGTTGGCCTCTTCACCAACCCGGCAGATCACCGAGTTATAGGCACAGCCCAGCGCAACACAGGCATCCAGCGCGGGATAGGCTCCGTAGGATTCAAACTTGCGGGGATCCGGAATGTGAGACTCAAACTCTTCGAGAATGGCACCCAGATTGACCCGGGATCCCTTGACGGTGAGGTAGACCCACATCTGATCCAGCGCATGCCGGAAAGCGCCAGCATTGCCAAAGCCGGAAGCCTGACAGAACAGGGCATAGTTGGGGTACATGCGCTCTGCCAGCGCCAGGGTGTAGACGGTCTGTTGCCAAGGCTGTAGCTCGGCCAGTCGCTTATAAAACTTGTCACCAAACACTGGAGTCGGATCCTTTGCAAAATGTGGGGCAGATTGTAGCCCACGAGGGGCGCGGCGAAAACGAAAAAGCGCCCTGGTCGGCTATGTTGCGATATGAAGTCAGGTAAGATGGGTCGAGAGCGGCATCTTGTTGCGCCGCAAATTCTGATAAGGAACAAGAGTATGAGCCAACGTACCCTTCTTTTGCTCAGCCAGGATAATGCTCACTACGAACGGCTGCTCAAGGCCGCCAATCTCCCCCATCTGCGCATTCTACGAGCCGATAACCAGAGCGATGCCGAGAAGCTGATCGGCGAAGCCCATATTCTGATGGCCGAACCGGCCCGCGCCAAACCGCTGCTGCCCAAAGCCAACAAGCTGAGCTGGTTCCAGTCCACCTATGCGGGAGTCGATGTGCTGCTCGACCCTGACAGTCGCCGTGATTATCAGCTCACCAATGTGCGCGGCATCTTCGGCCCGCTGATGAGCGAGTATGTCTTTGGTCATCTGCTCAGCCTGATGCGCCAAATCCCCATTTATCGGGAGCAGCAGAAACAGCGGCTGTGGCAGAGTCACCCCTATCAGGGCCTCAAGGGGCGCACCATGCTGATCCTGGGGACCGGCAGCATTGGCCAGCATATTGCCCACACCGGCAAACATTTTGGCATGAAGGTGCTGGGCATCAGCCGCAGCGGTCGGGAGCGGGCCGGGTTTGATCAGGTTTATCAGCTACCCGCGCTCAACAAGATGCTGGCGCAGGCCGATGTCATCGTCAGCGTGCTGCCAGCCACCCGCGATACCCGTCATCTGTTCAATGCCGCCCGCTTCGAACACTGCAAACCGGGCGCCATCCTGTTCAACGTCGGTCGTGGCAGCGCCGTACACTCGGACGATTTGCTCACCGCACTGCGTACCGGCAAGCTGGCGATGGCGGTGCTGGATGTGTTCGAGCAGGAGCCGCTGCCCGCCGACAGTCCACTCTGGGGCCAACCCAACCTCATCGTCACCCCCCACAACAGCGCCTACAGCTTCCCGGATGATGTAGCCCAGATCTTTGTGCGCAACTACATCCGCTTTATCGATGGCCAACCACTGGATGGCAAAATCGACTTCGACAAGGGTTACTAACCCTCACAGCGCATGTAAAAAGGCCCCGCCAATCTGGCGGGGCCTTTCATTTCAGGCTGTGACAACAGGTATCAACCCGCAGCCAGCTCCTTGCGATAGCTCTTCACCTTGGCAAGGAACTGACGACGCTCCTTGCCGCTCAGGGGTTCAGCCATCGGCAGCTTGGCGGTCATGGCATTGACCGGGCGGCTGTTGATCCGCAGCTCGTAGTGCAGGTGAGCACCGGTCGAGCGACCAGTATTGCCGGAGAGGCCGATCTTGTCGCCCATCTTCACTCGCTGACCGGTTTTGACCAGCAGCTTGCTCAGGTGCAGATAACGGGTAGAGAGAGTACGGCCATGTTTGATGACGATATAAGTGCCCGCCAGCGGGTGGCTGGTTGCCTTCTGGACGATACCATCACCGGTCGCCAGCACTGGCGTGCCCACCGGCACCGCAAAGTCGGTGCCCTCGTGAGGACGCACCATACCGGTTACCGGATGTTTGCGCGCCGGGTTGAAATTGGAGCTGATCCGATAGCGGCTGTGGGTCGGGTAGCGGCGGAATCCGCGCTCCAGACTGTTGCCCTGACCGTCGTAATAGTTGCCGTCATCGGAGAGCCAGGCCGACACCGTCTTGCCCTGGCTGGTCACTTCCACACCCAGCAGCTGGCTGTTGCCAGTGCTCTTGCCTTCCACCGTCTCCTGGCGTACCAGCACTTTGAACTTGTCGCCCTTCTGCAGATCCTTGGCGAAATTCATCCGCCACTGGAACAGGTTGGCAATTTTCTGGATATGGTTGGCCGGAATCCCCGCATTGCGGGCACTGACATAGAAGCTGCCGTTGATCACGCCGTTGTAACGCTGCGGTTGCCACTCAACCTTCTCATTGATCATGGAGGCGGTATAGGCATCGTCGCTGCGCGCCATCACCAGCGTCTGCTTGATGTTCAGGCGGATTTTGAGTTGCTGCAGGATGTTGTCCTGATCGATCAGCAGCTCGATATTCTGGCCCGGCTTGAGGCGCGCCAGATAGTTCTTGTTGTCCGCGTCCAGCACCTTGTAGAGGGTGGTGGTGGAGAGACCGAGATTGTTAAAAATAGCGGTCAGGTTTTCGCCGTTGCGGACCCGGTAATCCTGCCACTGGGGGGTGGTGTCGACCGGGATGTCGTCATCCGGCGCACTCTGATCAACCAGTTCGTGATCGGGAATTTCGTTAAAGTCGGTGTTGTTTTCGTTGGTTGCCGTACCGGCGGTATCAATGGGCAACTCAAGACGCAGCGGCCGCTCGAGGATGTCACCCGGAGCTGGCAATAATGCCACTGCTGACAGGGTCATGGCCGTCAGCATCAGCATGGCGTAAAAGTGTTTGCGGGGAACCGGTGGTTCCCAATTGGCAGCCTGTACTACCAAGGGACGGAGACGTTTCATCCGCTATCCTGTATTTAGATCTAAAGAGTGTGAGTTGCGATATCTGTTGTGACAAAACCGTATAAAACTGTTTGTTGGACACAAATAGTTACAAATAGTTCATCACAATCTGCATGAACCTCACATTTTATGCATAACCTGCCCGGATGGGCAGAAATGATCGTCTTTTTTAACCATTTTTTCCTATTTTTAAGAACCGGGTCGGATTCGCTACGGAATAGAAACCCAAAATGTTGCGATAACTTTTCCATGGAGTGGATATGTCGTTAGCAAAACTGTTAATCAGAATAATTGTCGTCCTGTTCCTGATCGGTGCAGCGCTGCTGTTTGCACTGGAAGTCACGACGGTCCGCCAATCCATCCTCGACCAGATGTCAGCCAACCTGGAAACCGCCATCACCGCTCTCGGGCTAGTGCTGCAAGGAACCCTGCTTAATGACGACAATGTGCTGGCCGAGACCATCGTTAATGCCATGTTTGATGGCGGTTTCGTCAGCTCGGTCATTCTGGTGGATCCGGATGGTCAGGTACTGTTTCAGAAGGCATTCCACTCTACCCAACAAAATGTCCCCGGCTGGCTTCCCTCGGTTATCGGCATGCCCCCCGTCAAAATTGAGCAAGAGTTGACCGATGGCTGGCGCATGCTGGGCACTCTGACCCTTGAGGGGCATAGCGGCTACGCCTATCAGCATCTGTGGAATGCCATCAGTCGCACCGGTCTGGCGCTGCTGGCGGGCCTCGTCGTATTTACCCTGATCATCTCCCTGGTGTGCAAACGCCTGCTGCAGCCCCTGGAGCAGATCAACCTGCAGCTGATCCGTATCCGCAAACACCAGTTCAACAGCACCCTGCCCACTCCCTGGTTGCAAGACCTCAAAGAAGTGGCACTTTCCATCAACCAATTGGTTTCCGAACGCAAACGGGATCTGCTGCAACAACGACTCAAGATCACCCAGCTGGGAAAACAGCTGCCACTGACGACCCCACAGCCGCTGCAAGGAGTGAGCCCGCTGCCGGAAGGCGGGCAACTGCAAAAATTTGTCTCCACACAAGGGGAGATCGCGCTCTATCAGCGTTTCTTGCCCAGTCAGCCCCTCGGTGCCGACAGCGATCTCGTAACCATCCAGAGCGCCCTGCAACAGTGGCAGCACTCTCATATAGAAGGGATCTTGCTGCCCCTCTCCCTGCTCAATCACCCGCAATGGTCCGAGATCACCCCTCTGCTAAGCCAGGGCCACGGCAAAACACTGGATTGGCGCTGGGATGTGGTCACCTTTCCCGCCCACGGCCAAGCCACATTGGCTGCGTTGCAGGAACAGGGGTGTGAGCTCGCCTTCAGCGCCATTCCCCTCAATGCGGATACTTTCAATCAACTTGACCCGCTCAATCCCATCTTTATCAGCTGTCAGCTGACCGATGCGCCGCTCTACTGGAATCTGCTCTCCCAAACCATGCATGCCGCCGGTTATACCCTGCTGGCAGAATCGGGAGAGTGTCGCGACATCGACAAACTGCGGACCTGGGGTATCGATGGTTATGCCAAGGAGGCGCAATCATGAAGAAGCTCGCCATGCTGTTGCCCCTGCTGTGGCAACCCGGCCTGATGGCTGAAACCGTCACTATCACCACCGGGGGTGAGCAGGGGATTTATCACCAGATAACCAAAGAGTTTTGCCGTCTGGCCCATGAGGTCGATGAGCAACTTGCGTGCACATTGCAGAGCTCATCGGGTTCAATAGAAAACCTGAAGCGGCTGAAGAGTGGCGAGACCTCCTACGCCATGGTGCAGTCAGACTGGCTATATCAGGCAAACCAGGGCTTGGGCCCTTTTGCCACGCAGCCGCAACCTGAGCTGCGCGCCCTGTTTGCCACCCATGCCGAGCCCTTCACCATAGTGATCCGTGCCGATGGCGATATCACTTCACTGGAACAGCTCAAGCTCGCCCCCATCGACATGGGGTTGAAGAACTCGGGAACCCTCCAGACGGCGCTGGCTCTGTTCAACATCTTGGGAGCGAAAGAGCAGGATCTCGATCTGAAAAGCATGGCCAACCTGCCGGATGCGCTCTGCAGCAAGCAGATCGACGCATTTGCACTGGTGATGGGACACCCTAACCGGATTGTGCTCGACACCGCCAAACGTTGCGCAGTCAGCTTCCTCCCCATCGATGGGGCCACCCGTGATCAGCTACTCAAGGGGGTCAAATATTACCAACGTAGTCAGGTGCCCGCCCGCATCTACCCCGGCAATCTGAAGGCAACTCCCACCTTTGCCATTGCCGCCACCCTGGTCACCAATGCCACCATGCCGGAAGAGTCTGTCTATCGCCTGACCAAGGCCATGCTGACCCAGCAAACCAAGTTCAATGAGCAAACTTATGGCTACGCCAATATGTTTCACCGGGCAGGCAATAAAACCGGCCCGGTGCTGAGTATTGAGCAGCATCCGGGCGCGGCTAAATATTTCGATGAGTTGAAGGCGGCGGGCAAGCTATAACTGACGACGAGGAGAGCGCAGTTGCTCGCTGGAGAAACGGGTCTTCATCGATGTCCACTGCGCCAACCGATCGGCACTCCCCGCCAGCGTCCCTTCCCGCCGTGACTTCATGATCCAGATGCTTTTGGCATCGAAACTGTAAACGGGAATGAGATCGGTACGCTTGCTGCCCGGCAGGATCCGGCTGTTGATGTTGTCGAGCACCAGTGGGTCAGCCTTGGGTGTCGGGAAGTAGAGCGTCACCATGTGGAACTGGTTGTAACGCACCGCCTTGACGTAGGCCAGCCGCAGCTTCTTCTCATCCACCCCCAGCTCCATCAGGGTGTAGTACTTGGAGATGCTGTAATCCTCGCAATCCCCACCCCGGGCACCGATGAACTCCAGCGGATTGGCCCAGTAATCCTCATCCCCCCACAGCTTGGGATCCTCGCTGTAGGTCAGATTGTTGAAGTAGTTGTTCACCAGCTCGATCTTCTGCTGGTCGGTTGTACCCGCTCTGGGGGTGAGCAGGCGAGAGAATGCCTCGGCCCGCTGGATGGCCCGGCCACCATACACTTCCTGCAGCTTGGCCCGCAGGTCCGGACTGGCAATATATTCGGAAAGACGCGAAGCCTGCACGTTGGCGCAACATAGCGCCAGAGTACAGGCCGGGATCAACAACCATTTCATACCGGACACTCCATGTCAGATGCTGGAGGTCAGTATAGTCCGTCCGGATGAGAGGCTCAGCCGCTGATCAGCGACACTGGGCGAATGCGTCTGCCAGTTGCTGCATGAATTGGGGATAACCATCCGGGCCGAGCGGTACCTGCTCACCCACCTCATCAAGCAACAGCACCTTGGCGCCGGTATTGCGAGCCACCGATTCGATCACAGCCGGTGAGAATTGCGGCTCGGCATAAATGCAGCTCGCCTGCTTCTCTTCCAGCGCCTTGCGAATATCCACCAGGGTCTTGGCGCCCGGGCGACGCTCAGGGCTCACGGTAAAGTGACCCTTTGAACTCATGCCGTAGTGGCGCTCCCAGTAGCCATACGCCTCGTGGAATACAAAGTACCCCTTCTCATTCACCGCCTTCATCTGGCCAGCAATCACCTTGTCTTTGGCATCCACCTTGGTATCAAATGCCGCGAGGTTGGCGTCATAGCGAGCCTGATTGGCCGGATCCAGCTTGCCCAATTCACTTGCGATCGCCTTGGCAATCACTTTGGCCTGCGTCGGGCCAAGCCAGATATGGGGATCGACCCCTTCGTGATGATGTCCCTCATGCCCTTCATCATGGTCACCGTGCCCGTGGGCGGCATGATCGTGATCATCATGGTCATGGGAATCGTGACTATCCTGAGTCGCGTAGTTGAACAGCGGCATCCCCTCAACCTGAGTCAGGGCCAGAGCATGGGGATGGTTGGCCAGCGGCTTGGCCATAAAACCTTCCAGCTCAGGGCCAACCCACACCACCAGATCGGCACTGTTGATGCTGCGAATATCGGACGGACGCAGGGAAAAATCGTGGGGAGAGGCACCGGTCGGCAGCAATACCTTGGGCTCGCTCACCCCGTCAGTGATCGCCGCGGCAATGAAGCCAAGGGGCTTGATGGTGGTCAGTACCTCAATGGCACGAACAGGCAAACTCACCGCCAGCAGGGCAGTGAAAAGCGCAATAATTCTCATTGATGAATCTCGTCAGGGGGTGAGTATGTGATAATATAACAGCCGCTTTTTGTTATATTATAACTCTCACTGGCTGTAAACCCCGGAGTTGTCATGAGCCAACTGGTAGAGCTGAAAGAGGTCTCTCTCTCGTTTGATGGACGCTCTGTGCTCGACAAGGTCTCCTTTACCCTCAATAAAGGCAAAATCACCACACTAGTCGGCCCCAACGGGGCGGGCAAGAGCACCCTGAGCAAGCTGGTGCTGGGTCTGCTCACCCCGGATTCGGGCAAGATCACCCGCAGCCGCGATCTGAGAGTCGGCTATGTGCCACAGCGCCTCTATCTGGATCCCACCCTGCCGCTGACGGTGCGCCGCTTCCTGCAGCTGGGCAAAAATAGCCGCCTCTCCATCGAGGAGGCGCTGGCCCGAGTTGGCGCAGAGGGATTGCTGGAAAACCGGATGCAGAAGCTCTCGGGTGGTGAGATGCAGCGTGTGCTGCTGGCTCGCGCCTTGCTGGTCAAACCCGAGCTGCTGGTGCTGGATGAGCCGGTGCAAGGGGTCGATATCACCGGCCAGATCGAGCTCTACGCCCTGATCGGTCAACTCGCCGCCGAATTTAATTGCGCCGTGCTGATGGTCTCCCACGATCTGCATCTGGTGATGGCCAGCACCCACGAGGTGATCTGCCTCAATCGCCACGTCTGCTGTCATGGCGAGCCGGAAAGCGTGGCCCGCCACCCCGAATTTGCCCGCCTGTTCGGGCGACCGGAGCAGGAGGTGCTGGCGGTCTATACCCACCACCACCACTGCGATGGCGAACACCATCATCATGAACCGCAGGCTCCCGTCATCCGCCTGCCTTCTCGCAACAACACTCACAGCTAATAGCGCAAGCAACAGGACATTCAAGTGGACAGCTTTCTGTTATACGCCCTCGCGGCCGGTCTCGGCATCGCCCTGCTGGCCGGTCCCCTCGGCAGCTTCGTGGTATGGCGCAAGATGGCCTATTTTGGCGACACCCTCTCCCACGCCTGCCTGTTCGGTATCGCGCTGGGCATCCTGCTGCAGGTCGATCTCACCCTGGCGGTAGTGGTCTGCTGCCTCGCCATGGCGATGCTATTGGTGATCATGAGTCGCAACCAGCAGGTGGCCACCGATACCCTGCTCGGCATTCTGGCCCACAGCGCCCTGTCCCTCGGTCTGGTTACCTTGAGTTTTATGGATAACGTGCGGGTGGATCTGATGGCCTACCTGTTTGGCGACCTGCTCTCGGTACAACCGATGGATCTGCTCTGGATCTACGGCGGTGGCGCGCTGGTACTACTCACCCTGTGGCGACTGTGGGATCCCCTGCTCTCCATGACCATCTCGGAAGAGCTGGCACGGGTAGAGGGGATCCGGGTCGATGTGCTGCGCTGCGTATTGATGCTGCTGATCGGGCTGGTGATCGCCGTGGCGATGAAGTTTGTCGGGGCGCTGATCATCACCTCCCTGCTGATCATCCCCGCCGCCACCGCCCGCCGCTTCAGCCAGACGCCGGAGCAGATGGCTGGCTTTGCCGCGCTGATTGGCTGCCTCGCCGTGCTGGGTGGATTGACCCTCTCCTGGTATCAGGACACCCCAGCTGGGCCTTCGGTCGTCGTCTGTGCCACCAGCCTGTTTGTGCTGAGCCAGTTCAAGAGAGCGTAACGGTGCAGGCTAGAGCGGCATGCTCTGGCGTGTCTCCATCATCAGCCACTGGCGCAACCGGCTGATGGCAGGCTCATGAGCCCGCGAGCGCTTGCAGGTGAAGTAGAAGGCATCCCCCGTCTCCAGCTGGTGTACCGGCAAGGCCACCAGCTGGGGATCATCGGGCCGCAGCATGTAATCATTCACGAATGCCACCCCCTGATCCCAGGCTGCCGCCTCCATCGCCAACAGCACATGGCTGAAGTGGTGCATCCGCGCCTCGTCCGGAATCACCAGCCCACCCGCCTTGGCCCAGCGCTGCCAATCCTCCCCCCGCGCCTTGTAGATGGACTGCACCGAAAGCAGCGGCAGCTGCCAGATGGCCTCAGGCCACTCCCCGCTGATCTGCTGCAACAGGCGGCGACTACAGACCGGAAAGAGCCGCTCCTGATAGATAAGATCGTGGCAATAGCCACGCCCGTGGGGTGAGACAGTGATAAAGCAGTCCGCCACTCTATCGGAGAGTTCGGGGTCTTCCGCCACCATCTCCAGACTCAGATCCAGCTCGGGATAGAGCTGGCGCAATCCGGCCAACCGCGGGATCAGCCACTTCACCGCAAACGAGCTGTAGACCGCGAGCCGGACTCGCATCTCGCCGCCCCCGCGCAACTGTTCGCTGCTTTGGGCAATCAGGCTGAGCCCGGCGGCAATCCCTTCGAAGTAGCTCTCCCCCTGGGTTGTCAGCGAGAGCAACCGCCCCTGACGCAGCAGCAAGCGCTCACCCAGAAAATCCTCCAGCAGGCGGATCTGGTGGCTGACCGCACTCTGGCTGACGTTCAATTCAAGGGCGGCGCGGGAGAAGCTGAGCAGCCGGGCCACTACCTCGAAATATTGCACCGCACGCAGAGGAGGAAGCTTCATTATCTAAATATCTCATGAGTGGTCATTTTTTATCATTTTACTGGATATCAACCGGCACGCTACCCTCCGCTCATCTGAAGTGGGAGGTGGTATGAATGCAGTAGGGATCGGCATCCTTTATCTGGTGCTGGGCAATATGGTGGCGGTTTTTTCCGATGCGCTGGTCAAGGTGCTGGAGCCGGATCAGCCCATCTTCCAGTTTGTCTTTTTCCGCCAGCTCTCGGCCGCCATTCTGCTGATGCCCTGGCTGCTCTGGTCATGGCGCCGCAACCCGCCGGTGGCCATCAAGTGGCACCTGCTGCGGGCTCATATCTGGGCGGTCGGGGTCTGCCTGATGGTAGTGGCCCTCACCCGCTTGCCGCTCGCCACTGCCAATGCCCTCTTCTATGCTGCCCCCCTGATGATGGTGCCGCTGGCGGTGTGGATGGCGGGGGAAGCGATCTCGCGCCAGAAGGTGCTGACCGCTGTTATCGGGTTTATCGGGGTACTGATCGTGCTGCGCCCCACCGAAGTGAACTGGGCCGCACTGGCGGCGCTCGGGGTGGCGCTGTCGATGGCGCTCAACAACCTGCTGATCAAGCGGATCCCGCTCAAGCAGCCCATCGCCCAGACCCTGTTTTTCACCAACGTGCTGAGCATGCCCTTTATCCTGGCGCTGGCATTGTGGGAAAGGGGCGACTGGCAGTGGCAGATGTGGTGGCCCGCCTTCGGATCTTCGGCGCTGATCATGGTCTACGCAGGATTGTGCGTGGTGGCCTATCGCAAGGCGGAGGCGAGCAAGATCGCCTCGGCGGAGTACACCGGTCTGCTGATGGCGGTGGCCATCGGGGTGTGGCTGTTTGACGAGCAGCCCGGTCTGCCGCTGCTGCTGGGCTGTATCTGCATCGTCCTGCCGCTCATCGCCATGGCGCGCAGCAAGCCAAAACCGCTGGCCGAGCCAGCGCTCTAATACTCAGGGTCTCCCCAGAAACGGGGCGACCCTTTGCTGCAGATGGGGGACGATCTCCTGCTCGAACCAGGGATTCTTCCTGAACCAGAGGGTGTTGCGCGGGGAGGGATGCGGCAACGGCAGCCAGCCGGGGCCATAATCGGCCCAGTTGCGCACCGTTTCGGTGAGCGACCCCTTGGCCGCCCCCCGCAGGTAGTAGGCCTGTGCATACTGGCCGATCAGCAGGGTCAGTTCGATATTGGGCAACAGCATCAATACCTTGTCGTGCCAGGTGGGCGCACATTCGGGGCGCGGTGGCAGATCGCCGGATTTTCCCCTGCCGGGATAGCAGAGGCCCATCGGCATGATGGCAATGCGGGATTGGTCGTAAAAGGTGGCCTTATCGACACCAAGCCACTGGCGCAGCCGGTCACCGGAGGGGTCATCCCACGGGATACCGCTGGCATGCACCCGGGTGCCGGGCGCCTGACCGATGATCAGCAAGCGGGCACTCTCGGCCCCGCGGATCACCGGACGAGGCCCCAGCGGCAGATGAGCCTCGCACAGACGGCAGGCCCTGATTTGCTCAAACAACTTATCGATTCGCTGCATGACGTTGATAGTACCAGCATTTCCCTGTTTTCCCTCTTGTGGAAACAGGGCGCGCCCCCTACTATCGCCATGGGCGTTTAATTTAATAAACGGACAATAATGAAAAACTGGCTAGGTACCGGCACCGCGACCCTCTCCTTCATCCTGTGGGGGATGCTACCGCTCTATTATCAATTCATGCCCGAGGTCAACATGTGGGAGCTGATCTCCCACCGGGTGCTCTGGTCTGTGGTGCTGCTGGGCGCCCTGTTTTTGCTGCTTGGCCACAAGGTGCCTTGGGCACAACTGCGCAGCGAGCCGCGCCAGCTCGGCCTCATTCTGCTGGCGGGCCCCGTCATGTCCATCAGCTGGTGCATGTTCACCTGGTGCCTCACTACCGGGCAGGTGCTGACCACCAGCCTCGCCTTCTTTATGACCCCGCTGTTCAATATCGTATTCGCCGTCATCTTCCTCAAAGAGCGACTCACCCCGCAAAAGCATCTGGCGGTCGCCCTGGCGCTGGCGGGGCTCGCCTACATGCTCTTCTGCTACGGCCAACTCCCCTGGTTCTCCCTCATCATGGGGGCCAACTTCGCCTGCTACGGCCTTATCAAGAAGAAGATCCACTACGACACCGGCTCCAGCCTCTATCTGGAAGCCATGGTGCAACTGCCCGTCGCGCTGATCATCATCGGCACGCTGGCGTGGCACGGGGAAGGGGCATTCGTGAACGGGGAGCTGGCTGACAAGCTGCTGCTGATGGGCAGTGCGCCCGCTACTCTGCTGCCGGTGGGGCTGTTCTGCTACGCGGTGGCGAGAACCCGGATGAGCACGGTGGGGCTGCTGCAATATATCGAGCCCAGCCTCGCCTTCCTGCTCGCCATCTACTGGTTTGGTGAGGCGCCGGACCCTATCAAGGCTGTCGGTTTCGCCTTTGTCTGGGCTGGTCTGCTGGTGAGCCTGTTACCGCTGCACCGGCTCAAGCGCCGCCCTCAGGGCGTACCGCGATAGGACTCCAACACCTTGTGCCAGCGGGGATCTCTGTCCATCTGCTCGGCGATGTCGTTGAGGGTGGCATGCAGCTCGGGGCGGGATTTGGGCAGCAGGATATGGCGGGTATAGCTGGATTGGGGGAAGGGTGAGATAAACAGCTTGCCCTGATAGTGCTGTGCGTCGATGAAAAAGCCCAGCGATGAACCACTTACCAGCGTCACATCGATGCGGCCGCGCACCAGCAGCTCAAGATTGGTCTTCACCTTCTTGGCATCCTGACGCACCAGCTCCCCGCGGCCAGCCGCATCATCGATCCCCTGATAGCGGTAGCCCTCCACCCCGCCAAACACCAGCCCCTTGAGGGAGTCAGGCCCGCGATAGGTGACCGGGTTGTCAATGTTCGAGACCAGCTCGTTGGTGTCGCGCATCACCGGAAAGGTCCAGAGATAGCGCTCGCGGTGGGGATCCCCCACCCAGGCCGGATTGACCCAGACCACCAGACCGTCAAAGTCAGGATCTGCCATCTCCAGCGCCAGCCGGGCGCGATTGACCAGCCAAAGCTCGATTCTGGGTTCACCCCCCAGCTTTTCATTGAGATACTTGACCAGCTCGCGGCTCAGTCCTGCATCCACTCCGGTGTTGAAGGGGGGATGCTGATGGTAATCGTAGAGACGGATCGTCTCCCCCAGAGCCGGGACCGACAACAGTAACCACAACCAAAACCAGACTCTCATCGCACCTCCTTGAGCTGCCTCTGAGTTTGGCACAGAGAATTTGAATGAGAGAACCCGCGACCACCACTCCAGCGCCGCAACCATCCGCCCCTTCCCGCTGGTCTGTCTATATGGTGCGTACCGCCACCGGCCTGCTCTATACCGGGATCAGCACGGATCCGCTGCGCCGTCTTCGTCAGCACCAGAGTGGCAAGGGCGCTCGCGCCCTGCGCGGCAAGGGGCCACTGACGCTGGCGTGGCAACAGGAAGTCGGCGAGAAGGGGGCGGCTCTGCGCATCGAATATCGCCTCAAGCAGCAGCCGAAATCCTTCAAGGAGCAGCTGACCTACAGCCCGGCACTCTGGCAGAGCTGGAGCCCCCAGTGGTTACCCGCAGCCACCCAGCCTTGAGGACGACAGGCAAAAAAAGGCCACTCGATGAGTGGCCGGAAAGGGGAAATCAGGGAGCATCACACAACGTCTTGCACAACCTCAGGCGGGTTAGAGGTAGGTATTGGAACGCTTGCTGCGGTTGCTGATCAGCCAGCAAACCGCCAGCACCAGCAGCAACCAGGGGGCCAGCTTGATGATCAGAGCAAGCATGCCGCCCAGCGCCCCAAGCAGCACGAATAGACCGCTCACCAGCAACATGGCTACCAGGGTAAAACCGGTCAGTGCCATGACCAGCAGCACCACCAGCAAGATGAAAAATTCCAGCATAACTTGCTCCTTATCAGTACTTTGTCTGCCGGCTGATCAACCCTTCGGTCAATCCAGCCAGCGCTTCAATTCATAACGGGGCGGCATCACCAGCACCGCCAGCAGATAGGCGGCCAGTGCCAGCGGCGGCATCAGGATCAGGGCGAGCAGTGCCACCACCCGCACTGTGACTCTGGAGACCCCCAACCGCCTGGCAATACCGGCGCAGACCCCGGTCAGCTTGCGATGCACCAGATCCTTGGGCCAGGGGCTCATGATTACGCCTCCGCCTTCTGGCCTTTGAGGCGAGCCAGCTCGCGCTCGATCTCGTCATTGAGCTCCAGCTCGCGGAACTGTGCCTCCAGCGAGGGATTCTGCCCCAAGGTGGCCGCCTCCAGCTGGGCTTCCAGCTGATCGACCCGGCCCTGAAAACCGTCAAAGCGCGCCATCAGCTCATGCATACGCTGGTTGTCCACCTGAGCGCGGGCCCGAATGCGGCTGTGGGCTGTCTGCTCGCGCAGGGTCAGCAGTTTCTGCTTCTCGCGGGCCTCGGTCAGCTTGGCCGCCAGTCGCTCGCTGTCGGCGGTGAGCTGAGCCAACACCTCGGCCACCCGGGCCTTGTCCTGCTCCAGCTGTTCACATTTTTTGGCCTCCGCCAGCTTCTCGGTGAGGGCTGCGCGGGCCAGATCCTCACGTCCCTTCTGGATGGCGAGCTCGGCCTTGGCCGACCACTCCAGGATCTGCGCCTGCAACGCCTGCTGGTGACGCTCCAGCTGTTTCTGTTCGGCAATCACGCGGGCGGCCTGGGTACGCATCTCGACCTGCACCTGCTCCATCTCTTCGATCATCAGGCGCAGCATCTTCTCCGGCTCTTCACTCTTGTCGAGCAGGCTGTGCAGGTTGGCATTAATCACGTCGGTCAGTCGGCTGAATACGCTCATGGTCTGGCTCCTTGTTGATGGGATGGCTATCTCTTCCCATAGCATTACAAGAGCCGTGCCAAGAAAAATTATTGTTGTTTTACATATAGATGGGAATTTACTGAGGAAATTCAAGATGGGCTTGTTGGTGAGAATAGCCAACCTGGTGGTGATTTTTACCAACAAAAAAGGGAGCCTGTGGCTCCCTTGTCGATTCGTCTGCGATATCCGTCAGGCGGCGTGGCTGTGGGCCAGCTTGCGGTCCAGTTCGGTCAGCTTGGCCTCCATCCGGGCGCGGCAGGTGTCGGAGAGATCGCGAATGCCGCTGGCACCATGCTCCTTGCTGCAGACCGGTGCCATCACTTCCACCAGCACTTCGCCGTTGTCCCAGCGATTGAGGTCGACCTGACCGAAGTAGCTGGAGCAGACGATGGGCACCACGGGCACTTCAGCCTGTACCGCAGTGTGGAAAGCGCCCGCCTTGAACGGCAGCAGGCCACGCCCCTGGGAGCGGGTCCCTTCCGGGAACATCCAGATGGAGGTGCCGCGGTTCTTGATGCGATCCACCACCTGACCTATGGTGCCAATGGCACGGGAGCGGTTGGAGCGGTCGATCAGCACGTTGCCGGAGAGCCAGAAGATAAGGCCGAACAGCGGCAGCCAGAGCAGGCTCTTTTTGCCCACTGCCACCACACCGGGCTGCACAGCACCGGTCACGGTGAAGATGTCGAAGTTGCTCTGGTGGTTGCAGACGTAGACCGCCGGGCCGACCGATTTGACCTCGTCGGCCACCGTCACCTTGACTCGCAGCCCGATTAGCGGGCAGACCGCGTGATACATGCGGGCGAAGACATAGACGTTGTTGGGATGGCGCGGACGAACCAGACAGAGCAGCAGGCCGAACAGGAACCAGAAAATGAGCAGCAGACCAAGCAGCAGCACACGGGCAATTTTGAGCATCGAACACCTCGAGTTTTAACTCGGCGCAGTATACTGATCCCCCTTTTAGCGAACAAGCGTTCGCCAAACAGAACCGACCACCCTCCCCGTCGCGCCCCCCACAGTACTGCTCATCAATACGCCGCCGACTTGCCCCACCCGCCATTGGTCGTTAGGATGGCCCCATCTTGATGGACGGGGCGAACATGATGTTGCAACAACGGGTAGCGAAACATCTCCTGCTGCTGGTCTGCCTGCTGGTGCTCAATTGTGCGGCCCAGCCGCTGGCCCGGCTTGCCCTGCTCGATCACGCCCTCAGCTGTCAGGCACTGCCCGTTCCAGGCTCGGCAACGGATCAAGAGGATGCCAAACCGGCCAGCCCGCAGCCCACCAGCTGCCAGCTCAACGGCAAGTGGCTGAGCGCCGCCACCCTGCTCTGCGTCGAACAGCTCTTCTTTGCCGTGGCGGTGCTGATCGCCCTGCTGGCTCCCCTTTGGCGCTACACACCGCCACTGCCCCCTCCCAGAGTCATCTCGCCGCCCGAGCGGCGTCTGCACCTCACCCTCTGCGTCTGGCGGGAATGAGTTCGGCTGCGTTATTTCGTTAGCTGTCACTCAATTTTTGCGAGACCAAAAAGATGTCGAATCTCTTCAAGGCGGCCCTGCTACTGGGCGGTCTGCTGTGGCAATCCATGGGATTGGCCAGCGACACGGGCTGGCTCACCAGCCCACAGAATGATCACGCCCAGGTACGGCTGCAGGCCGACCGCAGCACGGCAGATCAGACCCGCATCCTGCTCGATGTCGAGCTGGAGTCGGGCTGGAAGACCTACTGGCACAGTCCGGGAGAAGGGGGGATTGCCCCCCAGATCCTGTGGGATGAGCCGGTCGGAGACTTTCAGTGGCGCTGGCCGGTGCCACGCCACTTCGAGGTAGCCGGGCTCAGCACCCAGGGTTATCAGGGGGACGTGACCTTCCCCCTCAGCCTCAACTACCCAACCGGGCAACCGCTCAAGGGGACTCTGCGCCTATCGACCTGCAGCAATGTCTGCATCCTGACCGACTTTCCCTTCACCCTCGCGGTGGATGGGCAGGCCCCGGCCGACTTCGATTTTGCCTGGGCGAAGGCGATGAGTACCCTGCCCCAGCAATTGCCTGCCGAAACCCGGGTCGAGCTGGGTTATCAGCACAACCAGCTGCAACTGCGCGCCGAGCGGGCAGAGGGCTGGCAATCACCAGCGCTCTTTATCGACGCTCTTGAGGGGGCCGAGTTTGGCAAACCGGCGCTTGAGGTCGAGGGCAACACCCTGATCGCCCGGGTGCCGGTGAGCGATGGCTGGCAGGGGGATGCGCCGGATCTGCGCGGCCAATCCCTCGGCCTGCTGCTCACCAGCGGCGAACAGGCGTGGCAGGGCAGGGGGACGATCGGCGCGCCACTCGCACTGCCCAACCAGAGCCATTCGCTGTTCTGGTTGCTGGGGGCGGCGCTGCTCGGCGGCCTGATCCTCAACCTGATGCCCTGCGTGCTGCCGGTGCTGGCACTCAAGCTGGGAACTGTGTTGCAACATCAGGAGCGTGAACAGGGAACGGTGCGCAAGCAGTTCCTCGCCGCCAGCGCCGGGATCATCGCCTCCTTCTGGGTGCTGGCGGCCATGAGCAGCCTGCTGCGCGCCACGCAAGGGGCCATCGGCTGGGGCATCCAGTTCCAGAGCGCCGGTTTTATCGGCTTGATGGTGCTGGTCACCCTGCTGTTTTGCGCCAACCTGTTGGGGATGTTCGAGATCCGCCTGCCCAGCGCCCTCAGCACCCGCCTTGCCACCAGCGGCGGCAACGGCCTCGGCGGTCACTTCCTGCAGGGGAGCTTCGCCACTCTGCTGGCGACCCCCTGCTCGGCACCGTTCCTCGGCACCGCAGTGGCCTTTGCGCTGGCGGCGCCACTCGGCCAGCTGTGGCTCATCTTCACGGCATTGGGGATTGGCATGAGCTTGCCCTGGCTGCTGGTGGCGGCCCTGCCACGGCTCGCCCTCTGGTTGCCGAAACCGGGGCGCTGGATGAACCATCTGCGCATCCTGCTCGGCCTGATGATGCTGGGCTCCAGCCTCTGGCTCACCAGCCTGCTCGACAACCATCTCGGCAGCTATGCCACCGGCTGGCTGATGGTTGCCATGCTGCTGGCACTGCTGGCTGGCATCATCTGGCGTTACGGCATCCGCGGCTTCACGCTGGCGATCGCCCTCGCCGCCCTGATTGGCAGCCCCCTGCTGCTGAGTGGCGCCTTTAGAGCGCAGGGCTCGGCCAGCGTTGACAAGGTGGTCTGGCAGCCGCTCTCCGAACGCGCCATCACAGATGCGCTGGCCCAGAACAAACGGGTCTTTATCGATGTCACCGCCGACTGGTGCGTTACCTGCAAGGCCAACAAATACAACGTGTTGCTGCGCGATGAGGTACAACAGGCCCTCTCGGCCCCCGATGTGGTGGCCCTGCGCGGCGACTGGAGCAAACCAAGCGACACCATCGCCGCCTTCCTGCGTAAGCGGGGCTCGGCGGCCGTCCCCTTCAACCAGATTTACGGCCCGGAGTTGCCGCAGGGGGTCACGCTGTCACCCCTGCTCGACAAGGACGATCTGCTGACCACATTGCACAAGGCTGGCCTGCTTCAGGCTGGCACCACCCGATTTTAAGGAGCAACCATGAAACCCACTCTTAGCGCCCTGACCCTGCTGGCCTCCCTTTCCGCAACCCTGCTGGCTCCGGTCCTGCACGCCGCCCCCTTCACCCCGGAGCAGGAGGCGCGCATCAAGGAGCTGATCCGCGAGACCCTGATCGCCAACCCCAAGATCCTCGACGAGGCCGCCGAATCCTGGGAGAAACAGAACGCGGCAGCCCAGGAGGCGCAGCTTGGCAACTTCATCAAGGGCAACAAGGATGTGCTGTTCAACAGCGCCACCAGCCCGCGCCTCGGCGCCAAGAACCCCAAGCTGACGCTGGTGCTGTTCACCGACTACAACTGCCCCTACTGCAAGCAGTTCGATCCCCAGCTGACCAAGCTGCTCAAGGCCTATCCGGACGATCTGGGGCTGGTGATCAAGCTGCTGCCGTTCAAGGGGCAGACCTCCGCCAAGGCGGCCCAATACAGCCTGACCCTGTGGCAGCAAGATCCCGCCCGCTTCCTCACCCTGCACGACAAGCTGATGAGCAAGCAGGGGATGCTGACCGAGGCGGACATCAACAAGGCGCTGGCCTCCACCGGCAACACCGCGCTCAAACCGGCCGCCAAGGCGACCGAGGAGCTGCGCAACAGCCTGCGCATCGGCACCATTCTGGGGGTACAGGGCACACCGGCGACGCTTATCGGCAACCAGCTGGTGCCGGGCGCCATCCCCTATGAGGAGCTGGAGCATCTGGTGAAGGCCGAACTGGCCAAGCAGGGGTAAAGGATGACCACCAATCCTCAAGCCCGCTGGCGCCGCTGGGGCAAGGAGGCGCTCTGGCTGCTGCTGATGGCGCTGATCATCTCGACCCTGCTCGATCTGTGGCGCAGCCCAACCCTGCCAGAGGGGGCGATGAGCGCCCCCGTCACCCTGCAGAATGGCACCAGTACGGATCTCGCTACCTTAAGCCAAGGCAAGCCGCTGCTGGTCTACTACTGGGCCAGCTGGTGCGGGGTGTGCCGTTTCACCACCCCGGCCGTGCAGCAGCTCTGGCAAGAGGGGGAAAACGTGCTGACGGTGGCACTGCGCTCCGGCAATTCGGAGCAGTTAGCCAATGGGATGAGCAAGAAGGGGCTCACCTTCCCGACCCACAACGACGAGTCGGGAGCGCTGGCCGCCAAGTGGCAGGTAGGGGTCACCCCGACGTTCCTCGTTATCAAGGATGGGACGCTTGTGAGCAGCACCACCGGCTGGAGCTCGAAGTGGGGCTTGCAGCTGCGGCTCTGGTGGGCATCGCTCTAGCCACGCAACTTCGTTGCCTTTAACAGGGCCATCCCACCGGATGGCCCTTTTTTATGCCGACATCAGGCGGGGAGCTGCATCCCACGCACCTGCTCCAGCAGGGCGGTCACCGCCGCCGAGCGTAACGCATCGGGGGCGTAGCAGAGCCCCACCCGCCGCTTGAAGGAAGAGGCCGCCAGCTCGGCGACTGTACAACCGGGCGGACAAAGCGAACGGGGCAACCAGGCGATCCCAGCACCGGCGGCCACCATGGTCGCCGCCAGTCGCAGCGACCCCGCCCGCCGTGGATAGAGGGGCGCCTGATTGCCGAGGATGGCGATCAGCCGCAGGTGGGAGTCGTGGCGCGGGCAGGTGACCCACGGCTCGTCCGCCAGCTCAACAGGGGTGAGCACTCCCTTGCCCGCCAGCGGGTGATCCGGCGGCAGCACCAGCACAAACTCCTCCTCCAGCAGGGGAATAAAGAGCTCGTCACCACAGCGCAGGGATTCGCAGCCCAGCCGCACATCGCCACAGCAGCCCTCCTCCAGAGTCAGCAGGATCTCCTCGTGGGCGAGTACCCCGTTGACCAGCGCCCCCACCACGCCATCGCCAAGGTCTGCCTCAATCCCCACCGTCAGCTCAAGGCAGGGGGAGGTTTCACGAAACTCGCGGGCGAGGGAGTCGGTATCGGCGATCAGCCGCTTGGCACGGGGATAGAGCCGGTGGGCAGCTTCGGTCCCCTCTACCCCGCGCGCCTGCCGCACAAACAGGGTCACCCCCAGCTCATCCTCCAGCGTTTTGATGGTGGTGGAGAGGGTGGGCTGGGTAATGAAGAGGCGGGTGGCGGCCGCCGTGATGTTGCGTTCCTCGAAGACAGCCACAAACGCACGCAAGGTTCGCACATCCATAGAATTCACCTATACCAGACAGTCATAAAAGCCATTTTTCACGGCGACACGGGGCAAATATAGTGGCTCGCCTGCCACAAGGCATCCTAATTCTCTATATCAGCGTCTATCAACACCGTCAGGAGCCATCATGCGCCATCTCTCTGTCATCGGCCTCGGGGCCATGGGCTCCGCCCTCGCCACCACCCTGATCAAGGCGGGCCATCCGGTCACCGTCTGGAATCGCAGCGCCGCCAAGGCAGCCCCGCTGCAAGCGCTGGGTGCGACACTCGCCCCCTCGGTTGGCGCAGCCATCGCCGCAAGTGATATCACCCTTGTCTGCGTCGATAACTACGCCGTCAGCCAGCAGTTGCTGGATGAGGCGAGCGATGCGGTGGCGGGCAAGCTGCTGGTGCAGCTCTCCACCGGCAGCCCGCAGGGGGCCAGAGCGCTGGAGAGCTGGAGCCACGCCCGCGGCGCCCGTTATCTCGATGGCGCCATCCTCTGCTTCCCGGATCAGATCGGCACCACTGACGCCAGCATCATCTGCTCCGGTGCCAGCGCTGCCTTTAGCGAGGCCGAGCCGGTGCTGCGCCTGCTCGCCCCTACCCTCGACCATGTGGCCGAGGCGGTGGGCGCCGCCGCGGCGCAAGATTGTGCCGTCGCCGCCTACTTTGCCGGTGGTCTGCTCGGTGCTCTGCACGGCGCGCTGATCTGCGAGGCGGAAGGGTTGCCGGTGGCCAAGGTGTGCGCCCAGTTCAGCGAGCTCTCGCCCATTCTCGGTGGCGATGTGGCCCACCTGGGCAAGACGCTGGCGAGCGGCGATTTCGATCACCCCTACGCCAGCCTGAAAACCTGGAGCGCCGCTATCAGCCGCCTCGCCGGTCATGCCACCGATGCCGGGATCGACAGCCGCTTCCCGCGTTTTGCCGCCGATCTGTTTGAGGAAGGGGTGGCGCAAGGGTTTGGCCAGCAGGAGGTGTCGGCCCTCATCAAGGTGCTGCGGGCACGCAATGGAGCGGCACAATGAACGAGCTGACCAACCAACCCCAAATTGCGCTGGTCACCGGCGCCGCTGGCGGGATTGGCCGCCAGCTCTGCATCGGACTGGCCGAGGCGGGTTATCGGGTGATCGCCACCGATCTGGCCCCTCACGCTTTCGACCATCCCGAGATCCACTTTCATCCGCTCGATCTGCGGGATGAGCAGGCCATCGCGCGGCTCTTTACCGAGGTGCGCGAGCAGCACGGCGGCATCCATCTGCTGATCAACAACGGCGCAATCAGCAAGTTCCACACCCGCTTCGAGGAGCTGAGCGCAGCCCAGTTCGATCAGGTGATGACGGTCAATGTGCGCGGCGCCATGCTCTGCGCCCGCGCCTTTGTGCAGGCCAACCGCGGGTTGCCCTATGGCCGCATCATCAATATTGCCTCCACCCGCTGGCAGCAGAACGAACCGGGTTGGGATGCCTACGGCGCCTCCAAGGGGGCGCTGGTCGCCCTCACCCAGTCCCTCGCCAACTCGCTGGCCGACTACCCCGTCACGGTCAATGCCATCAGTCCGGGCTGGATCCAGGCGGAGGATTACCACACCCTGACCGAGGCGGATCATCGCCAGCACCCGAGTGGCCGGGTCGGTCGCCCCGACGACATCACCCGCGCCTGCCTCTTTCTGGCGGATCCTCGCAACGACTTTATCAACGGCGCCAATCTGGTGGTCGATGGCGGGATGAGCAAGAAGATGATCTACCACACATCCGCCTCCTTCTGGGAGGAGTAACCCCTGCGGCGGCAGCCTTACCCCGGCCTGCCGCCCACCCCTTTCCTGCCCGTTTTTTCATCGCTTTTGCCCCGCCGCCCTTGCACTGGCCAGACCGACTGGCAACAATAGACGCTCAACTGACCCCTCTTCATCTCGCCCGTTAATTGATCGCCCAACTCATCGCGTTGGCGGGCTGTTTCCGTTAAAATGACGGGTTTTTGCCGTGCCTGGTTTGCCAATCCCCACCATCAGGCACTCGCAGCGTGAATCCTATGATGCCAGTGATGCAGGATCTGCCATGAACAACTACTTTCGGGTGCTGGGCGTCAAGTCCAACGCCAGCGAAAACGACATCAAGAAAGCCTATCGGCGGCTGTCGAACCAGTACCACCCCGACAAGCTGCACGGGGCCAGTGAAGAAGAGAAAGAGCAGGCAGCCATCAAGCTGCACCAGGTAAAGCAGGCCTATGAAGTGCTGTCCGATCCGAAACAGCGGGCCGCCTTTATCAAGGATTTCAACAACGTCATCGTGACCGATCCCGCTGCTGCCATGCAGGAGATGTGGGATCAGTTCTACCCCTGAAACAGCAGGCAGAAAGAGCAACTATGCAAAAGAGATGGGACCAGGCGCGGCTCAAGTCGCTGCAAAGCGATGCCAGCGAAAACATCGAATCCTACCGGGATCAGGACGACCCCAAGGGGCTGGAACAGTTCACCGACCAGATGAAGAGCCTGCTGCTGGCCGATATGAGCATGCTGGAGTTTATGCCCGAGTATCTGCCGCTGGCCCTCTATGGCCGGGTGCAGTTCCCGGCCAAGGCCAAGTCGCAGTGGAACAAGTGGCTCGCCAGCGGCGAGCAGCCAAGCTGGGACGAGTTCAAGGTGAGCGTCGGCTTCAACAACGCCGCCCTGCCGCTGGTCAAGGCGGTGCGGGCCCAGAGCGAAGATCAGCTGATGGAAGCCTGCGCCGTGCTGTTCCTGCTCGACAACCCGCTACCGCGCGGTAGCCACCGCGGCGATGACGACGTTGATCTGCGCGACGAAGAAGATGAAGACGGGGAAGATGCCGACGCCGACTACCACGGCGGCAGTGACCGCTATGGTGATGACGACGGCGATCAGGATATGTACGACGAAGTCCGTTTCTAATTGGGGCAAGGCATGAGCAACAGTCTGATAGAAATTACCGCCATCGAGATCAAAGAGCTGGCCGTTATCGAGCCGAAGCAGGCCAGCGAGAAGTTCGAGCTGATCGCCAAGACCATGTCTGACGACCAGCTGGCAGAAGTGATTGAAAACATTGATATCGTTACCCTGACCCAGATTAACGGCCAGCACGATATCTCCTTCCCCTCCATCATCTCCGAGCTGATGACCCCGGAGCGGATCCGCGACATCGTCTGCCAGCAGCCGCTCTACTGGGAAGAGGCGATCAAGAACAACGCCGACGAGCTGCAACAGCACACCTTCGACTTCCTCAACTACCTGATCCGCACCCAGGATAGCGAAGCCAAGCAGCGCGAGATCCTCGAGTGCGTGGCCGAAGATCCGGCCGGTCTCTTCTACCTCGCCATCCCCTTTATCGAGTTCTATCGCGGCGATCGCTATGAAGAGGACGAAGGCTATCGCGACGTGCTGCACGCCGAAGAGGAAGATCTCGAAGAGTCCCTGCGCTACAGCGAGCGCCAGCAGAGCGAGGATGTCCACGACTACGCGCTGGATGACCCGCGCAGCCTCTTGATGCTTATTCGCGAGCTGGCCCCCGAGGTGGAGAAAGCCATCAAGGCGCTGCTGCGCAACGAGCACTCCAGCTGGGACAGCATCATCAACAAGTTTGCCGCCGAGCTGGTGATGCAGGCCAAAGAGAAGAACAAGGTCGAGGAAGACGAGTACGGCGACGTCGACGACATGTTCAGCTTTCTGGATTAAGGAGCCCATTCATGCAGTTAGTCATTCGCGATGCCAACCAGGGCCCTTATCTCACCCAGGTGCTGCGCTTTGGCCGCGACAACGAACTCTTGAGTCAGCAACAGCTCGCCGCCATCAAGGGCAAGGCGGTGCTGATGAGCCTCAAATTCGCCGACAAGTACTACAACAAGTACAAGATGCACCTGCTGGAGCAGGCGGCCCACGACGTCATCGGCGTGGTGAGCCTCGGTCTGCAGGAGCTCTCGGCGCGGGATCCGGCCAAGGCGCTGGCGCTGCTGCAGGCACCGGAAGGCCCCATCAAGCCGTTCCAGAAGGGCTGGTCGATGCTTATCACCGTCAGCCCCAAGCAGGCTGGCAACAGCCTCTACGGTGACGTGGATGCCCGCCTGCTGGACAAGATCTCGAGCCCGCCCGATGTGGATGAGTGGCAAGGGTGGCAGGAGTACGAGAAGGCGCTGACCGAGCACAACAAGAGCCGCCTGATGGAGCTCATCGACCAGCACTTCTTCGCCTGCGAGAGCGACCACCCCACCATGGAGGACAAGCTGGCCGAAGCGCTGCTCTACCGCATCCTCTGCGGCAAGGGCAGTGGCGCCGCCCCGCTCAAGGTGAAGCAGGATCTCAAGCGCAAACTGGCGCGGGAGATTGAGCTCGACGAGAGCTGGTACGACACCGACTACCTCGCCGCCCAGCTCGCCCTGATGCTGAACGCGCTGCCTGCCGACATGGCCGCCGCCCTGCGGCAGGAGTTGAGCCCGGGCTTTGTGCCGAACCTGCTGCACACCCTCGGCTTTGTGCGCCAGTACCAGCTGCTGCAAAAAGAGAACGCCTCGCCGGAGAAGCTCGACAACATGGAGATGCGCGCCGGTCTCAAGCACCCGCTGCTCGGCTGGCCGCTCTACCACGACTTTTAAGGCCGCTTTCGCCGCCCATCAGTCGCACCACAACGCCCGGCCCGCCGGGCGTTGTTCTATCCTCCCCTCACTCTCTCCCAAGCAGAGAGGGAACACACGCAAGTCACCCTGAGGCAACCCCTTCTCCTCCCGATATTTATTCACTCAATGCCCAAGGATGAATAAACAACCTGCAATACAACAACTTGGCGCCAGCTGCGTTTCGGGACAACAAAGCGGGACACAGATCCCGCTATAGCGCCATAATCGGCACAAAATAGCCGACTGAATCACATCAACCATGCCGCAATCGCGTGGTAAGCCGAGCTACAACCACGGCTCAATCGCGCATAAAAAGGCGGAATAGATCAATAAAAAGCAATTAATCGCGCCGGATTAAATTTCAGGTATGGCTATTTGCACCGCTTGGCCGCTAAATGACAGACCGGCCTTCAGACCAGCATGGAAGCGCACAAGGCTAGCCGGCAGCAGACCGGTACGCTCTCAGGACGAGTAATGACTTTCTTCTCTCACAGGAGACAGACCGTGAGCGCTTCGAATCAACACCCCACCATTCCCCCCGGCTCCGGGGCGCTGTTCTTTATCCAGACCTTCTCGACCCTGGGGTTTGCCGTGCTCTACTCCACCCTGGTGCTCTACGCCACCAAGCGGCTCGGCTTCAGTGAATCCCAGGCCAACGCCATGATGGGGGTCTTCGGGGCCTTCAACTATGGCCTGCACCTGTTTGGCGGTTATCTCGGCGGGCGCTACCTCAGCAACCGCAACCTGTTCGTGATGGGGATGGTGTTGCAGGTGATCGGCTGCTACTTCATCGCCGAGATGGGGATCACCGGCCTCTACTGGGGGCTCGCCATGTTCCTCACCGGCAGCGGCCTCAACGTTACCTGCCTCAACATGATGCTGACCCAGCGCTTCGCCCCGGATGATCACCGCCGCGAGAGCGCCTTCCTGTGGAACTACGCCGGGATGAATCTGGGCTTCTTTATCGGCTTCACGGTAGCGGGCTACTTCCAGCTCACCGAGGATTACCGCACCCTGTTCCTGTTTGCGACGCTGGGCAATATCATCGCTATCATCGCTACCTTCGCCTGCTGGCCGATTCTGGCGGATATCAGCACCCCGTTGCGCCATGTCAAAGGGAGCGGCTTCTACCGCCGCATGCTGGCAGGTATCGCCATTCTGGCCATGCTGGTGCCGGCGCTGCGTCTGCTGCTGACCCACGCCAGCTTCAGCGGCAGTTTCGTGCTGATCCTGGGGGCCGTGGTGCTGGTGCTGCTCTGTGTGATGACCGCCCGCCATCCGGACGCCGCCGAGCGCAGCCGCATGGTGGCCTACCTGATCCTCGCCCTCGGCTCCCTCATCTTCTGGTCACTCTATCAGCTGGCGCCCATGGGGCTGATGCTCTTCTCCGAGCACAACATCAACCTCAACGTGTTCGGGCTGCGGGTCGCCCCCCAGTGGATCCAGAACATCAACACCCTCGTCATCGTTATCGGTGGCCCGCTGATGGCGCTGCTGTTCAAGCGACTACGCGAACAGGGGTGGAATATCGACATCCCCTCCCAGTTTGCCGCCTCCCTGTTCTGCATGGGATTGGGGATGCTGGTACTGCCGATCGGCATCCATCTGGCGGGGGCCGACGGGCTGGTCGCCTTCAAGTGGATCGCCATCAGCTATGTGCTGCAGAGTTTTGGCGAGCTGCTGATCTCCCCCATCGGTTACGCCATGATTGGCAAGCTGGCCCCCGCCAGCCTGCAAGGCTTGATGATGGGCTGCTGGATGATGGTCACCGGCGTCGCCTCGGTACTGGCAGGCTATGTCTCCGGCGCCATGCCGCAGAATATCGGCAGCACCCCGGTCGCCACCAACCCGGGTTACAGCTCGGTGTTCAATATGCTGGGCTGGGGCTCGCTGGCGGGCGGCTTGGTGTTGCTACTGCTGGTGCCCCGCCTGCGCCAGCTGATCGCCTCCAAGCTCACCCCGCCACCGGCGGCGACAGCCATTCCTGTCTAATCGGGCTCAGGCCAGCCATTTTATTGGCCCCAGCCAGCGCGGACGGTTGAATCGGCAATGCGGCTGATAATGCGAAGGGCCCCGCCATCATGGATGGCGGGGCCCTCGCTTTTGGTGGGATGTGTGGCTCTTTTCAGGTTGGCAACCTGGCACCTATTGCGGCGCTTGCCCTATTGTCAGCTTCCCCTCACCCTAACCCTCTCCCAAGGGGAGAGGGGATCAGCGCCTGCCAACCTGTAGTCGTAGCTGTCACCCTTAGCTATCACGCCATACCACGGTCACTATCAATGGCTGCGATCTCTGCTCCCTTCTCCCACTCTTTGCCATAGATAAGGGGAGAAGGGTCGGGGATGAGGGGGCAAACCATCAACAAGCAGCAGAGCGTTAAATCAAGCAGGAGCGCGTAGGGTCGATTAGCGAAGCGTAATCGTCCGCACCGCAATCTCGATGGCTATGGACATAGAGAAGAGATCTGCTGGCGTACCAGCAGAATAGCGGCAACCTGTTTTCGCGATCGTCTGATTACACTTCGCTAATCAGACCTACGGGCTATGTCTCGCTAATCAGCCTTTTGATAAAACAAAATTAAAACAACATCCAACAATATATTCCACCGTTACCAACAAAGCTGTATTCACGCTGAACAGCCTCAATTAAAACCTTAACTTTTACCTGCAATTTCATCAGGATTAATTAAAATTTAAAAACCAAATAACTCAATGAGAATGGGACGAGGATGAGAGTATTCATAGTCGCTGCATGCACAATTTTCCTATTTGGGTGTGTAAGCCAAACATATTGTAGCGATGAAAAATATGCTGCAGAAAAAGAACGTTTCAATTATGCAAAATGTAGTGCTGCTGTCGCAGCTGATGTTGTATTGGTAACCGTGATGATCTTGGGAGCTGCGGGAGCAGCTCAGAACAATACCAACAACTCTTCAAGTTATACAGGTAACTGTGCTTGCCCAGGTGACCTTGATGCCCAAGGAAATCGATGTGGCTTACGAAGTGCATATAGCCGAGCTGGTGGTGCAGAACCATACTGTGAGGGAAGAATGTAATGCGTTTATATCTGATAACCATTAGCTGTTGTATTTTTATAACTGGATGTGCAAAACCATCCGCAGCTCAGTTTTCATATTATTATCCCAATAATGCTTGGGATGCCGCACTTCTATTTACTATGGATTGTAATGATTACATAGACTCGCAGACGTGTTTTAATAAAAAGGCTGAGTTAGGTGAGATTTATAAAAGTACCTTCTCGATTATGAAATCTCATGATGAAAAAAAATATAACTGCATAGAGCATAAATCTGTCGAAGTTATAGGAGATGATTTTATTGAGTATGTTGAGACAAACAATCTTAAATACTCATCGACCTCTGACTCATTGATATCATGGTTCAAAAACTACAGTTGTAATTCATGAGGTTAAGCATGAAAAAATAACTGCGCTAGCTATTTATAATAAACCGTAAAATAATTTCCGGATATAAGTACAAACAATGACCCTCAAAGTAATTATACACTCCCTTTTTACAATGTTAACTCTCTTACCTTTTTCTGCAAATGCAAATCGAGTTGTAATGGAGGGTAAGTTTAGAAATTTAACTTGTGCCGCAGTTATTTTTAAACCAACCAATGATGAATTTCAAACACGTGACTTTGAAAAAAACTACTTTGACAATATGAAGTTTTCGATCACACAAGACAAGTCTGGATATAAAATGACCACTGACCTTTATTCAGGCCAATTCGTAGATGTAAACTCTTCATCTGATAAGCTAGTATTCGTTCAGAGTTATAATGATGGCACCGAAATAGCGACCATAGTTATAAATGGAAAAGTTGTCACTTATACAAATACTAGTGGGACATTTTTCAATAGACTTTGTGTAGGAACAGTTGTTAATGGCTTAAATTTAAACTAAGTAACAGCCAAATATACTTCTGATTTCATGAGGGCGCTTTCGCGCCCTTCTATATTAATTACCCTTCCTGATTTTCCCCAGCTGCCGGCTCGGCACCGGCGGCGGGTTCAATCTCGATGCGATCAACACGCTGCAAACCGCGGGGCAACTTGGCGCCGCGGCGGCCGCGCTCGCCACGGTAGTAGTCGAGATCGGACGGTTTGAGGGTGAGCTTGCGCTTGCCGGCAAACAGGGTGACCGACTGGCCCTGCGGGATGACGGCGGCCATCACCACAAACTCCTCCCGCGCCTTCACCCGAGCCGACGGAATGCTGATCAGCTTGTTACCCTTGCCCTTGCCGAGCACCGGCAAGGTGTTGAGCGGGAACAGCAGCATGCGCCCTTCGTTGGAGATGGCCATGCAGAGATCGGTCTCTGGCGAGCCGATCTTCTGGGGTGCCATCACCTGCCCCCCTTCCGGCACGGTGAGCAGCGCCTTGCCGTTCTTGTTCTTGCCGATGAGATCGTCATAGGTGCAGACAAAGCCGTAACCGGCATCACTGGCGATCAGATACGGCTCGCCTTCGTTGCCCATCACCAAATGGCGCACCTCTTCCCCTGCCCCCAGCGCAAAGCGGCCGGTGAGCGGTTCGCCCTGACTGCGGGCGGATGGCAAGGTGTGGGATTCGAGGGCGTAGGTTCTCCCCAACGTGGAGAGGAACACCGCCTGCTGGTTGCTGCGGCCACAGGCGTGGGCCAGATAGCTGTCCCCCGCCTTGTAGGAGAGCCCCGCCACATCGACATCGTGGCCCTTGGCGGCGCGCACCCACCCCTTGTCGGAGAGGATGACGGTGACCGGTTCGCTGGGAATAAGCTCTTTCTCGGTCAGCGCCACGGCGGTGGCACGCTCCACCAGCGGGGTGCGGCGATCGTCGCCGTACTTCTCGGCATCGGCCAGCAGCTCTTTCTTGAGCAGGGTGTTGAGGCGACGCTCGGAGCCCAGGATCTGCTCCAGCTTGTCGCGCTCTTCGGCCAGTTCGTTCTGTTCGGCGCGCAGCTTGAACTCTTCGAGCTTGGCCAGATGGCGCAGTTTCAGCTCGAGGATCGCTTCGGCCTGGGTCTCGGTAATGTTGAAGCGCTCCACCATCACCTTGCCCGGCTCATCCTCGGTACGGATGATCTCGATCACCTCGTCGATGTTGAGATAGGCGATCAGCAAGCCTTCGAGGATGTGCAGGCGAGCCAGCACCTTATCGAGGCGGAATTGCAGACGGCGACGCACAGTCTCGCGACGGAACTGGATCCACTCGCTGAGGATGGTCTTGAGGCACTTCACCTGCGGCCGATTGTCGAGGCCGAGGATGTTGAGGTTGACCCGGTAGTTCTTCTCCAGATCCGTGGTGGCGAACAGGTGGGCCATCAGCCCCTCTACATCCACCCGGTTGGAGCGCGGCACGATCACCAGACGGGTCGGGTTTTCGTGGTCCGATTCATCGCGCAGATCGGTGACCATAGGCAGCTTTTTGGCCACCATCTGGGCGGCGATCTGCTCCATGATCTTGGCACCGGAGGCCTGATGAGGCAGCGCGGTGATGACGATATCGCCATCCTCCTCGCTCCAGACCGCCCGCTGCTTGATGGAGCCCTTGCCGGTCTCGTAGATTTTGCGGATATCGTCGCGCGGGGTGATGATCTCGGCGTTGGTCGGGTAGTCCGGCCCCTGAATGTGCGCCATCAATGCATCGAGACCCGCATTGGGGTTGTCGAGCAGCTCGGCACAGGCGTAGGCCACTTCCCGCGCGTTGTGGGGCGGGATGTCGGTCGCCATGCCCACCGCGATACCGGTCACCCCGTTGAGCAGGATGTGCGGCAGACGGGCGGGCAGCACTACCGGCTCCTTCATGGTGCCGTCGAAGTTCGGCGTCCATTCCACCGTGCCTTGCCCCAACTCGGAGAGCAGCAGCTCGGAGAAGCGCGACAGCCGCGCCTCGGTATAACGCATGGCGGCGAAGGATTTGGGATCGTCCGGCGCACCCCAGTTGCCCTGACCATCCACCAGCGGGTAACGGTAGGAGAAGGGCTGGGCCATCAGCACCATGGCTTCATAACAGGCGCTGTCGCCGTGGGGGTGGTACTTACCCAGCACGTCACCCACGGTACGGGCTGACTTCTTGTGCTTGGAGAGCGCCGACAGACCCAGCTCGCTCATGGCGTAGATGATGCGCCGCTGCACCGGTTTGAGGCCATCGCCGATATGCGGCAAGGCCCGATCCATGATGACGTACATGGAGTAGTTCAAGTAAGCCTGTTCGGTAAAGGTGCGCATTGGCTGGCGCTCTACCCCGTCCAGACTGAGCTCGATAGCATCACTCATGTGATTTTCTCTTTCGGTTCGGGAGCCGCCACAGGGCGACTCCGGCTAAATGCTTGCTGGCCCTGTGCGGGCCAGCCGACGGCTTAAATGATGGCGAGGTTACCCTTCTCTTCCAGCCATTCGCGGCGATCGCTCGCCCGCTTCTTGGCCAGCAGCATGTCCATCAGTTGCAGGGTCTCGTCAGCCGCATCCCCTTCGCTCTCCCCTGCCGGCTCCATGGTGAGCTGCACCAGACGGCGGGTGTTGGGATCCATGGTGGTTTCCCGCAGCTGTTTCGGGTTCATCTCACCCAGCCCCTTGAATCGGGTCACCATCACCTTGCCTTTCTTCTTCTCGGCCTCGACCCGCTGCAACACGCCGTTCTTCTCGTCCTCGTCGAGGGCGTAGTAGACCTCTTTACCGATATCGATCCGGTAGAGGGGCGGCATGGCGACGTAGACGTGGCCCTTCTCCACCAGCGTGCGGAAATGTTTCACGAACAGGGCGCAGAGCAGGGTGGCGATGTGCAGACCGTCCGAGTCCGCATCCGCGAGGATGCACACCTTGCCGTAGCGCAAGCCGCTGAGATCCTCGGAGTCGGGATCGAGCCCGATGGCGACCGAGATATCGTGTACTTCCTGTGAGGCGAGCACCTGACCGGCCTCCACCTCCCAGGTGTTCAGGATCTTGCCGCGCAGCGGCATGATGGCCTGAAACTCGCGATCCCGCGCCTGCTTGGCACTGCCGCCCGCGGAGTCACCCTCCACCAGGAACAGCTCCCCCTGCATGGGGTCGGCGCAGTTACAGTCAGTCAACTTGCCGGGCAGCGCCGGGCCCTGGGTAATCTTCTTGCGCACCACCGTCTTGGCGGCGCGCATCCGGCGCTGGGCGCTGGAGATACAGATCTCGGCGATCTGCTCCGCCAGCTCGGTGTTGCTGTTCAGATAGAGGCTGAAGGCATCCTTCACCACGCCGGAGACAAACGCCGAGCTCTGGCGGGAGGAGAGGCGCTCCTTGGTCTGACCGGCGAACTGAGGATCCTGCATCTTGATGGAGAGGATGTAGGCGCAGCGATCCCAGATATCTTCCGGTGTCAGCTTGACCCCGCGCGGCAACAGGTTGCGGAACTCGCAGAACTCGCGCATGGCGTCGAGCAGGCCCTGACGCAGGCCGTTGACGTGAGTACCGCCCTGCGCGGTGGGAATGAGGTTCACATAGGATTCGGCAAGGCATTCGCCCCCTTCCGGCAACCAGCAGAGCGCCCAGTCCACCGCCGATTGTTCTGAGCTGAACGAGCCGATAAAGGGCTGCTCCGGCAGGCAGGTGAACTGCTTGACCGCATCGACCAGATAATCCTTGAGGCCATCTTCGTAGCACCACTCCAGCTTGATGCCGGTGTTCTTGTCGAGGAACTTGATGGTGAGGCCGGGGCAGAGTACCGCTTTCGCTTTAAGCAGGTGCTCCAGCTTGGTGACCGAGAACTTGGGCGAATCGAAGTAGCTCGCCTGCGGCCAGAAGCGCACCCGGGTGCCGGTGTTGCGGCGGCCGCAAGTGCCGGTGATGGTCAGCTCCTGTACCTTCTCGCCGCGCTCGAAGGCGATGTCGTAGACCTGACCGTCGCGGCGCACCGTCACCTCGACCCGATCGGAGAGGGCGTTTACGACCGAAATACCCACCCCGTGCAGACCGCCGGAGAACTGGTAGTTCTTGTTGGAGAATTTGCCGCCCGCGTGCAGCTTGCAGAGGATCAGCTCCACCCCGCAGACCCCCTCTTCCGGGTGGATATCGACCGGCATGCCGCGGCCGTCGTCGATCACTTCGAGGGACTGGTCTTCATGCAGGATCACCTCCAGATTGCGGGCGTGACCTGCCAGCGCTTCATCGACGCTATTGTCGATGACCTCCTGGCCGAGGTGGTTGGGCCGGGTGGTGTCGGTATACATGCCGGGGCGGCGACGCACCGGCTCAAGGCCATTGAGGACCTCAATGGCATCCGCATTGTATTGAGTAGACATGGAGGGCCTTGCGAATTGACGTTTGGGGAGAATCTTACTCGTTGGGAGGGTATTGGACAAACTTGGCTGCGGGAAAGGGTGATCCGGAGGGGATTGTGCCCCTCCCAAGGCTGTTTCAGCTCACTTCGGCGGGGCCCGGCAGCGCCTGTTGCAGCTGGGAGAGCGAACTTTGCAGCCGCCACACCATGCCTGCCAGCTCTCGCGCCGTGCCATCGCCATGGTTGGCCAGCCCCTGACTGATCCGCTGCAGCTCGGCCAGCGTGCGGTCGAGGGAGGTGTGCTGCACCCCCTGCTCGGTGAGGATCCCCTTCAGGCTGCGGATACAGTTGTCACGCACCAGATAGAGAGGATGTTCGTCACCGCGCCACTGGCGCAGCTGCCAGACGATATGGCTGCAGTTGAGCAGCACCACGCCCCAGCGCAGCACCCAGAGGCGGGCGGTCTGATCCTGACTCTGGCCGAGCTGGCTGATGCAGTGGTAGATCAGCGATTCGAACTGGCTCTCGCTCTGGCGCGGGGCCGGCTCCAGCTGATCCATGAAGTGGCGGCGCAGGGAGCGGATAATCCGGCGGCTCTTGCGCCGATCCGAGCTGGGTCGCAGCAGCTGAAACGCCAGCGCGGCGCTCATCACCCCCAGCATCTGGGCGAGGCTGCTGTTGATGAACTGCTGATAGTCGTAGCTGGGCGGATTGGTGATGGCGAGAAACGAGCCGAGCAGCACGATCATTTGGCCCCAGAGGCCCGCCTGCCGCACTTGCTGCTGTTTGCAGAGCTGCATGGTGAGCAGCGCCGGAAAGAGCAAGAGACAGAAGATCCAGAAATCGTCGATGCGGATCATCAGGCCAAACTTGACCGCAAAGCAGATGAGGCTGAGCAGCAGGATCGCCCTGAGCATGCTGTTGGCCCCCTGAGCCGGGGCTGGGGTCGCCGAGTAGAGCACGCAGCAGATGGAGAGCATGGTGAGCGCCGAGCTGCCCGCATCCCACTGACTGTTGATCCAGAAGGTGCAGCCGAGCAGCACGCAGAGGAAGGTACGCCCGCCGTTATAGGCGGCCTCCAGCGTGTCGGTATGGCTGGTGAGGGAGGTGTGACGGGGCGGCGCCGGCCACTCCTGATCGTCGTAGCGGGTCAACCGGTCGAGCCAGCGCTGACACTCCAGATAGCTCCAGCAGAAGTGGCGCAGCCGCAGCAAAAAGGTGCGCCGTCGATAATCATGCTCGCTGGTGGGCATCAGGGGAGCCAGCAACCTCGCAACCCGATACTTGTCGCACTCCGGCTTGCCAAGCTCGGCCAGCAGGGTGGCAAGCAGCGCCTGAATGCCTTCCGGTTGTTCCGGCCAGTTGTGCAGCATGCGGCGCTGGCTGGAGATAAGGCTGATGAGCCGCAGCTGGCGATGGAGCAGGAAGTTGAGCAGCCGGTTCTGGCGCCGCAACCGATGATGGCTCCAGACCGCCTGTATGCGCAGCACGTTCATGGTGAGGATCTGGCCGATCAGCCCTTCGTGGGAACTGCGAACCTCGGGCGTCATCTCCCCCAGCCAGAGCAGCTGGGCATGTTCCAGCAGGCGGGTCTGGCTCTTGCGCAGGGATTCCAGCAGGGTTTCGCTATCCGAGGTGCTGGGCAGGATCATCATCATCAGACCGCCGCAGAGGATACCGATGATCACCTCGCTCACCCGCGCCTGGGCAATATCGAAGATATGGTGGGGATCCGCCACATTGACGCAGGAGAAGGCGATGATGGCGGCAGTGTAACCGCCGAGGGCGAAGGCGTAGGAGACGTTGTTCTGATAGTGGTTGGATATGTAGGTACACAAGCCCAGCCAGAGCGCGATAAGGAAGCTGAACAGCCAAGGATCGCTGATGCCAAGACCGGTGATCACCACCGCCGCCATCGCCCCCATCAAGCTGCCAGCCACCCGCCCCAGACTCTTGCTGATCACCCCGCCCACGGTGGGAAAACTCACCACGGCAGCCGAGCTCATCGCCCAGTAGGGGGAGTCAAGCTGCAGCACGAAGGCCAGCCAGAGCGACAGGCACATGGCCAGCGCATTGCGCAGGGCATAGCGCCACTGCCCCCCTGTCGCCCTCCCCCAGGGGGTACGCAGCCAGAATGACTCGCTCACCCTACTCGCCAATAGTGATGGTGCAGGTGGTACCGGCGATCAGCGTCACGTCAGCCGGCACATCCAGCAGCTTGATCCGCACCGGCACCCGCTGGGCCAGCCGCACCCAGGGCACGTTGGGTTTGACGTCGATCAGCAGACCGTTGCCGCCATCGACGCTCTGATCGTGGATGGCACGCCCTATGCTCTCCACCTCGCCGCGCAACCGCTGCTCACCGCTGTAGAGCACCACTTCGGCCGGTTTGCCCGGCGCTATGTGGCCAAGCTTGGTCTCTTCAAAGTAACCCTGTACATAGAAGGAGTGAGTATCCACCAGCGCCACCAGCGGCACGCCGGCGCTGGCATAGTTGCCGACCCGGGTCTGCAGGTTGGTGATGTAGCCATCGCTAGCGGCATGTACCCGGGTCTTGGCCAGCGACCACTCCGCCTTCTCCAGATTGGCCTGTGCCACCTGATAGGCCGCCTGCATCGCCTGGGCATTGAGACGAGCTTCATCCATCGTCTCGGCTGAGATGACGCTGCGCGACAGGCCGCTGCGGCGGTTCGCCTCGTGCTCGGCCTTGTCGAGATCCGATTTCGCCTTGGCCAGCGCCGCCCGGGCATTATTGAGGGCGATGCGATAGGGCTCGGGGTCGAGCGTAAAGATCTCTTCCCCCGCCTTCACCAGCTGGTTGTCCTTCACCGCTATCTTGATGATCTTGCCCGACACCTCGGGGGTAATGCTGACCAGCTCGGCGCGCACCTTGCCATCCCGGGTCCAGGGCCCCTGCATGTAGTAGTTCCACAGCCACCAGCCCGCCGCCAGCGCCAGCGCGCAGACCAGCAGGGTGGAGAAGTATTTGAGGGTCGCGAGAGGTGATTTAGCCATGTAACAGCATCCATAGAGAGCCGCTAACGGCGAGGATAAAGAGGGAGAGATCCATCAGCAAGGGGTGCCAGACATCCCCGCCATAGAGCCAGTCGCGCAGCAGATGGTGCATCGGCAGCCAGCAGAGCAGGCCGAGCAGCACCGCCTTGAACAGCGGCGGAAAGTAGAGAGAGGCGCCCAGTACCAGATCCGGCAGCGCAGAAGGAGTTGTCACAAACGTGCTCCCTGTTGGCAGTGAAGTTCAGAAGAGTTCGGCCATCCCCTGCCCCGGGCGAGGCAAAGTGAACAGGCCGCTAAAGATTAACACCGCCCTGCAGGGCGCAACAGGAACATATGAGCCCCTTTTGTTCAGGCCTGTCGATCCGCTGGATGGTGCACGCCATCGCGCGTCGGCACCTCCCCCAGCTCGAACGGGTTGACCCCTTCGAGACAGGCGAGGTTGTAGCCATACTCGGCTGGGTTGGAGCGACGCGGGTGGTGGGTATAGATGCCGCAGATGCTACAGAAGTAGTGTTTGGCGGTGCGGGTATTGAACTGGTAGCAGCGCAGCACCTCCTCCCCTTGCAGAATGCGGATGCCGGACAGCGGCACCGAGGCGACGATAGCGCCCCGACGTCGGCATAACGAGCAGTCACAGCGGCGCGGATCAACCACCCCATCCGGCAGGGTCAGCTCCAGCACCACGGCGCCGCAGTGGCAGCTGGCCTTGTGTTTCTCTTGAATTGGGGTATTGCCGATGCGCTTGATCATCCTGCCTCCTTGCAGACGGGTTCACTTCCTCAGATGTCAATCAAACAGGGTATCGCGCCGCCCCTGCAGCAAGTGCTCATGGAGGGTACGCAACTGGAAGACCACCACCCGATGACAGGAGAGCGGGGGCAAGTTGTCGATGGGGAAGTACCCCGCCCCTTTGGTTTCATCGGTTTCGCCCAGCAGCTGGCCGCCGGTCACCTCGCACAGAAAGAAAGTCTTGTGCGCGTGGGGCAACTGGGGCGGATGAGGGTGTTTTAGCTTGTCGAACAGGGCCAGCAATTGCACCGCACGGCACTCAAGGCCGGTCTCCTCCACCACTTCACGCACCACAGCATCCGCCGGCGAGTCACCGATATCGCACCAGCCACCGGGCAGAGTCCAGCAGTCGTCACTGCGCTCCTGTACCAGCAGGATATGGCCCGCATCGTTCTGAATGAAGGCCCGCACGTCGAGCTTGGGGGTGGGATAACCGCGATCGAGAGCAATCCAGTCACTGATGGCTTCCGGCGCCAGCTCGCTCTGGTTGGCGATAAGGGCCACGGTGGCCGCGCGCAGCGCCTCGAAACGGCCGATATCGAAGGGGTCTTTGGAGTAGGTGAGGCCCGCTTGCGCCGTGGCCAGTACCTGTTCCAGAAAGGCGGCCAACGGCGGTTTGTCTAGTCCTGAAATAGGTTTACACATTTTCAACTAGCATTTCTCTACTCAGAACCCCCTATGTACCGCATCGGGGGTTCTGTATTTCAACGCATGATGCGGCCGCTCCG
>NZ_JBGLRA010000018.1:0-73137 GCF_041402405.1 Aeromonas sp. S13(2024) | reverse complement strand
AAATCAAAAATTGTTTTTGATGTTCGATGCTGTGAGTGCCCACACAGATTGCTTGATTCAAATTGTTAAAGAGCGTCACGCTTGTCGCGTTGAGGAGGCGCATATTACGCTTCTCACTTCGAAAGTCAAGCGATTGTTTTCGCTTTTCTTTCGGCGCCCACTTCGCTAGGAAGCTGGCTCATCAGTTCGGCGTGTTCCGCCGTGCTGGTAGGGGCGCATTATAGGGAGCCGCGCCGGGATGACAAGAGGAAAACTGCAAAAAATGGCACTTTTTACAGTTTTTCGGTTCAACCGTTGCTTTATTAAACAAAAGCCCCGCATCGGCGGGGCTGTTTCGGGCAAGAAACCCTGAATTCACATCACGCTGCTACCTTTTTGACCAGAATTCGCGGGCAAAGCTGCGCACCTTTTCCCAATCGGTAAATTCAATGTCCTTACTGGTGTCGGTACTGCCACCGGTAATCTTCATGATCAGCTGGATGATGCGCGTCTGCCACCAGTTATAGCGGGAGTACTGCAGCGCACCGGCAAAGACGCCCAGGGTTTTCGGCTTCCAGGGAGAGAGGCGCAGGAACTTCTTCATATAAGCATTGGTTTGCGGCGTCTGCTTCTCTGGCTTGCGGGCCGTCAGGTTGACACAGAAGAAGGCCGCATTGGCCACCTCCAGCTGCTCCTGATGAGCGTGAATAAAGCTGAACAGGCTGGGGTGGAAGTTGCCATAACGAATGGAGGCGCCGATCAAGACCTTGGCATACTTGCTGAGGTTGCACATCGGCAAGGTGTGCAGGTCGTGCATCACCACTTCGCATCCCGGCATCTGCTCCAGCATGACATCGACTATTTTGCGGGTTTGGCCATCCCGAGAGGAATAAAGCACCAGAATCTTGTCCATAACAACCTCAACTACGCCAGAATGCAGGAGTAAACAGTACCAGAAGCGTGAAAATTTCCAATCGACCAAACAACATGGCCAACACCAGTACCCACTGGGCCGCTGGCGAGATATTGCCGAAGTTGGCTGATACCTCTCCCAAACCCGGGCCTACGTTGGTGAAAGCCGCAGCAACAGCGGTGAATGCTGTCACTTCGTTCAGCCCCGTCATCAGCAACAGCAGCATGAACATAAAGAAGAGAATAATATAGGTGGCGAAGTAGCCCCACACCGCCTCGACGATGCGCTCGGGCACCGCCCGATTCCCCAGCTTCAAGGTATAGATGGCTCTGGGGTGAACCAACCGCTTCAACTCGCGCATCCCCTGCATGAACAGGATCATAAAACGCATCACCTTGATACCGCCCCCAGTACTGCCCGCGCAACAGCCGATAAAGGCGGAGAACATCAGCAACATGGGCAGGAACGAGGGCCAATCTGCATAGGTCGTGGTGCTGTAGCCGGTGGTGGTCCCCAGAGAGACCGCCTGGAAAAGACCGTGGTTGAGCGCCTCTTGCCAAGTGGCGTAGTGTCCGTGGGTCAGCAAGGCGACAAAGCAGATCATCACCAGGGTCGCCTGAATGGCCAGGAACACCTTGAGCTCCGAATCATAGAGGTAGCGCCCGAGCCGCACCGGACGGTGAGAGAAAACGGTAAAGTGGAGCGCAAAGTTCACGCTGGCCAGCAGCAGGAACACCACGGTAATCAGGTTGATGACCGGACTGTTGAAGAAACCGATGCTGGCATCGTGAGTGGAGAAGCCACCGACCGACAGAGTCGAGAACGAATGGCACACCGCATCGAACAGCGTCATTCCGGCGAGCCAGTAGGCCAGCGCACAGAGTGCGGTGAGCAGCAGATAGATGAACCAGAGCGCCTTGGCTGTTTCGGCGATGCGCGGCGTCACCTTGGTATCCTTCACCGGCCCCGGGATCTCGGCGCGATAGAGCTGCATGCCCCCGATACCCAGCAGTGGCAGAATGGCCACCGCCAGTACGATGATCCCCATCCCCCCCAGCCACTGCAGCAACTGGCGATAGAACAGAAACGCCTTGGGCAGGTTATCGAGCCCGGTCAGTACCGTTGCGCCAGTGGTGGTCAGGCCGGAAAAAGATTCGAAGAAGGCCTCCGAGACCGACATATCCGGCACATCGCTCATGATGAAGGGCACAGCCCCCACACTGCCCAACACGGTCCAGAACAACACCACAATCAGAAAGCCCTCTTTCGAGCGCATCTCCTTCTTGTGATAGCGATTGGGAAACCAGAGCACCACGCCGAGCAGCAGGGCGATCAGAAAAGAGCTGACGAACTCGGCACCACCACCATCCCGATAGCCAAAGGCCACCAGTGCAGGCAACAGCATGGTCGAGCTGAACAGCGCAACCAGCAGGCCAACAATGCGAATAATGCTCAGAATGTGCATTACAGCTCCCTTTCCCCAATTAAAGAGCGATGGATTCTAGCCATCTAAGGGGCTGAGGGATACCCGCCCATGAGTCCGGTCGGTCAATTCACGGTCCACCTGAGCCCAAACCGAGGACTCCCAGGCCACCTGCAAGGTGACCTGCTGACCGTAATCGGCCGCCAGCAATTCGCCATTATGGCTACTGATCAGCGACTCGACCGTCCCCATGTCACCGTAATCGCAGTGAATGAGAGAGGGAGTGCGTGGCACCTTGAGCAGGGTGGGCAGTTGCTTGAGGGCGGCACCGACGCCGCCTCCATAGGCTTTGACCAGCCCACCGGTGCCAAGCTGGATGCCGCCGTAGTAACGCACCACCACGGCACAGATTTCACCGATCCCCGAACCCATCAGCTGGGCCAGGATCGGTTTGCCCGCAGTACCGGAAGGTTCGCCGTCATCGCTGAAGCCATAAACCTGACTATCTTGCGGCGCGCCCGCCACAAAGGCCCAGCAGTGGTGGCGAGCGGCCGGATGTTGGCGCTTGATCTCGTTGACCCACCCCTTGGCCGCCTCGACGGTCGGGGTGTGGGCGATCAGGGTAATGAAGCGACTCTTCTTTATCTCTTCGGTCAACTCCAGCGGGGCAGCCGGAATGGAGTACGCTGCCGCCATCAGAGCCCTGCTTGTCTGGTCATGTTCTCCACCCCGTTGGCGTGCAGCACCACGTTGTCTTCGATGCGGATGCCGCCGAACGGACGCAGCACCTCCACCTTGTTCCAGTTGACCCGTTTGCCCTGTTCGCCCTGACGCAGCGGCTCCAGCAAACTGTCGATGAAGTAGAGGCCCGGCTCGATGGTGAACACCTGACCCACCTCCATCACCCGGGTACAGCGCAGATAGGGGAACAGCTCGGGCGCCGCCAAGTGGGTGCCGCGCTCATCCTGCATGAAACCGCCCGCATCGTGCACCTGCAAACCGAGGAAGTGGCCGAGGCCGTGAGGGAAGAAGACGTTGGTCACCCCGGTGTTGATCATCTCGTCTACCGACATATCCACCAGCTCGGTCGCTTGCAGCAGGCGCGCCAGCTTGTGGTGCATCTGCAGATGCAGCTCGCTGTAGCGGCGACCCGGCTTGATCTCCTTGATGATCTCCTGCTGCTGCTCGTCGAGGGCAGCAATCAGATCGGCAAACTCGCCGCGCCGCCACGCCCAGGTACGGGTGATGTCGGAGGCATAACCGTGAAAATCGACGCCGGCATCGATCAGGAAGGAGTGACGTTCCGCATCGGGCACCCGCACGGCGGACAAATGGGTGTAGTGAAGGATGGCCGCATTGCGGTTGATAGCGACGATATTGCCGTAGGGCGCCTCATTGGCGCCCTGCCCGACTGCCTTCATGTAGGCCAGATTAATCTCGAACTCGCTCGCCCCCGCCATAAAAGAGTCCTTGGCGGCGATATGGCCGCGAACCCCGATCCGGTTCGCCTCGCGCAGACACTCCAGCTCGTAGGGGGTCTTGTAGGCGCGGTGATAGTGCAGGTAGTTGAGCACCGCCTCCGGATTGGGCTGGGTCAGCCCCAGCAGCTCGGCCACTTCCAGATGACCGCCCAGATAGGCCCACTCCTGCTTGTTGGCAGGTAGATGGTCGGCCACCTGTTCCGGCCGGGTCAGGAAACGGATATCGAAGAACTCGACCCAGAAGGCGTTGGGCAGATCCGCCACCTTGTGCCAGAAATCCACCGGGCGGTAGAACAGCAGGATTGGTTTGTTCACCCCGTCCACCAGCAGCCAGCAGTGGGGATTGTCCAGCACCGGCAACCAGGCTTTGAAGTGCGGGTTTACCTTGAACGGGTAATCCTGATCATCGAGGAAGATGCGGTGGGTCTGGCCGGAGTGGATGGCCAGTCCGCTGAGCCCCTGTTGTTGCAGAATGTCGCGGGTGCGCTGCTGCAAGGTATCGAGGTGCTGGGCAAAAAGTTGGCTGTAGCTGCTCATGGCGTCCTGCTCCGAGGTGAATGTGATTGCAGCATAACATCAAGCGCTTGGCGGCTCGACCCGTCAAGCTGCCGCTTCGTGAGGTAACGCATACGTTACAAACGTGTTTGTTATCAACAGAAAACCAATCATTAACAAATCAAAAACAATTCAATACACTGCCGGTAGATACATGAAGTCAGGGATTACTCATGGACAACCTCTGCCTGTGGCAACCGGATCCGCTCAGGATGCAGCAATCCAACCTCTACCGTTTTATGGCGGAGGTAAACCGTTTCCACGGCTTGCAGTTGCAGAACTACCCGCAGCTTTATCAATGGTCGGTGGAGAAGACCACCCGTTTCTGGCCGCTGGTATGGCAGCACTGCGGCGTCAAGGGCGAGCTCGGCAACATAGTGGCGGAGAACCGTCAGGATATGCAGCGCACCCGCTGGTTCCCCGACAGCCGCCTCAACTTCGCCGAAAACCTGCTGCGCCGCCAGGACGAGAGCCCGGCCATCATCTCCCGCATCGAAGGGAGCCCAAGTCGCACTTTGAGCTGGGGTAAATTGGGGGAACAGGTTGCCCGGCTGGCGCAGTGGCTGCGCCAGCAGGGGATTGGTCGTGGCGATGTGGTCGCCGCCTATCTGCCCAATATTCCGGAAACCGTGGTTGCCATGCTGGCAACCACCAGCCTCGGGGCGATCTGGACCTCCACCAGCCCCGACTTTGGCGAGGCCAGCGTGGTAGAGCGCTTCGGCCAGACCCGGCCACGGGTGCTGTTTGCGGTGGATGGCTATCGCTACAACGGCAAAGCTATCGATATTCAGGACAAAGTAGTAGGGGTCGTCAGCCAGATCGGCAGCATAGAGCAGACGGTGATGATCCCCCTGCTCGGCAACCCGCTGCAGCTTGGTCACGACTGGCAGCAAGTGCTGGCGAGCCAGCCGGACGCCAGCCTCCAGTTCGAGCCGATGGCCTTCAATGACCCGCTCTATATCCTCTACTCCTCCGGTACCACCGGCAAGCCCAAGTGTATCGTGCACGGCATCGGCGGCACCCTGCTGCAACATCTGAAAGAGCACCAGCTGCACTGTGACATCAAGCCCGGGGAGCGGATCTTCTACTTCACCACCTGCGGCTGGATGATGTGGAACTGGCTGGTGAGCGCCCTCGCCTCCGGCGCCACCCTGGTGCTCTACGATGGCTCGCCATTTTACCCGGACGGCAACGTGCTGTGGGATCTCGCCCGCGACGAAGAGGTCGCCCTGTTCGGCACCTCGGCCAAGTATCTCGACGCGCTGCACAAGCAGGGTTATACCCCCATCAAGAGCCACGACTTGCCGCACTTACGGCTGATCTGCAGCACCGGATCTGTGTTGTCGCCGGAGGGGTTCGACTACGTCTATCAACAGATCAAAACAGATGTACAACTGAGCTCCATCTCCGGCGGCACCGACATCTGTTCCTGCTTCGTCATCGGCAATCCCCTCAGCCCCGTCTATCGCGGCGAGAGCCAGGGGCGTGGCCTCGGTCTCGCGGTGCAGGTGTTCAACGAAGCGGGCCAGCCGGTGCAGGGGGAGAAGGGCGAGCTGGTCTGCACCAAGCCGTTCCCGGCCCAGCCCATCTACTTCTGGGGCGACGAGAATGGCGACAAGTACCACGCAGCCTACTTCGAGCGGTTCGACAACATCTGGTGCCACGGCGACTGGATCGAGCTGACCCCGACCGGCGGCATTCTGTTCTACGGCCGCTCCGACGCCACCCTCAACCCGGGCGGCGTGCGCATCGGCACCAGCGAGATCTATCGCTATGTTGAACAACTCGACGAGGTGGAGGAGAGCATCGTCATCGGCCAGCAGTGGCAGCAGGACGAACGGGTGGTGCTGTTCGTCAAGCTCAAGGCGGGCTGCAAGCTGGATGAGCCGCTGCGCGAGCGGATCCGCCAGCAAATAAAGCAGCACTGCACCACCCGCCACGTGCCCGCCCGCATCCTGCAGGTGGATGCCATCCCCCGCACCAAGTCCGGCAAGATCGTCGAACTGGCGGTGCGTGAAGTGGTACACAACCGGCCGGTCAACAACACCCATGCCCTCGCCGATCCCGAGGTACTGAACCAGTATCGCAACCGGCCGGAACTGGCCAGTTGATAACAAACTCATATTCATCCGAGGCGCCGCAAGGCGCCTCTCTTTTGCCCATTCTGTGATGAAGAGCTTTTACTCGAGATCTGTTAAACAAATGTTTTAAATAGGTGTTGAAAATGTCTCCTTTTGGATCAATAGTGAGCCTCGCCCCCTGCTGGGGATTAAGGAGCACCACTCCCCACTGAGTGGGAACAAGGAGACACTCTCATGATCTACCAAGGCGAAACCCTGTCGGTCAGCTACCTCGAAAACGGCATTGCCGAACTGAGGTTTGATGCCCCGGGTTCAGTCAACAAGCTGGATCGCGCAACCCTGCTCTCCCTGAGCGAAGCGATCGCCGCATTACAACAAGAACGTGAACTAAAAGGTCTGATCCTCACCTCCGGCAAAGACGCCTTTATCGTCGGTGCCGACATTACCGAATTCCTGGAACTGTTCGATCTGCCGCAAGAAGATCTGCTCGGCTGGCTGAAAAAGGCCAACGACATCTTCAATGCCATCGAAGATTTGCCGGTTCCGACCCTCTCTGCCATCAAGGGACACGCCCTGGGCGGCGGCTGCGAGACCATTCTCTCCACCGACTTCCGTCTGGCTGACGCCAGCGCCAAGATTGGCTTGCCCGAGACCAAACTCGGCATCATGCCGGGCTTTGGCGGCACCGTCCGCCTGCCGCGGGTGATCGGCGCCGACAACGCGCTCGAGTGGATCACCACCGGCAAGGATTACCGTGCCGATGACGCCCTCAAGGTCGGTGCCATCGACGCCGTGGTCGCCCCCGACGCGCTGCAGAGCGCTGCGCTGCAGATGATCAAGGACGCCATCGCGGGCAAGCTGGACTGGCAGAGCCGTCGCGCCGCCAAAAAAGCGCCGCTGCGCCTCTCCAAACTGGAAGCCATGATGAGCTTCACCACCGCCGCCGGCATGGTTGCCGCCGTGGCGGGCAAACACTATCCGGCGCCGATGACTGCGGTGAAAACCGTCGAGGCCGCCGCCGGCATGGGCCGTGACGAGGCGCTGGCCGTTGAGGCGCAGGGCTTTATCAAGCTGGCCAAGACCGATGTCGCCAAGGCGCTGGTCGGTATCTTCCTGAACGACCAGCACATCAAGGCGCTGGCCAAGAAGGCGGCCAAGCAGGCAAGCAAGGCCACTGGCCATGCCGCCGTACTGGGTGCCGGCATCATGGGGGGCGGCATCGCCTACCAGTCTGCCAGCAAGGGCATTCCGGCGGTGATGAAGGATATCAACGAGAAGGCACTGGCACTTGGCATGGGCGAAGCCACCAAGCTGCTCAACGGCCAGCTCGAAAAGGGCCGCATCGATGGCATCAAGATGGGCCAGGTGCTCTCTGCCATCACTCCGACCCTCAGCTATGACAACGTCAAGCATGTGGACGTCGTGGTCGAAGCCGTGGTCGAGAATCCCAAGGTGAAAGCCGCCGTACTGGGCGAAGTAGAAGGGATCATTGGCGAAGACGCCGTGCTCGCCAGCAACACCTCCACCATCCCCATCTCCCTGCTGGCCAAGGGGCTGAAGCGCCCGCAGAACTTCTGCGGCATGCACTTCTTCAACCCGGTGCACCGCATGCCACTGGTGGAGATCATCCGCGGCGAGCAGACCTCCGATGAAACCATCAACCGCGTGGTGGCCTATGCCGCCGCCATGGGCAAGTCGCCTGTGGTGGTCAACGACTGCCCGGGCTTCTTCGTCAACCGGGTGCTGTTCCCCTACTTCTTCGGCTTCAACAAGCTGGTCGCCGATGGTGCCGACTTCGCCGCCGTCGACAAGGTGATGGAGAAGGAGTTCGGCTGGCCCATGGGCCCCGCCTACCTGCTGGATGTGGTCGGCATCGACACCGGTCACCATGCCGGTGACGTGATGGCGCAAGGCTTCCCGGCGCGGATGAGCAAGGAAGGCCGCACCGCCATCGACGTGATGTACGAAGTGAACCGCTTCGGTCAGAAGAACGGCAAGGGCTTCTACGCCTACGAGCAGGACAAGAAGGGCAAGCCGAAGAAGGTGGCCGACGCCGCTGCTTACGAGCTGCTGGCCCCCATTGCCAAGCCGAAGCAGGACTTTGACAAGGAAGCCATCATCGCTCGCATGATGATCCCGATGATCAATGAAGTGGTGCTCTGTCTGGAAGAGGGCATTGTCGCCACGCCAGCCGAAGCCGACATCGCACTGGTCTACGGTCTGGGCTTCCCTCCCTTCCGCGGCGGCGTGTTCCGCTATCTGGACACTATCGGTCTGGATCGCTACGTGGCCATGGCCGACCAGTATGCCGACTTGGGCCCGCTCTACCGCGTCAGCGACCGCTTACGCGAGATGGCCGCCCAGGGCAAAACCTTCTACTGATTGCGGAAAGGAGATCCATTCATGAAAGACGTAGTCATTGTCGACTGTATCCGGACCCCGATGGGCCGGTCCAAGGGCGGCGCCTTCCGCAACGTGCGTGCAGAAGATCTGTCCGCGCACCTGATGAAATCCATCCTGCTGCGCAACCCCAACCTCGACCCGAACGAGATCGAGGATATCTACTGGGGCTGCGTGCAGCAGACCCTGGAGCAGGGCTTCAACATCGCCCGCAACGCCGCCTTGCTGGCCGGCATTCCGAAGCAGGTGGGGGCGGTCACCGTCAACCGTCTGTGCGGCTCCAGTATGCAGGCGCTGCATGACGCCTCCCGCGCCATTCAGGTAGGTGATGGGGATATCTTCATCATCGGCGGCGTCGAGCACATGGGTCACGTGCCGATGAGCCACGGCGTTGACTTCCACCCCGGCATGGCCAAGTCGGTGGCGAAAGCCTCCGGCATGATGGGGCTGACCGCCGAAATGCTCGGCAAGCTGCACGGCATCAGCCGTCAGCAGCAGGACGAGTTTGCCGCCCGCTCCCACCGCCGTGCTCACGCGGCCACCGTGGAAGGGCGTTTTGCCAAGGAGATCGTCGGGCTGGAAGGCCATGACGCCAGCGGCGCCCGCTTCTTCTACGACTACGACGAGGTGATCCGCCCGGAGACCACGGTCGAAACCCTGAGCCAACTGCGCCCGGTGTTTGACCCGGTCAACGGCACCGTCACCGCCGGCAGCTCCTCGGCCCTGTCCGATGGCGCCGCCGCCATGCTGGTGATGAGCGCGGATCGCGCCAAGGCCCTCGGCCTCACGCCGCGCGCCAAGGTACGTGCCATGGCCATCGCCGGCTGTGACGCCGCCATCATGGGTTACGGCCCGGTGCCGGCGACCCAGAAGGCGCTCAAGCGTGCCGGTCTGACTGTCGGTGATATCGACCTGTTCGAGCTGAACGAGGCGTTTGCCGCCCAGTCCCTGCCCTGCGTGAAGGATCTGGGTCTGCAGGATCTGGTGGACGAGAAGGTGAACCTGAACGGCGGCGCCATTGCGCTGGGTCACCCTCTCGGCTGCTCCGGCGCCCGCATCTCCACCACCCTCATCAATCTGATGGAGGAGAAGGATGCCACCCTGGGGGTTGCCACCATGTGTATCGGTCTGGGTCAGGGCATCGCCACCGTGTTTGAACGGGTGTGATAACCAGCCGGATCGACGGGATGCACTACTGAGAGTTGTCCCTTTTCGGGGCCAGTCTGACTGGCCCCTTTTCAAGTCTGTGACGATCGCCACACGGGGTGCTCGTCAGTGGTCAGAAGCTGTCTGTTGGCCGTCCCGTTTGGGTCGGCCTTTTTTCGTTTTAATCTTATCAATAGGCTGTTATTGCCTTAAACCTCACATTAGATAGGGGGCTTGCTTGCTTTTTACTCCCCCGACAGGTTCAATCTGCACAAAAAAATGGGTGGATGCACATACATATGTCAATGAGCAAACAACTGCTGATCGTCGATGACGACCAAGAGATCCGCGAGCTGCTCAATGAGTACCTGACCCGGGCGGGCTTTCAGGTATTGACGGCGGCGGAGGGCAACGAGATGCGCCAGCAACTCGCCCAGCACAGCCCGGACCTGATTATTCTGGACATCATGATGCCCGGCGAGGACGGTTTTACCCTCTGCCAGCAGATCCGTCGTGACTCCCAGGTGCCCATCATCATGCTGACCGCCGCCTCCGACGAAGCGGATCGGGTGATCGGTCTGGAACTGGGCGCCGACGACTATATCGCCAAGCCGTTCAGCCCCCGCGAACTGCAGGCCCGCATCAAGGCGCTGTTGCGCCGCGCCGAATTCCGCCAGCCGGAAAAAGAGAAAGAGCCAAGCCGCCGTCTGCGTTTTGCCGAGTGGACCCTCGACACCCTGAGCCACCAGCTGACCCATGATGATGGCAGCCTGCTGGATCTCTCCGGCAGCGACGCCATGCTGCTCGGCATGTTCCTGCAACAGCCCGGCGTGGTGCTGGATCGGGACACCATCTCGGATGCCACCCGCGGCCGCGAAAGCCTGCCGATGGAACGCGGCATAGACGTACAGATCAGCCGTCTGCGCCAGAAGCTGGGTGACAACGGCAAGAGCCCGCGCATCATCAAGACCATCCGCGGCAGTGGCTACATGCTGATTGCCGAGGTGCACGAACTGCCATGAGCAACAAGTGGTCCTGGGGGGCGCTGGTGCCCCGCTCCCTGTTGTCACGGATGATCCTGCTGCTGTTGCTGGCCATCCTGCTCTCCCAGACCATTCTGACCGGCATCTGGATGCAGCAGATCCAGAAGCGGGAGCTGGAGGGGATGCTCAGCACCACCCGCAACCTCGCCATGTCTGCCGCTTCCACCGTCAATTTCTTCAAATCCCTGCCGCTGCAGTATCGCCATATCGCCCTAGACCAGCTGCGCAACATGGGGGGCAGCCGCTTCTTCGTCTCGCTCAACGAGGAAGAGATCCACATCAACGCCATCCCCGACAGCGAACGCAAGACGCAGGTGCTGGAGGAGGTTCAAGGAGTGCTGACCCGCAAGCTCTCCGACGCCATGGCGATCAAGGTGGATTTCTCCCGGCCCGACGACCTCCACGTCTTCAACAACGACACCCTGCTGGCGGATCTCCCCTCCTCCTGGGCCCGCTACACCCTGTCGCTGGAGCCGCTCAATCCACCGGTACTGGTGACCCAGATCGAGATTGAAAAGGGGGAGTGGCTCTATCTGGCGGCCCTGCTGCCCGCCCCCTACATGACCCTCGACGATACCGTGATGCCGAGCAACCAGGTGCGTTTCATCGCCCTGATGACGGTGTTCCTCTGCTTCTTCACCTTTATGCTGGTGCGCTGGCAGACCCGCCCGCTGCGCCGTCTCGCCAAGGCGGCGGTGAATCTGGGCAAGGATATCGATCAGCCTTCGCTCAAAGAGGAAGGAGCATCGGAAATCGTGGCGGCGACCCGCGCCTTCAACATCATGCAGCACCGCATCCGTCGCTATATCGACGATAGAGAGCGGCTGTTCAGCTCCATCTCCCACGACCTCAAGACCCCCATCACCCGGCTGCGACTGCGGGTCGAGCTGCTCGATGACGAGGTACAAATCGCCAAGTTCAACAAGGATCTCGACGAGCTGGAGCTGATGGTGAAAGGGGCGCTGCAGACGGTCAAAGAGACCGACATTCACGAGAATATCGAGGAGATCGACATCAACGCCCTGCTTGAGCAGATGGCGGAGTCGATGAACCTGCACGACGAGCGGCTGACCATCGAAGGGCACTGCAAGTGGCCCTATCGCGGCAAGCTGCTGGCGCTCAAGCGCTGCATCGGCAATCTGGTGGACAACGGCATCAAATATGGCCAGCGGGTGCGCATCATCATCATGGATGACGAGGAGATGCTGATCCTCTTTATCATGGATGAGGGCCCCGGCCTGCCGGACGATCAGTTCGATCGCATCTTCGAACCCTATTACCGGCTCAGCACGGATCAGGCCGGCACCGGCCTCGGCCTTGGCATCGCCCGCAACATTGCCCACGCCCACGGTGGCGATCTGGTGCTGGAAAATCGTCCGCAAGGTGGCCTGCAGGCCACGCTCTCCCTACCAAGGCAGTAACCTTATGAAGTGGTTGTCTTTTTCTGTCATCGCCCTGCTCTCTACTCCCGTTGCCGCCTCCCAGGTGGAGGTACTGCACTGGTGGACATCCGGCGGCGAAGCGAAAGCGGTCGAAGTGCTCAAATCCGAGTGGACCAAACAGGGCAACCAGTGGAACGACTTTGCAGTGCAGGGCGGCGGCGGCAAGAGTGCCATGACGGTATTGAAGAGCCGGGCGCTGGCGGCCAACCCGCCCGAAGCGGCCCACCTCAAGGGTTACGAGCTCAAGGAGTGGGCCGGACTCGGCTTTTTGCGCGACCTCAGCCCGATGGCCGAACACCTCGGCTGGTACAGTCAGATGCCGCCCATGGTGCGCGCCACCCTCAGCCAGAATGGCGCCCTGATGGCAGTGCCCACCGGCATCCACCGGGTCAACTGGCTGTGGCTCAACCGCAAGATCTTCGAGCGCAACAAGCTGACTCCTCCCACCGACTGGGCCCAGTTTGTCACCGTCGCCGACCAGCTTAAAAAACGGGGCATCACCCCGCTCGCCATCGGCAACGAGCCCTGGCAGCTGGCGGTACTGTTTGAAACAGTGGCACTCGGTGAGGGCGGAAAAGAATTCTATCGCAAGGCGTTCCTCGAGCAGGACAGCGCCACCCTGACCGGCCCCGACATGGTGCGGGTGTTGACCCGTTTCCAGCAGCTGCGCGCCTATGTGCCGCAAAAATACGCCGGTCTGAAGTGGCATCAGGCCACCAATCTGCTGGAGAGCAGTGGCGCAGCCATGCAGGTGATGGGGGACTGGGTGAAGGGGGAGCTGAGCGCGGGCAACTACCGGCCGGGTGAGGATATCGCCTGCCTGCCGAGCCCGGGCAGCGCCGGACTGTTCAGCTACAACCTCGACTCCATCGCCATGTTCAAACAGCGGGATCCGGCCCAGTTGCAGGCGCAGGGGGATCTGGCCCAACTGCTGATGACGCCGCAATTTCAGGAGGAGTTCAATCGTGTGAAGGGGTCGATCCCGGCACTGACCAATCCCGACATGAGCAAGTTCGACCGCTGCGCCGTCCGCTCCTATCAGGATTTCCTGCTGGCGGAAAAGCAGGACAACCTGCTGCCCAGCATGGCGGAGGGGATGGCAACGCCGACCAATATGCGACAGGCAATCCTCGATGTGCTGAGCAACTTCTTCAACGACCCCAAGGCCAACCCGGAGCAGACGGCGCTGCATCTGGAACGGGCGATGCGCTCGACCCGCTGATCCGGGCACATTGCCAAACGGCAGAAATGACAAAGGCGGAATTGCTCCGCCTTTGTTGTTGAATCGTCATCCGATTCAGGATTGATCGTTCTCGTCCTCATCCTCGTCATAGTAATCGCTGAGCTCGATCCAGAGCCCCAACCCGACCATCACCATGGAGCCGAACCAGGTACCGGTATTCCCGATCGGGCTGCCCATCACTATCATGGCGAAGGACAAGAACCCCATGCCTGCATAGGCCTGTAATCTGCCGTAGGAGACCTGCATATTCACCTCCTTGTTGAATATGGTTCAATTTTTATATTACTCGTCCGGCGCAAGCTGGATAGGGTTGAATAACATTTCGGTTACATATGCTGGTGAATGGGTCGTTTGTTTGATTATTTTTTAGCCCTGAGTATCATTGGCAGCCGAATAGGTTGAAGGTTGATAATAGATGAGTGATTTATTCTGCGGCGCAACTCACGAGTTGGACGCAATCGGGCTTCGTTGCCCGGAACCCGTTATGATGGTTCGCAAGAAAGTGCGGCTGATGGCGGATGGCGAGACCCTGCTGGTCAGTGCCGACGATCCTTCAACCACCCGCGACATCCCCAGTTTCTGCCGCTTTATGGATCACACCCTGGTCGCCAGCGAGACAGAGCAGGCCCCCTACCGCTATCTGATCCGCAAGGGTCAATAAGCCCCCGTACCGGAGCACTCCATGACAACCATTACCCGAATCGGCACCACCCAGCGTTGGTCAGACGTGGTCATCCACAATGGCACCCTCTACGTGGTGGAAGTGCCCGTCAGCGAAGAGGCCGACATCCACCAGCAGACCCGCGAAGTGCTGGCAAGCCTGCAGCGCCTGCTGGAAGCCAACGGCTCCGGCGTAGACAAAATTCTGATGGCCAACATCTATCTCAAAGACATTCAGGACATCGCCGCCTTCAACGAGCAGTGGGATGCCTGGATCCCGGCAGGCACCGCACCGGTCCGCGCCTGCGTACAGGCCCGCCTCGCCCACGAAGGCTATAAGGTCGAAGTGCAGCTGACAGCGGCTGTCTAAGAGGCGCTTATCCCCCTCATCCCCGCCCCTTCTCCCACGAGGTGAGAAGGGAGCAAACAACAAGGCGCCATTGCTCGCAACGGCGCCAATAGAAAGGCCCCGCCATCACTGGCGGGGCCTTTTCGTTACCGAAACCTGAACGACTTAGGCGGTCGGGGTCAGGGTAATGGTCACGCGGCGGTTCTGGGCTTTGCCAGCGGCGGTGCTGTTGGTAGCAACCGGCTGATCCGGGCCCACGCCAGTGGTGGAGATGCGGCTGCCTGCTACGCCCTGACCAATCAGCTGGGCGGCAACGGCATCGGCACGATCGCGGGAGAGCTTCATGTTCAGGTCGCGGGAACCTGTGCTGTCGGTGTGACCGACCACGTTCAGGCGGGTCTTGTCGAACTCGGCAACGACCATGGCCACGCCGGAGAGGGTGTTGGCTCCGGCCGCTTTCAGCTGGGAGCTGGAGCTGTCGAAGGTCACGTTGTTCGGCATGTTGAGGATCAGCTCATTGCCATTACGGGTCACGCTGACGCCGGTGCCCTGCAGCTTCTCGCGCAGCTTGGCTTCCTGCACGTCCATGTAGTAGCCGATACCACCACCCAGCGCCGCGCCAGCAGCAACGCCGGTCAGGATGCCCTTCTTGCGGTCACCCTTGCTGGAGGAGAGCGCACCTACGGCCGCACCGGCAGCGGCGCCAGCCAGCGCGCCCCAGGCACCTTTGGAGGTCTGGGATTCACCTGTGTAGGGGTTGGTGGTACAGCCGCTCAGGGCAACGGTCAGTGCCAGAGCAGGCACCAGGATCTTGGCTCGCATGAAAAAACCTCTGTGAAAACAATCCGGCACCATGCCGGGGGCCGGATTGTAACGCGCTGGCACGCCATTGTCTGACGCAAGCCTGAACAGATGGCGAGAGTGGTGTTTTTTTGGGCAATCGGCGGGTTGTCAGCGCGGTAACTGACACTCGGCGTGGCAAGGACAGCTGACCAGATGATCGTTCACCATCCCCACCGCCTGCATAAAGGCGTAACAGATGGTGCTGCCGACGAAGTTGAAGCCGAGCTTCTTGAGCGCTTTCGACATGGCATCCGACTCCGGTGAGGTCGCCGGAATATCGCCGTTGCCCTGCCGCTGGTTGACAATGGGGGCGCCGCCCACAAAGCCCCACAGGTAATCGGCGAAGTCGATCCCCTGCTCCTGCAACGCCAGATAAGCACGGGCATTTCTGATGATCGACTGCACCTTGAGCCGGTTGCGGATAATGCCGCAGTCCTGCATCAACCGCTCCACATCCTGCTCGTCGAACCGGGCAATCTGCACCGGATCAAAGTCCGCATAGGCGCGGTAATAGCTTTCGGTGCGCTTGAGGATGGTGATCCACGACAGCCCCGCCTGCTGGCCGTCGAGGCAGAGCTTGGCAAACAGCTCGCGGGCGTCATAGACCGGCCTGCCCCACTGTTTGTCATGGTATTCAATGTATTCCGGGTCTTTGGTCACCCAGGCGCAGCGCAGTTCCATTTCCTCTCCCTCGTTATTTCAGCGGTGTACCCGCCCCTGCCCACTCTGCAGGCGGCACTGCTCACATCATATACCGGACATCCCGCCCGACCAGCCAGGGCGCAGCACCATCCCGCGAATCCGCTGCAATTTCGCCTATTATCCGACCATGCCAGACGGTATACTCCCTCGGTTCACATTCAGCAAATCTTGCTCTGATTTTCACTTCGCGCGAAAAAAATTATGCAAAAATTCGATGTCAAAACCTTTCAGGGCCTGATCCTGCAGCTGCAGGACTATTGGTCCCGCCAGGGCTGTACCATCATTCAGCCGCTGGATATGGAAGTGGGTGCCGGTACTTCCCACCCCATGACCTGTCTGCGTGCCCTGGGCCCGGAGCCCATCGCCTGCGCCTACGTGCAACCGTCCCGCCGTCCGACTGACGGCCGCTACGGTGAAAACCCGAACCGCCTGCAGCACTACTACCAGTTTCAGGTGATCATCAAGCCTTCCCCCGACAACATTCAGGAACTCTATCTGGGCTCCCTGAAAGAGCTGGGCATGGATCCTGAAATCCACGACATCCGCTTCGTGGAAGACAACTGGGAAAACCCGACTCTGGGTGCCTGGGGTCTGGGTTGGGAAGTGTGGCTGAACGGCATGGAAGTGACCCAGTTCACCTACTTCCAGCAGGTTGGCGGCCTCGAGTGCAAGCCGGTCACCGGCGAGATCACCTACGGTCTCGAGCGTCTGGCCATGTACATTCAGGGCGTGGACAGCGTCTACGATCTGGTCTGGTCTGACGGCCCGCTGGGCAAGACCACCTACGGCGACGTGTTCCACCAGAACGAAGTGGAGCAATCCACCTACAACTTCGAACACGCCGATGTGGAGTTCCTGTTCCACTGCTTCGAGCAGTACGAGAAGGAAGCCCAGAATCTGCTGGCACTGGAAAAACCGCTGCCGCTGCCTGCCTACGAGCGCATCCTCAAGGCCGCTCACTCCTTTAACCTGCTGGATGCCCGCAAGGCCATCTCGGTCACCGAGCGTCAGCGCTACATCCTGCGCATTCGCACCCTGACCAAGGCCGTGGCAGAGGCATACTACGCCTCCCGCGAAGCGCTGGGCTTCCCGATGTGTCAGCGCAGTGAGAACAAGCAAGGTTAAGGAACGGACATGGCACAACATACATTTCTGGTAGAGATCGGTACTGCTGAGCTGCCGCCCAAAGCCCTGCGCTCCCTGGCCGAAGCCTTTGCCGACAACTTCAAAGCCGAACTGACCAAGGCCGATCTGGCCTTCGGCGACGTCGAGTGGTTTGCTTCACCGCGCCGTCTGGCGCTGAAGGTAAGCGAGCTGGCCGGCGAACAGCCGAGCAAGAGCGTCGAGAAGCGCGGCCCGGCCGTGGCGCAGGCGTTCGATACCGAAGGCAAGCCGACCAAGGCTGCCGAAGGCTGGGCCCGTGGCAACGGCATCACCGTTGAGCAGGCCGAGCGTCTGGTCACCGACAAGGGTGAATGGCTGGTTCACACCGCCAAGGTCGAAGGCCGTCCGGCCGTCGACCTGCTGGGCGAACTGGTCGCCTCCGCACTGGCCAAGCTGCCGATCCCGAAAATGATGCGCTGGGGCGACAAGACCATCCAGTTCGTGCGTCCGGTCTTCACCGTGACCCTGCTGCTGGATGGCGAGCTGGTTCCCGCCCACATTCTGGGTATCGACTCTGCCCGCACCATCCGCGGCCACCGCTTTATGGGCGAAAGCGAGTTCACCATCGACAACGCCAGCCAGTACCCGCAGATCCTGCAGGAGCGCGGCATGGTGATTGCCGACTTTATGGCGCGCAAGGCCAAGATCAAGGCTGACGTCGAAGCGGCCGCTGCCGCCTTCGGTGGCGTGGCCGATCTGGACGACGCCCTGCTGGAAGAAGTGACCGCACTGGTCGAGTGGCCTGTGGTGCTGACCGCCAACTTCGAAGAGAAGTTCCTGGCCGTGCCGGCTGAAGCGCTGGTGCACACCATGAAGGGTGACCAGAAATACTTCCCGGTCTACGACAAGAACGGCAAGCTGCTGCCGAAGTTCATCTTCGTCACCAACATCGAGTCCAAAGACCCGAGCCAGATCATCAGCGGCAACGAGAAGGTGGTTCGCCCCCGTCTCTCTGATGCCGAGTTCTTCTTCAAGACCGACCTCAAGCAGACTCTGGCCTCCCGCCTGCCGCGCCTTGAAACCGTGCTGTTCCAGCAACAGCTGGGCACCGTCAAGGCCAAGGTCGAGCGCATCGAGACCGTTGCCGGCTTTATCGCCGAGCGTATCGGCGCCGACGTGGCTCAGGCCAAGCGTGCCGGTCTGCTCTCCAAGTGTGACCTGATGACCAACATGGTCGGCGAGTTCACCGACACCCAGGGTGTCATGGGGATGCACTACGCCCGTCACGATGGCGAAGACGAAGCAGTGGCCGTGGCCCTCAACGAGCAGTACATGCCGCGCTTTGCCGGTGATGCCCTGCCGTCCGGTCTGGTTGCCTGCGCCGTCGCGCTGGCCGACAAGTTCGACACCCTGGCCGGTATCTTCGGCATCGGCATGCTGCCGAAGGGTGATAAAGACCCGTTCGCCCTGCGTCGCGCCGCCATCGGGGCCCTGCGCATCATGACCGAGAAGCAGCTGGATCTGGATCTGGTTGAACTGGTTGAAGAAGCGGTACGCGTCTACGGCGACAAGCTGACCAACAAAACCGTCGTCACCGACGTGGTCGACTTTATGCTGGGCCGCTTCCGCGCCGCCTATCAGGACGAAGGCATCGGTGCCGACGTGGTGCTGGCCGTACTGGCCCGCCGCCCGACCCGTCCGCTCGACTTCGATCGTCGCGTCAAGGCCGTCAGCCACTTCCGCACGCTGGATGCCGCACTGGCACTGGCCGCCGCCAACAAGCGCGTGAGCAACATTCTGGCCAAGGTCGAAGGCGAATTGCCGACTGCCGTCAAACCGGAACTGCTGGTCGATGCCGCCGAGAAGGCGCTGGCCACCCAGGTTGCCGAACTGCAAGGCGAACTGGCCCCGCTGTTCGCTGCCGGTGACTATCAGGCCGCCCTCACCCGTCTGGCCGCCCTGCGCGAGCCAGTCGACACCTTCTTCAACGAAGTCATGGTGATGGCCGACGACGAAGCCCTCAAGGCCAACCGTCTGGCGCTGCTGAACAATCTGCGCAACCTGTTCCTGCAAGTGGCGGATATCTCCCTGTTGCAGTGATGTTGGTTGGGTAGGTGATATTAAAAAAGGCGCCGTTAAGGCGCCTTTTTTTGAACACTTTATGATATTGAATATACGTTTAACTAAAGATATAGTGTTCAAAATATAATTAGGATGAGCCGTAAAGATGGAACTAGCAAATATAATCGTGAGCTTTTTTCTAACCGGTGTCGTTGGTCTATATGTATCAAGTCGCTTCCAAGAGAAGAACTTTCTACATCAAATAAAGACTAATCGTTCAGAGCGAGAAATTGATAAGCTGCGTGAAATAGCTAAGTCATTAGAAAAAATGTCTGGCGAGCGCATTTATTATAGCCGCCTGCTTCTCGACTCTCTGGCTGATAAAGAATTTAAAAAAAATAGTGATACATTACAACAAGCTAGGGAAGAATATAAAAAGGCTAAAGACAATTGGAATGAAAACTTAAACCCTTTATTCATAGAGCTTTACAGCATTGATATGTATGACTACGCTAGAGATATTGAAAGAAATATTCATGATAACTTTAGATATGCTCACAATTCGATTTACAAATTAATAAAAGACGGTCACTCTATAGACTCTATAATTTCGGGTAAAAGACATCTTGATTCTGCTTTTACAGAAACCAGAAGAATATCTTCAGAAATAATTAAACACTCCAATAGTCGTTGGAAACAGATTATGGATGGCGATACTGAAGCTTTGGCCGAGCATAATCTAACAAAAGCTTCAACTTGGACTCTATTTCGATCCCTCTTCAACAAGAACCCGAACGCTCTGCGCATAAGACGCTCTTGATTTAACAATTTCAAACCATTCATTTTTTGGATTTAAAGGCTTTGGTCTCAATAACATAGCCGCAATAAATGCACTTTCATCCTTTTCTAGCATAGACAGATCTTTATTAAATAGTGCATTTGCTGCATTTTCTGCACCTATGAGACGAGAGCCAAAAAAAGCATTTTTTAAGTAGCAGCGTATTATTTGTTTTTTTGTGAAATGAAAATTGACCAGCCAAGACAGTAGCGTTTCATATAACTTTCTATATATTGTCATATCTTTAAATCCGGTAATGGTTCTAACCATTTGCATATCTATAGTACTAGCACCTCCATGTTTTTTTCTTCGTATTTTCTTGATCAGCTCTCTTGCAGATGCCTTGATATCAAAACCACAATGATTCACAAATCGACGGTCTTCCAAGGCCATCACATAACGCTCTAGTTCGGTAAACTCCCCATACTTATCTGACTCGCACATTTTATGTGAAATAGATAACAGGTCTCTGTTTAAATCAATTAATAGATTTCTGAATTTTCTATAATGTCGAGTATTAAATGGTTGGGCAGTCATATTTATAACCTGTTATAACACGCATGATATAAATGAGTCTTATATTACTTCACAGATTTATTAAAAACAATCCGTTACACCTCATAGAGATAGAGTTAACCATCACATAAACTATGTTTGTATAACTCATAGAATCACGAAACCTGTAGGTTCGATTAGCCGTCAGGCGTAATCGGACGTTCTCGTAAATAGACTCTCCCGCCATAACAGCCAGCCGAATTTCCACCTCCGGCTGGCCGACGCTGTTGCACGGCAACAACCGCAATCAAAGCTTCTCGTTCGTCCGATTACGCTGAGCTAATCGCACCTACAGAAAGTGGTAGCTTGTGGTATGTCTGCCTGACGCCGATCAACTATGGCTGGCACCATTCACACTGCTATTATTTTCTTTATAAATACCTGCTTAATAATGGGGCAATTGAAACTCCTGAATAGTGGGCTGCATCACAATAACAGCAAAAACAACTTGGTTAATTCTCATCGAAAACTTAGTGTATAAAAATCAGAGGTTGAATATAAAAACCTCCATAAAATCATTCCTTTTCCGATAAAAAATCACGCAAAAGACAGCATTTTCTATAGAGATATTTATGAACAAACTATACAGTCTTTTTTTCATTGGGGCGCTAACACTTCCACTCTGTGCCAATGCTCAGGATGGGCGAGCCAACAACAACCAGAACAGCCGTGAAGTGGCCAGCGCCATGAACGGGTTACCCAACAAGGTGTTTGCACAAAATAAAGGCCCATCCATCACTGTTGCCACGTTCAATATTGGTGCGGCAAAAGTGTCAAATATCAGCTCTATTGCAGCAGCAATAAAGGCTAGTTCAGCTGATATTGTTGCATTGCAGGAAGTTGATCAACTAACAAAGCGCAGTGGTAATATCGATCACTTGGCTGAATTAAAAAAACTCACCGGCATGAACGGTGTGTTTGGTGCAGCAATTGACTTTGATGGTGGTAAATATGGTTTGGCATTCTTGTCAAAATATCCGATCAAAACCAAAGAAATTGTACAACTGCCATCCGGTAACAGAGAACAACGAATAGCGCTGATCACCGAAGTTTCCGTGCCGGGCTTCCCGGCCACTATTACCGCAATCAACACCCATCTGGATACCAAGGAGAATCCAGAAATACGGATTGGCCAAATCCAGGAGCTTAATGACCGGACAATTGAAATTCGTGGCATAAAAGTGCTCATGGGTGATTTTAATGACACGCCAGAAACCACCAGCATCAAGGAAGTCACAAAATACTGGAACTCGATCACCCCACTAAATCGGGAGCATCGTACATGGCCTGCAAATAATCCTGAAATCGGGGTTGATTACATTTTTACCAGCAATGCGCAGCGCTGGAATATCAAAAATGTCACCATTCCAGCCAAGACTGGTGTTTATGCTGGTATCAATTGGCCAACCGTCAGCGATCATTTGCCAATTATGGCGACACTGCAATTAACCGAACAGTAATTTGGTGGTCAATTCCTGAGGCTTTTTGCTTTTATAGCATGCTCTTCTGGATATCACGCCCCGAGAGGAAAATACTCTCGGGGCTAAGACATATCCCTCTTGCCAACCCATAGCCATTGATTAGCTGAAGATCTAACTTGTTGTATATCGCTCTTTCCTCTACAGCTATCCCCGATTTCCCCCCTCCGGCTGGCCGCAACTTACTCACTGAAACAGCCGAGACAACCCCCCTAGCGAGTCCGATTTCGCTGCACTAAGCGAACCTACAGGCCTGCGGAGTATGCAACTTGGTACTGATTGGTCATTGTCGAATCCATCATGGCCCCGGCTTCGAAACCCTGCCCGAGGTAGATTTCGCCAGCCTGTAAGCCATATCAACCGCGGCTGCGCAAACATCCGGCTCCATTGCGCTGGACGACAAGCGCTTTAGCCAGCACCACTGCTATGATGCTGGCACCTGTTCATCAACGACCGAGATATCATGAAACGCAAAACCATGGCCCTGCTGCTGGGCACCCATCTGCTGGTCGCGGCGGCAGGCTTTGCCGCCGGTGTCTACACCCTGCCGATCCTGATCGCGCCACCCGCCCCTGATACCGAGCTGGTCGCGGCCAGCCAGCAGCAAGCGAGATTCCACGGCACCTTTCGCCGGGATCTGAAAGACAGCGATCGTCTGCACTGGGGGGAAGGCAAGGTGAGCATAGGGCCGGATGCCGTCAGCCTGATGGGCAAGCTGGCCCCCGGGCCGGACTACCAGCTCTACCTCTCCCCCGAGTTTGTCGAGACCGAAGCCGATTTTGCCCGCCTCAAGGATCAGATGGTGCGAGTCGGGCCGGTGAAGACCTTCGACAACTTTATCGTGCCGCTGCCCGCCACGATCGATCCGGCCCGCTACAGCAGCGTGATCGTCTGGTGTGAAACCTTCGGCCAGTTCATCACCGCCGCCCGTTATCAGGATCTGCGTCCGGAGCAGTAACCTCGCCCCAGGCCCGCACCATGCAAAAGGGCTGACATCGCTGTCAGCCCTTTTGCTATCCGGCCCGCTCGTCATTAACGCTCCGGCTTGGTCATCTCCCGCAGCAACTGATCGATGCAGCCCACTACCTGCTCTGAGTTCTGCTCGATCTCGCGATAGAGCGCCTCCGCCTCTTCGTGCTTGTGCTGGTTTTTCAGCTCGATAATCTGCTGGATCACCTGATGCAATCTGGCGTGGGGGGCGGCCATCGCCCTGAAGGCGGGTTGATCGCCGCAGCATGCCTGACCTTCACTGAAGTACCAGTGGCCAAGGCGGCACTCCTTGTCACTGACCGCCTCGCTGCGCGACAGCCCCTCCTGCCCATCCAGATAGGCACGCACCCGGGTCTTCCAGCCCATGTGAGCGGCGCGGGCGCGACTCAGCACCATCCGCACGTTGGAACCATCCTGGAACTGCCCGGCCAGATCCCCCAGCTTGTCCACCAGGGTCGCCACATGGCTGGCGATATGGGCGGTATCCCGCGCTACCAGCGTGGTGGCCTGGGAGATCTCGTGGACGCTGACGATATTGCGGGTGATCTCGTCGCTCACCGAGGATTGCTCCTCCGAGGCGGCGGCGATCTGGGTGTTCATGTCGCGAATGCTGTTGACCGCCCCCTTGATCCGGCCGAGGGCTTCCCCCGCCTGATTGGCCCGCTCCACCGACTCCCCCGCCCGCGAAACGCTGTGTTCGATCATGGTCACCGTGGTGCCTACCGCCCGTTGCAGCTGCTCGATGGTGCCGCGGATCTCGGCGGTGGAGTGCTGGGTGCGCCCGGCCAGCGAGCGCACCTCGTCGGCCACCACCGCAAAACCACGTCCCTGTTCACCGGCCCGGGCCGCCTCGATGGCAGCGTTGAGAGCGAGCAGGTTGGTCTGCTCGGCGATGGACTGGATCACCGCCAGCACAGAGCCGATCTGCTCGCTGGCTTTGGCGACCTCTTTCACCGTGTTGCCCGCGCTGGCGATCTCCTCCGCCAGCTGTTCGATCATGTTGACGCTCTGCTGCACCACCTCATCGCCGGTGACCGCCTGATTGTCCGCTTCGTTGGCCGCTTCGGCCGCCTGTGCCGTGTTGTTGGCCACCTCGTGTACCGTGCTGGTCATCTCGGTCATGGCGGTGGCGAGCTGGGTGGTCTGTTCCTGCTGGCGCGTCATGCTGCCAAGGTTGCCCGCCGCACTGCGCGACAACCGCTCACTCTCGCCAGCCAGCTCCCCCAGAGTGGCGGTGAGCTGGCTGATGGTGTCGCGGATCTTGGCAACAAAGCCATTGAACGCCGACCCGAGGCGGCGGATCTCCTCCGGCCCCGCCACCGGCAGCTTGCTGCCGAGATCGCCGGAGCCATTGGCCAGCGCCTCCAGCGCCTTGACGCTGTCGAGCAGCGGTCGATTGATGCGATTGAGTGCGAACGCCATCACCATGGCAATCACCAGAGCCCCGACCAGAGAGATGATCGCCATCTGCCAGCCCTGACGCGCCAGATCGGCCACGACCAGACTGTGATCCCGGGTCAATTCGATGATACCGACCGCCTTGCCGGAGTAATCGCGCAGGGGTGCCGCCATCACCAGCAAATCACTCCCCTGTTGCGTCATATTGACGAAGCGTTCCTCACCGGCCAGTACCGGCTGATACCACTCCATCGCCTCACCAAGCCGGGATGTGCCAACCAGCGTCACCAGCTTGCCCTGTTCAAACAGATAGATGGCGAGCTGCACCTGCTTGTCCAGCAGTTGGCCAAACAGCTTTTCATCCAGGGCACGACCGAACTCCACCGAACCGACCGGCTGCCCGTTGAAGGTGACCGGCACGACCCCGCGCAAACCGGTACCAGCCACGCCAATCTCCAGCCCGCCAACGGCATGATGCTCACGATTCACCTCAACCACAGTGGGGCGAATGGCAGAGAGGTCATCACCGTGTTTTTCAGGCTTGTGTACCCGATAGAGGGAAGTGGCTGGCGGCAAGTGGAACTGGAACTGCTCGATCCCCTGCGCCTTGATGGCAGGCCAGAGCGGATCAAACAGATTGGCGAGGGCCTGCCAATCCTGGTCGGCCACCGCCCTGGCTGCATCCGGCCGCTGGGCGATCAGGGTCGCCGCCAGCACGGTTTCATGGCTGGTGTTTTTGATCACCGCTTCCACGTTCTGGAGCTGGCTCCGCAGTGCAGCCTGCTCGGCCGCGAGCGCCCGCTGGCGATTTTCAAACAGGTTAAAGGTAAGCAGCACCACGGCGAGCAATACGATGCCGCCAATTGCCAGCAGCGTGATCTGGTGACCCAGCTTGCGAGGGGGGAACATAAGACACCATCCTTGACAGTCATACCCAACCTACAGGATGGAACGGTTAAGTCGGGAGTCCATCAGAACTTAACCCTTTGTTGATATTGATCAAACGATTAACAGGCAAAATGCGAGGTGGGTCAAATGGGGGGAATATCCACCAGATAGAGGGCCATTCCCTGCTTCGTGAGAGGCCCTGCATCCAGCCAATAACCAACCCGCAGGCTGGCGAGCGGATTAACGAAAACGGTGCAGGTGGTAGTCGACATGGTAGTCGTTACCATTGCGGAACATGATGGAGTAGTTGAGGAACTCTCCGCTCTCGCTGTATGAGAGCGAGGTGAGCCGCAGGATAGGGGCCCCCTGCTCGATATGGAGCAGCTCGGCAGTAACCCGATCCGCCAGCACGGCACTGAAGCACTCATAGTTACCCGCAATCGCGATGCCGCACTCCCGTTCGATGTAGTCGAATTTGGACCCTTCCAGATGGGCGACCGACAGATTGCGAAACAGTCTGACCGGCATATAGCTCTCTTCCAGCAGCAGAGCCCGACCATCCACCGAGCGGATCCGGCTGGAGTAATAGACGGGTTCATTCACCTTCACCCTCAGCTGACTGGCGATGGCCGGTGGCGCAGGCATGGTGCGAAATTCCAACACCTGGCTGGTCAACGTGCGCCCCTGCTCGCGCATCAGTTCGGTAAACCCGCTCAGCCCTTTGGTCTCATGCTGGACATCCTTTTTCGTCACATAGGTGCCGCTGCCGTGGCGCCGCTCGACCAATCCCCACTCGATTAACATGTCTACCGCTTTGCGAATGGTCATGCGGGAGACACCATACTGTTCTGCCAGCGCTTTTTCGCCCGGCAACACATCTCCCACCCGGCACTCGGCACCGTTTACCCTGATCCTGAGTCGATCAGCCACCGATTTATAGATCACTGCTAGACATCTCCTGTGGTCACAACGCCAACCATCTTATTCTCAATGAAGTGGCTAAATTGCTTAAAAACAATAACTTAACTTTCAACTAAAGCTGCAAAAACATCACAAAACCAAGAGGTACAACAATATCGCAAAAGTTAGACATCTTTGTCTAAATAACTGCATGCGTCAGATCACATTATTCCAAGATATTTCATGAGGTCTCTTTTTATCGTTGCTAATTTGCATCTGGCAACACCGGCAAGGATTCGATTAGCTATTTCAACCAAGGGACAATATATGCTCAGTCAAATTCAACGTTTTGGCGGAGCAATGTTCACTCCTGTACTGCTTTTTCCTTTTGCAGGTATGGTAGTAGGCATTGCAATTATGCTGAAAAACCCGATGTTTGTCGGTGAATCACTGGCAAACCCACAAGGATTATTCTTCCAGATCATCCATATTATTGAAGAGGGTGGCTGGACAGTATTCAGGAATATGCCGCTGATATTTGCCATTGGCCTGCCAATCGGTCTGGCAAATAAGGCTCAAGCCAGAGCCTGTCTGGCTGTATTGGTCAGTTTCATGACCTGGAACTATTTTATCAACGCCATGGGAATGACTTGGGGCAGTTATTTCGGGGTCGACTTCAGTCAGGATGTGGGGGGGGAAAGTGGCCTCGCCATGGTGGCGGGGATCAAAACCCTGGATACCAGCATCATAGGGGCCATCGTCATCTCCGGCATCGTGACGGCACTGCACAACCGCCTGTTTGATCGCCAACTGCCGGTCTTTCTCGGCATCTTTCAGGGCAGCTCCTTTGTCGCTATCGTCGCCTTCTTCGTGATGATCCCCTGCGCCTGGCTGACCCTGCTTGGCTGGCCAAAAGTACAGATGGGTATCGCCTCCCTGCAGAATTTCATGCTGGTCTCGGGTCCGGTCGGGGTGTGGGTATATACCTTCCTCGAGCGGATTTTGATCCCGACCGGCCTGCATCACTTTATCTACGGCCCCTTCATCTTCGGTCCAGCGGCAGTAGAGGGGGGCATTCAGCTCTATTGGGCACAGCACATGCTGGAGTTCAGCCAGAGCACTCGCCCGCTGATTGAACAGTTCCCTCAGGGTGGCTTTGCCCTGCACGGCAACTCGAAGATTTTCGGTGCCATGGGGATTGCTCTGGCCATCTATGCCACGGCAGCCAAAGAGAACAAGGCCAAGGTGGCAGGCCTGTTGATCCCGGCCACCCTGACCGCCATTCTGGTCGGTATCACCGAGCCGCTGGAGTTCACCTTCCTCTTCATCTCGCCGCTGCTGTTTGCCATCCACGCCCTGCTGGCAGCCACCATGTCGACTGTGATGTACCTGTTTGGTGTGGTCGGCAACATGGGTGGAGGTCTGCTCGACCAGTTCCTGCCGCAGAACTGGATACCCATGTTCCACAACCATGCGGGAATGATGTTCACCCAGATCGCTATCGGGTTGGTCTTTACCGGAATCTGGTTCCTGATATTCCGCGCGCTGATTATCAGACTCAATCTTAAAACACCGGGCCGGGAAGACAGTGAAATAAAGCTTTATTCCAAGTCAGATTATCAGGCAGCCAAAAACCAGCGTGGTAGTGATAGTGCAACACAAATTATCGAAGCGCTTGGTGGAGTCAAAAATATACGCAGTCTGAATAATTGTGCCACCCGCTTAAGAATATCGCTGGTTAACAGCAAGCTAGCCGCTGCAGATGAGGAGTTTATTAAATTAGGGGCCCATGGTGTCGTCCGCCATGGCGATAGTATCCAGGTAATTATCGGTCTGCATGTACCTCAGGTACGTGAAAATATGGAATCGATTATGAACAACAGTCATCAACAATCGTCTTTAGTAATGGAGTCATGATCATGAAAAAATTCTCTGTAGTCATTGCCGGTGGTGGCAGCACTTTTACTCCTGGTATCGTTCTGATGTTGCTGGAAAATCAACATCGCTTCCCGCTCAAGGAGATCAAATTCTACGACAACGATGGTGCCCGTCAGGAGATCATCGCCGAAGCCTGCAAAATCCTGCTGAAAGAGAAGGCTCCCGAGATCGCCTTCAGCTATGGCACCGACCCCAAAGCAGCGTTTAGCGATGTAGATTTCGTCATGGCCCATATCCGGGTTGGCAAATATCCGATGCGCGAGCTGGACGAGAAGATCCCGCTGCGTCATGGCGTGGTCGGTCAGGAGACCTGCGGCCCGGGCGGTATCGCCTACGGCATGCGCTCCATCGGCGGAGTGCTGGAGCTGGTCGACTATATGGAGCAGTACTCACCCAATGCCTGGATGCTCAACTACTCCAACCCGGCCGCCATTGTGGCCGAAGCGACCCGTCGCCTGCGTCCCAACGCCAAAATCCTCAACATCTGCGACATGCCGATCGGGATCGAGGGGCGCATGGCCCAGATTGCCGGTCTCAAATCCCGCAAAGAGATGCGGGTACGCTACTACGGCCTCAACCACTTTGGCTGGTGGACCCGCATCGAGGATCTGGAAGGTAACGACCTGATGCCGAAGATCAAGGAGCACGTCGCCCGCCACGGCTATGTGCCCAATAGCGCCAGCCATGCCGAAGCAAGCTGGAACGATACCTTCGCCAAGGCAAAGGATGTGTGGGCGCTCGACCCGGATACCCTGCCCAACACCTATCTGAAGTACTACCTCTACCCGGACTATGTGGTGGCCCACTCCAACCCGGAACACACCCGCGCCAACGAGGTGATGGAGCACCGCGAGAAGCAGGTCTTCACCGCCTGTACCGACATCGTCAAGGCAGGCAATTCAGCAGCGGGCGAGCTGGAGATCGATGAACACGCCTCCTATATCGTTGACCTGGCAACCGCTATCGCCTTCAACACCCAAGAGCGGATGTTGCTGATCGTTCCCAATCGCGGCGCCATCCCCAACTTTGACCCGGAAGCCATGGTCGAGATCCCCTGCCTGGTCGGCAGCAGCGGACCTGAGCCGCTGCAGGTGGGCAGCATCCCGCTGTTCCAGCAGGGCATGATGGGCCAGCAGGTCGCGGTCGAGAAACTGGTGGTCGAAGCCTGGGTTGAGCACTCTTACCAGAAACTGTGGCAAGCCATCACCCTCTCCAAGACAGTGCCCAGTGCATTGGTGGCCAAGTCCATTCTCGATGACTTGATAGAGGCCAACAAAGCCTACTGGCCGAAACTGAAATAAACCGCCCATAAACAAAAACCCCCTCGTGACAGAGGGGGTTTTTCGTGTTGGCAACGGGTGCGGATTAACGCAGAGGTTTGACCGAGCGACGGACGATCAGCTCGGGCTGTACCGTCATCGATTCCACTTCCAGCTCCTTGTTGCGGATCCGGCTGACCAGATGCTTCACCGCCAGCTGGCCCAGTTCGGCCTTCGGGTGGCGGATGGTGGTCAGCGGCGGGCTGGAGAAGCGCGCCATCTCCACATCGTCGTAGCCGATGATGGAGATATCGTCCGGCACCTTGACTCCCGCTTCCCAGGCAGCGCAAATCGCGCCGATCGCCATGGGATCGTCGAAGGCAAAGACCGCGGTCGGACGAGGCTGCAGGGCCAGGATGCGCTGCATGGCATCGAAGCCGCTCTGGCTCTCGTAGTCCCCTTCAAAGACCTGTTCATCTTTGAGGGTCAGACCGTGCTCGCCCAGCGCATCACGTACCCCGTCCAGCCGCTGCTGGGTGGTCGGCTTGGAGAGCTGGCCAGTGATGCAGACGATGTCGCGGTGCCCCAGCTCCAGCAGATGGCGTACGGCCATGCGGGCGCCGATGCGGGCGTTGTCGTTGATGACGTTGGCGAAATCGCACTCCGTGCCCCAATCCAGTACCACCTGCGGCACGTTCTTGTGGATGCGCAGCATGTCGCGCAACGGGGTGTCGATATCGGTACCCAATACCAGCAGTCCATCCACCCGTTTTTCCATCAGCATTCTCAGGTAATGCTGTTGGCGAGGCGGCTGGTTTTCGGTGTTGCAGAGGATCAGGCTGTAGCCCTGTTCGAAGCAGTACGCTTCAACCCCTTGCACCACTTCTGCGAAGAAGGGGTTTACGCTGGTGGTCACCAGCATGCCAATGGTCTTGGTCGAATTTATTTTAAGACTGCGCGCTACCGAGTTGGGCGCGTAGTTGAGTTCTGCCACCGCCTCAATCACTTTCTGGGTCGCGTCTTCGCTGACCCGCCGAGTGTGGTTGAGCACATGTGAGACGGTGGAGATGGATACGCCTGCGCGCGAGGCGACATCCTTGATAGTGGCCATCTCTGTCTCCTGACTGTCAAAGGCGGAACATTAGCAGATTTCCCGAATAAAGGCTTGGTTTTAACGAGCTCTGCCACGGAATTGTCAATGCCGGCTAATTTAGGCGCTCATTTCTGTTTGCGCAAATGGATTCTGGTCAAAATGGGAGCGCTGTCAGAGTAAAATATCGCCAGATTAATCCTCTGGCGTTTGTCATAATCGCCTCTCGTTACCAAGATGTTAAGTCAACAAATCAAAATTAAGCTCTAATTAGCCGAAAATAACAGGTCATTTATTTCAAAATCCACCCATCCAACCCCCTCTGGTTAGTATCTTTAACAGCTTGTTATTGCCCCGTGAGGAATGATAGAACCATACCTATAGCCGGATGCACGGGATGTAGATCCGGAATGGCACACGGAAATGAAACAATCCACTGATTAAGGGACGAATCAATGCATAAGTTGAGCAAAATCACAGTTGGCGCAGCGGTTTCTTTGGCTCTGTTTGGATCGATCTCCATCGCCCACGCGGCAGACACCATCAAGATAGGTATCGCAGGCCCGGTCACCGGCCCGGTTGCCCAGTACGGGGACATGCAGTTCACCGGCGGCAAGATGGCGGTCGAGCAGATCAACAAGGCTGGCGGCATCAATGGCAAGCAGATCGAAGCGGTCGTCTATGACGATGCCTGCGATCCCAAACAGGCGGTGGCCGTCGCCAACAAGGTGGTGAACGATGGCGTCAAGTTCGTGGTCGGCCACCTCTGCTCCGACAACACCCTGCCCGCCTCCGACATCTATGAAGACGAGGGGATCCTGATGGTCACCCCCGCCTCCACCAACCCCAAGATCACCGAGCGCGGTTACCAGCTGACCCTGCGCACCATCGGCCTGGATAGCGATCAGGGCCCGACTGCCGCCAAGTACATCATCGAGCAGGTCAAACCCCAGCGCGTGGCCGTTATCCACGACAAGAAGCAGTACGGCGAAGGGATCGCTTCCAGCGTCAAAGCGGCGCTCGACAAGGCTGGCGTGAAAGTGGTGGCCTTTGAAGGGATCACCGCCGGTGACAAGGACTTCTCCGCCCTGATCGCCAAGCTGCAGAAAGAGAACGTCGATTTCGTCTACTACGGCGGCTATCACCCTGAGCTGGGTCTGATCCTGCGTCAGGCTGGCGAGAAGGGGCTGAAAGCCAAGTTCATGGGCCCGGAAGGAGTGGGTAACAAGGATATCTCCGCCATCGGTGGCCCGGCTTCCGAAGGCCTGCTGGTGACCCTGCCGAACAAATACGATCTGGTGCCTGCCAACGCCCCGCTGGTAGCGGCGTTCAAGGCCAAGGGTCAGGACTCCTCCGGCCCGTTCGTCTGGACTACCTATGCCGCGGTGCAAACCCTGGCAGCCGGTATCGCCAAGGCGGGTGAAGATGACCCGGCCGCCGTTGCCGCCGCCATCAAGGCTGCGCCGATCGATACCGTGATGGGCCCCCTGACCTGGGCACCGAACGGTGACCTGAAAGGCTTCGAATTCGGTGTGTTCCAGTGGCACGCTGACGGTACTTCCAGCCAAGTCAAATAATCTGCCTATCGGGGGTGAGTACGCTCACCCCCTCCTCTCTTTGCGGGCAAGTACAGGGAACGCAGTATGTCCGAACACCTCCTCTATCTGGTTCAGCAACTGCTGAACGGATTAACCATAGGCAGCACCTATGCGTTGATCGCCATTGGCTACACCATGGTCTATGGCATCATCGGCATGATCAACTTCGCCCACGGCGAGGTGTACATGATCGGCTCCTATGTCGCTTTTATGGTGATGGCGGGGCTCATGATGATGGGCATCGACAGCACCTTTCTACTGCTGGGGGGCGCCTTCCTGGTCAGTATCATCATCACCGGCACCTATGGCTGGAGCATCGAGCGGGTCGCCTACCGGCCACTGCGCGGTGGCAACCGGCTGATCCCCCTTATCTCCGCCATCGGCATGTCGATCTTCTTGCAGAACATGATGCGGATGGCTCAGGGCTCGCGGGATATCGCCATGCCCAGCCTGATCTCCGGTGGCTGGACCCTGGGGGGGGAGGATGGTTTTCAGGCCAGCCTCTCTTATATGCAGCTGATCATTTTCGTGGTGACTTTCATCACCATGCTGGCGCTGACCCAGTTCATCGGCCGCTCCCGCATGGGCCGCGCCTGCCGCGCCTGTTCGGAAGATATCAAGATGGCCAACCTGCTGGGCATCGACACCCACGTGGTCATCTCCATCACCTTCGTGCTGGGGGCCGCGCTGGCCGCCGTCGCCGGGGTGCTGCTCGGCATGTATTACGGCGTCATCAACCCCTACCTCGGCTTTATGGCCGGTCTGAAGGCCTTCACTGCCGCAGTGCTGGGCGGTATCGGCAGCATTCCGGGCGCCGTACTGGGCGGCCTGCTGCTCGGCGTGGTTGAAGCGCTCACCGCCGGTTATCTCAGCACCGAGTACAAGGATGTGATGGCGTTTGCCCTGCTCATTTTTGTGCTGCTCTTTATGCCCACTGGCATCCTGGGTCGTCCGGAAGTGGAGAAAGTGTGATGAAACATCAATTTATCCACGCCTGTATCGCCAGCCTGGTGCTGCTGGTGCTCTCCTTCTGGCTGCTCGGCTTCAAGCTGGAGACCGATGGCTCCAGCCTGCAGGTAGTGAGCCGCCTCGATGTGTCGCTGGCCTGGCTGCTGGGGGGAGCCACCATTGTTTTCTGGTTCCAGATGCTGCGCGGCCAGATCGCCAAGCTGTTTCAGGCCTCCATCAGCGGCTTCTCGGTCGGCTTCACCAAGCTGGTGCTGCCGAGCCCGGAAGAGGCGCCCAAGCTCTATAACCTCACCGCCGTGCTGGTGCTGCTGTTTGCGGTGAGCTGGCCCTTTATGGCCTCTCGCGGCGCCATCGATCTCGCCACCCTCACCCTGATTTACATCATGCTGGGGCTGGGGCTGAACGTGGTGGTCGGCCTCGCCGGTCTGCTCGATCTCGGCTATGTCGGCTTCTACGCGGTCGGCGCCTACAGCTATGCCCTGCTCAACACCTACTTTGGGTTGAGCTTTTGGGAGTGCCTGCCCATCGCCGGGCTGATGGCCGCGACCTTCGGCTTCCTGCTCGGTTTCCCGGTGCTACGGCTGCGGGGGGACTATCTGGCCATCGTCACCCTGGGTTTTGGCGAGATCATCCGCATCCTGCTCAACAACATGACCACCCTGACCGGCGGCCCGAACGGGATCTCCGGTATTCCCAAACCGACGCTGGGGGGGCTGGAGTTCAACCGCACCGTCAAGGATGGGGGCTTTGATACCTTCCACAACTTCTTCGGCATTACCTACAACGCCAACCACAAAGTGATCTTCCTCTACCTGATGGCGCTGGTGCTGGTGGTGGTGACCCTGTTTGTCATCAACCGCCTGCTGCGCATGCCCCTTGGCCGCGCCTGGGAAGCGCTGCGGGAAGACGAGATCGCCTGCAAATCGCTGGGGCTCAACCCCACCATCATCAAGCTGACCGCCTTCACCATAGGCGCTACCTTCGCCGGTTTTGCGGGTAGTTTCTTTGCCTCGCGGCAGGGCTTTATCAGCCCGGAATCCTTCGTCTTTATCGAATCGGCCATTGTGCTGGCGATTGTGGTGCTGGGTGGCATGGGCTCCCAGATCGGGGTGGTGCTAGCTGCCATCGTGATGACGGTGCTGCCGGAGCTGGCCCGCGAATTCAACGAGTACCGCATGCTGATGTTCGGCCTCTTGATGGTGTTCATGATGATCTGGCGGCCACAAGGACTGCTGCCGATGACCCGTCCGCATCTGGAGTTGAAGAAATGAGCACTCATCAGAAGTTCATAGATGTCTCTGATCTGTCGATGCGCTATGTGGCTGAATGGCTGGTAGTGACTCGCTCCACCTTGAAACGGGAGCTGAGAAAATGAGTACTAATCAAAAGTTATTGGAAGTCTCTGATTTGTCGATGCGCTTCGGGGGCCTGCTGGCCGTCAACGGGGTCAAACTGGATATCGACAAGGGCGAGGTGATCTCCATCATCGGCCCCAACGGCGCGGGCAAGACCACCATCTTCAACTGCCTGACCGGCTTCTACAGCCCGAGCGGCGGCACCATCCGCTACAAGGGTGAGGAGATCCAGGGGCTGCCCGGCCACCTCATCGCCCGCAAGGGGATTGTGCGCACCTTCCAGCACGTGCGGCTGTTCAAGGAGATGACAGCGGTGGAGAACCTGCTGGTTGCCCAGCACCAGCACCTCAACACCAGCTTTATCGCCGGTCTGTTCAAGACCCCGGCCTTTCGCCGTGCCGAGCAGGAGGGGCTGGAGCGGGCCGCCTTCTGGCTGGATAAAGTGGGCCTCAAGGATCTCGCCAACCGCGCCGCCGGCAACCTGGCCTACGGTCAGCAGCGCCGCCTCGAGATCGCCCGCTGCATGGCGACCCGTCCCGAGCTGCTGATGCTGGACGAACCGGCTGCCGGCCTCAACCCGAAGGAGACCGACGAGCTGGATGAGCTCATCATGAGCCTGCGGGACGAGTTCGGGGTCTCGGTGCTGCTGATCGAGCACGATATGAAGCTGGTGATGGGCATCTCCAACCGTATCTTCGTGGTCAGCCAGGGCACCCCGCTGGCCCATGGCAGGCCGGATGAGATCCGCAATAATCCGGCAGTGATCAAGGCCTATCTGGGCGAGTCGTAAGGACAAAAAGATGTTAGAACTTCGCAACGTATCGACCCACTACGGCAAAATTCAGGCACTGCACGATGTCAGCGTCGAGGTGAAAGAGGGGGAAATCGTCACCCTGATCGGTGCCAACGGCGCTGGCAAAACCACCCTGCTGATGACCCTCTGCGGCGAACCCAAGCCCAGCAGCGGCTCCATCTGGTTTGAGGGGGAACAGATCAGCTCCCTCACCACCGCCCGCATCATGCGCAAAGATATCGCCGTGGTGCCGGAGGGGCGCCGCATCTTCGCCCGCCTGACGGTGGAGGAGAACCTGCTGATGGGCGCCTTCTTCGTCGACAAGGCCGAGCAGCATGGCCTGCTGGATCAGGTGTTTACCTTGTTCCCGCGCCTGCACGAGCGCCTGCAACAACGGGCGGGCACCATGTCCGGCGGCGAGCAGCAGATGCTGGCCATCGGCCGTGCCCTGATGAGCAAGCCGCGCCTGCTGCTGCTGGATGAACCCTCGCTGGGGCTGGCCCCCATCGTCATCCAGCAGATCTTCGACACCATAGAGCAGTTGCGCCAGAAGGGGATGACCATCTTTCTGGTGGAGCAGAATGCCAACCAGGCGCTCAAGCTGGCCGACCGCGGTTATGTGCTGGAGAACGGCCACGTGGTGCTGCAAGACACGGGCGCCGCCCTGCTGGCCAACCCGGCAGTGCGGCAGGCCTATCTGGGCGGTTAACCCACTGACTCGCATGCCATATCAACAAGGGAGCCGCTGGCTCCCTTATCTTTTGTGGGGTTAGTTTGCGCCCAAGCTTGCGGTACACTGGCCCGTAATCAACCTATTCGCAGGACATCCCGATGGACCAGTTTGCCCATATCAATGCCCATGATGCCCACCAGAAACTGAGCGCGGGTGAAGCCCGTCTGGTGGATATTCGCGACCCGCAATCCTTTGAAGCAGCCCACGCGGTCGGCGCCTTCCACCTCACCAACGGCACCCTGGTGCGCTTTATGAACGAAGTGGATTTCGATACCCCGGTCATCGTGATGTGCTATCACGGCAACAGCAGTCAGGGGGCGGCCCAATACCTGCTGCAACAGGGTTATGACGAGGTCTACAGTCTGGATGGCGGCTTCGAAGCGTGGCGCCGGGAGTTTCCCATCGAGGCAGGCGAGGCATGATCCAGCTGCTGGTGCTCGACAACGCCCGCATGGCGCAGGCGCTGGTGGACTATCTGGCGACCCTGGGCATCTCCTGCGAGCTGACCCAGTCCGAGCTGGGGGTCACCATCTGGCTGGCGGACGAGCAGCGCCTCGCGCAGGCCCAGCTGGAGGTGAAGCGCTTTCTGGCCGAGCCGGGCCACCCGCGCTACATGGAGGCCTCCTGGCAATCCGGCCGCGCCGATGCCCGCATCGACTACAGCAAGGGGATGACGGATCCCATCACCGACTTCCTCCATCAGGCAGGGCCACTGACGCTGGTGGTCATCATCGCCTGTCTCGCCATCTACGGGATCGAGGCCATCGGCCTGCCCATCTACGACGAACTGGCATTCCACCCGACACTGGCCCAGTTCACCGACTGGCAGGCGTGGCGCTATTTCACCCCCGCCCTGATCCACTTCTCGGTGCTCCATCTGGTGTTCAACTTGCTGTGGTGGTGGTATCTGGGGGGCCAGATAGAGCAGCGCCTCGGCAGCGGCAAGCTGCTGATCCTGCTGCTGGTGGGCGCCGCCCTGCCCAATATCGCCGAGTTCTTTGCCAGCGGCCCGCTGTTTGGCGGCCTCTCCGGCGTGGTCTATGCCCTGCTCGGCTACTGCTGGCTGCGTAGCAAGCTGCAACCGGCCTGTGGCCTCACTCTGCCACCGGCACTGATGGGCTTTATGCTGTTCTGGATGGTGCTCGGCTTCTTCGACATGCTCGGAACCAGCACCGCCAACATCGCCCACCTGACCGGTCTGCTGGTCGGCCTGCTGCAAGGCTGGCTGGATCGCAACCACCAGCCGGGCTGATTTTTCAGCAGCCGCAGAAACGAGAACGCCGCCCCGAAGGGCGGCGTTTTTTTACGCGATAGGCAGTTACTGCTTGATCAGGGTGTCGTCAGTCACCTTGACCGCCGCACCGCCACTCATAAAGAAGCTGGCGAACTGGGTCTGGATCTCGGTGGTGACCGCGCCAGCCTGATCGAAGTTCTCGTCAGGAGCCAGCAGCGAGCTATGGCCCCCTTTCAGGAAGCGCGCAGCATGGTGACCCGCCGGGAGCACGCCGGAACCCTTCAGCTCTTGCAAACCCAACACCCGGAACAGTGGCTCGGTGCCACCCAGCGGCGCAGAGGCGATGCTGTTGGGGATCACTTGATCCGGCAAGCTGAGCGCACCATCACCCACAATTTCGGTGGCGAACAGCGGGAAACTCTTGGCGACGCCACTGCCCAGATTGATCGGGTCCGCAGAGTCCAGCACTGACTGGGCGGCAAAGGTATAGCTCTGCAAGGTGCTCGCCGCACCCGCCTGCGTGGCCGCATCCAGACTGGGCAGGAACTCGTTGACGAAGCAAGTGGCGGCAGCCGTTTTGCAATTCGGTGCATAGGCGGTAAAGCCCGCTTTCAGCGCCGGACTACCCGAGGTAAGCACGCTCATCTTGATGGTCGGCCCGAAGCTCGGCGAGTTGAGCAACAACGGCGCGATGCCGCCACCCGGCATCGCCAGACCACCGGTATCGAACTTGAACAGGGCATCAGCCTGAGCACTGCCGGTGGTCTGGTTGGCGACAGCCAGCAGATTGGCCCCGGTAATGGCACCGAGTGAGTGACCAAGGAAGTGAACTTTCAGACCGGCACCACCCAATTGGCCACCCAATCCCTGGGTGTTGGCCAGACCGACAGCCAGTCGCAGTCCCAGCAGATCGGCCACGCTCTGTTTCAGGTTGTCCCGCGCCACCGTCAGATAGCCCAGATTCAGATAGGGAGTCGGATTCTCGGAGGTGGTGACGGTATCCATGCTGCCGCTCAAGGCATAGCCACGTTCGCCGTGCAGCGGATGATCGATCACCACCACAGCAACTACCTTGTTCACTGATGGGTCTAACCCGGCACCTATCTGGCCCAGCGCCAGCGCATAGGCGTTCTCCTTGATGGAGGTGACTCCGTGCTGATAGATGATCACATCAGTGACAGTGCTCAAGTTGATCGTCGGTGCAAAGATCCGCAGCGGTACCGATTGTACTTCGGTCAGAGTCGGCAACGGGTTGAAACGACCGATATTGCGCTCGGCATCCAGCGGCTTGCCACCGGAGGTGAGGGTCACCCCGATCAGCTTGCTCGCCTCGGTCAGCAGTTCACTCTGACGGCTCGGGTCGGCGATCAGCTCACCCAGCAATGCGGGGTCCACGCCCGCCCCGACCAGTCCACCGATCACCTCGGTATCGCCCGCTTTCAGCGCGTTGGCGATGGCATAGAGGCTGGGAATGGCGCCGTGCCAGGATTGGGTCTTGGCCTTGTCCCAGGAGCCGGCTATCGCCGGGGTTGAGAGGAAGTAAGGGAGTTTGACGGTACCGGTATACACCTTGGTTAGCTGGGCAACCCCGTTAAGCGGCGTACCAACCCCAAAGGCGGCTGTCAGTGCATCTTTCTGATCCTGCGGCAAGAATGGCTCATTCGCCAGCTGGGTCAGAAAATCCACCCCGCCATTAAGACCATTGATGGTATAGGTTGCCGGCAGGCTGGTGTTGCCTCTGGCATCCTGTTTCCACAGCGCCGCGGCGTCCAGGCTCGGGCTCTTCAGCACCGAAGCGGCGGCACTTTTCACTGCCAGCAGCACATCGGCACCAGATTGGGTGGCAAACCAGTCGGAGAAGATCACCCGATCGCTGGTGATCCCGGTGGCCGCCTTGAACAGACCTTCCTGCAGCGAGATCAGGCCGTTGATGGTCTGCTCCTGAGTAGTTGCGCCAGCTGTCGATTTGAAGCTGCTGTAATCGCCTCCCGCCTTGAGCGGTGTGCCGCGACTGTCCTTGAGGGCATCGGTCGCCACGATCATGTAGTAAGAAGAGGGATTGAGCGGCTTGAGCGGAACCAGATTAAGCTTGCCGTCCCCACCGGTGACCACAAAGTCGGTCCCATAAACCAGTGGCTTGCCGCCCTTGACTCCGTTGGGTTGCAGAGTGACCGGATCCAGCGTGAGCTCGAGCAGGTAGAGGGGCGCAACGGCAGAAGCATACTCGCTGGCCGCCGGTGCCGGCACAGAGACACCGGTCACGGTCGCCGGTACCAGCTGGATGGGTTGGGTGGTTGACCAACCATCCAGAGTGGAGAGGGCAGATACCGGGTTCGACAGATCAGCCGTTTCTGTCGAAAACTTCAGGGTACCATCGCTGGCACGGGGGGCCAGCACGCTCGGGCGCACCCCGTTGGCGCCACTCAGGACGTAGTCGAGGGAGCTGGTGGTGTCTCCCTTGTTGTCATCTCCACCACATCCGGCCAGCAGGGCGCTGACAACAGCTGCATAAATTAGCTTCTTCTTCATTTTTTATTCTCTTTTTATAGGGTTGTTATCCATCACAAGCCAACGGGGTCATCACGACCTCGACTGCAAAACGTTAACATAAAACCAACACCAAATAAGACTCATGCCGGACAGTTCTGGCTCAGCTTTGTGGTGCATGTCATAGTTTCAGGTTAACAAAGGGGCGCAAGGGTAGCAGTTGTAGCCCCATCACCAGACCCGACCAGCCAGCGGGCACCATCACGACTAAAAAGCCGCCGCGATCTCGGCAAAGTGAGGGAATTGTCGGTAGAATGTCCGCCAACGCTTAAGGAGGACATCATGATCGACCCGAAGAAACTGGAAGAGATCGCCAAGCAGGTGCACAACTCCCTGCCGCCCGGCATTCGCAGCATGGGTGAAGAGGCCGAGAAGAAGATGCGTCAGGTACTGCAGGCCCAGCTGGGCAAGCTGGATCTGGTCAGCCGCGAAGAGTTCGACGTGCAGACCAAGGTGCTGCTGCGTACCCGTGAAAAACTGGCCGCCCTCGAAAGCAAGCTGGCTCAGCTCGAGCAGCAGCTCGGCGCCAAAGGCGAATAACAAAAACCCCAGCTCGGCTGGGGTTTTTGCTTTGTATTGAACCTGTAAAAAACATCACACCTGAAGCAGATACCAGGCCCGCTTGCCGCGTGCCTTGGCCTCATACATGGCACGGTCGGCAACCTCCAATGCCTGCCGGAAGCTCAATGGCTCCTCCTCCCACAGGGCGATGCCGATACTCAGCCCCACCCGTTGCGGGCAACCGGGTTTGGGCACATAGCCGTGCATCCGGCTGATCAGGGCGTCAGCCAGTTGCGCCAGGCCATGGCTCGACACATCCCGGTGCAGATGCACCACAAACTCGTCGCCGCCGTAACGGCCACATAGCGCCGAGCCCGGCATAATGAGGCGCAGCCAATCCGCCATCTGCTGCAACACCAGATCGCCGCAGGCGTGCCCCAGCTGGTCATTGATCCCCTTGAAATCATCCAGATCGATAAAGAGCAGCGCCCCCGCCCCTTGCGGCTGCAGCTGGGCAAACGCCTTGCCAAACCCCTGCCGGTTGAGCAAGCCGGTCAGCGCGTCGCTGTTGGCGCGCTCCGCCAGTCGCTGCTCATAAGCCTTGCGCTGGGTGATATCGATATGGGAGCCCATGATCCGCAGCGGTTTGCCATCTCCATCCCGATCGACGACCCGTCCCCTATCCCACAGCCAGGTGACCTCGCCTTGCGGATTGATGGTGCGGTATTCGGCTTCATAGAAGAGGGTTTTACCCTCAAGGTGGGCAAAGTAGCTGCCCATGGCATGGGCGCGATCGTCGGGATGGAGCTTGGCGCTCCACTGATCGAAATGAGGGGCCATGTCACCGGCCTGAAAGTTCTGCAGATTGAAGACCCGCAGCTCGCCAGTGGGAATAGTGCCCTGCCAGAGACAGATGCCGGTGCCATCGAGGGCGGCATTGAGCTTCTCCTGCAACAGGCCATTTTCATGCTTCAAAGCGGCGATCTCTGCCTGCAAACGGGCCATTTCACCGCCATGAGGGGACGGGATCAGCGTTGCGACCCGCTTGACAGAGCCAGTCTCTCCCCTGTCATCCTCCGCAGATGCCCTGCCCTCTTCACTCAACACTGCGCCTCCTTGTGCTTGCTCTATGGATGCTCTTGTCAATCCCCCACAAAGATGCCATCAGCTACGTTCGATTAGTAGCCATTCATAGCCAAAATATTGAAAAATAATGGGATAACTCCGCGATAATCCAACCATTCGGTACGATCAGGTACTGCGGGAGCCCTAAAAACAAAAGCCCCCGGCAAAACCGGGGGCTGCGTCATCCAGACGGGGATCCCGTCAGATAAATTCGTAGGCGTCACCAAAGATGCGCTCCGGCTCGGCGCCAAGGATCTTGAACTCCTCACGCGCGGCACCCGCCATCTCGAAACGGCCGGCGACATAGATGTCGTAGTCGTGGAGACTGACGAAGTCATCCATGATCGCCTTGTGCACCAGCCCGCTCTTGCCAGTCCAGTCAGCCTCCGGCTCCTGCACCACCGGAATGAAGGTGAGCGGTGCATAGTCACGCTCCCACTGCTGCATCTGCTCCAGCTCATAGAGCCAGTGAGCCTGACGCACACCCCAGTAGAAGAACACCGGGCGCTTGCTGCCCGTGTCGATCAGATACTCCAGAATGGAGCGGGCGTAAGAGAAGCCGGTGCCGCCCGCCATCAGGATCAGCGGACGGGGAGATTCATCGCGCAGGAACGCCTTGCCAGCCGGCAATTCGACCTCGATCTCGCCCTGCTCGCGCATGCGGGCCAGCACCTGACCGGCGTAGGCGTTTTCGGGAGTGGCACCAATTTGCAGCTCCAGCACGCCCGGGCGGGTCGGCGAGTTGGCGATGGAGAAGGGGCGCTTGTCCGAATCGCTCATCACCACCAGCAGATACTGGCCCGGCTTGAAGCTGATCGCTTGCTGCGGCGTCAGGGCCACATGCCAGATGGTGTCGACATATTCGCGCAGTTCCTCTACGCGGCATTTGATACGTTGCATTCTTGTCCTTGTGGCGGGCTCGCTCGGCCCGCTTCGCTCATTGTTTCACTATGGAGTGACGACCAGCAGCCCTGGCCCCGTCAGTCGAGAATACTCAAATCAGTGCGGATCGCATCACTTTTTGCAGCAAAGCTGTCATGTTTGCCTCATCCGAGGATATTGAGCTCATCCCAGATGGCATCAACCTTCTGCTTCACCGCCTCATCCTGCACTATGGGCTGACCCCACTCCCGATTGGTCTCGCCCGGCCACTTGTTGGTGGCATCCAGCCCCATTTTGGAGCCGAGGCCGGAGACCGGCGAGGCGAAGTCCAGATAGTCGATCGGGGTGTGCTCGATCAAGGTGGTGTCCCGTGCCGGGTCCATCCGGGTGGTGATGGCCCAGATCACATCCTTCCAGTCGCGGGCGTTGACGTCATCGTCACACACCACCACGAACTTGGTGTACATGAACTGGCGCAGGAAGGACCAGACCCCCAGCATCACCCGCTTGGCGTGGCCCGGGTAACGCTTCTTGATAGTCACCACCGCCATCCGGTAGGAGCACCCCTCCGGCGGAAGATAGAAGTCCACAATCTCGGGGAACTGCTTCTGCAGCAGCGGCACGAACACCTCGTTCAGCGCCAGACCCAGCACCGCCGGTTCATCGGGCGGACGGCCGGTGTAGGTGCTGTGATAGATGGCATCGCGCCGCTTGGTGATGTGGGTGATGGTGAAGACCGGGAACTCGTCCACCTCGTTGTAGTAACCGGTGTGGTCGCCATAAGGGCCTTCCGGGGCCATCTCGCCCGGCTCAAGATAGCCTTCCAGCACAATCTCGGCGCTGGCGGGCACCTCCAAATCGCAGCTGATGGCCTTGATCACCTCGGTACGGCTGCCGCGCAGCAGACCAGCAAAGGCATATTCGGAGAGAGTATCCGGCACTGGCGTCACCGCGCCGAGAATGGTCGCCGGATCGGCACCGAGCGCCACCACCACCGGGAATCTCTCACCGGGATGGGCCTCCTGCCACTCGCGAAAATCGATGGCACCGCCACGGTGATCCAGCCAGCGCATGATCAGCTTGTTTTTGGCGATCTTCTGCTGGCGATAGATGCCGAGGTTCTGCCGCTTCTTGTAGGGGCCACGGGTGATGGTGAGGCCCCAGGTGACCAGCGGCGCCACATCGCCGGGCCAGCAGTGCTGGATCGGGATCTGGTCGAGATCGACCGCATCTCCCTCCTGCACCACCTGCTGGCAGGGGGCGGAAGAGAGGCGCTTGGTCGGCATGTTGAGCACCTGCTTGAAGATCGGCAGCTTCTCCATCAGCTCCTTGAATCCCTTGGGCGGCTCGGGCTCCTTGAGATAGGAGAGCCAGACCCCGACCTGACGCAAGGCACCCACATCGGGCTGCCCCATGCCCATGGCAACCCGATCCGGGGTGCCGAACAGGTTGGTCAGCACCGGCATGGTGTAGCCTTTGGGATTTTCGAACAGCAGAGCCGGGCCACCCGCACGCAGGGTGCGATCGCTGATCTCGGTCATCTCCAGATAGGGATCTATCTCGCGGGTGATGCGCTTGAGTTGTCCGTTTTGTTCCAGCTGCGCGATGAAATCACGCAAATCCTTGTATTTCATGCAAGTTCCCAACCGGGTTCAGGAGGTCACGCATTATAACCCTGGCTGCCCATCGGGTGTACCCGAATCGGGCAGCAGACTCGGTGCAATGGGTGGCATGTCACGCTGGCCAAGGCGTCTGGCCAGTGCAGAGAGCAGTTGGGGCTCGTCCACCTCCATCAACAGACCGGCCACCAGCGCCCCGTATTGACGGTTGGAGAGTTCCGCCAGCAGGTATTTCTGGGCCTGCGGCGGCAAGGGGGAGAGCGCGCTCAGCTGACGCAGGGCGGCCCCCTTCAATCCCTCGTTGCCACTGGCGGCAATCAGCAGATCGCTGGCAGCGCTGCCGTGATGGAAGCGGTTGATGGTAGAGAGAGCACGCAGCGCATCCTGATCTGCCGGCCGCCGCCACAGCATGCTATAGAGCGCCGGTTCGCCGGTGCGCTGCAACAGATGGAACAACAAATGATTGTCGGGCAGATAGATATTCTGGCTGGCCAGCGCTTGCGCCTCCCGCATCCAGATCGGTTGCGGCAAAGTGTCGAGAGCCAGCAACAGGGCTTGCTGCTGCATGGCGAGATCGGGGTTACTGCTGTAGTAGATGGACTTTAGCTGGAAGCTGCCCTGGGCAAGCTGCTGCCGATAGCGCTGCACCAGTGATTGCAGCTGCCACTCCCCCAGCAACTGACGGGCCTGCGCGGCAAAATCATAGACAGGTTGCTGCACCAGAAAACCGTCGACCTGCTGCTCCATGAGCCACTCGGGGGCCTTGTCGGCCTGAGCCGCGACCCACTGTTGCAACGCAGGAGATGCAGGGGTGGTCGCGGGAATATCCCGCAGCAGTTGCAACAGCAGGAACTCCCGCCGCTCGCGACTCAGGGTCGCCAGCAGAGAGTCGATGGCTGCAAATTGCCCCTCCTGCAGACGGCCCGCCAGATAGCGCTGGTGCGTCTGCAACGTCTCGGCTGTCACCGCGACCGGAGCACTCTGCGCGCAGGCAGGCATTGCACTCAGCAACCCCAACAATAACCAGAAAACAGGCTTCATGACGTCTCCATCCATGTGACATCGGGATCTCATACTACTAGGGCGACCGGAAAACAGATAAACAAAAACCGCGACCAGGGCCGCGGTTTCGTCATTTTCTGACCGGACTTACTTCTGCTGGCGCCGCATGGCGTCGAAGAACTCGTCGTTGGTCTTGGTCATCGCCAGCTTGTCGATGAGGAATTCGATACCATCGATCTCGCCCATCGGGTGGACAATCTTGCGCAGGATCCACATCTTCTGCAGCTCGTCACCTGAGGTGAGCAGCTCTTCTTTACGGGTGCCTGAGCGGGTGATGTCGATAGCCGGGTAGACGCGCTTCTCGGCAATCTTGCGCGAGAGGTGCAGTTCCATGTTGCCGGTACCCTTGAACTCTTCGTAGATAACCTCGTCCATCTTGGAGCCGGTATCGATCAGCGCGGTGGCGATGATGGTCAGGCTGCCGCCCTCCTCAACATTACGCGCGGCGCCAAAGAAGCGCTTCGGACGGTGCAGGGCGTTGGCATCCACACCACCGGTCAGTACCTTGCCGGATGACGGGATGACGGTGTTGTAGGCACGGGCCAGACGGGTGATGGAGTCCAGCAGGATCACCACATCTTTCTTGTGCTCGACCAGACGCTTGGCCTTCTCGATCACCATTTCGGCAACCTGAACGTGACGGGAAGCTGGCTCGTCAAAGGTGGAAGCGATCACTTCACCTTTCACCATCCGCTGCATCTCGGTCACTTCTTCCGGACGCTCGTCGATCAGCAGAACGATCAGTTCACAGTCCGGGTGGTTGTAGGCGATGCTCTGGGCGATGTTCTGCAGCAGCATGGTCTTACCGGCCTTGGGCGGCGCCACGATCAAGCCGCGCTGGCCTTTACCGATGGGGGAAGCCAGGTCCAGTACACGGGCAGTGATATCTTCGGTAGAGCCGTTACCCCGTTCCATACGCAGACGTTCGTTGGCATGCAGGGGGGTAAGGTTTTCAAACAGGATCTTGTTGCGGGAGTTTTCCGGACGGTCGTAGTTGACCTCATTGACCTTGAGCAGTGCGAAGTAGCGTTCGCCCTCTTTCGGTGGCCGGATCTTGCCGGAGATGGTATCGCCGGTACGCAGGTTGAAGCGGCGGATCTGGCTCGGGGAGACGTAGATATCGTCAGGGCCTGCCAGATAGGAGCCGTCTGCACTGCGCAGGAAGCCGAAACCATCGGTCAGGATTTCCAGCACACCGTCGCCAAAGATATCTTCACCACCCTTGGCGTGCGCCTTGAGGATTGCAAAAATAATATCTTTCTTGTGCGCCCGAGCCAGATTTTCCAACCCCATGGATTCGCCAAGCTTGACCAGCTCGGACACAGGAGTGTTCTTTAATTCAGTCAGATTCATAGTGGTGAAAGTCTGTAAGCAAGGATTGAAATGAGGAGACAGTCTGCTGGATTGATGCTGATCGGATTTGATTGCCAGGCTGTGGTTAGCAAAGAGTCAGGCAAAAAGGTTAGCAAACGAGCGATAAACTAGCACCAATCGGGATGAGCGTCTAGGTGATAAAACACAAGGAGCGCATTATTGCAATGCGCTCCTCTTTAATTATTACAGGTTGCCGTCCAGGAACTCTTTCAGCTGAGTCTTGGACAGTGCACCGACCTTGGTCGCTGCCACTTCGCCATTCTTGAACAGCAAGAGGGTCGGGATACCACGAATGCCGTACTTGGGCGGAGTATCAGAGTTATGGTCGATGTTCAGTTTGGCTACGGTCACGCGACCTTCGTACTCTTGGGCAACTTCTTCCAGGATCGGGGCAATCATCTTGCACGGACCACACCACTCGGCCCAGAAGTCGACCAGAACGGCGCCATCGGCTTTGATTACATCTGCCTCGAAGCTGGCATCGCTCAGCTGAACAATCTTGTCACTCATCTCCAACTCCAGTCAGTAATTAAGGCTTTATTGACATATCAACAAAGGCAATAGTTGCCCTATTTGAAATGATCCTGTTTATTATTGCAAGCCTAACCTGATAACCTACCGCCATGAGCAAAACACACTTAACGACCGACAAATTCGCCCAAATGGGCCTCGAACCCGAAGTTCTGGCTGGTCTGGAATCAAAGGGATTTCACTATTGCACGCCCATCCAGGCACTGTCTCTGCCACTGCTGGTAGAAGGTCATGACCTCGCCGGTCAGGCCCAGACAGGAACCGGCAAGACCATTGCCTTCCTGGCCGCGACATTCAACTATTTGCTGACTCACCCGCTGACCAAGCCCCGTCTGGTTAACCAACCCAGAGCCATCATCATGGCACCCACCCGGGAACTGGCAGTACAGATCTATAACGATGCCGACAGCATCGCCGCCTCTACCGGCCTGAAACTCGGCCTCGCCTACGGTGGCGAAGGTTACGACAAGCAGCTGGCTGTGCTGGAGCAGGGCGTCGACATCCTGATCGGCACCACTGGCCGCATCATCGACTACTTCAAGTCCAAGGTGATCGATCTCGGCAACATTCAGGTCGTGGTTCTGGACGAAGCTGATCGCATGTTCGATCTGGGCTTCATCAAGGACATCCGCTTCCTGTTCCGCCGCATGCCGCCCGCGACCGAGCGTCTGAGCATGCTGTTCTCCGCCACCCTCTCCCTGCGTGTGCAGGAGCTGGCCTACGAACACATGAACCACCCGGAACATGTGCAGGTAGAGCCGGAGCAGATGACCGGCGTGCGGATCAAGGAGGAGCTGTTCTACCCCTCCAATGAAGACAAGATGTTGCTGCTGCTCTCCCTGATGGAAGAGGAGTGGCCGGAAAAAGCGATCGTCTTCGCCAACACCAAGCACGTCTGTGAAGACGTCCATGCCTGGCTGGAAAACGACGGCCACCGCGTCGGTCTGCTGACCGGTGACGTGCCGCAGAAGAAGCGGATGAAGATCCTCGAGGATTTCACCAAGGGTGCGCTCGATATTCTGGTCGCCACCGACGTGGCCGCCCGTGGTCTGCACATCCCTGACGTGACCCACGTCTTCAACTATGACCTGCCCGACGACGCCGAAGACTATGTACACCGCATCGGTCGTACCGGTCGTGCCGGCAAGAGCGGTCACTCCATCAGCCTGGCCTGTGAAGACTATGCCTTCAACCTGCCGGCCATCGAGGAGTACATCCACCACGCCATTCCGGTCAGCAAATATGATCGCGAAGCGCTGCTGGATGACGTGACCCCGCCGAAACGGGTGTTCCGCAACCGTCAGCCGGTGAACCGCAACATGCGGGATCGTCAGGGCGGTGGCAACAGCAACAACCGTCGTCGTCCGCCGCGCAAGAGCTAAGGACAGGCCCGTTGCACAACTCGCCTCTCTATGCCGCTATCGACCTCGGCTCCAACAGCTTTCATATGCTGGTGGTGCGCGAGGTCGCCGGTGCCCTGCGCACCGTCGCCAAGGTCAAGCGCAAGGTTCGCCTCGCAGCCGGGCTCGATCCGGAATTTCGTCTCAGCCGTGCCGCCATGGAGCGGGGCTGGGACTGTTTGCGTCTCTTCTCCGAACAGTTGCAGGACATTCCGGCCGACAATATCCGGGTGGTGGGCACCGCAACCTTACGACTTGCCACCAACGTCGATGAGTTCCTCAGCGAAGCGGAACGGGTACTCAACCACAGCATCGAGATCATCTCGGGCGAGGAAGAGGCCAAGACCATCTATGAAGGGGTCTCCTGGACCTCTGCCGGGGAAGGCAACCGGCTGGTGATCGACATCGGCGGTGCCAGTACCGAACTGGTGATCGGCGAACATAGCGAAGCAAAACTGCTCAACAGCCTGCACATGGGCTGCGTCACCTGGCTCAACAATCACTTCGGTGATGGCGAGCTCTCCGAAGCCCGTTTCGAGCAGGCGATTGCCGCCGCCAAGGCGGTGCTGGAGAAGGTGGCGGAAGATTACCGCGCCCTCGGCTGGCGCACCTGCGTCGGCGCCTCCGGCACGGTGCAGGCACTGCAAGAGATCATGCTGGCGCAAGGGAAGAGCGAACGGGTCACCCTGCCGAAACTGCAGGAGCTGATGGGTCAGGCCATCGCCTGCGGCAAGCTCGACCGGCTGCAACTGGAAGGGCTGGCGGCCGAGCGGCTGACCGTGTTCCCCTCCGGCCTCGCCATCCTGATCGCCATCTTCGAAACCCTCGATATCGAGAGCATGACCCTCGCGGGTGGCGCCCTGCGTGAAGGACTGATCTACGGTCTGCTGGGCAACAATCACGACTGTGATGCCCGGGATCGCACCGCCGACAGCCTGATCAGCCGCTATCAGCTGGATAAAGAGCACGCCGAACGGGTGCGCGATACCGCCGTCGAGGCGTTCAACCAGCTGCAACCGGCCTGGCGACTCTCCAAACGCTACGGTCGTCCGATCTTGCGTTATGCCGCCCTGCTGCACGAGATCGGCCTCTGTATCGAATACAAGAAGGCGCCGCAACACGCCGCCTACATCATCGACAACATCGACATGCCGGGCTTTACCCCTGCGCAAAAGAAGCTGCTGTCGGCCCTGCTGTTCAACCAGCGGGACGAATTCAAGCTGGAACCACTGGAGAAACAGGGTGCCGTCACCGCTCGTCAGGCGATCAGGCTGGCCCGTATCCTGCGCATCGCGCTGATCCTCTGCATGCGCCGCACCCAGGGCACAGTGCCCAGCTTCACCCTGCAGGCAGAAGAGGAGTCACTGACCCTGACCCTGCCCAAGGGCTGGATGGATGAACACTACCTGCGTGCCAGCGAGCTGCGCTTTGAAGTGGAACGCCAGCAAAAAATGGGCTGGCCTACCCGCGTACAGGAAGCCTGACTCAGCAACCTGCCTGTTTTGGAGCCGATCATGCCGGATTATCAACCCATCAGCTGCGATCTCTACGACTGGCTCGAAATTGCTGCCAGCTGGCAACTGCCGGTGACCCTCACCAGCCGCGATGATCGCCAATGGGATGACAAGATCCGCACTATCGAAGCCAGCGAAGGGGTCGAGTATCTGCTGCTGCACAGTGGCGAGCGGCTCAGTCTGGCAGAACTGGCGACCCTGCGCCTGAACTGGCAAGGGGAAGAGAAGCTGATCCGCTTCGCGCCAACCAACTGAATCCAATACGAAAAAGGAGGGCCAACATGACGTTGGCCCTCCTTTTTTGCATCCGCAACTCGCACCGGCCGTTAACTCGCCGCCAGCGCCGCCATCACATAGACATCAAAGCGGTTGCTCTTGGTTTCGATGGCCATGCTGGGTTTATGCTCGTTGAGCCAGCCGGCGTAATCCGGCCGCTTCACCACCACCCGCTTATCAGCCATCTTGAGCGCAGCAGGCAACAAGGCATCCGCATCGAGATCCGGACCCACCAGCGACTGGAACACCCGCATCTCCTTTTTCACCAGCGCCGACTTCTGCTTGTGGGGGAACATGGGGTCGAGGTAGATCACCTCGGGCCGCTCCGGCAGCGCCAGCAGGTTGTCCACCGCCGGGCCTTGCAGCAGGTGCATCCGCTCACTGACCCAGGGGCCAATCTCAGGATCCTGTGCCGCCCGCGCCAGCCCATCCTGCAACAGGGCGGCCACCACGGGACTGCGCTCGATCAGGGTCACCTTGCAACCGAGGGAGGCGAGCACGAAGGCATCACGCCCCAGCCCGGCAGTGGCATCCACCACGGTTGGTGTGGCACCGGCCTTGAGCCCCACTGCCTTGGCGATGGATTGACCGCGACCGCCGCCAAACTTGCGGCGATGCGCCACCGCCCCTTCCACGAAGTCCACATAGACGGCCCCCAGCTTGGGTTCATCCAGCTTGCGCAGTTCCAACCGTTCCGGGGTAAACACCAGGGCAAACTGGGGAAGGTCGAGCTGGGCAAGCTGGCTGGCCAGAGCGTCTGCCTGCGCGGCCTTGGCGGGGTCTTCGAGGAGGATTTGCATGGTCTTTGGATGCGTTCTAAGTTCAGTGAACCGAGTGTACCACAGCCCCTTCAAGTCGCTGTAGGGAGGAAATCCCATGAACCTGTTCATTGCCCTGCTCCTCGCCGCCCAGAGCGGCACAAACCTGAAGGTCTGCGGCGTAGACTGGCCTCCCTTTTCTTATGCCGAACAGGGCAACCTGAAAGAGGGCATTTCGGTGGAGATCCATCAAGAGGTGGCGCGCCGCCTTGGCATGAACCTCACCCTGCTTGAACTGCCTTGGGGACGCTGCGAGCAGTATGTCAGCACCCAGCTGGCGGATGGCATTCTCGACAATGCCCCTCTCCCCGGTTGCTATCACTCTGACCTTGCCACCGCCTTCTATCCTCTGGCCGCCTATGTGCGTACCGACAGTCCGTTACAGAACTTCTCGTGGGAGATGGCCAAGGGGCTGAAAGTAGGGATGGTCAGGGGGTATGACTACACGGCCAAGATCAGGAACTTCACCGGCTGGGAGCCCATCAAGGTTCACTCCGACAAACAGCTGCTACTGATGCTGGAAAAGAGTCGGGTCGATATGATCATCCTGGACTACTTCTCTGCCCCCATTCTGTCGAGGGAGCAGGACGTCAGGATCCGCGCCCTCAGCCCCTTTATCGATTCGACGCCGCTCTACCTCTGTTTTGGCAAACAGAAGGCTGACCTGCTGCCTGCCTACAACAAGGCGCTGCAAGAGATGCAGGATGAGGGAGTACTGGATCGCATCTATTTGCGCTATCTCGGCGAAGATTACCGGACATTGAAAACCAAACAGGAAAAGATGACATCGCAGGAGTAAGCACCACTAGCTGATCTGCAGAAACATCCCTTTGTCATTGAGCTGCAGATATTCGGTGAGATCGTCATAGGCCAGCGGGCGGCTGAGCAGATAACCCTGGGTGAAGGCACACCCCTTCTGGCAGAGGAAGTTGAGCTGCTCGCGGGTCTCTACCCCCTCGATCACCACCTGCATGCCGAGGTTGTGCACTATGTTGATGATGCCGTCGAGCAGCATCCGATCCTGCTCATTGAAGGGGATATGGCGCACGAAGGAGCGGTCGATCTTGACCAGATCGACCGGGAAGGTGCGCAGATAGTTGAGGGCCGAGTAGCCGGTACCGAAATCGTCGATGGCCAGCTTGCAGCCCGCCTCGCGCAGGGCATCGATCCGTACCCTGTGCTGATCGCTGCTCTCCATCAGCAGAGATTCGGTGATTTCGATGACGATGTCGGCAGGATCGAGTCCGAAATGCTGGATCACCTTGAGCCACTCGCTCGCCTCTGGGTCGATGGTCTGGAACTCCATGGTGGAACGGTTGATCGACATCTGCAGATCCGGGAAGCCGGATTGCTGCAACCGCGCCAGATCCCGGCACGACTGCCACAATACCAGCGCACCCAGCCCCTGAATCAATCCCGCCTCTTCCGCCAGCGGAATAAACTCGGCAGGGGATACCTGCCCCCAGTGGGGGTGATACCAGCGCACCAGCGCCTCCAGCTTGGCGACTCGTCCGCTGCGATTGTCCCAGATCGGCTGGTAGGCCATGGTCAGCTGCTCCAGCTTGATCGCTTCGGCCAAATCCTGCTGCATCTGGTGGCGCTGGCGCACCTCTTCCCGCATGGATGAGCAGTAGGCACCGAGCAACCGTCCCTGTCGCTTGGCCGCAAACAGCGCCTGTTCGGCATTGCGCAGCAGCTCGTCGCTCTCGCTGCCATCGACCGGACAGAGAGTCATGCCGATGGTCGCGGTCACATAGAGGTGCTGGTTGGCCAGCATAAAGGGGCGGGCGAAACTGCCGATCACCTGCTTGGCAAACACCTCGGCCTGACGGCGGGTGACGATGCCGGGCACCAGAAACGCGAACTCATCGCCACCGATGCGGGCCACCAAATCTTCGGTGCGCACCCGGCTCACCAGTCGATCCGACACCTCCCGCAACAGGGCATCGCCAGCATGGTGATCCATGCTGTTGTTGACCGCCTTGAAGTTGTTGAGGTCGAGCACCATGAGCGCGAAGCGCTCGCCCCGCTCGCAGAAGCGGGTGAGGCAGCGGCCAAACAGCCAGCGGTTGGGCAGGCTGGTAAGATTGTCGTAGTTGGCCTGGGTCGCGATCTTCTGCTCGGCCACCTTGGTCTGGGAAAGATCGCTGAAAATGGCGATATATTGCTGGATTTTGCCGGCTTCACGCAGGGTGCTGATCATCAGCTGCTGCGGATAGAGCTTGCCGTTCTTGCGCTTGTTCCACACTTCGCCACGCCACACCCCCACCCGCTCCAGCGCGTGGTACATGTCGGCATAGAAGGTCTGATCGTGCAGCCCGGACTTGAGCATGCTGGGACGCTGGCCCCGCACCTCGTCACTGCTGTAGCCGGTGATCTGCTCGAAGGCCGGGTTGACCGAGATGATGCGGCTGTCGGCATCGCACACCAGAATCGCTTCGGAGAGGTTGTCGTAGACCCGGTGGGAGAGCTTGAGCTGCTCCGCATGACGCTTGAGGGGATCGATATTCTCCAGCAGCACCATCAGGTAGTCCGGCTGCTGCTGCTCGTCGCGGATCAGGGTGACCGTTACCCGCCCCCACAGGATCTCGCCCCCCTTGCAGAAGTAGCGCTTCTCCTGGGTGAAACTGCTGCGCTCGCCGCGCCGGATCTCTTCGTAGCCCTCAAGGCTGCGCTGCCAATCCTCCGGGTGATTGATGTCGGAGATGGAGCGATGAAGCAGCTCGTCGAGGGGATAGCCCAACATCTTTTCGATAGCCGGATTGGCCCAGAGAATGCGGCCGGTGAGATCGAGCTTGCCGATCCCCACCGGGGCCTGAAACAGCATGCTCTGCAGCACATGGGGGGTATCAGGCAAGAGTTGCGGCAGCTGGCGTTGCAGCATCAGCGCCAGTTCGCGACCGGCCAGCGGCCCCAGCAACCGGAGCAGCCCCATCACCTTGGTCATATTGGCCTGCGGCTGACGATAGAGCAGGCAGCAGATACCTATGGTCTCGCCATCCGCATCCTTGAGGGCGATCCCGGCGTAGGCCTGGGCCTGCCACGCATCGGCAAGCGGCATCGCGGGGAACAGCTGCAACAGACGATCGCTGAACCAGGCTTCCCCCTCCTGCCAGGTAATGGCATCGGGAGAGTCAGTCAGTGGCAGCGTCAGGGTATCGGGGTCAAGAGAGGAGGGATGGGCAGCCTGAACCGTAAGGTGGGAAGCATTTGATTCCCTGCTGGCGATCAGGACGACATCAGCCATCACAGCAGCGGCGATTTCACTCACAAAGGTATCGAAATATCCCTGGCCGCTCGAATGAGCCAGACTTGAGATGATTTGATAGACGGAATCGAGTGCTCGCCTCATGGCAAGTGGCTTTCTCTCCTTGAAGGTTAGAACACGACTCTACTGAAGAGCTGTGAGCAGTGCAAATATGCAATCAGCAAGATATTAAAAAGCCTTGAAAAAAGGGACCAAAAGGTCCCTTTTTGTCGCAGAAATCACGACTCGATCCCACTATGCCGCAAAACAGTGTACCTGCTTGAAGCTCACACAGGCGGCGGGTCAGGAATCTCAGGCGGCGATCCCGCTGTGTCGCAACAGCGCATCCACCTTGGGCTCACGACCACGGAAGGCTCGGAACAGCTCCATCGGCTCCTTCGAGCCACCCTTCTCCAGAATATTCTTCAGGAAAGATTGGCCGGTGGCCGGGTTGAAGATCCCCTCCTCCTCGAAGCGGGAGAAGGCATCGGCAGAGAGCACCTCGGCCCACTTGTAGCTGTAGTAGCCCGCCGCATAGCCGCCCGCGAAGATGTGGGAGAAGCTGTGCTGGAAGCGATTGAACGCCGGTGGCGTCATCACTGCTACCTGACTGCGTACCTCATCCAGCAGCGCCGGGAGCTGTGCCGGATTGGCCGGGTCAAACTCCTGATGGAGACGGAAGTCGAACAGGGCGAACTCCAGCTGGCGCAGCATCTGCATGGCCGCCTGGAAGTTGCGGGCGGTCAGCATCTTCTCCAGCAGATCGGCAGGCAGCGGCTCGCCGGTCTCGTAGTGGCCGGAGATAAAGGCCAGCGCCTCGGACTCCCAGCACCAGTTCTCGAGGAACTGGCTCGGCAGCTCCACCGCATCCCAGGCCACGCCGTTGATACCGGCGACACCGGCCACATCGATGCGGGTCAGCATGTGGTGGATGCCGTGGCCAAACTCATGGAACAGGGTGACCACTTCGTTGTGGGTGAACAGCGCCGGTTTACCATCCACCGGGCCGTTGAAGTTGCAGGTCAGGTAGGCCACCGGCTTTTGCAGCGAGCCATCCTGACGGTAGCGACGACCCAGACAGACATCCATCCAGGCCCCGCCCTGCTTGTGCTCGCGGGCGTAGAGGTCGAGGTAGAAGCTGCCGCGCAGCTCGTCGTCGGCATCGAAGATGTCGTAGAAGCGCACGTCCGGGTGCCAGGTGTCGATGCCGAGGCGCTCGCGCACCTTCATGCCGAATACCCGCTTCACCACTTCGAACAACCCCTTCACCACCTTGCTGGCGGGGAAGTAGGGGCGCAGCTGCTCGTCGGAGATGGAGAACTTGTGCTGTTTGAGCTTCTCGGCGTAGTAGGCGAGATCCCAGGCGGCCAGCTCGCTCTGACCATGCTGCTCGGCGGCGAAGGCGCGGATCTCCTCCAGCTCGGCCTTGCCTTGCGGCAGGGATTTGGCCGCCAGATCGGTGAGGAAGCTCACCACCTGTTCGGTCTTGTCCGCCATCTTGGTGGCCAGGGAGAGCTCGGCATAGTTGGCGAACCCCAGCAACTGAGCCAGTTCGCGGCGCAGGGTGAGCAGCTCGCTCATGATGGCGGAGTTGTCCCACTTGCCCGCATTGGGGCCCTGATCGGAGGCGCGGGTGGTGAAGGCCTCATACATCTCGGCGCGCAGCTCGCGGTTGTCGGCATACATCATCACCGGCAGGTAGGAAGGGATATCCAGCGTGAACAGCCACCCCTCTTTGCCTTTAAGTTCAGCCATCTGACGGGCAGCGGCACGCACGCTGTCGGGCAGACCGGCCAGCTCGGCTTCATCGGCCACCAGCTTGTGCCAGCCCTGGGTCGCATCCAGCACGTTGTTGCTGAAACGGGAGGCCAACTCGGAGAGGCGGGCCTGAATTTCACCGTAGCGCTGCTGCGCCTCGGCAGGCAGACCGATGCCGGAGAGGCGGAAGTCACGCAGGGTATTCTGGATCTCCTTGCGCTGGGCGCCGCTCAGCAGCGGGAAATCATCGCTCTGGGAGAGGGCCAGATAGGCCTGATAGAGCCCTTCATGCTGACCGACATAGGTCTGGAATTCGGAGAGCAGCGGCAGGCAGGCGTCATGGGCCTCGCGCAGTGCTTCGCTGTTGAGTACGGAGTTGAGGTGGCTGACCGGTGACCAGATCCGTGACAGACGGTCATTTACCTCTTCCAGCGGGGCAATCAGGCTATCCCAGGTATGGGGATCACGCTGGGCCAGCACATCGCTGATCTTCTGCTTGCAGTCAGCAATCGCCTGAATCACGGCAGGCTGAACCTGCTCCGGCTTGATCTGGCTGAAAGGGGGCAGCGAATCCATTGTCAGCAAAGGGTTATTCATCCCGGTTACCTCTTGTTTGGTCTTGAACAGACCGCTTTAGCAGCTCTGTATGGCTTTCTAACATGTGGCCAAGCCACGCAATAATCAAGCGGGAATCCGCCGCAACCCTGTACTTTTCCAGCCATTGCGACCCGGATCTCTGCCGTTGCTGCAGTTTTGCCATCAACAGCCAGTAACAGGATGAATATGTGGGCCTTTTTTGGCTCTTACTGCTATTTTCAAGGGGCAAAAAATCGCCATTTACCGGCGCCACAGCTGCCAGCCAAGTACCGTCATGCTCAATCATGGAAACGGACAAAATGTGGTAGCTGTAACAAATTATCAATATTTTTCAGTCAATTAGAATCAAAACCAACTATTGATTAATTTATTTTCAAGCATCTATCATAGGCAACCTGCCATGCAGGTCACTTGATTCTCTGTGCTGCACAGAAATCGGGTGAAAAAGGCAAAGTGACCCGAAAGGGCGCGACGCAAAGCCACCGGTCTAAGGGAAAACACCTATGACAGCGGGGCTGCCCCCGGGGACGTCCGGTCACAACCGACGCCCCATTTGCACCGTACGGAGAGACGATGAACAAACTCAAATTATCCCTGCTTGGCTGCCTGCTCGGCATGGGTGCCCCCATGGCATATGCCGCCAGTGCCGGTCAGGCGATGGTCAACCCCCAGTCCGGCGTAGTAGTCGGCTATTGGCACAACTGGTGTGACGGCTCGGGCTACAAGGGCGGTATCGCCCCCTGCGTCAAGCTCGATCAGGTCAACCCGCAATACAACGTGGTCGATGTCTCCTTCATGAAGGTCTATGGCAGCGATCCCATCCCCACCTTCAAGCTCGACCCGGCCATCGGCATGAGCGAAAGCCAGTTTATCGAGCAGATCGCCGAGCTGAACCGTCAGGGCCGTGCCGTGCTGCTGGCGCTGGGCGGTGCCGATGCACACATCGAGCTGCGCAAGGGTCAGGAGCAGGCCTTTGCCGACGAGATCATCCGTCTGGTGGAGACCTATGGCTTCGACGGGCTGGATATCGATCTGGAACAGGCCGCCATCACCGCCGCCGACAACCAGACCGTGATCCCGGCGGCCCTGCGTCTGGTCAAGGATCACTACCGCGCCCAGGGGAAAAACTTCCTCATCACCATGGCGCCGGAGTTCCCCTATCTGACCCAGACTGGCGCCTACATCCCCTATATCCGCAATCTGGAAGGCTACTACGACTGGATCAACCCTCAGTTCTACAACCAGGGTGGCGACGGTATCTACATCGATGGCATCGGCTGGATTGCCCAGAACAACGATGCCCTGAAAGAAGAGTTCATCTACTACATGGCGGATTCGCTGAGCAACGGTACCCGCGGCTTCTACAAGATCCCCCATGACAAGCTGGTGTTCGGCATTCCGACCAACATCGACGCCGCCGCCACCGGCTATGTGCAGGATCCGCAGAAGCTCTACAACGCCTTCAACCGCCTGAAGAGCGAGGGACAACCGCTGCGTGGCGTGATGACCTGGTCCATCAACTGGGACATGGGCCGCAACGCTGCCGGTCAGTCCTACAACGAATCCTTCATCAAGAGCTACGGCCCCTTCATCCACGATCAGGAGATCACGCCGCCGGTCGACAACGGCAAGCCGGTGTTCAGCGGCCTGAGCGATACCCGCATCAAGCAGGGTACCGCCTTTGATCCGCTGGCCGGTGTCAGCGCCAACGACAAGGAAGATGGCGACCTGACTGGCCAGATCCAGGTAGAAGGCTCGGTAGACAGCCAGCGCATCGGCCTATACCCCCTCACCTACAAGGTGAGCGATCGCGACAACAACGTCACCGAGCAGGTACGCACCATCGAGGTCTACAGCATGAAGCCGGTATTCAGTGGGGTCACCGACACCACGCTGGAACTGGGTACCGCTTTCGATCCGATGACCGGCGTCAGCGCCCATGATGAAGAAGATGGCGACCTGACCACCCAAATCAAGGTCAGCGGCAACGTCGACAGCAGCAAGGTCGGCCGCTACACCCTCACCTATCAGGTGAGCGACAGCGCCGGTCAGCAGGTAACCCAGCAGCGCAACGTGACCGTCAGGGAGCAGGGCGCCGTCTGTGAAAACAGCTGGGATGCCAAGAAGGTCTACGTGGGCGGCGACATCGTCAGCCACAACGGCAAGAACTGGCTGGCAGGCTGGTGGACCCAGAACGAAGAGCCGGGCACCACGGGTGACTGGGGCGTCTGGCGCGTACAGGGCGACAGCGACTGCGGCGGCACAACGCCACCCGCCGAAGGCAGCAGCGACTTCACCGTCAGCGCCATGGCGAGCGAGTACACCATAGTCAACGGTCAGGTCAGCATCCGCTTCAACCTGACCACCGCCAACCCGGTACAGATCACCGCGACTCTGGAGCAGAGCGGCCACAGCCACGGTACCACCAGCAGCCAAGTGAACGGCACCAGCACCCTGGTACTGCAGGGCAGCAACGTCACCGATGGCAGCTACGAAGTGGTCATCACCGGTCTGGCTGACGGCCAGCAGCCGGTGGTACAGCGCTTCCCGGTTGCGCTGACCGAAGAGAACAGCGGGGGTGGCGAAGGTGACTACCCGGCCTACGCCCCCAACACCGGCTATCAGTCCGGTGATCGGGTCAGCAATGCCGGTGGCAACTACGAGTGCAAACCCTGGCCATACAGCGGCTGGTGTGGCGGCTCGACCAGCCACTATGCGCCGGGTACCGGCTCTGCCTGGAGCGATGCCTGGATCAAGCTCTGACCTTGCCCCAACCACTAACGGGGGCCGACAGGCCCCCGCCCATATCCTGCCCGTCGGCCACGCCGCCGATGGGCAGGATGCTCTGACCCGGACGGGTTAGCCCCTCTCTTTTACATGCTTGCCAACCACCAAAAAACGTCCAACAACAACCAAGATAAGGAAATCACCATGCCAAGAACCACCAAGCTTGCCACCCTGCTCGGTCTGCTGCTGTCGGCCCATGTCGTGGCCGATGAGCGCGAACAAGCCTATTTCAAACAAACCTATCAGGAGCACTACGAGCAGATGACGGCACGCCTCGCCGCGCTGCATCAGAGTGCGGCTGACGAGCAGAACGTGATCATCAAGGATGGCAAGCGCCACCTTGCCATCAACGGCCTGCTCTACCCGCTGACGGCGGATAACCACATCCTGTTCGATCTGCCCAAACCCCACTTTTTCGACGAAACAGCCATTCGTAACGTCTTTGATTTCTTCGATGAGGAGTGGGAGCTGACCTGGTACGACGGTGGGGTCGTAGCGGTCAACAAACGCTTTGGCAACTATGACTACGGCAACGGCTGTCTGCTGGAGTACTTCCCCCACGGCCAGATCCAGAATGGCGAACGCACCCGGGTGGTGATGGAGACCAGCTCCTGCAGCGTCAACTCGTTTGCCACCTCGCTGCAATATCTGGACAAAGGCGAGGAGCTGACGGCCGACCAGCTGGGGCTGGACGCCAGCCTGATCACGGCGGTCGAGCGCTATCAGGATCGGCTCTATGTCAGCCAGAACGGCAATCCGGGCCATGTGGCCATTATCGATATCCCGAGCCGCCAGCAGATTGGCGAGATCCGCGGCACCGAAACCGGCAGTGCCACGGCCTACAATCAGGTCAGTGAACTGTTTGTCCGCAACAACCTGCTCTACGTTGTCTCGCGCTACTCGCACCGGGTCGATATCTTCGATCTGGCCGATGAACATCGCTATGTCACCACCCTGGGAACCGGTCGGGATTCCGGCAGCAACAGCCTGCACCGCGCCCAGGCCGTCTTTGCCAATCAGGATTACGTGCTGGTGGCCGATGCGCTGAGCGAGATCAAGGTCTACCGCCAGCAGGATGTGACGCCGGAGAACAGCCTCAAGACCCCCATCGCCGGTCGGCTCGCCTTTGAAGGAAAATACAGCCACCGTCTGGTGCAACTCCATCAGGTGGGTGACTATCTCCTGGCCCACACCGCCGGCAAAAACTACTACATCTATGACCTGCGCAAACTGGCTGATGCCATCGCCAGCAACATCCCGCTGGCGCCTGAGCAGGTGATCGCCGACAGCAATCTGCAAAAAATCGACATGGATGGCGATCGGCTGGTGGTGAACTTCAAGGACCGCATCGAGTGGCATGATGCCGATACCCTGATCGCCAACGACTTTCAGTTCAAGAACCCGACCTTTACTGTTCGGGAGATCAACCAGCAGCCCGTGGCGGCGCTGAAAGATCTCCAGCTGGCGGGCTCGGCGCTTGTCACCGCCAACGAGCGCGGCCTGGGTTTCAACCAGCTGCTGAGCAAGGAGATCAGCTTCACGGCCGACGAGCAGTTGCCGGCTCGCCCGCTGATCTTCGATCAGCTGATGCCGGCCGCAGTCAGCTACATACTGCGCAATGACGAACCCTACGAGGTGCTGATCGATCGCGCCCAGCGTTCGGTCAACATCAATTCGCTGGTCAAGACCGAGCTGCTTGATAACGACACGGTGCGCATCACCAACTATGCCGCCAGAGAGCTGCATGACATCAATATCGAGTCACGCCTGAACGGTATCAACAAGTGGCTGATCCTGGGCCAGCTCGATCGCCTGCCCGCCTATGCCCAAATCACCCTGCCACTGAGCGCCTTTGGCGAGCAGGGACGCTTCAACAGCGCCAGCCGCGATGGCGTGTTTGACCTCAACAACCTGCTCGACAACAGCATCAATCTGCCCGCCCAGTTCGAGCACAGGTTCAGCTCCAACTCGGATCCGTTTGCCCAGAAGCTGGCACGCCTCAAGCCAAGCTGGAACGTGCGCTTCGCCACCAACACCAGCGGCTCCTGGCGCCCCATCAATGCCCTCTACGCCCGCGAGTGGCTGATCATCGCCACCAACCTGGCCTACATGGTCTCGACCGAGGAGTTCAAACACGTCTGGTACAACTTCAAGGCGGTGAACGGCTACGAGATGTTCGGTAATGGCGGCAACAGCTATGTGCCGAACGGGATCTTTACGGCCGCCGATTATGACTACTACTACCACAGCCTGATGAAGCGCCCCTACCTCAACCTGGGGATCACCGCCATGGGGGGCGGGCTGGGGAGTGGTGGCATCACCGGGGTCGATACCTTTAACTTTGTCAGCCACTACTACGGCAGCTGGGGCATCATTGCCCACGAATTTGGCCACGGCTTCGATGGGAAGTCCTACAGCCATGAGAGCGCGTTTGCCCGTGGCAGCCACGGCTGGCATCCGCTGATGACGGGCATGGCCAACTACCATATCCGCAAGGGCGACCTGCCTTATCTGGACGATGATCTCAACGGCTTCCACAAGCCGGAAAACGACATCTATCGCTACAACTCGGTCAGCCAGGGGGCTCGCAAGCATCGCGCTGATAGCCACATGTACTATACCGACCACTACTTCATGCAATTCTCCACCATGCCGCAAGGCTGGGTAGCCAACGGCAGCGACTTCAGTGCCGGGCAGCTGGCGGCCCTGAACAATCAGGAGCGACTGCTGATGGGCTGGATCCCCAAGGAGTCGGAGAAAAGCAATCTCTGCCGATTCACCTTCCAGGATGGCGAGCAGTACTACGGCTACGTCGAACAGCAGGCAGATGGTCTGCTCTGTGATGCCGGATCCCTGATCCGCTATCGTCAGCCCGATGGCCAGTTTGTGCCGCTGGTCTCGGCCATCAACCAGTTTGACTGGCTGTCACTCCACCACAAGGGCAAGCTGGACCAGCCAGTGCTGCACCAGAATGGTCGCCAGCTCTGCTACAAGAATGTGGCGGGCTTTTACGGTATCGGCTTCGTCAATGACAACAAACAGTGCACCCAGTTGCCCAACGTCTATCAGACCAATGGCAAGCACTGGCTGACCAGCTCCGGCTGGACCGGTCTGACCTACCTGAGCGGAGACTTCATCCTGCCCACTACCGGTAGCAGCAGTGACTTCACCGTCACCGACCTGGCGTCTGAATATTCCATCGTCAACGGCACGCTCGACTTCAGCCTGACGCTGACCACCGCCAACCCGGTGACCGTCACCGCGACCCTGTTGCAGGATGGCAATCCGGTCGCCACCGGCAGCGCCCTGATCGATGGTCAGGGTTCCCTGCAGCTGACGCAGTCGGGCCTAGCGGCCGGCAGTTACGAGCTGCTGCTGGCGGGCATGGCTGAGGGAAGCAAGCAGGGCTTCGAGCGCCGCTTCACCCTGACGTTGGTGGAACAGGCTCCAGGTGGTGACAGTGACGGTGGTAACGGCAGCTACCCGGCCTATGTTGCGGGCACCGCTTATCAGAGTGGCGAACGGGTCAGCAATAACGGTGGCAACTACGAGTGCAAACCCTGGCCCTACAGCGGCTGGTGCGGTGGTGTGGCCAGCCACTATGCGCCGGGTACCGGCAGCCACTGGAGTGATGCCTGGATCAAGCTGTAATCAGCCGATCGTGACCAAAAGAGAGCCATAACGGCAGAGAGGGAGCCATCGGCTCCCTCTCTCGTTTCTCTCTTCAACCCGGCTTAACGGGCATCTTCCTTCAACCACTGCGCCACGCGCTTGGCGAAGTAGGTGAGGATGCCATCGGCCCCGGCCCGCTTGAAGCAGAGCAGAGACTCCATGATGGTCTCCTTCTCTTTCAGCCAGCCGTTCTGGATCGCCGCCATGTGCATGGCGTACTCGCCGCTGACCTGATAGGCGAAAGTCGGCACGCCGAACTGATCCTTCACCTGACGAACCACATCCAGATAGGGCATGCCTGGCTTGACCATCACGCTGTCGGCCCCTTCCTGAATATCCAGCGCCACTTCGTGCAGGGCTTCGTTACTGTTGGCCGGATCCATCTGATAGGTGGCCTTGTTGCTCTTGCCGAGGTTGCCGGCAGAGCCGACCGCATCGCGGAACGGGCCGTAGTAGCAGGAAGCGTACTTGGCGGAGTAGGCCATGATCTGGGTGTTGATGAAGCCGTTCTCTTCCAGCGCGGCGCGGATGGCACCGATGCGGCCATCCATCATGTCGGACGGCGCGACTATATCGACCCCGGCTTCGGCGTGGGAGAGCGCCTGCTTGATCAGGATCTCGGTGGTGATGTCGTTCAGCACATAGCCTTCGTCATCGATGATGCCGTCCTGACCGTGGGTGGTGAACGGATCGAGCGCCACGTCGGTGATGACCCCCAGCTCCGGGAAGCGAGCCTTGAGGGCGCGCACGGTGCGCTGGGCCAGCCCGTTCGGGTTGTAGGCCTCTTCCGCCATCAGGCTCTTGCTCTCCAGCGGGGTCACCGGGAACAGGGCGATGGCAGGCACGCCCAGCTCCACCAGCTCGGCAGCCTCTTCCAGCAGCAGATCGATGGAGAGACGCTCCACCCCCGGCATGGAGGGAACGGCTTCCCGACGGTTCTCCCCCTCCAGCACGAACACCGGATAGATGAGATCGTTGACGGTCAGTACGTTCTCGCGTACCAGACGACGGCTGAAATCATGTTTGCGCAGACGGCGCAGGCGGCGGCCCGGAAAGGCGCCCGGAAGAGTTGTAGCCATGAATCACTCCTGGAGAGGAAGTTGGAAGAACGCGGCGGAGGTGGCCCGGGTGTGGGCCAGCAAGGCCTCGGGCGCTTCACCACGACAGGCCGCCACCACCTGGGCGATGTGCGGCAAAAAAGCGGGTTCGTTGCGTTTCGGGCGCGGTTTCAGATCTCGCGGCACCAGATAGGGGGCATCGGTCTCGATCATCAGCCGACCGGCCGGAATACGCGCTACCTGTTCGCGCAGCAGCTGACCACGGCGCTCATCGCAGAGCCAGCCGGTCACCCCGATATGCAGCCCCAGCGCCAGACACTCGTCCAGCTCCTCGTAGGAACCTGTGAAGCAGTGCAGCACGGCACCCGGCAGCTTCGGCAACCAGGGACGGAGGATCTCGATAAAACGGGCGTGGGCATCGCGGCAGTGGAGAAACACCGGCATCCCGAGCTCGGCGGCCAGCGCCAGCTGGGCGTCGAATACCGCATCCTGCACCGGGCGGGGGGAGAAGTCGCGGTTGTAGTCGAGACCACACTCGCCAATAGCCACCACCTGCGGCAAGGCTGCCAGCTCGCGCAAGGCGGGCAGGGTCGCCTCATCGACACTCTTGGCATCGTGAGGGTGTACCCCGGCGGTGGAGAAGCAGTAGCCCGGCCAGCGGGCGGCCAACCCGGCACTCTCGCGGCTGCCAGCCAGATCGGTACCGGTGAGGATCAGCGCTTCCACTCCGGCGGCACGGGCACGGGCCACCAGCTCAGCCTGCTCGCCGGCGAACTGGCTGCTGGTCAGGTTTAAACCGATATCGATCATGGGATGAGACGTTCCGAACAAAAGGAATACATATCAGGTATTTGAAAACCATCTACCGAATGGGGTCTTACCATACGCCTCGAACGGGAGCATGAAAAGAGGAAGGGAGCCTCAGCTCCCCTCGTTCTGCTATTCCTGCGGACTTCGTCATCCTCTCGCCGTCTGGCAAACAGGTGACGAACAACAGAGCCTCAGCTCTCTACATCCGGTTGTTCCTGTTGCTCTTCATCCTCTTTCTTCACGTAGAAACGGGCGAAGAACAGACCTATCTCCCACAGCGCCCACATCGGGATGGCAAGCAGGGTCTGGGAGAAAACATCAGGCGGAGTCAGCAGCATGCCGACAACAAACACCCCGACAACGACGTAGGGACGTTTCTCCTTCAGGTTTTGCGGTGTGGTCACGCCGGTCCAGCAGAGCAGTATGGTGGCCACCGGAATTTCGAACGCCACCCCGAACGCGAAGAACAGGGTCAGTACGAAGTCCAGATAGCTGGCGATGTCGGTCGCCACCGTCACCCCGGCGGGTGCGGTACTGGTGAAGAAACCGAACACCAGCGGGAACACCACGTAGTAGGCGAACGCCATCCCCGCATAGAACAGCAGGGCACTGGAGACCACCAACGGCATGATCAGGCGCCGCTCATGCTGGTACAGACCGGGGGCGATAAAGGCCCAGGCCTGATAGAGCAGATAGGGGATCGCCACGAAGAAGGAGACCACCAGGGTCAGCTTGATCGGCGTCAGGAAGGGGGTCGCCACATCCGTCGCGATCATGCTGGTCCCTTCCGGCAACTGGCTGAGCAGCGGCTGGGCCACGAAGTCGTAGATGTTGTTGGAGAAGTAGATCAGCGCCAGAAACACCACCAGAATGGCGGTAATGGAGCGCAGCAAACGGGTTCTCAGCTCAACCAGATGGCTGATCAGGGGTTGTTCGGCCTGACTCATGGCTTCACCTCCCCTTTTACTGCGGAGTCGCTGACCGGCACCGGCTCACTCTCCCGCTGGCTGTTGACCGGCGGCACGTCGTGGCTCAGTTGCACCGCAGGCTCCACCGGCGTGGCAGGCTCAGCCTGGGCGACCGGCTCAGGGCGCGGCGGACGGATCTCGTTCTCCACCTGATAGGGGCGATTGACCGACTGGGCCGCCGCCTTGAGCTGTTCGATGGACTCCTGCAGCTCGGGGCTCAGGTTACTCATCTGCAACTGTTCGGCCTTCTTGAGGTCGTTATGCAGCTCTTGCAACTTGAGCTCCTGCTCCAGCTCGGACTTGACCGAGTTCGCGGTCGAACGAATGAGGCGGATCCAGTGGGTAGCCGTGCGGATGGCAACCGGCAGCCGCTCGGGCCCCAGTACCACCAGTGCTACCACACCGATAACGACCAGCTCCCAAAAACCGATATCGAACATGGCTTAGGCCTGGTCTTTGTCTTTCTGTTTGGCGGTCTCACTACTCTGAGTGGCCGCTTCGTTCAGCTGTTTCGGGGGAAACTCGGCATCTTTCTGCTCGGCCTTGGCATCAGCCGGCTCGTCGGAGAGGGCTTTCTTGAACCCTTTGACCGCCGCACCCAGATCACCGCCGATCCCGCGCAGTTTCTTGGTACCGAACAGCAGCACGACGATGACTGCAATGATCAACAATTGCCAAATACTGATACCACCCATGATTTTCTCTCCAGAACAGGCGCCTGACGGCGCGGTTGTTGATTAATGGGAACGGGTTCGCAACCAGCCGACCAGCCAGCAGAGTGCTGCACCGGCGAGACTGGCTTGTCCCCACTCAATGTGTTGTTTTTGGGTCAGCAAGAATACACCCGCCAATAGCAGGCTGGCTCCAACCCCTAAGAGGTAGCGGGCCTGCCCCTGCCGACGGCTGTGACGGCGGAACTCGGCAAACATCTGGTCGAAATGACGCTGCTGATGACGGGTCTGGCGCAGGGTCTCATAGACCAGCTCCGGCAGCTCCGGCAGCTTCTCCGCCCAGAATGGCGCCTTCTCCTTGATAGCGTTCAATACCGACTTGGGCCCGACCTGTTCGTGCATCCAGTTTTCGAGGAACGGCTTGGCGGTCTGCCACAAATCGAGCTGCGGGTAGAGCTGACGCCCCAACCCTTCCACATAGAGCAGGGTCTTTTGCAGCAGCACCAATTGCGGCTGCACCGTCATATGGAAGCGACGCGCGGTGTTGAACAGGTTGAGCAGCACGTGACCGAACGAAATTTCGGAGAGCGGCTTCTCGAAGATGGGCTCCAGCACGGTGCGAATGGCGAACTCGAACTCGTCCACCTTGGTGTCTGCCGGTACCCAGCCCGACTCCACGTGCAGCTCTGCCACCCGGCGATAGTCGCGATTGAAGAAGGCGAGGAAGTTCTCAGCCAGATAGCGTTTGTCTTCCCGATTGAGGGTACCGACGATACCGCAGTCGATGCCGATCCAGAGTGGGTTTTCCGGATGTTCGTAAGAGACAAAGATGTTGCCCGGGTGCATATCGGCATGGAAGAAGCTGTCGCGGAACACCTGAGTGAAGAAGACCTCGACCCCGCGCTCGGCCAGCAACTTCATGTTGGTGCCGTTGGCTTCCAGCGCCGGTATATCGGAGACCGGAATACCGTAGATGCGCTCCATCACCAGCACCTGCTCGCGGCAGAGGTCGGTGATGATTTCAGGCACATAGAGCGCCTCGGAGCCGGTGAAGTTGCGGCGTAGCTGGATGGCGTTGGCCGCTTCGCGCATCAGATTCAGCTCGTCGAGGATGGTCTTGCGATACTCCTCCACCACCTCGATGGGGCGCAGCCGCGCGCTCTGGGGCACGAAGCGGGCCACCAGACGGGCCAGCGCCTGCATCAACCGCAGGTCGGCCTCGATGACTGGCTCGATGTCGGGACGGATCACCTTGATGACGATCTCGCGGCCACTCTCCTTCAGGCGGGCGGTATGCACCTGCGCGATGGAGGCCGACGCCAGCGGCGTCTCGTCAAAGTCATCGAACAGGGTTTCGATGGGACAACCCAAGCTCAGCTCGATCTGCTGGCGCGCCGCCTGACCACAGAAGGGGGGCACTCTGTCCTGCAGCAGGGCCAGCTCTTCGGCGATATCCGGCGGCAGCAGGTCGCGGCGGGTCGAGAGCATCTGGCCAAACTTGATGAAGATGGGGCCAAGAGCCTCGGAGGCGAGGCGGATGCGGGCACCGCGGCTGAGATCCGGTTGTTTGTTCTTGAGCCAGAACAGGGAGCGACGGGCCAGACGACCCGGCCAGGGTTGATAGCGGGCGGGCACCAGTTCGTCGATGCCCTGCTCCAGCAGGATGGTGATGATGCGATAGAGGCGTTTGAACTCCTTCGGGGTCATCAGGTCACCTGCTGTTCGAAGCGGGCCAGCCGCAGTTCGACGGCCTTGAGCTGCTGGGCCAGCACCTCGACGTCATCGTTGAAACTCGCCACTTCCAGCGGGCCGGGAGCGAGGCGGGCCTCTTCGGTCAGATATTCCGCCAGCTGGCTGCGGGTGCGGCACAGCTCGCGACCGACCAGGCGACGCGCCTGACGGGCACCGCTGAACAGGGTGTGGGCCAGCACGTCGCCGGTATAGCGCGACAGCTCCTCCTCCCAGTCGATATCCAGCTCACCCAGCAGCACGCTGAATGCCTGTACCAGCTGGGGATCACCGCTCAGATCCAGTTTCTCCTCGCGGATATAGCGGGTCAGGGCGGACGGGTCTTTCAGCAGACCGAGGGCGGTCAGCGACAGGCTGAGCACCGCATCGGCCTCCCCTTCATGCTGGGCCAGCACATCCAGCCGACGCTCGGAGAAGACAAACCAGAGCGGCTTGAGTTCACGCAGCTCCAGCTTGAGCACCTTGCCCACCAGTTTGCGCAGCCGCTCCGGGCTCTGTTTGTCCAGCGCCAGCAACTGGTTGAGGCTGGTTTCGATCACCGCGGTGACCATGGCATCCATCGGCATAGGCAACCTTAAAACTTGTAACCGCGGTGCAGGGCGACCACACCCTGAGTCAGATTGAAGTACTCCACCTGCTCGAACCCGACATTTTCCATCATGCCAGCCAGGGTCTGCTGATCCGGGTGCATGCGGATGGACTCTGCCAGATATTTGTAGCTTTCACTGTCGTTCGCGACGATCTCGCCCATTTTCGGCAGCAGTTTGAAGGAGTAGAGGTCATAGAGCTTGGCGATCACTTCGCTGACCGGCTTGGAGAACTCCAGCACCAGCAGACGGCCACCCGGCTTGAGCACCCGGAACATGGAGGCGAGCGCCTTGTCCTTGTCGGTGACGTTGCGCAGACCGAAGCCGATGGTGATGACGTCGAAGTGGTTATCCGGGAAGGGGAGCGCCTCGGCATTAGCCTGCACGTAGGAGACGTTGTTGGCGACCCCCAGATTGCGCAGCTTGTCGCGGCCCACTTTCAGCATGGAGTCGTTGATATCCGCCAGCACCACCTGACCGGTCTCGCCGACGATGCGGGAGAACTTGGCGGTCAAGTCACCAGTACCACCGGCCAGATCCAGCACCTTCTGGCCCTTGCGCACACCGGAACAGTCGATGGTGAAGCGCTTCCACAGGCGGTGGATGCCGAACGACATCAGATCGTTCATCAGATCATACTTGGCTGCCACCGAATGGAAGACACCTGCTACCAGAGTTTCCTTCTCGGTCGCGGCCACGGTTTTAAAGCCAAAATGCGTTGTCGTTGCTTGTTCTGACATCCCTTAAACACCCATAGAGCAAAGAATGGCCGCCAGTTTACCAGAGCCACTGGCGTCCGGACACCTTAAACCCGGCTCGCAACCAACTGCATGCCCAGCACCACCATGGCCAGACAGAGGAAGAGATTGAGACCGATATTGAGCAGCGCTTTCAGATAGGCCCCATGTTGAGCCAGCACTACCGTATCGAGGGCAAAGGAAGAGAAAGTAGTCAGGGCTCCGAGGATCCCCACCATCAGCAGCGGCTTCATCGGGTGTTCTACCACATGACCATGACTGATGAGGGCGAACGCCACCCCCATGATGAAAGAGCCCACCACGTTGACCACCAGAGTCCCGTAAGGAAAGTGGCGCCCCAGCAGCAAGGCCATCAGTTCGGCAATTCCAAAACGAAGGCAGGCGCCGATGGCGCCCCCTGCAGCAACATAGAACCAGGTTTGCATGGTGTCACTCCCTCAGGGTCAGGCCGCCATTATGTCGCAATGGCGGCCCTTGTGCCCAGAGGCGGAACTAATCGACATCCAGCCTGATTGAAATCTCAGCGGCGAAAATCGATGGGCTCGGGCTGACCCAGCACGATTTCGGTCTGGGCCGGGCGGGTCTGGGCAATCACCTTGCCGTGACGAATTGAATAACGCACTGGCACCTGACGACGCACCGCATCGAAGCCGTTCTCGGCAGGCAGGATCAACAGGTTGGCCGGTTTGCCCACCTCGATACCATAGCGATCCTGCACATTCAGGGTGCGGGCGCTGTGGCTGCTGATCAGCTTCAGACCGTCGTTGATCTGCTCGTAACCCATGATCTGGCAGACATGCAGCCCCATGTGCAGCACCTGCAACATGTTGGCAGTGCCCATGGGATACCAGGGATCGAACACGTCATCGTGACCGAAGCAGACGTTGATGTTCGCCTCCAGCATCTCCTTCACCCGGGTAATGCCGCGACGTTTGGGATAGGTATCGAACCGTCCCTGCAGGTGAATGTTCACCAGCGGATTGGCCACGAAGTTGATGTCTGCCATCTTGAGCAGCCGGAACAGGCGGGAAGCATAGGCGCCGTTGTAAGAGTGCATGGCGGTGGTGTGACTGGCCGTCACCCGATGGCCGATACCCCGCTCGTAGGCCAGGGTCGCCAGCGTCTCGATAAAGCGGGACTGCTCGTCATCGATCTCGTCGCAGTGCACATCGACCAGAACCTGATACTTCTCGGCAAGATCGAAGATGTAGTGCAGACTTTCGACCCCATATTCCCGGGTAAACTCGAAGTGGGGGATCGCGCCAATCACGTCGGCACCCAGCTTGAGCGCCTCCTCCAGCAGTGCCTTGCCGTTGGGGTAGGAGAGGATCCCCTCCTGCGGGAAGGCGACGATCTGCAGCTCGACCCACTCCTTCATCTCCTCCCGCACTTCCAGCATCGCCTTCAGCGCCACCAGATTGGGATCGGAGACATCGACGTGAGTGCGGACGAACTGGATGCCGTTGGCGATCTGCCACTTCAGCGTCTGGATGGCGCGCTGTTTCACATCCTCATGGGTCAGCAGCGCCTTGCGCTCGGCCCAGCGCTCGATCCCCTCGAACAGGGTGCCGGAGAGGTTCCAGCTCGGCTCGCCCGCCGTCTGGGTGGTATCGAGGTGAATGTGGGGTTCGATAAAGGGGGCAATCGCCAGACCGCCCTCCCCGTCCAGCACCCGACCGGCGACGGCATGTTCGTCATGGGGTTCGATGGCGGTGATGACCCCATCCTGACAGCGGATCTGCCAAAATCCTTCCCGATCGGCCAAACGAATATGTTGAATCAGCATTTGTTAGCTTCCTGTACCAGAACCGGCCGCTGGGTGAGGCGAACCAGAATGAAATAGGTGAAGGCGGCGCCCAATACCGCGTTGAGTGGCACTATGCCCGGCAGCCACTTGCCGACAGCCACCCCGACTGCCGTGGCGACCAGCGCCTGCCAGCGCACCGTCTCGAACTGCTGATCGGCAAATTGACGGTAACGCTCACGATTGAGCAGGAAATCCATGATGATAATGCCACCGATCGGCGGAATTGCCGTACTCAAAAAGGCCAGCCAGCCGACAAAATTGTTGTAAAGCCAGAGGGCGCAAGCCGTACCGATAAGGCCGTTGATCACGCTGAGCGGCTTGCTCTTGAGGCCGGTAATGTTGGCAAAACCGAGGCCGGAGGCATAGAGCGCGTTGTCGTTGGTGGTCCAGATATTGAGGCCCAGCACCAGAATGGCGGGGATCAGCAGTCCCTGCATCAGCATCACTTCCGAGATATCGGCCTGACCGGTCACCGCCGCACCGGCTGCGCCGAAGACGAACATTAGCGTGTTGCCCAAAAAAAACGCCACCATGGTAATCATGACGGCGCCCCAGGGTTTGCGACCAAATCGGACAAAGTCGGCGGTCAGAGTTCCTGCACTGATAAAGGAACCGACCACCATGGTCAGCGCCGTGGTGAACTCGATAGGATTGCTTGGTTGCACCTGCTGCAACACAGCCATGCCACCGGTCGAGGTCACCGCCAGCCAGACCGAGTAGCCGCCAAGCAGAGCGATAGCCGGTACGGCCACAAAGCTCAGCACCATCAGGGCGGAGATCCCGAAGTAGACGGTTACCGTCATTAAAATACCCGAAATGGCGATCAGCCAGTTCACATCGATCCCAGTCGCCTTCTGTACCGGCAGGGCAAACATCGCCACGCCAACGCCAAACCAGCCGACCTGAGTACCGCCGAGCAACAGAGATGGCAGCCAGGAACCTTTCACCCCAAAGGAGTAACGAGCCAGCAGATGGGTAGAGAGACCGGTTGAAGCACCGATATAACCGAGACAAGCGGTGTAGATACCCAACAACAAGTTGCCGATAAGTACCGCCTTGATGAAGTCATCGAATACCAGCCCGGTACCAAGCGCACCACCGGTCCACATGCTGGCAGAGAAGAAGGTCAGGCCGAGCATCACCAGCATCAGCGAAAGCACACCTTTGCGCCCTTTGGCGGGTACCGCCCCCAAACAGTATTCGTTATCCTGCGCCATGCTCTCTCTCCACGTAATAGGCAAAACGCGCCGGATTTTACATGTAAAACGTTTTACGTCAATCAATCATGGTTAAATCTCTGGATAAAACCATCAATAGCAGTCAAATGAGTAACACATTAGGACTCAAACCAGCAGATAAACAGTGTCGGCTGCAAGCAGAGGGGGTTGCGGGAATAGGGAATGTAAGGGGATATCACAAAAATGACAGATGCAAAAAAGCCTCCCTTTTCAGGGAGGCTTTCTATTTAATGGTGCTGATACCCAGAATCGAACTGGGGACCTCATCCTTACCAAGGATGCGCTCTACCGACTGAGCCATATCAGCACACTAACCGGTAAAGACCACGCTGGGCGTAAT
>NZ_JBGLRA010000017.1:0-74243 GCF_041402405.1 Aeromonas sp. S13(2024) | reverse complement strand
GCGCCGTGGAACCACCTGATCCCATGCCGAACTCAGAAGTGAAACGCGGTAGCGCCGATGGTAGTGTGGCATTCGCCATGCGAGAGTAGGACACTGCCAGGCACCCAATTTAAGAACCCCGCTCATCGAGCGGGGTTTTTTATTGCCTGGAAATCAGCAAATCGCCTGATAATTGACCCATCTTATCTCTTCTCCTCTGTTCTTATTGTTACTCGTCGCTGTTTTCTGGTTCCACAAATAGCCTGATGTTCCGCTTGGTACTCTTTCTTCGCTGAACCGCTGTCGCTTTTTTCGGTGGCTCTGGCGTCGTCATATCCCGTGCATCCCATGATCGCCTATATGTCATGATCTTTTGCTTGGGCTCTCTGCTTCCTGAGTTAGCTGCCCCCTCTTTTTAAGCCGCAACCCCATCGTCCCTGCTTTTCTATGACGGTGTTAACCGGCCCTGACTTTATTCCGAAGAGGGGTTATTGGCGGTAGCAACATGCAGGAGCCGTGGTCGCTGCGTTGGGTCGTTGTTGTTTGGGGCAATAAGGAAATGGGAAGGGATGCTCGCAGGAACGCAGAGGTTCGATGTTGATAGGTGATCTTGTGGCAGCTGTTGAGCCCACAGGTGAGAAGATCAAGAAAGGAGTTGAAGAAGACTAATGTGTTGAGCTCTATGAGGAGTGGCAAATCGCAGGCAAATAAAAAGCCCACGCAACATGGTTGCATGGGCTCGGTATGAATGGCGGAGGAGGTGGGATTTGAACCCACGGATGGTCGCCCATCGCCGGTTTTCAAGACCGGTGCATTCAGCCGCTCTGCCACCCCTCCGCAGCAGTGCGGCGAATATTACCATGCTGATCCGGCTTGTAAATCCCCGTCCGGTTCGATTGCTGGTTAATTGCACGAAACGACATGAAAAAGTGGCAATCAGGGTGCATCAAGCGCTTTTTTGGCCAGATAACTTGACTTGAAAACAGACTCAACCACTATAGTGGCCTCTATCATATCCTCTGCAAGATAACGTTATGACTATTAAAAATGCCCTGTTTTGCGCGCTGGCTGGCGTGACCCTGCTGGCGACGCCGGTACATGCAAGTGAGCTGACCAAAAGCGATGTCGAGCAAATCGTTCGCGACTATCTGGTCAAGAATCCCGAGATCCTGGTCGAGATGTCCAATGCCCTGCGTGCCAAGCAGGAGAGCCAGCAGGCCGAGAGTGACAAGGCGCTGATCAAGGCTCACTCCAAGCAGCTTTATGCCAATCAGGATCCCGAGATGGGGAATCCGAAGGCGTCGCTGACCATTGTAGAGTTTTTCGATTACAACTGCGGTTACTGCAAACGGGCCCATCCGCTGGTCAAGCAGCTGATGGAGGAAGATAAAGATATCCGTTACATCTACAAGCAGTTCCCCATTCTGAGCGAGTCCTCCTACTTCGCTGCCCGTGCTGCGCTGGCTGTCCAGCTGGGTCAGCCTGACAAGTACCAGGTGTTCCACGAGAAGCTCTATACCCATCAGGGCCCGCTCGCTGATGAAGCACAGGTCAAGCAGTTGGCTGTGGCGGCCGGTGTGGACTGGAGCAAGGTGGAGGCCAAGATCAAGGATGGCAGCATTGACCAGAACCTCGGTACCAATCGTGCGCTGGCTGAAGCGCTCGGTATCTCCGGTACCCCGGCCTTCATCATCGGTGATCAGATCCTGCGCGGTGCCCCCCGTGATTTGGCCAGCCTGAAGGGGTTTATCAAGGACGTGCGCGCCGGCAAGAGCATTCAATAAGCGGTTGTCATGGTCGAGGGCCCAGCGCCTCGGTCAGAAATAGAAAGAGGGTCGGTATCACTACCGGCCCTCTTTTTTATTATGTCCTTTGGCACAAGTGGTCGTCGCGAAAGGACCATAACAACGTGCTCAGGACCCGGCCTGTTGGCCTCAGTAACAAGTATTAGCAGAGTCGTTCGGAGTCTATTGATAAATATTTCGCCTCGCAGAGGCGTGTCGTGAGCATTGCTTAATTCCGGTCAAGATTTTTTCTGCTGCTTGCCTTAGAATCGCCGCCCGTTGCAGGAGAAACCCCTATGTTAGTTGATATTTTACGGCTGGTTTTTATAGCCGGAGGCCTCGTATTCATCTTTATGCTGGTGCAAGCCTGCTGGCGGAAGAAGCAGAGTGGAGCCTTTGAGGCGACCCCCTTCTGGCCGGTGGCGTTGATCGGTGGGGTTGCCAACTTCCTCGATACCCTGGGGGTGGGCAGCTTTGCGGTAAAGACCGCCTGCTACAAGCAGTTCAAGCTGATCGATGATCGAGTGCTGCCGGGTACCCTCAATGGGCAGTGCGTGCTGCCGACCGTGACTCAGTCGCTGATCTTCGTCGGTGCAGTCGCAGTGGAGCCGCTGACGCTGATCAGCATGATGATGGCCGCCGCAGCGGGCGCTGCCTGGGGGGCTCGCCATGTGGCCTCGTTTGATCGGCAGACCATCCGGTTGGTGATGGCCATTTCCTTATTGGTCGTTGCAGGGCTTATCTTTGCCGGTCTGCTGGGGCTTTTCCCTGTAGGCGGCGATGCGATGGGGCTCAGCGGCTACAAGTTGGCGATCGCTCTGCTTGGCAATTTCATCTTCGGGGTGCTGATGAATGTCGGTATCGGCTTGTTTGCCCCCTGCATGACGCTGGTTTATCTGCTGGGGATGAATCCGCTGGCGGCGTTTCCCATCATGATGGGCTCCACCGCCGTGCTCAGCGTCTTCTCCGCAGGCACCTTTATCCGCAAAGGGGCGTTTGATGCCAAAGCCGTGCTGGCGGTGGCCATCTTCGGCCCCATCGGTGTGGTGCTGGCAGCCATGCTGGTCAAATCCATGGATATGGAGATGCTGAAGTGGCTGGTTGCCTTTATCGTCATCTATACCTCCTGGACCATGTACGCTTCCTGGCGGGCGGCGCGTCGCTCCCCTGTGCAGCTGACGGTGGAGAGCGCAGGCTAGCCTGTACCAGTGCAGCTTCGGCCTTGGCCCCCAGAAAAACATAGAGGCCAAGCGCCAGCAACAAACCCACCGCACACCCCATCACCCCGACCGCAGGCCAGAGCAGCTCGCTCTGGCCGAGCGAACCCTTGAACAGCAGCAATAACCCCTCGATGGAGACCGCGATCAGAATGGCGGCGATAAAGCGGGTGATGGTGCGGCGAATGGCGCTGTGGCGGAATATATCCTTATGCAGCAGTACCTCCTCTTCCAGAATGGTCTTGCCCAGATCGAACACCGCCAGTGCCAGCGTCAGGAAGATGATGGCGCTAAAGGCGCCGAGCTGGTTCTGCTGCTCGCCGCACAATAGCTGGTAGAGCTGCTCCAGCCCGTGCCAGATGAGCGTCGCGACGATGAGAAACAGCGCCATGCTGAGCACCACATAGACCGCCTTGAACCAGGGCATGGCGCGGCGGCGCTCCCTGTCTCCCATCAACCAGCCAATCAGCTGATTCAGACAGACGGTGATCTCCCGTCCTTGCCCCTGCACGATAAGGTGCAGCCGGTTATGGGCGGCCGGTGCCACAGGCTGGATGCACATCGGCCCCTGATAGTGGTCAATGCTGACCACAAAGGGATACCCCTTGAGCGAGGCAAGGGGAGCGCTGAGCAGCCCCTGCAGTAGCGGGGTCAGCTCCTCCTGATACTCCTGATAGCGCCGCAGCACATCGATGGGGCTCATCTCTGCCATATGGACCTCGGTGACGTGGGCTCTTGTGGTGAATGTGCAAATAGTGGGCCTGCTTTATGACAGGGATGGCGGGGCAAGTTGCACCAGAGGATGACAAATCGGTGGATGATGAGGGGGTAATGCACCAGAAATGGGCGTATTGCCGCCCTGTGTGGTGATGGAGTCTCTGTAATAGAAAAGGGCCCGTGACGGGCCCTTTGCGACAAGCAGTAGCGATTTAGTCAGCCAGCTTGGCGAAGCTGCGCTCGGCGGCAGCCAGGGTATGTTCGATCTCCTTGTCGCCGTGAGCCAGTGACAGGAAGCCCGCCTCGTAGGCGCTCGGCGCCAGATAGACGCCCTCTTCCAGCATCAGATGATAGAAGCGCTTGAAGCGTTCCATATCGCAGCGAGTGACCTGCTCGTAGCGGGTGATTTCGCTCTCTTCGGTGAAGAAGAAGCCGAACATGCCGCCCACATAGTTGATGGCGAGCGGAATGCCATGCTTGGCCGCGGCCGCTTTCAGCCCTTCTGCAACACGAGCTGTCTTGGCGCTCAGCTGCTCATAGAGACCCGGCTCCAGCAGCAGATCCAGCATGGTCAGACCGGCAGCCATGGCCACCGGGTTGCCGGAGAGAGTACCCGCCTGATAGACAGGGCCGGTCGGGGCTATGTGCTGCATCACCTTCTTCTTGCCGCCGAAGGCGCCAACAGGCATGCCGGCACCGATGATCTTGCCAAGGGTGGTGAGATCCGGGTCGATGTTGTAGTGACCCTGAGCACCGCGCAGGGAGACGCGGAAGCCTGTCATCACCTCGTCCAGGATCAGCAGGGCACCGAACTCGTCACAGATGGCGCGCAGCCCTTCCAGGAAGCCGGGGATCGGTGGGATGCAGTTCATGTTGCCTGCGACCGGTTCGACGATGATACAGGCGATCTCGCTGCCGTACTGGGTGAAGGCTTCACGCACCGAATCCAGATCGTTGAAGACGCAGGTCAGGGTGTGTTTGGCGAAATCGGCCGGAACGCCCGGGCTGTTGGGTTGACCCAGGGTCAGGGCGCCGGAACCGGCCTTGACCAGCAGGGAGTCGGCGTGGCCGTGGTAGCAGCCCTCGAATTTGACGATCTTGTCGCGGCCGGTGTAGCCACGGGCCAGACGGATGGCGCTCATGGTGGCTTCGGTACCGGAGTTCACCATCCGCACCTGCTCCATGGAGGGGACGATCTGGCGCACTTTCTCGGCCATCAGCACTTCGATCTCGGTCGGCGCGCCGTAGCTCAGCCCCTTCTCCACCGCCTTGATGACGGCAGCCTTGATGGCCGGGTGGTTGTGACCCAGCAGCATGGGGCCCCAGGAGCCGATGTAATCCACGTAGGCCTGACCATCCACATCATAGAGATAGGCGCCATCGGCGTGATCGATGAAGCGGGGCGTGCCGCCGACCCCATTGAAGGCGCGGACCGGTGAGTTGACGCCACCCGGAATGGTCTGGCGGGCCTGTTCAAACAGCTGATCTGATTTTGACATGGATCATCCTTAATGGGATTTTGGTCGTCACACAAGGGATTGCAGCCGATTGAGACTCGGCAGGTCGGAGCATCAGGAGTATGCTTTGCGCTCTCGCCACCCGGACTCTCGGTCTGCTCCCGTGACAAAAATTTAACGGGCCGACTATAGCAGAAAGCCCCAGCCCTGGGCAGCCGAGCAACGCGCCGGGTGATCCTGATCTCAGCTAGCTGACGATATGGTTTTTCCAAGTTGGTGTAACAAGATGGCGCAACAAGCTCTCTCCTCTGAAGCCGATACCTCTTCGCGGGGGCCGTTTTCCCGCATTATCCGGCAAGACAAGATGCCCTTGCTGGTTTTGTTGCTAGCGGCGCTGGTCGGCACCCTGGCCGGACTGGTGTGCGGTCTGTTCGAATCTGGTGTCCACTGGCTGGCAGAACAACGTATCGCCTTGCTGGCAGACCGTCCCTGGTGGCAGCTCGGTCTGCTCGGCTTTGGCTTCAGCGCCTTGTTGGGATTTGTCGGTTACTTCCTCACTCATACCTTTGCCCCGGAAGCGGGTGGTTCCGGCATTCCCGAGATCGAGGGGGCGATGGACGATCTGCGCCCGGTGCGGTGGTGGCGAGTGTTGCCGGTCAAGTTCTTCGGCGGCATCTGTACCCTGAGCTCCGGTATGGTGCTGGGGCGGGAGGGGCCTTCGGTACAGATCGGCGGCAACCTCGGCAAGATGGTGGCGGATATCTTCCGGCTGCCCAAGGAGCATGGCCATGCCCTGTTGGCCGCCGGTGCGGCGGGCGGTCTGGCGGCAGCCTTCAATGCGCCGTTGGCAGGCATCCTGTTCGTGATGGAGGAGATGCGACCGCAGTTTCGCTACTCCTTTCTGGCCATCAAGGCGGTGGGGATCTCCGCCATCATGGCGACCTTGATGTTGCAGAACATGAAAGGGCAGGGGGCGGTGATCACCTTGCCCCACTACGATGCGCCAGCCCTCAAGGCGCTCTGGCTGTTCCTTTTTATGGGAGCCACCTTCGGGGTGCTCGGTTTTGTCTTCAACAAGCTGGTGCTGGCCTGTCAGGATGGCTATCTGGCGTTGCACCAGAACAAGCGCCACCGTTTTGTGGCCATCGGCATGCTGGTCGCCGGAACGTTCGGTGTGCTGTCGCTGTTTACCCCCTCGGTGACGGGCGGCGGCACCGAGCTTATTCCCCATCTGATGGGGGATGAGTATGCGATGGCGACCCTGTTCCTTATCTTCTCGGTGCGGCTGGTCGCGACCCTCATCTGCTTCTGCTCCGGTGCCCCGGGCGGGGTGTTTGCGCCGACCCTGGCATTGGGCACCCTGTTTGGCGTGGTGTTTGGCCATCTGTTTCATGCGGCGTTTCCGGAGCTTGGCATCGAGCCCGGCGCCTTTGCCATCGCCGGAATGGGGGCGCTGTTTGCTGCCACCGTGCGCGCCCCCATCACGGGTATCGTGCTGGTCACCGAGATGACCGACAACTATCAGCTGATCCTGCCGATGATGATTACCACGGTCGGGGCGACTCTGGTTGCCCAGTGGCTGGGTGGCCGACCCATCTATTCCCAGATCCTGGAGCGAACTTTACGGCTCGCTGCGCGTCAAAAGCGAGGTGATGGCAGCGCCACGGCCAGTTAATTTTTCCCTTTATCGCCAGTGACCCCGGTCAGGGCGGTATAGTGAAGGGAGAGGCGCTGCCGTAAATGGCGTGATAACGGGATGAGGGGCTATGTCCAATCTATTGAAGTTATTGGTCGTGTTAGCCGTTGGCGGGCTCATCGGTTACTTTGTCGGGAACCGTCAGGAGCTGGCCCAGAGCAGTCTGTTGGTGGTACAGCAGGAGACGCTGGATCGTCAGGGCAAGGCCATCGGCCAGCTCAAGACCGAATTGGGGGTGAAAGATACCCAGTTGGCGACCCAGAAAGCGGCCTTCGAGCAGTTGCAGACCACCCTGAAGAGTCAGGAGGCGCAGGTGCAGGAGCTCAAGCGTCAGCTGGCCTTTTTCGAGCGGATCATGCGCCCCACCGGCGAACAGGTGGGGGTGGTGATCGACAACCTGACTCTGCAGGAGACCAGCATTCCCGGTCGCTACCACTATCGTCTCGCCCTGACCCAGCCCGCCAAGAAGCGGGAGCTGTTTCGTGGTCAGGTGCAGATCCGGGTCGAGGGGAGTCTGGCTGACAAGCCGAAGACGCTAACAGGCCGCGATCTCGGAATGAAGGTGAGCGAGTGGCGTTATGCCCTGCGTTATTTCCAGCTGCTGGAAGGGAATTGGCAGTTGCCGGAAGGCTTTGTGCCGGATCGGATCCGTGTCACCATCAACAAGGATGGCAGGCAACCGGCGCAAGAGCTGCTGGTTGAGTGGGGCGAGGTGATCAAGCCGCTGGTCGCCGCACCGCCTGCTCCGGTTCCCGCGGCCGGTTAAACGTGGTGAATACTTGAACTGAATGGTCGGGTATTGGATAATTTCGCGGTTTCCATGTTTGTGGATCTAATGGTTGTGAGGTCAGTAATGAGTGCAGTAGCAGAAGCCCCGCTGCCCATCCAGATGACGGATGCGGCGGCCAACAAGGTGAAGAACCTGATCACCGAGGAAGAGAATCCCGAGCTGAAGCTGCGGGTATACATCACGGGTGGGGGCTGCTCCGGTTTCCAGTATGGCTTTACCTTTGATGAGAAGATCAACGACGGGGACACCGTAGTCGAGAAGAATGGCGTCACTATGGTGATCGATCCCATGAGTCTGCAATATCTGGTAGGCGGCAGTGTGGATTACACCGAGGGCCTGGAAGGTTCACGCTTTACCGTGACCAACCCTAATGCCACCACGACCTGTGGCTGTGGCTCCAGCTTCTCCATCTGATCGGCGTATCGGTCTGATGAAACGGCTCTCGGCAACGAGGGCTGTTTTTGTTTGTGGTGATCAGTGTGCTCCATCAAACAGCATTTCTCTGAAACAACAAAGGCGCCTTGATGGCGCCTTTGTTGTTTGCAGAATGGCTTAGCGGGAGCTTGCCGCCGCGACCAGCGGGATCCGGTTCACTGCCTTGCCCATGTAGGCGAGGATGATGGTCACAATGATGCAGGTGAAGCTCAGCCACATGTAGGGCAGGTAGTCGAGGGTTGCCACCCCCAGAACCCCGGCCATGAAGATGCCGTTGTCGCTCCAGGGCACCATGCCGCAGGTGAGGGTACCGCCAAACTCGGCGTTGCGAGAGAGGTTCTTGCGCGCCAGTCCCAGTCGGTCGTAGTTCTTGGCCATGATCTTGGGAGTCAGGATCAGCGACACATACATGGCCGAGCCAAACACGTTGGCCAGAAACGCAGTACCGATGGTGTGGCTGGTCAGGCTGCCGACGCTGTTGATGCGCTTCTCGAAGGCGCTGGCGATCACTTCCAGAATGCCGACCTTCTCCAGCAGGCCGCCAAACCCGAGACCGAAGATGATGACCGCGACCGAGCCCAGCATGGACTCCATGCCGCCGCGCCCGAGAATGTTGTCGATAAAATCGATGCCGGAGGTGATGGCAAACGGACTATAAGCCGAGTGCATCGCTTTGACCGGATCCATGCCCTGGAAGGCGATGGCCCAGATCAGGCCAAGCAGGGCGCCGAAGCTGATCACCGGGAAGGCGGGCTTGCGATTGGCCAACAGGCCCAGTACCAGCACCACCGGTACTATGGCCAGTGGGGTAATGTTGAACTGGTTGTCGAGCGCCTCCATCACCAGATTGACCTGCTCCAGGCTGACGTTGCCCGAATACTGCATGCCCACCACGGTGAATAGCACGGCAGTGATGACATAGGAGAGCAGGCTGATGGGCAGCATCCCCTTGATATGTTCCACCACGTCGACGTTGGACATGGTCGAAGCCAGCACTACTGAGTCGGAGAGCGGAGAGAGCTTGTCACCGAAGTAGACGCCGGAGAGCACGGCACCGGCTACCAGCGGCGCAGGCACGCCGAGGCTGTGGCCGATCCCCATCATGGCGATGCCGGCCGTGGCAGCAGAGCCCCAGGAAGTGCCGGTGGCCAGCGAGGTCAGGGAGCAGATGATCAAGGTTGCCAGCAGGAAGATGGACGGGTGAATCACCTTGAGGCCGAAGTAGATGATGCTGGGGACTATGCCACCGGCAATCCAGGTACCGACCAGAGCACCGACGGAGACCAGGATCAGGATGGCCCCCATTCCCTTGGCAACGCCGTCAACGGCAGCCTGCTCCAGGGATTTGTAATCGTGGCCGAGTTTGATGCCAAGTCCCATGATGACGAACCAGGCGATGAACAGCGCCAGCTGGATCGGCAGATCGAGCACGCTGGTGAACGAGAATGCCAGGGCCAGGAAAATGGCCAGACAGGCAAACACCTGTGCCATGCCCGGTAGTCGGATGTGGTTTTGTTGGTTTTGCATAGATACTTCCTAAACTCTTGCTCGCCAAGGTCACTCCCTCTCGTCCTGTGGATACATCGATCCCGAGGAGGCAACCCAAAAAGAGGCCGCAATCTACCACAAACCCGGCGGGTTAAAGCCCCATCAAATTGGCAAAAATGCACATTTGATTGAAAAAATCACAAATTAGTTGATCTCATAACCCGTTTTTGAGCGGCCTGTTGACACAAAGGGTCACATACGAAGCTTGCCTGTGACGCCACTTGCATCCCCAGTAGATGAAGATGATAATTATTATCAATTGTTGGTTGGGGAGAAAACAATGCGCTGGATATTGCGGGGGATGATGTTGCTGGTGGCGGTGGCCGTACTCGCATGGGGTCAGGATAAAGAGTACGGCACCTGGAGTGCCGGTTTTCTGCTGGCTGCCTGGGTGATGCTGGAGCCCGGATTGCGCCCCGCCTTGATCTTGCTGCCAGTGGCCGGGTTGACCGGTATCGTCACCCTGCTCTGGCAGCAGCCATGGTTATGAGCTTTTGACGGGAGCCTGCTTGATCTTCTGCTGTGCCACCTTGAGCGATTCGACCACCAGTTTCTCCATTTCGGTGCGCTTTGCATCGGTCAGGAAGTAGATCATGTCGACATTGTGGCGAATATAGTGGGCCGGAAGCTGGTTGAGGGTGAGGCAGCAGAGGTCGGCCATCTGATCGCTGTTGAGCTTTTGCTGCAGCCCCTGTTTCTCAATCTCCTTGAGCACCAGATGTTCGTAAAAGTTGTGAATGTCGGTATCCAGTATCATATGCGTTCCTTGGCATGACGATGAGCGGGGAGTCGTCAAAAGCATAGCCATAACAAGGAGTAAAAACAAAAGGCCCATCACTTTCGTGATGGGCCTTTTGCGTAATGAATGGTGCGAAGAGAGGGACTCGAACCCTCACATCCGTGGGACACTAACACCTGAAGCTAGCGCGTCTACCAATTCCGCCACCTTCGCACACTGATTTTCTCCAGCTGGTTTTTAAATGCGGTTGGAGCGCATTGCTCTGTGTTTACATGTCAGAATCATGGTGCGAAGAGAGGGACTCGAACCCTCACACCCGGGGGGCACTAACACCTGAAGCTAGCGCGTCTACCAATTCCGCCACCTTCGCACATTCGGGTTTCCAGTCTGGATTTACATGCTGTCTGGATAAAGCATGGTGCGAAGAGAGGGACTCGAACCCTCACATCCGTGGGACACTAACACCTGAAGCTAGCGCGTCTACCAATTCCGCCACCTTCGCACATTGTGTTGCCAGTTTTGATTTACATGCTGTCTGGAGAAGCATGGTGCGAAGAGAGGGACTCGAACCCTCACACCCGGGGGGCACTAACACCTGAAGCTAGCGCGTCTACCAATTCCGCCACCTTCGCACATTCGGGTTTTCTAGTTGGATTTACATGCTGCTGAATCAGCATGGCAGTATTGGTGCGAAGAGAGGGACTCGAACCCTCACATCCGTGGGACACTAACACCTGAAGCTAGCGCGTCTACCAATTCCGCCACCTTCGCATCACTGCGGAGGGGGATTCTATAGAGTTTTGGGGGAGCGTCAACAGCCAAAGGGGACTTTTTTCGCTGTTGACGCCCAAAGTGACGCCAAGGGTACAAAACTTCAGCAATTAGCTGCCGTCTGGCATTCAGTAACGGCCCAATGCGTTCTGATACATCCGTTCATACTGGGTGACTGAGTCAGGCCAGTTGAAGCGGGTGCTCATGGCATTGCGCTGCACCTTGGCAAAACGCTCTTTGTCCTGCAGGAAATAGAGCAGGCTGCGGCGCATGGTATCGAGCAGGATGGCGGCAGTCGGATCGTTGAAGCAGAAGCCGGTGGCATGCTCGGGATCCGCATCCCAATCCACCACGGTATCTTTCAGACCACCCACGGCGCGCACCAGTGGCAGGGTGCCATAGGCGAGACTGTACATCTGGTTGAGGCCGCAAGGCTCGAACAGCGAGGGCATCAGGAAGAAGTCGGCACCGGCTTCGACCAGATGGGCCAGCCGATCGTCATAGGTGTTGATGAAGGCGAGCTTGCCCGGATAATCCCGGGCCATGGTTTGCAGTTGCGTGGCGAGCGCAGGATCGCCAGAGCCGACGATCACCACTTGTACCTGATGGTGGAGGAATTTCTCCAGCGCAGGGAGCAGCAGGGGAACACCCTTTTGCTCGGTCAGGCGGCAAACCATGCCGTAGATGGGCAAGTCCGCCACGGCCAGCCCCGCTTCCTGTTGCAGGCTCTCTTTGCAGAGCTGTTTGCCAGCCATGTTGTTGATGCTGTAGGTCGCAGGCAGGAATTCGTCGAACTCCGGATCCCAGTCCTTGTAGTCGCAACCGTTGAGGATGCCGCAGAGATCCGCCGCCCGTTGCTGGAAGGTATGCGCCATGCCGTGGGCTCCGAGGTGAGTCAGCAGCTCCTGGGCATAGTTGGGGCTGACCGCATTGATCTTGTCGGCGTAGAGCACCCCGCATTTGAGCAGATTGACGTGGCCGTAGTCGTAGTTGATGCGGCGTTCGTAGTCGGCGATCTCGGGCATGGCCCAGAACTGCTCGCGGCCAAACACTCCCTGAAACGCCGCGTTGTGAATGCTGATCACGCTGCGGGTTTGCTGGAAGAAGGGGTTGTGAGCGTGACGGGTTTTCAGCAGCAGTGGCAGCAGGCCGGTGTGCCAGTCATTGCAGTGGGCGATATCCGGGGCAAAGCCAAGCTGCTCGCAGGCATGGAGGGCCGCGGCCGAGAAGAAGGCAAAGCGCTCGCCATTATCCGGATAGGCCTGATTGTTCTCGGCGTAGAGCTGGGGACGATCGAAATATTGCGGGCAGTCGAGCAGATAGACGCAGACGCCATCCAGCTCCATCTGGTATATGCGATAACCGATATCAGGCAGCCCGGGGTGGGTTGGCAACCAGCGTGACGCCACCAGTCTGGCCTCATCCCGTCGCTTTATCGTCTTGTAGAAGGGGAGCATGATCCTGACGTCATGCCCCTTCTGGGCCAGGTACATCGGCAGGGCTCTGGCGACATCGGCCAGGCCCCCGGTCTTGACCAGCCCCTCAACTTCCGAGGCAACAAACAGGATTTTCAGTGGGTTAATAGCCAACTCTTGCTCCCTTAGGTACCACCACGATACCGCCTTCGGATACGGTAAATCGCTCTCTATCGTGGTCCAGATTTTCACCGATAACGGTGCCGGGCGCAATTTCAACGTTTTTATCAATGATGGCGCGCCGGATGGAGCAGCCTTCACCAATCTTCACATCCCCCAGCAGCACGGACTCACTGATATGGCTGCACGCGCCGATATTGCAGCGGAAACCGAGGATGGATCGCTGGATCTGGCTGCCCTGAATGAAGCAACCGGCGGAGATCAGCGAGTTGGCGATCTTCACCTTGCACTCGTCGCTGTCGATGAAGGTAGCAGGTGGCAGCGCCGGATAGTGGGTGTGCAGGGGCCACTTGCGGTTATAGAGGGAGAAGGCGGGATTGTCGGCCACCAGGTCCATGTGCGCTTGCCAATAAGAGTCGAGGGTGCCCACATCCCGCCAGTAGACGTGCGGTTTCTCGCCGGGGATGATGTTGGTGCTGTAGTCATAGACATAGACGGGGGCACGTGGGTAGAGGCTCGGGATCACATCCTTGCCAAAGTCGTGGCTGGAGTTCTCCTCGGCGGCATCCCGCTTCAACTCGCGGCAGAGGGCATCGGTCTCGAAGATGTAGTTGCCCATGGAGACCAGCGCCTGGGTCGGATCGCCGGGAATGTGCTTGGGCTGCTTTGGTTTTTCCTGAAAGCCGATCATCCGCCCTTCGGTATCGACCTCGATCACCCCGAAGGCGCTCGCTTCTTCGATGGGCATGCGCAGGGCCGCGACCGTCATGGCGGCGTTCTTCTGCTTGTGGAAGGTGACCATCTGGCTCACATCCATCTTGTAGATGTGGTCGGAGCCAAAGATGCAGACGTGATCCGGTTCGGCCCGCTCGATAAAGCCGAGGTTCTGGTAAATGGCGTCGGCGGTGCCGTCATACCAGCGTTTGCCCATCCGCATCTGGGCCGGGATGGGATCGATAAAGCGGTCGGTGATGCCGACGATATTCCAGCCCTTCTTCATGTGCAGGTAGAGGGACTGGGATTTGAATTGGGTCAGTACATAGATGCGCAGAAAGTCGGCGTTGACGAAGTTGTTGAGGACAAAGTCGATCAGCCGGTAGCTGCCACCGAAGGGGACGGAAGGCTTGCTGCGGGTGGTGGTCAGAGGCTGTAGGCGAGTACCTTCGCCACCAGCCAGGATCATGGTCAAAATGCCTGCCATCGTATTTCTCTCCCTGAATTAACAACATGAAAAGGTTTTCAATGTTCGGTATAAAAACACCCCTAAAGGGGTGGTTTTTATCGTGTGCTTAATACCTTATCAGATGCCGGATGGCGCTCTCTAGCTGTTTTATTGTGCTGCTTACACTTATTTACATTTTGCTCAGATAGACCTTGAATTTGGCATCACTGCTGATCACTTCAGTCCGTTTGAAGTGTGTCTCCAGTATAGGCTGGTAGCGCAAGAAGGCGTTGGCAACAATGGTCAGCGAACCATTTGGCAGCAAAAATTCCGGCGCCTTGGCCAGGAACTGCTCGGTTGCCGCATAGAAGGTTTTGAGACCCGCATGGAATGGCGGGTTGGAGACGATGTGCTGGAAACGGGTGGAGACATCCGAATAGACATCGGAAGCGGTGACCTTGCCCTGCAGACCGTTGATCGCCAGGGTGCGGCGGCTTGATTCGAGTGCCAGTGCGCTGATATCCACCATGTTGACCCGCAGAGCCGGATTGCGCTTGGCCAGCACAGACCCAATCACCCCGGCGCCACAACCGAAATCGAGCAATTCGCCCGTCATCGGCGGCACGGCGGCCAGCAGCATCTGGGTGCCGAGATCCAGCTCGGCGGCGCTGAAGACGCCTGGCAGCGCCAGTACGGTCAGCTCGGTATCACCGGCCTTGCACTGATAGCGGCCAAACCAGCTATCCAGATCGAACGGGGCGACCGGTTTGCTCAGCTCACCATGATAGAGGGAGCAGCGGCGGGCCGAGTCACGTTTGACCGGCTTTTCGCCATAGGGGGCCAGCAGCTTGTCGGCGCCATTGATGCCGCCGCGGTTTTCACCGGCGAGAAACAGGTCGGCACCCGCTTCCAGCAAGGGGGTCATCATGGCCAGCAGGTATTGTGCCTCGGCCTTGGCTTTGGGCATCAGCAGCAACAGGGCATCGAAGCGGGGGGCGCCGCCGAGCTGGTGGTCGAACAGGATAGCCTCGCCGAGGGCGGCCTGCTGGCTGCGGTAGTAGCAGTAATCGGTGGTAAAGACGGTCAGGGTCTGGGCCAGGCTCGCCAGCTGGCGGGGGTAGTCATCCTCCAGCGCGCCGCAGACAAGTAGCCGCTTGCCGACAAAGAGGGCTTGGTTTCGTTCCAGCATCTGGCTGACGGCACTGATTGGGCTGCTCATCGGGTCTCTCCACGCAATTTTGGGCGGCCATTATACATAGCCCCTTTCGCCTTGACATTTATGCCGTGTTCCCGAAATATGCCCAGACACCATTTTTTGACCAGAGATGACGAAATGCGGTTCAACGGGTTGAAACGAAAGCACAAAAAAAGCCTGAAATTCGGGCCTGCCGACGTTCGCGCGTAACCTCTCATCCCTGAGAAGCTTCAAACCCCGGTTGCGCACATCGTACCGGGGTTTTTTATTGCCATATGCGCGTCATTTAGGAGAAGGAGATCCCATGTTTCAAGGTTCAATCGTTGCGTTGATCACCCCGTTTCGACAGGGAAAGCTGGATGAAGAGGCGCTGCTGCGTCTGGTGGAGTGGCATATCGAACAGGGTACTCACGGCATTGTGCCGGTAGGCACCACGGGCGAAAGTCCGACCCTGACCCACGACGAGCACTGCCGGGTGGTGGAGCTGGTGGTCAAACAGGTCGCTGGCCGTATTCCGGTGATTGCCGGAGCGGGCTCCAACAATCCGGTCGAAGCCATCGAGTACACCCTCCATGCAGAGCGGGTGGGCGCCGATGCCACCCTGCATGTGGCCGGTTACTACAACCGCCCCAATCAGGAGGGGCTCTACCACCACTTCAAGGCGGTACACGATGCCACCGCCAAGCCGATCATCGTCTACAACATCCCGCCGCGCGCCATTGTCGATGTGCAGCCCGCGACCCTGGCCCGTCTGGCCGAACTGCCGCGCATTGCCGGGGTGAAAGACGCGACTGGCGATCTGGCGCGCCCCTGGACCGAACGCCAGCTGATCAAAAAGCCTTTCGCCTGGCTATCCGGTGAAGATGCCACGGCTGTGGCCTACAACATCGGCGGTGGTCAGGGCTGTATCTCTGTGACCGCCAACGTGGCGCCCAAGCTGGTGGCCGAGGTGCAGAACCTCACGCTGGCGGGCAAGTGGCAAGAAGCGCGTGAGCTGCAAGACAAGCTCATTCCGCTCCATCAGGCGATGTTTGCCGAGCCGAGCCCGGCTGGTGCCAAATATGCCGCTTCCCTGCTCGGTTTCTGTAGCGAGGAGTGCCGACTGCCGGTGATGCCGCTGTCGGAAGCGACCCGCGAGCGCATTCGCAGCGCCATGCAGCAGCTCAACCTGCTGTAATACAAAACGGGTGAGCCAAGGCTCACCCGTTTTGTATTCGGCTTTTGTTTCTGGCCTTTGTATTTACGACATCGCCCTACTCAGGTTGCGTGATGCAGCCAGGCGGCGATGGCCAGCTGCAACTCGACATACGCCGGATAGAGGAAGAGATCGGCCAGCTCGGCAGGCCACTCGTCATGCTCGTCCGACTGGGCTTGCAGATGGGCTTGCAGGTTGGTCAGGGCGGGTAGCCAGAGCACTGGTTGTGGCAGCGCGGCCGCACTGTGGGCGACCAGATCGATCCCCTGGTACAGGGCCGCGAGTGCCTGCTGTTGAATGCCTTCATCCTGCGGATGCTCCAGCCAGAGCTGCTCGTGATGCTGCCAGTGGCGCAGCCCTTCGCTTACCCCCGTTATGCCATCCATACCTTCATGTTCGACCAGCGCCTGCAGGGCCAGCGGTTTGCCAAGACCAGCCAGTCGATAGCCGCGCTGGGCCTTGGATTGGGCGCCGAGGCGCAGCCCGCCGATCCTGGCGAGGTGCCGGGCCAGCGCAAACAGCGCCGCGGTGTCGCCTGATTTGAGCTCCAGCTCCAGCTCGTTGATGGTGGCACTGCCCTGACTGCCGACTATCTCGCCCTGATCCCAGGCCAGTTCAATCTCGGTCCCCTCGAAGGCGATCAGCCAGTGGCGGCGCAGGAAGTCGGTGCGAAACTGGGCGACCAGTTGCTGCTGAATGTGGTCACGCTCGGTCAGAGTCGGCCAAATCTCATCGGGAAAGGCCGAGAGGGTCGGCAGATCGCCGCTGACAGGGGCGTTGTACTCGGGTCTGGCATGCAGGCCGCCCACCACCTGGCCGCGGCATTTGATGGTCTGCTCGGCGAAGGTGTCGCAGCGGCGAATGCGCAACCCCATCTCCAGCTGGCGCAGAGCCAGGGTCGGCGTATCGAAATAGACGTTGCCGAGCTGCTGTTGTGATGATTCTTTAATCTCAAGAGAATTCAGCAGGTTGGATAACTCTGGTTGAATGTCGCGGGCGACAAAAAACTTTATCTCGATCTCAGTTTGCATAGTCATTCCGGGCTGGCAGGCAACTTTGGGGGGCAGGATTCGGGTCGCGGGGATATAATGCCCGCGAGACGACTAGATTAATTCGCGGTTTAATTGAGGGCGCAGTTCGGTTACCATGCGCGCCTCATAAAATCGTATCGAGTGTTTTTTCACCGACACAGGTTTGGCCATGCCAGTAAATACTATTTTGGGGCTTTTTGCCAAGTCCCCCATCAAGCCGCTGCAGAAGCATATCGTCAAGGTTCACCAGTGCTCCCAGCAGTTGGTTCCCTTCTTTGACGCCGTTGCCGAAGACCGTTGGGAAGATGCCGAGAAGATCCGGCAGCAGATCGCCCAACTGGAAAAAGAGGCAGATACCCTCAAGCGTGAAATCCGTCTGAAACTGCCTCGCGGCCTGTTCCTGCCGGTTGCACGTACCGACCTGCTGGAGCTGTTGACCCAGCAAGACAAGATTGCCAACCGTGCCAAGGATATCTCCGGCCGCATGCTTGGCCGTCGCATGGAGTTCCCCGCAGAAATGCGGACGGATTTCATGGCTTACCTCAAACGTTGTATTGATGCGACCGCTCAGGCCGAGAAAGCGATCGGGGAGCTCGACGAGCTGCTCGAGACCGGCTTCAAAGGACGGGAAGTGGAAATGGTTGCCGAGATGATCCACCAGCTGGATCTGATCGAGGACGATACAGACACCATGCAGATCGGACTGCGCCAACAGCTGCAAGCGGTTGAGCACAATTACAATCCGATCGACGTGATGTTCCTTTACAAGATCCTCGAATGGGTAGGTGACCTGGCAGATCAGGCCGAGCGCGTAGGCGCCCGTCTGGAACTGATGCTGGCTCGTTCGTAATCGACTGACTGGGTAAACACTATTAATGGACATTATCGCGAATTACGGCACCACTCTGGTGCTCGTGGCGGCCTTGTTCGGCTTTTTGATGGCTTGGGGCATTGGCGCGAATGACGTAGCCAACGCCATGGGAACATCGGTCGGCACCAAATCCCTGACCATCCGTCAGGCGATCATCATTGCCATGATCTTCGAATTTGCCGGTGCCTATCTGGCCGGTGGCGAAGTGACGGCCACCATCCGTAACGGCATCATCGACAGCAATGCGTTTGTCGATAGCCCGGACCTGCTGGTGCTCGGCATGATCGCCTCCCTGCTGGCGGCAGGCGCCTGGTTGATCCTCGCCTCCTACTTCGGCTGGCCTGTCTCGACCACTCACTCCATCATCGGCGCCATCGTCGGTTTTGCGGTGGTGAGCATTGGCCCGGAAGCGGTGCAGTGGAGCAAGTTTGGCGGCATCGTCGGCTCCTGGGTCATCACCCCAGCCATCTCAGGTGTCATTGCCTACTTCATGTTCATCAGCGTGCAGAAGCTTATCTTCAACACCGATGACCCCCTGAACAACGCCAAGCGCTATGTGCCGTTCTACATGTTCCTGACTGCGCTGGTGATCTGTCTGGTGACCATCAAGAAGGGGCTGACCCACGTCGGTCTACACCTGAGCGATGGCGAGGGCATTCTGCTTTCCATCGCCATATCCATCGCAGTGGCGTTTGCCGGCTGGATCTACATTCGCGGTCAGAAGTACAACCCGCAGGATGACAGCAAGATGCACTTCGCCAACGTGGAGAAGGTGTTCGGCATCCTGATGGTGATCACCGCCTGTGCCATGGCCTTTGCCCACGGCTCCAACGATGTGGCCAACGCCATTGGCCCGCTCTCTGCGGTGGCCTCGATCGTGGCTTCCGGTGGCGAGATTTCCAGTCAGGCTGCCATTGCCTGGTGGATCCTGCCCCTCGGCGGTATCGGTATCGTGATCGGTCTGGCGACTATGGGCGAGAAGGTGATGGCGACGGTCGGTACCGGCATCACTCACCTGACCCCGAGCCGTGGTTTTGCTGCCCAGCTGGCCACTGCCGCGACAGTGGTGATTGCCTCCGGTACCGGTCTGCCCATCTCCACCACCCAGACCCTGGTCGGTGCTGTGATGGGGGTCGGTCTGGCGCGCGGTATTGCGGCGCTGAATCTGGGGGTACTGCGCAACATCGTGGTCTCCTGGATCATCACCCTGCCTGCCGGTGCCATCCTGGCTATCGCGATCTTCTACGTGCTGCAGGCCTGCTTCTCCTAATCGAAGCGGCATTCAGCAAAAAGCCCGAGTCATCGACTCGGGCTTTTTTATTGTGCGCGGGAGCTGAGGTGTTGCTCCCTTTGCATATCAGCCTTAGAGGCTGGCGCAGATCTGCCACAGATCGTACTGGATAGCGGCGGCGGTCACTTCCCGACCCGCCCCCGGCCCCTGGATCACCAGCGGGTTGGTGCGGTAGCTGTCGCTCTCGATGGCGAAGATGTTGTCGCACGGCAAGAGGTTGGCAAACGGGTGATGGGGCTCCAGCGCCTCCAGTCCGACCCGCGCCTTGCCGTCATGCTCGAAGCGGGCCACGTAGCGCAGTACCTTGCCGAGGCGCTTGGCCCCTTCGAAGGCGGTCTGGATCGGGCCATCCAGCTCTTTCAGTCTGTCCATGAACTGATCGGCGGTCACCTTGCGCAGCGTAACGGGCACCAGATTCTCCAGCTCGATATCGGCGGAGTCGAGCTCAAAGCCCGCCTCCCGCGCCAGAATAAGCAGCTTGCGCCGCACATCCTGACCGGAGAGATCTTCGCGGGGATCCGGTTCGGTCAGACCGTGCTGCCACGCCTCGTCCACCAACTCGGAGAAGGGGCGGGTGCCATCATACTGCTGGAACAGCCAGGAGAGGGTGCCGGAGAAGATGCCGGAGACCCCCTGAATGCGGTCGCCGCTCTGGCGCAGCATCTGGATGCTGGACTGGATTGGCAGCCCGGCGCCCACGGTGGCGTTGTAGCGCCACTGCACCTGATGGTCACGGCAGGTCTGCTTGATGCGCTGGTAGAACTCGCTGTCGGCGGCACCGGCAAACTTGTTGGCGGCGATGATATGAATGCCGAGCTGGGCAAAATCCGGATAGTAGCGGCTCACCGTTTCGCTGGCGGTCATGTCCAGCGCAACCAGCGCATCAAAGCCGTGCTGTTCAAGCTGGGAGAGCAACTCCGGCCAGATCAGCGGTTTGGGGTTGAAGTTGTCCTGTACCTTGAGGGGGTTGAGCCCCTCTTCATCCAGCAGGCCCCCTTCCGAGCTGAATACCCCGTAGAGGGTGAGCGCCAGATTGAGCTCATGTTCCAGCCGTGCCTTTTCACGGGCGTAGAGGCTCAGCCAGTGGCCGCCGATATTGCCCTTGCCGAACACCACCAGTCCGACCCGGGTCGGGCGGCTGAACAGGGCGCTGTGCAGAGCGATGAGCAGCGGCTCCAGCACTACCTGACGCAGCACGGCCACCAGACTCAGGCCATCTTTGGCCACCTGGACGAACTCCAGCGGTTGATCCGCCAGCAGCTGATAGAAGCGATGACACTGCTCCGCGTTGTCGGTGACACCGGCGCCGACCAGCGCCACCAGACTGTACCCCTCTTTCTGGATGAGGCCGGTGAAGCTCCCTTGCAGCTGGAAGTCGCGCAGCAGCTCGAAGGCGCCCTGTGCTACCTCAAGGGTGTAGGCGAGGCGCAGGATTCGGCGATCCGGCTGGCGCTGCAGGGTGAGCGGGTTGAGACGGTGACGGGCCAGATGGGCCTCGATGGTGGCCACCGTCTGCTCGTAGTTGGTCTGTGGCAGCACTTTCAGCTCGATGAGGGCGATCTGATCCACCGAGGAGACGATGCGGGCGCCGCCGGAGCGGGGAGCGCGGCGCAGGATATGGGTGCAGCCCTCGTCCGGGTTGTAGCTGCAGCGCAGGGTGAGGCGCTGGCGGCTGTCGGCCACAGGTTGCAGGGTGCGTGAGTGCAATACCGAAGAGCCAAGACGGGCCAGCTCGTTCGCTTCCGCGAGGCTCAGGCGCTCCAGCAGACGTGCTTCTTTCACCCGGCGCGGGTCGGCGCTGTAGACCCCGGCCACATCGCTCCAGATAGTGGTGGATTCGCCGTCCGCCAGCAGCGCCAACAGGCTGGCGCTGTAGTCGGAGCCGTTGCGACCGAGCAGCAGGGAGCGCCCCTCCATGTCGGCAGCGATAAAGCCGGTCACTACGATGCGGCCGGCATGCTCCGCCAGTAGCGCCTTGAGCAGTTCGCTGGAGAGGGCGGTATCCACCTTGACCAGAGCGCCATCCTCGGCGCGCAGGAAACTGCGGGCATCGAGCCAGATAGCCTTGTCGCCTCGGCTGGTGAGCAGGGCCGCCAGCAGGCGCGCCGACCACACTTCGCCAAAAGCGAGCAGGCCGTTGCGGGCGAAGCGATCAAACTGTCCCTCCAGCGTTTTGGCGATCAGTTGCATGTCGTCGGCCAGCTGCTTGCTCAGATCAAGCTGTAGCTCGCCCTCCAGCAGGCCGTCGATCAGGCTCTGCTGATAGGCCTGAAGGGCCGAGATGGCTTCACCGGCGGCTTCGTCCCCCGCTTCGGCCAGCTCCACCAGCTGGATCAGCCGGTTGGTGGTCTTGCCGGCGGCGGAGACCACGATCAGTTCATCCCCGCCCACCTGTTGTTCAACGATACTGGCGACCCGGCGATAACAGACCGGATCCGCCAGACTGCTGCCACCGAATTTGTGGACGTGACGCCGCTTCAATCCTGCTTCTGTGGCCACCGCGATCTCTCCTTGTTGCTGCTGTTCCATTACTTCTCTACCTGTTCTGCCTGCTGCGCCTGTTCAAAAGCCTGAGCCAGATCGGCCACCAGGTCTTCACCGTGTTCAATACCGACCGACAACCGCAGCAGCTGGGCGCTGATGCCTGCTGCTTGCTGCGCCGCCGGGGTCATGGCCCTGTGGGTCATGCTGGCCGGATGGGCCACCAGACTCTCCACCCCGCCGAGAGACTCGGCCACCGAGAAGAGGGTGAGGGCCGCGAGGAAGGCGCGAATGCCCGCCTCGCTGCAATCGAGTTCAAAACTTAGCATGGCGCCGAAGCCGGACTGTTGACGGCGCGCAATATCGTGGCCCGGATGGCTCGGCAGGCTGGGGTGATAGATGCGTTTCACCAGTGGCTGCTGTTGCAGGAAGGCGAGGATGCGATCGGTGTTCTCCTGATGGGTGCGCAATCTGGGGGCCAGAGTGCGCAGGCCGCGCAGGGTGAGGTAGGAGTCGAACGCCCCGGAAGTGAGCCCCAGACAGTTGGCCCACCACACCAGCGACTCGGCCAGTGCTGCCTCCTTGGCAATCGCCACTCCGCCCACCACGTCTGAGTGACCGTTGATGTACTTGGTGGTGGAGTGCACCACCACGTCGGCACCAAGTGCGAGCGGTTGTTGCAGCAAGGGGGAGAGGAAGGTGTTGTCCACCACCACCTGCGCACCTGCCTCGTGAGCGGCGCTGGCAATGGCGCTGATATCCACCACCCGCAGCAACGGGTTGGAGGGGGTCTCGACCCATACCAGCGCAGGCTTTTGCGCCAGCGCGGCGGCCAGAGCGGCCTCGTCACCCTGATCGACAAACTGCACCCGGTAGTGGCCCTTGGCCGCCAGATACTCGAACAGGCGCCAGGTGCCGCCGTAGCAGTCGTGGGGGGCAATCAGCAGATCCCCCGCCTTGAGCAGTGCTGTGGTGACCAGATGGACGGCCCCCATGCCGGTGCCGGTGACCACGGCGCCAGCGCCCCCTTCCAGCGCCGCCAGCGCGTCCGCCAGATTGGTGCGGGTCGGATTGCCGGAGCGGGCATAATCGTATTGACGGGGTTCGCCAAAGTCGGCAAAGGTGTAGTTGCTGGAGAGGTAGATGGGGGGCACCACGGCACCGTGCTGCTGGTCTGTCTCAATCCCGGTGCGAACCGCCAGGGTGGCCTTGTGGGTCATATCACTCTCCTTGATGTCTCTTCACACGCTGGCATCTTGCTGCCACGCGCCATCCCGCCATTGCGGGCTCATGGACAACCACACTACGCCAGCTTAAAAAAGCCGTCAACACTTCCAGACGTCTAAATGGCTTTGCTGTTGGATTGCCATTAATTTCCTTAAGGGTTAAAATCCGCGCTCACGGCTAAATGAGAACAGGTGAGTCATGGGAACAGAGTGGAACGGCGACTACGTCAGCCCCTACGCGGAACACGGTAAGAAGAGCGAACAGGTCAAGAAGATTACCGTCTCGATCCCGCTCAAGGTGTTGAAAGTGTTGACCGATGAGCGCACCCGCCGTCAGGTGAACAACCTGCGTCATGCGACCAACAGCGAGCTGCTCTGTGAAGCCTTCCTGCACGCTTTCACCGGCCAGCCGCTCCCTTGCGACGAAGATTTGCGCAAGGATCAACCGGACAGTGTCCCGGCCGAAGCGCGCGCCATCATGGAAGCGCTGGGCAAAGAGATCGAAGATTTCGACAAGGAATAATCCCCAATGACGCGGCCCTGGCCGCGTCATTGCTATCTGCCATGTCCCGCTTCAGCCTGCGTCACTATCACCACCACGTCTGCAGCCATAGCCACGACTTTGCCCAGCTGGTGATCCCCCTCGACGGCCCCCTCGAGATCGAGGTGCAGGGCCGGGGGCGCAGGCTTGCCCCCGGTTCTGTCTGCGTCATCGCTCCCGGCGAGCGGCACGATTATGCCGCCGATCCCGCGCTTTCGTTTCTGGTGCAGGAGAGCGACTGGCTACCCGGCGATCTGGCGGCCTGCCCCTTTATCGAGCTGGATGAGCCCCAGCGCCACTACCTCGCGTTTCTGCACCGCATGGTGGCCGAGGGGCGGCAGGTGGCGGGCATGGAGCAGGTGTGGCTCTCCCTGCTGGCTGAAGGGCAGGGGATGCAGAGCACTGCCACCCCGCGTCTTGCCGCTCGCATCCTCAAGGTGCAGCGCCATATCGAGGCCAACCTTGCCGCCCCGCTGACCAATCAGCAACTCGCCGCCATCGCCTGTCTTGGCCAGAGCCAGTTCAAGCTCGCTTTTCGCCAGCAGCTGGGGATGAGCGTTTCCCACTACATTCGCAGTCGACGCATGGCGCTGGCGCGTACCCTGCTTGCCGGTACGCAACTGCCCGTCGGCGAGATTGCCAGCCTCTGTGGTTACCAGAATCAGGGGGCCTTCAGCGAGCGCTTCCTGGCCGAGACCGGGCTTACTCCGTCCCTCTGGCGCCAGCAAAACGGCCACCTGCCGTAACGAAACGGCTGATCGCCGAAGACGGGATGCTCTCTTTGGGCCATGCTGCGGGTCATGCAAGGTACACGATAAACAGGAGCCGAAATGGAGACGATTAGCTGGCAGGATTTCGAGATGGTGGAGCTCCGGGTGGGCACCCTGGTGCGGGTCGAGCCGTTCCCCGAGGCGCGCAAACCGGCCTACAAGGTGTGGGCGGATTTTGGTCCCGAACTGGGGATTCGCAAGAGCAGCGCCCAGATCACCGCTCTCTACCAGCCAGAGCAGCTGGTGGGCCGCCAGATCATCGCCGTAGTCAACTTCCCGACCAAACAGATAGGGCCGTTTCAGTCGGAGTTTCTACTGACCGGTTTCTATCGGCCGGATGGCGCAGTGGTGATGGCTATCCCCGAGCAGGCGGTGGAGAACGGCGCCAAGCTGGGCTGAATTCACACCCGAACAGAGACAAGAGAGGCGACCCCGGGGTCGCCTCTCTTTTTGTTATCTGCTGTGAGTCGTTACTTCAACAGGCTGAAGATCAGCGCCGATACCGCCAGCGAACCGGTCAGCAGGATAAAGCCGTTGGTCCAGCCGTGACGGAAGCGGGCCAGCGCCTCCACCTTGTAGATGGCAATCACCGGCATGATGAACAGGATCATGGCGATAACCGGGCCGGAGAGGGTCTCCATCAGCCCCAGAATACCCGGGTTGATGACTGCGGCGCCCCAGATGGCGAAGAACATCAGGGCGATGCCCAGCTTGTCCGCCTTGGCCAGCGGCAGACCGGTGGGCTTGGCGAGCAGGCTTTTCAGGCTCTCGCGGGCACCGAGGAAGTGGCCGAGGAAGGAGGAGCTGATGGCGATAAAGGCAATAAGCGGCCCCAGAGTCACGATCACCGGGTTGTCTGTGATGTTGGCGAGATAGGAGAGCACCGAGACGTTCTGGGCCTTGGCTTCGGCCAGTTGGGCTGGCGAGAGGCTCAGCACGCAGGAGAAGACGAAGAACAGCACGAAGCCCACCAGCATTACGGTGGTGTTGCGCAGGATCAGGCCGCTCTTGGCTTCTGCCTGCTCGCCATATTCACGACGCTGCACGTTGGCAAAGCCGGAGATGGCGGCGGCGTGGCTGAAGGCGAACACGGTCACTGGCAGCGCCAGCCAGACGGTGTTGAGGAAGCTGACTCCTTCAAACGCGGTCACTTCCGGCCATTGCCACTGAGGGATCAGGTAGCAGGAGAGGGCCGCCAGAATGGCCGCCAGCGGATAGACCATAAAGGCGAAGGCGCGTAGCATCGCTTTCTCACCCGCCAGCATCACTGCGATCATGGCGAATACCAGTACGCCGGAGAGCATCACCCGATCCGGAGCCGCCATGCCGAGCTGGTTGACCATAAAGCTCTCTACCGTATTGGTCAGCCCGACCCCGTAGATGAGCAGGATCGGGAAGATGGAGAGGAAGTAGAGCGCCGAGATGAGGCGACCGGCCATCTTGCCGAAATGCTCCTCCGCCACTTCGGTGAAGTCGGCGTGGGGGCGTGACGAGGAGAGCACGAAGCGCGCCAGCCCGCGGTGGGCGAGGAAGGTCATGGGGCCTGCCAGTACCGCGACGATAACGAGGGGCCAGATGCCGCCCAGACCCAGATTGATGGGCAGGAACAGGATGCCGGCGCCAACGGCGGTGCCAAACAGGCTGATGACCCAGTGGGTGTCGTGACGGCGCCAGCGGGTGGTGCTGACCGTGGTGGAGCAGGAACCGGATAGCTCCTTGGTAGCCTCTACAGATAAACTCATTACTAATTCACTTTTTGTTAGTGTTTTAATCTGAGTTCATTGTGGTTTATCGGGATTTAATTCTCAAAAAGCGAGACTGAAACATATCACTGCCATTGCGGGGTTTAGCCAGCGAGATTGGGAATGGAATCTGGATCGCAGAATGAAACAAAACTGATATTTGTGATTTATGTGAAATATAAAACCAAAATTTGATCTACTGTCATTTTTTTATTTTGGCTAATCAGGTGTTTTCAGAATTACGTGAAAAATCGTACCATTTCTCGCCGACCGATTGTGATGTTTCACTATCATTTTGCCGCTTTGCCAGCGTATCACGCTGTTCAAGAGCGCCTTGACCAGCGGATCACACCGGCCATCACCCCGGACAACGACTCTGAAAAAGCAGGCGGCCATCGGGCCGCCTGCTTGTCTGGTGTGATGATATTGCTACTCGTCTAGTGGGCCAGAATGTTGCCCCAGGCGAGATCCGGATCCCCCATCACGATAAAGTCAGGGTTCTCCAGCGACTCGGTTTCGTTGTAACTGAGTGGCTGCAACGCCAGGCTGAGGATACGGCCACCGGCTGCCTCGACGATGCACTGGGCGGCGGCGGTGTCCCACTCGCCGGTGGGGCCGAGCCTTACGTAGCAATCGGCTGCCCCTTCCGCCACCAGACAGGATTTGAGGGAGCTGGAACCAAGCGGGATCAGCTCGTAGTTGATGGCCGGGTTGAGGCGGCGGGTGAGGTTCTCCAGCTTCTGGCGGCGGCTGATAGCCACCACCAGCGAGTCAGGCTGGTCATGCTCGTGATGCATGGCGCTGATGGGCAACACCTCGCCATTCACCTCCTTGAAGGCGCCGTAGCCGCGTACCGCCCAGTAGAGCACGTTGGACTCGGGAGCATAGATGACCCCGAGCACCGGCACATTGTCCCGCACCAGGGCGATCAGGGTGGCGAAATCGCCGCTACCCGCGATAAATTCGCCGGTGCCGTCGAGGGGATCTACCAGCCAGTACTGCCGCCAGTTGGATCGCTGGCTGAAGGGGATGTCGGCCGCCTCTTCGGTCAGCACCGGCACATGGGGAGTGAGCGCCGAGAGCGCCTGTTTGAGGTAGGCATCGGCAGCAAGATCGGCACTGGTGACCGGGGTCGCATCCTCCTTCAGCTGACGCTCGAACTGACCGCCGTGATAGATGTCGTGAAGGAGCCTTCCGGCTTCGCGGGCAATCTCCTTGACCCCCGGCACCCAGGCCAACAACTCCTGCATCTCGTTATCCTCTGTCTGTTAACTGCCCGTCTGCGGGCTACTCTGCCTGCTTCGCCAGCCACTTTTGGGCCAAGAGCAGGGCACTGATGCTGCGCGACTCGGTGAAGTCGGGTCGCGCCAGCAATTCGTCGATCCGGTTGAGTGGCCAAGGGATCACCTCCAGCGGTTCGGGTTCGTCGCCGATCCGCTGCTCGGGGAAGAGATCCCGGGCCAGTAAAATGTCCATCCGGCTGGAGAAGTAACCGGGCGCCAGCGACACCTGCTTGAGCAGGGTCAGGCTGTTAGCGCCAAAGCCCGCCTCCTCCATCAGCTCCCGGTTGCCAGCCTCGAAGGCATCTTCGCCCGGGTCGATCAGCCCCTTGGGAAAGCCCAGCTCGTAGGAGTGGGTGCCGGCGGCATATTCGCGCACCAGCAGCAGGGTGTGGGCATCGAACAGCGGCACAACCATGACGGCACCCCGGTTGCCGCCGCGCATCCGCTCGTAGACCCGCTCTTCGCCGTTGGAGAATTTGAGGTGTAGCGATTCCACCTTGAACAGCCGGCTCTCGGCCACGATCTCGGCCTTGAGGATCTCCGGTTTGCTCTTGGGGTTATCCAGTTGGTCGGCTGAGATGTGCTCGGGTTTGCTCTTGTGGGGGTCGCTCATCGGACGCTGGCTGCTCGTTAAAAAATCGTGCTTCAAGAGTAAACGACTCTCACACCGAACACCACGGGCCGGGGAGGGCAAAGGGGGAGGAAAAATCCGTTATACTGCCGCTCCATTTCTTTCGCGACACCGAGATCAAGAGGCCCGATGCCACACTCCCGCTCCACCACCTTGCCCTGGCACCAGATAGATACCATCTTGCTCGATATGGATGGCACTCTGATCGATCTCCATTTTGACAACTACCTCTGGCAGCAACTGGTGCCGGAGCGTTACGCCGAGCGGCTCGGGCTGCCACTGGATGAAGCCAAAGCGCAGATCGACGTCCACTATCACGCCGTCAACGGCACCCTCAACTGGTATTGCGTAGATTACTGGAGCGAGACCCTGGGGCTCGACATTCGTGCCCTCAAGCAGGAGCTGCTGGCGAAGATCCAGTGGCGTCCCCATGCCATCCCTTTTCTGGCCGAGTTGCGTGCCGCGGGCAAGCAGCTGGTGCTTTTCACCAACGCCCACCCCGCCAGCCTGTCGGTGAAGGATGCGCAGCTGGGGCTGAGCGACCATCTGGATCTGATGGTGAGTACCCACGAGCTGGGCTGGTCGAAGGAGAGCCAACACTGCTGGCAGGCACTGGCCGAGCGGCTGGCGTTCGATCCTGCCCGCACCCTGTTTGTGGATGACAGCGAGCGGATCCTGCGGGCCGCCGCCGACTATGGTATCGGTTATCAGCTGGCGATCCAGAATCCGGATAGCTGCAAGCCGGAGCAGAGCATCACCGCTTTTCCGGCGATCCGCGACTATGCCGAGTTGCTGCCGCTGGCAATCTGAGTCTGCTGAAACGACAGAGGGCTGCATCATGCAGCCCTCTATCTTTGATTTGAATTATGGTTATCTGACGCCTGATGCCGAAAAATCACAGCTCCCGAAACGGGCGCCGTTTCTCTTCCTCGATGACGATCGCCTCCAGATTGGCGATCCGCTCCTGCAACTCTCTGATGATCATATCTTGCCTGCCGAGGCGGTCGGTGATGCGGGCATCCCCCATCTGATAGCGGGCCCGCTTGCCGAGATATCCGAACAATACGCTGATAAATACGATCAGGACTATGCCTGTCCACATGGTCATGTCACGACTCCTTGTCGTCTATAAACGGCAAAAACGCTGATGAGATCTGCTCTGTTTTCTCACAGCCGTCGGGCGGCCGCAATGGGGCCCATTGTCCCTTTGTGACGCAGACAGCTATTGCTGCCAGAGTGGCCGACCGACCCAGAGTGCCCACAGGGTGAGGTGCAGCAGCACGATAAACCAGAAGACCAGCCGGTAGCTGCGCTTCTGGGTCTTGTGGCGCAGCCACTGGCGGGCAACCAGCGCCCCCGGCCAGCCGCCGCACAGCTCCAGCAGATGGAGCCTCGATTCGGGAATGCGCCACTCGCCCCGCACCGCCTGCCGCTTGTCCCAGGCGTAGGCTGCCACTGTCAGCAGACTCATGGTCAGCAGTGCGACCAGCGGCCACCACTGCTGTTCGCCTAGGCCGAGCCAGAGGGCGGCACCCAGTGGCAGCAGCGCCAGCGCCATCATTGGGCCAACTCCCAGCAGCGCTCCTCGTCCTGCTTGAGGGTGCGGATCACCTTGGCCGGATTGCCCACCGCCACCGAGTCGGCCGGGATGTCGCGGGTCACCACGGCGCCGGCACCTATGATGGAGCGCGGCCCTATGGTGACGCCGGGGCAGATGATGGCGCCGCCGCCAATCCAGCAGTCATCGCCGATCCGCACCGGCTTGTTGTAGGCAGTCCAGTTGCGTCGTTCCAGATAGTTCATGGTGTGGGTGGCGGTGTAGATCTGCACGTTGGGGGCCAGCAGCACATGGCTGCCGATATGCACTTCACCCAGATCGAGAATGGTGACGTTGAAGTTGAAGAAGGTCTTCTCGCCGATGTGGATGTTGCGGCCAAACTCGCAGGTGAAGGGCGTGCTGATCCAGCAGGAGTCGGGGCAGTGGCCGAACAGCTCGCGGCAAATCTGCTGGCGCAGAGGGCCATCGCCCGCCGATGAACCATTGAGCCGGGCCAGCAACGCCTGACCGCGGATCCGGTCGTTCGCTATCTCCTCGCTCTGGCTATCCAGTGCCCCGCCAGCCAGTACCTTGTCCCAGTCGCTCGCCATTGCTACCTCCTCATGCTGCAAGAGCAGGCAGTATACGTGACTGTCAGGGGCGCCGTCAGTCTGTCACTTGTTGCAGGTGATCCCCGTCAACCTGTGGGCCAGACGAGGGGCAGGATCAGCAGGGCCGAGGCGAAGTAGGGGAGCAGCACCCGCAGCCCCAGGCTGCGACCGCCGATGCCGAGGGCCAGCAGCCCCTTCACCAGCGAGTTGACCAGCCCGGCGAGCAGGATGCCGCGGGCCGCCACCTCCAGCGCCAGCTCCTTGTGGGAGAGCTGGGAGAGCGACAGCGTGATGGCGTCCACATCGGTGATCCCCGACACCAGCGACAGCAGATAGACCCCGGAGTTGCCCACCTTGTCTTGCAGCAGCGTTGCCATAAAGCCGATCAGCGCCAGCAGCAGGCCGAACTTGATGGCGGTGGCCAGATCGAGCGGGTTGCTGGTTTCCGGTTTTACCGGGCCGTTGGTCAGCTCCTCGCGCTGGCGCCAGAACCAGAAGGCAAAGCCGTACACCGTGGTAGCCAGCAGCACGAGCGGGGTGGCGAGGCGCATCGCCAGTTCGCTGTGAATGAGCAGCACCAGCACCAGCAGCCGCAGCCACATGGTGGCTCCTGCCAGCAGGATGCCGGTAGCCAGTAGTCGCTCCAGCCCGCCCTGCTCCTTGTTGAGGCGGGCGAACTGCAGGGTGAGGGCGGTGGAGGAGGCCAGTCCCGCCAGTATGCTGGTGAGCACCAGCCCGGCGCGAGTGCCGAGCAGGCGTACCGCGAAGTGGCCACAAAACGAGATGCCGGCGATAACCACCACCATCAGCCAGATCTTGAAGGGGTTGAAGGCATCAAGGGGGCCCATCTCCTCGTTGGGTAGCACCGGCAGCAGCACCAGCGAGATAAGCAGAAAACGCAGGGTGGCGTGGAATTCGGTTTCGCTCAGAAACAGCATCCCCTGCTGGATCTTGCCCTTGAGCCCCATCAGCAGGGCGGCCAGCACGGCGCAGGCCACCGCCTCGCTCGGGCTCAGCAGCACCGACATCAGCCCCAGCAAATAGGTGAGCAGCATGGCCACCGAGCTGGTGAGGCCAAACTCCCCCTGCCAGCGTTGGGCCAGCCAGACCGAGAGGCCGCAGCCGATCACCACCGCCAGCAGGCCGAGCAGTGGCAGCCAGGGGCCCAGAGTCGGTAGCAGCAAACCGCATACCCCGCCGAGCAGGCCGATGAGGCCGTAGGTACGCATCCCGGCGATGCGCTGGTTATCCCCCAGCTGGCGCACCTGCCAGCCCCGCTCCAGCCCGATGATAAGGCCGATAGCCAGCGAGACCAGGGCTCCGTTGACCGGTTCTGCATTGATCCACATAACGACTTCCTTTCGCGTCGTTGCTGCCTGATCCCATGATGGCACAGGGTTCAAGGTGGCAGAGGGGCATGGCTCACAGAGTCTGCGTCCGGCTCCCGATGCGAGTGGCTGATATGAGCAATAGAGATGGATCGCGAGCACTGCACAAGAGTCGTGCAGGCTATCGGGGAGGTGTTATGGGCTGCTAGCCCGCCATCGACGTCCAGATTTGAATGGAGATAGAAGACAAGAAGGGGAGCCAATGGCTCCCCGTTGTATTGATGGCGTCATGACCCGCTGCGGATCACTTCAGCTCAATCCAGGCTTCTTGCCAGTGGGATCCGACACCCGGCTCGAACTGGGTAGCGGTGGTGGCCCACTGCACGCAGTAGCCGCTGTAGGGGAAGGGCTTGCACTGATAGACCTTGCCATTTTTCGGCTGCTGCACCTTGGTACCGGCGGTGTAGGACTTGATGTTGTTCGGGAAGACGAAGTCATATTCGCCGCTGCTCTGCTCCTTGAACATCAGATCCATGGTCTGCTGGATGGTCTCGCCGCCCGCTTTCGGAGTGGCCTTGATCACCAGCTGGTGGTGACCTGCCTTGAGCCCTTCCAGCGCCATGGTGAAGGTGTGGCTGCTGTCCTTGATGTCGGCACTGCTTTCACCCTTGGCTACGCCGCCGTGGTCATAGAGGGTGTTGGTGACGGCCAGATCGCCCTGTGCGGTGACGGTGAAATCGAGGGTTGCCTTGCCGTTGTCCAGCACATAGTCGCTGGCCAGACCGCTGACGCTGATACTGTCCACCACCGGCGGTTGCTGCTGTTGCAGGTCAATCTCGACCCGCTTCAGTTTGCTGTCTCGATGCAGATAGATGGGGTTCATACCGTAGACCGGATTGAACTGGCCATCGGCTCCTTGCTGACCGGCGCGGATCAGGCTCTGCTCGGCGTTGATCTTGCTGGCGAGAGCATGGGCCCAGTTGTTCTTCTGGCCCTGTTCGGCAGTGGTGATGGTCAGCACGGTTTGCAGATCGGGGCGTTCGCCGTTGGCATCAAATACCCGGGTCATCGCCTTGTCGCCTGCCGTGAGGTCGATGGAGGGGTAGATGGTGCCGGACTGGCTCCACTCCAGCGGCGGCTGACTACCATCTTTGAACTTGGCATCGATGATGTTGTAGAAGCTGTTGCTGGTGTCGCCCACTTCCCACACGCCGAGGATCACTTGATAACCGGTGCGCTCCGGCAGGATACAGTTGTGGGTCACCTGCTTGGGCGGCTGCACCATATTGCCGTCGATGACGCAGAAGGGGGTCAGGTCGAACGAGGCGCGGGTGAGCGGCTGGTTGGGGTTCCAGTCCTGCTTGGTCAGGTAGTAGCGCCAGTTGCGGGTGACGTGGTTGGCGGTGAAGGTCCAGCTGATAGCGAAGGGGCCGGGCTGTACTTCACGCTTGGTCCAGCGGTCGCTGGTCTGGATGTTCAGCTCGCTCCAGCGCGGGCTGCCCGCCGAGGCGATTTGTCCATCCTGCGGGCCGGTTTGCGGGAAACCTGATGGCCCCTCCACGCTCTGGGGCTCCCACTGCACGCCGCCACACTGGCTGTTGCCGCCGGTTTTGCACAGATAGTTGCGGCTCTCTGGCTGGCTGATGTAGCCATGAGCCAGGGCGCTGCCGCTGGCCAGCAGAGCCAGCACCGCTGCGATGTGATTGAGTTGGATTTTTGCTGCCATACATTCCTCTGTTCGACAGATGTGGGCAGTCAGTTGGCCTGGGGATTCCCCGATACACACTTGCGTGTGGCAACCCCGCTATCCTGGACAAAACGTCTGTAGACCGGAGGCTTTGCGTCCCGACCTTTCGGTCAGTTTGCCAAATGACTAGATGATTAGTGATGGGCCAAATGTTCGGCCATCAGCATTGTGCACTGCATTGATTCGTTATTTGAAGTTGAATGTTTAAATGCATCATCCAATGGCGCGTAAATCATTCTAACTGGCTGTTTTTAAATTGTTCTCTTATTTGTGAATGGCGTCGAATACCGTTGAATATGTCAATAAGGTGCATGCTTGCTGCGTGTTTTGCGGCGTAAAAAAACCTGCCAGCTGAGCTGGTAGGTCGGATGACAAGGCGACACATATTGACGCCATCAATGGCGGGCGTGCTGCTCGCCGGAGGGGGGAGATTGGGGAGCCATCATCGGCGCCGCGGCGGACTCCTTGCCCAGTTTGAACACCGCAAGTCGCTCATCCAGACTGCGGGAGAGACCGGCCAGCAGCTCGCTCTCCTGCGCCAGTTGCGAGGCGGACTGGGACATCTCCAGCGCCGAGTCGTTGATGCCGCTGACGTTGCGGTTCATATCCTCGGCCACCATGCTCTGCTGCTCGGCGGCGGTCGCGATCTGGGTCGCCATATCGCTTACATGCTGGATGTGGTTGACGATCAGGGTGAGATCCTGCCCCGCCTGCTGGGACTGGTTGACGCTGCTCTCTGCCAGTTTGCGGCTGGTATCCATGGCGTTGGCGGCGGTGACAGCCCGTTGCTGCAACTGGGCAATGGTGCTCTGGATCTCCTCGGTGGATTGGCGAGTCCGGCTGGCCAGTTGGCGCACCTCGTCGGCTACCACGGCAAAACCGCGGCCCTGCTCGCCAGCCCGTGCTGCCTCGATGGCGGCGTTGAGGGCCAGCAGGTTGGTCTGCTCCGAAATGGCGCTGATGACAGCGGTCACTTCGCTGATCTGCATTACCCCCTCCTTGAGCTGGTTGACCTGCTGGGTGGCCTGCTCCACCTCGGTGGCCAGCGCCTTGATGCCATGCACGCTTGCATGAACGTCACGGTTGCCGAGCCCGGCTTCACCGGTCGCTTCCTGGGTATCCCGCGCGGTATTTTCGGCGTGTCCGGCCACATCGGAGATGGTGGCGCTCATCTCGTTCATGGCGGTAGCGAGCTGGGCCAGCTGATCCCGCTGGCTGGTGACCGCCTGATTGGTCTGCTCGGCAGAGGCGGCGATGCGCAGGGCGGCATCCGCCACGTTGCGAGCCCCCTGGCTGGCCTCCAGCAGGGCGTGACGGATGGCATCGAGACTCTGGTTGGTGCAGCGGGCGACCACTCCCAGCTCATCCTTGCCCTGTACCGGGATGCTCACCACCAGATCCCCCTTGGCGACCCGCTGCATGGCGTGGTTGATCTGGCTGAGGGGGGAGACGATGGAATGGGTAATACGCCAGCCCAGCAGCCCCATCAGCAGGATCACGATGGCGGTGGCGGTACCCATCTTCATGTACTGGGCCCAGATGGTCTGCTGAATATCTTGCAGCAGCATGCCGGAACCGAGGATCCAGCCCCAGGGCTGATAGCCGGAGACCATGGAGAGCTTGTCGGCGGTCTCACCCGACGGGCCGACCCACACATATTGCAGAGTGCCCTGTTTGCCCCCTTTGGCGATATCCACCATCTGATACCAGAACTGCCCAGCGGTGGCGGCGCCCCCTTCACCCATCTTCTGGCCGACCAGTTCGGGACGGATGGGGTGAACCACCATGGTGCGGTTCTCGTCGATGACGAACAAATAGTTGTTGCCATCAAAGCGGGTGTTGGTCAGCAGCTTGCGCGCCTCCTGCTGAGCCTGCTCTGCTGGCAGGGTGCTGGCCAGAAACTCGATTTGGCTCATGGCCTGCTCCAGTACCGCATTGAGCCGCGCCTCTCGCTCGCTCATCAGATTGCGCTGGAGCGCGTTGGCCGAGATAAGCAGCAGCGAGACAAAACCGACAAACGCCAGTGCGAGCAGCAAGGTCAATTTGCGGCTCACGGTGATATCACCGAGCTTGAACATGACTAAACCCTCATTTCCCTGTTGATTTTATGTGGCTCTGTACCGCGGCAGCCAGTTCGTAATATTTAACAACTCATTTACTTTCAGTCTCTTGCCGAGCTTTCTCAAATGAGCGTTTTAACATCAGTATAGTCAGCAGACAGCAACCCCCACTTTTTGGTAGCGTGTTGATGCGCATCCCTGCGCAATTTTTGCCAAAGAGTGTGAATGGTTTGGCATTTCTTCAAAAAAAGGAGTGGGCCCCGCTGCGGGTGACCCCATAACAAGAGGGAATTTATGAGTTCCATTGCCAGGAATTACTTCAACCAGCTCAACGCCGACTACCTGCAGGTGCACAGGCGCAAGGAGGATCTCTTCTGGTCCACCTATATGGGCACCAGCGATGATCAGGCCGGTTTCACCGAGGCCGAGCAGGCCTACAAGGCCTTTTGTGCCAATCCGGCCCGTCTGCCCGAATTGCGGGAGATGTTGGTGCAGGCCGACGAGGATGATCTCAAGCGCGGTCTGCAAGGCTGGATCGCCTTCTTCGAGTGCAATGTGATTGAAGATCCCGCCGCTGCCGCCCTGATGGATGAGCTGGTAGCTGCCGAGGCGGAGCTGTTCGCCCGCCGCAAGGGGCTGAAACTGACCCTGCTGGATGAGCAGGGCCAGCAGGTCGCTGGCAGCCTGCCTGCCGCCAGTACCTCGCTCGCCGCCAGTCCGAACGAGGCAGTGCGCCAGAGCGCGCTCGCCATGTTCCACACCCTGGAGCAGTGGGTGGTCGGCAACGGTTTTCTCGAGGTGGTGGCGATCCGCAACCGCTTTGCCCGCGCCATGGGCTATCGCGACTACTTCGACTACAAGGTGCGCAAGAACGAGCAGATGAGCCCGGAGCAGCTGTTCGCCATCCTCGACGATTTTATTGCCCGCACCGACGCTCGGTTGCAGCAGAGTCTGGAAGAGCTGAAGGTTGCCAAGGGGGAGGCGGCCCTGCTGCCCCACAACCTGCGTTACAGCGTGAGTGGCGATGTGACCCGCCAGCTCGATCCTTACGTGCCCTTCTCGCGGGCGCTGCGGGATTGGGTCGAGAGCTTCCGCCGGCTCGGCATCCAGTATCGCGGGGCGACCCTGACCCTGGACTTGCTGACACGAGAGGGGAAATACGAGAACGGCTTCTGCCACGGCCCGGTACCGAGCTTCTTCCAACAGGGGGAGTGGGTGCCAGCTGTGGTCAACTTCACCAGCCTGGCCGACCCGGCGCAGGTGGGTAGCGGCTGGAGTGGCCTCAACACCCTGTTCCACGAGGGGGGGCACGCCGCGCATTTTGCCAATGTCACTGGCAACGCCCCCTGCTTCTCCCAGGAGTTCCCGCCCACCTCCATGGCTTATGCCGAGACCCAGTCGATGTTCTGCGACAGCCTGCTGGACGATGCCGACTGGCTCAAACGTTACGCTAGAAATGCGGCAGGAGAGGCTGTTCCCGACGCCCTCATCAAGGAGATGATTGAAGCGCGTCAGCCGTTTCGTGCCTTCAACGAGCGCCAGATCGCGCTGGTGGCCTACTTCGAGCGGGATCTCTACGCCATGGATGAGGCCGAGCGCACCCCCGAGGCTGTGTTGGCGCTGGCCCGCCAGTGGGAGCGCAAGATCCTCGGGGTAGAGAGCCCGCGCCCGCTGCTGGCTATTCCGCACCTTCTTAATCAGGAGTCGGCCTGCGCCTATCACGGCTACCTGCTGGCGCTGATGGCGGTGGAGCAGACCCGCGCCTTTTTCCTCAAGCGTGATGGCTACCTCACCGACAACCCGCGCATCGGGCCGGATCTGGCCGCCCACTACTGGGGGCCTGGCAACGGCATGAGTCACGATGAGACCCTGCGCAGCCTGACCGGCGAGGAATTCAGCGCGGTGCCGCTGGCCGAGGCATGCAACCTGAGCGCCGCCGAGGCGTGGCAACAGGCGCAAGCCTGTATGGCTGCCGCCCAGCAGCGCCCCGCGGCTGGCGAGGGAAGCCCGCTCGACGCCCATATCCGGGTGGTACACGGCGCCGAGCTTATCGCCGACAACAGCGAGTCGGAAACCCGCATGCTGGCCGACTTCGAGGCGTGGGTAGCTCATCGCATCAAGCATTGACGCAGGATGCGGCTCCTTAGGTTGAGCCATTTATGTGGATATAGTCCTGCAACCCGTGCAGGGCTATATCATAACAGCGCAATGATTTTGCAGAAAAATCCGTGTAACCCCAATATTTCAGTATTTTGATGTTGCGTAGAGTTCAATGGATGAAGTAATAAGTAATTACACTATAGCGTTTGCTGATTATTACTCTTTGGACAGCGCTGGCGCTCTTGCCTCCCCAGGTGTTAACCCGCTTCAGAAAGCCTCAGGGCTCCGCCCGGAGATGGCTGTGTGGCATATAGGAATATGGCCTTGGTTATCGTTGGCTCTCTTCTTGGTTCCTCTAATGTTCCAAACATCGGTCATTTGTGTCGGCTGTGACACTTGCACCGGCCTGGATGGTGAGTCTGTTCTCCACTTTTTCTATCCAGGTTGATACTGAGGTAAAAGCCCCATCGGGCCATCCCCTATTTTTGCCTGCTGAATGAGGTGATTTTCCCATGACGAGTACAAGTGAACCGTTCAGCCTAGTCTCCTTGCTGGGGACACCGGTAGAGCGAAACACCCGGTCTCTCAGTGACTTGTCCCAGTGGCGGCCAGCCGAACTGCCGGTATTGCTGCTTAACTTACCCAGTGAAGAGCAGGATCGAATCTTGCTGGCGATCCGTCGCGATTCTTCTCGCTTTCTGTATCCCGTATTTTGCGTGACGCAAAGCCCGCTATCTCCGATTCTGTCTGATGGCCTTCTGTCACAGTTGGATGAGAGAGCGCCAGACATGCTGGAGCGACTGTCATTGCTGACGCCGCGTGAACACCCCGACGAAATGGAGAAGCTGGCCTGGTACAGCTGGCCGAGGGCTCATTTCCGTTTGTTACCTCGCTGGCAGGCAGGTTGTCGCCAAGGCTACAGCTACCCTCTGCTGGATTGTTTGCTGGGGGCCGATGCAACTGCATCCTTGCCGCAACTGGTCTCCGAGCGGCTATTGCAGATTGAACAACTGGTCGATCGAGTACGCCTGTGCAGCAGTTGCAGCTCTGCTTATCTTAATTTTGTCGACGTATGTCCAGAATGTTCCCATATCGCCATCCAGGCCAAGCCTGCGGTGCACTGTTTCACCTGCGGTCATGTGGACGATCAGGATGTCTTCATGCAACAGGGTTTGCTGCGTTGTCCCAAGTGTGTGACAACCCTGCGTCATATAGGGGTCGACTACGACAGACCACTGGAAAAGTACCGCTGTCTCTCTTGCCATTCCCGTTTCATGGAGGCGGCAGTACAGGCGCGATGTCATGAGTGTGGGCGGGCTCACAAACCAGATGATCTGTTGGTGTCTCCCATCTATGAGTACCGCATCGGCAAATTGGCTCGCCATATCGCTCGCGAGGGTACTCAGCAGTTACATCTGCCCCTGACCTGGGGGGCTCCGATGGCGATGGATCACTTCCCCTGGCTGCTGCAATGGAGCAACCGGCTGCTGCAGCGCCACGGCGGCAACCATACCCTTTTGGCTATCCAGATCGAGCAGCTCGCCGAGCTGCGCGCCGAATTGGGCCTGTTGAAGACTCAGCAGAGATTGGGGGCCTTGCTGGCTCGTCTGCAGGCACTGTTTCGGGATACCGATGTGGTTTGCCAGTATGCCGATGATCGACTGCTGTTGTTGCTGCCGCACACCAGTGTGGAGGATTGGCAGATCTTGCAGGGGCGGATCCTAGCGCTCAACAATGTCGAGGGGCTGGATGCCTTGACGCTGAATGTGCAGGTAGAGCCGCTCCCTACCACGCTGGGTGAAGATATCGCCCTCTGGTTGAGCCGTTGGCTGGACGGGAGCCTTCAGGATGCCTGAGTGGATGAGTACGGTTCGGTACATCCTGACCGAGATCCTGGGCAGCCTGCAGTTTTCGCCCAGGATGATCCTGCTGCTGCTTCCCATGTTGCTGCTGATGGAGGTGCCCCTGATGGCGCTGACCCTGACCGGGATCCTCAAGTGGTTTGCCCGTCAGCTGCCAAAAAAGTCTGATTTACCCCTGTCACATCGTTGTCCCAAGGTCTCCTGCATCATCACCTGTTACGGTGAGGGGGAGGCGATCCGCTCGACCATTCTGACCCTCAAGGAACAGCTCTATCGCGGCCATCTGGAGATCATTGCGGTGATCGATGGTGCCAAGGCCAATGCCCATACCTATCAGGCGGCCCTAAACTGTATCGCCGAGTTTGAGGGATGTGAGAGACGTACCCTGGTGCTACTGCCCAAGTGGCAGCGTGGCGGGCGGGTATCGACCCTCAATGCTGGCTTGTCGGCGGCAACCGGCGAGATAGTCATGAATGCAGACGGGGACACTTCCTTCGACAACAACATGATCGATGAGATTGTCGCCTGCTTCGATGACCCGAACGTGCCCGCCGTTGGTGGGGCGTTGCGGGTGCGCAACCTGCGCGATGGTTTGCTGACCCGTATGCAGGGGATCGAGTACATGATCTCCATGCAGGGGGGCAAGACGGGTCTGAGCGAATGGAACCTGATCAACAATATTTCGGGGGCATTCGGGGCTTTTCGCCGCGATTTCCTGCGCCAGATTGGAGGGTGGGATACCCACACAGCAGAAGATCTGGATTTAACGGTGCGGATCAAGCACTACCTCAAACGCCATCCCAATCTGAAGATCGGCTTTGCCCCCAGAGCCATTGGTCACACGGACGCCCCTGCAGATTTGGTGACCCTGGCAAACCAGCGTCTGCGCTGGGATGGGGATTTGCTGTTTCTCTACCTGCGCAAACACAAGTTATCGCTGACTCCGCGCATCTTGGGATGGAAGACCTTTTTGTTCACTCTGATCTACGGGGTGGCACAAAACGTGGTGTTGCCGCTGTTGGTCATGGGGTACAGCTGGTGGCTGGTGTTAAGTTATCCTGGTCCGTTCGTTACGGCCTTGATGCTGTGCCTCTACCAGGTCTATCTGCTTCTTACTCTGGTCAACTTTATGGTGTTTCTGCTTGCCATTTCCGAGCGGCCTAAAGCGGATATGCGTATGTTGCCATGGTTGTTGTTGTATCCGCTCTATACCCTGCTGATGCGTCTATGGTGTGCCGTGGCACTGCTCAACGAAATTTTCCGTCGCGGTCATGAGGAGAGCAGTATGGCTCCCTGGTGGGTATTAAAACGAGGAAACAAATTCTGATGAAAGTCACATTCAATCCCCCCAAGAAACAGGACGCTACCTCTGATCAAGGGATTCGGGTGCTCTATGCCCCCGCCAAGCGCATCGCATTTCGAGCCCGCTGGTATCTGATCCTGCTGCTGGCATTCAGCCCCGTCATCATACTGCTCTGGTATCTGGGACGAGAGTGGTGGCTGACCCAGGCGCCTGCCATCATCACTACGGAACCTCAACTTGTGGTGGCCAATGGAGATGGCTTCATTCGCAACATTTATATGTCTCCCGGTCAAGCCGTCTCGCAAGGGGATGCCCTGATGCGATTCGAGTCGCCGACGCTACGGGCCAATATAGAGGGGCGTAAAGCACGTCTAAAAGCGATCGAGCTGGACAAGAGCGCTGCCGAACAGGCGATATTGAGTAACCTGGATGAGCAGATTCGTATCGCAGAGCGGGGGGCTAATGAGCAGGAGGGGATCTATCAGGAGTACGCGGGGTATAGGAAGGAGAAACTGGTTTCCAGTGCCGAGTATGCCAGTGCCTTGCTGAGCTGGACCCAGTCTCGTATCGATTTGCAGAAGGCAAGATCTGAAAAAATGCAGCAAGAGTTGCAGATCAAAGAAGATCACCTGACAGGGCCACTGGCCAGTGCGCGCCACCAGTTGGAGCAGGAGCTAACCGAGATGCAAGCTATCACTAGGCAGCAGCAGCCCCTTTCCCCAGCTACCGGCAAGGTCTCAGATGTGCTGGTGCAGGAGGGGGATTGGGTCTTCTCGGGGGCCCCCCTCGCGTTGATCGCTAAGCGGGAAGACCCGTTGGTCATTGCCTACGTATTGCCAAAATACCTCTCCTCGATGAAGCCGGGTCATAAGGCTATCGTCAAGTTGCCCAGTGGTGAGCGTTTGGCGGCCAGGGTTGCCAGACCTGTGGAGCTTGCAGACAAGCTGCCAGCCCAGCTTGCAGCACCGTTTGAAGGGGAGAAAGCAACCCTCAAGGTCGCACTCTCGCTGGATGAAAAATTACCCCCGAACCTGCAAGTGGAAGGGTTGCCGGTGACCGTATTGTTTGATTGATGTCTATGGCGTTGTGATCCTGAATCGCAACGCCTTCATTTGGATTTCGGCCATAAAAGGTGGCTGATGTATTGACGCCCGCAATTGCCCCCCCCCTTTTTCATTCATCAATGACTTTATTTCCGCAATATTCACAGATGGCGTGGCGTTCAAAGCGAGCCATGTTGGCCAGAAAGGGGCCGGCGGCCCAGCCGGTAATGAAGTCCTTGATAAACGCTTTGCGCTTTTGCTCTGGTTTCACCTCTTTTCCATAGGATTTGTCGACCAGTACTACGACATGGTTGGTCTCGCGCTGACAGCTGGGGCAGACGCGTTGTTCGGTGGATGAAAGCAAGGGGGATCTCCTTGTGCAGAAGAGTGGGCAGCAGGTTTTCCGCCGCAGATATGTAACGTCCCCATTTGATTCCTTTTTCTGGCAGGTCGTCAATCACAGCGGAGGTGGATTGTGCGCTATCTCCTGTGAAGAGGGGCGAGCCAACAAGGGTGATCATGAGGGGCCAGTCGGCCCCTCTTTTGTTTCCGTTTGTCACACATTGCCACACAAGCTTCCCCCTCTGGCAAAGTCTTGTGACCGGACGGGTGTGCAATAGTGCCATCAGCAGGGAGATGAGGCCCTGCCGCGATGGAACCAGGGAGCATGTTATGACGAACAAATGGATGTGGTGGCTGTTGCCGCTGCTGGTGGTCGGGGTCTGGTGGCTCGGTTATGCGGGGGATGCCAATGGGGTGTGGCCCTGGCGCCATGAGATGTTGCTGCTGACGGGTTTGCTGGGGATGACCTATATGGCCATTTCGCTGTTGCTGGCGTTGCGCCTGCCGCAGTTGGAGGTGTGGTGTGGCGGTCTGGACCGGATGTTGCGATGGCACCGCCAAACGGCCATCGGCGGTGCATTGGCGCTCACTGCGCATTGGCTGGTGGTGGAGGTGCCCAAGTGGGCTGTCTCGGCGGGTTGGCTGAGTCGTCCTGCGCGGCGTGGGGCCAGTACAGCTGGCGCTGGTGCAGGTAATGGCATCTCGCTCCATAATACCCTGGGTGAGTGGAGTTTCTATCTGCTGATCGCGCTGGTGGTAGTGAGCTTGCTGGCGCTGGTGAGTTATGGCCGTTTTCGGCTGATCCACCGGCTGGCGCCGTTCATCTATCTGGCGGGGTGGGGACACGGGCTTTGCCTGTTGCCTCAGATTGGGGCCATGACCCCGGTGGGGGTATCGATCTGGTTGATCGGTGGGCTGGGAGCTATCGGGGCCCTCTACTCTCTGTTGGGACAAGTGGGAGCACGGGATCGCCATCCGGGCCGGGTCGTTGCGGTGCGGACGTTGGCGGATCACACCTGCGAGCTGACCATGGAGCTGGAGCAGCCGCTTGCCCATTACCGCCCGGGTCAGTTTGCCTTCTTCGAATTTGATGCCAAGGAGGGGCCGCACCCCTTTACCCTGGTGCGGGTGTCGACGGATCGGCGCCAGCTGGTGATTGCGGTGCGGGCACTCGGGGATCATACCCGTCAGCTGGTGGCAGAGGCGCGCATCGGGGATGGGGTGGTGGTGACCGGGCCCTATGGCGCCTTTGTCGCCCCGCAAGGGGGAGGTAGAGCCCTCTGGCTGGGGGCCGGGATAGGTATCACGCCGTTCGTCGCCTGGCTGGAGGGGCTGGCTGCCCGTGAGGAGCGGGGCGAGGGGATCACCCTGATCCAGTGCGCGCCGGATCTGGCGGGAGCTGTCTACCACCGACGGTTGGCCGAGCTCTGTCATCGCACCGGCGTGCGCTATCAGCTGCATCTGGACAAGACAGCCGGGCGGCTGGATCTGATCCGCATCGCGCATGATGCGCCTGAGAAGGTGTGGTTTTGCGGGCCGGAGGGGATGGCAGATGCCCTGACCCGGCTGTTGCCGGACGGGCATCTGCATCGCGAGCAGTTTCGCTTTCGTTGAGCTCGATGGGCGCCGTTATTTGGCGCTGGCTGGCAACTGCTTGAGGGCGGCTTGTACCGCCGCCTCCAGCTGCGGGTCGCGTCCAGCCACCATGTCAGCCGGAGTGAGGGGCACCTGCTGGTCCGGGATCAGCTCCTGATTTTCGTAGAAGGTGCCGTCCGGTTTGCGCAGCCCCAGGGTCGGAATGCCATAGGAGAGGCCCGGGATCAGCCTGGAGTCGTGGCTGTAGACCATGGTGCCGGTGCCGGGCACCGGATCGCCGACGATGGGGCCGACCTTGAGGGTGCGGTAGTACTCGGGGAAGGCGGAGCCTTCCGAGTAGCTGGCTGCGTTGACCAGCACCACCGAAGGCTTGGTCCACTGGCGAGTGGCTGCGTCGGTTTCCCCCTTGCCCTGACGGGGCCAGCTGCTGGCCATCCCCTTGGTGCTGCCGCTGCCGGTCAGAAACTCCACCAGGGTATTGGCGAGATAGCCGCCGCTGTTGAAGCGGACATCGACGATCAGCGCCTCGCGATTGCGCTGCCTGCCGAGGGCATCCGCCACCACCGCATCGTAGACCTCGCTGTTCATTGCCGGCAGATAGACGTAGCCGACCCGTCCTCCGCTCAGGGTGGCCACCAGCTCCCGCCGTTTCTCAATCCAGCGATCCTGTTGCAGCTGGTACTCCTGTTGCTTGTCGATGGCGGTGAGCACCACCTCGTCAGTTTGCTTGTTGCCCTCCTGCTGGAAGGTGAGGGCAAGCCGGGCGCCAGCCTGATGGTTGAGGGCCTGATCCAGCTCGGCCAGATTGGCAATCGGGACGCCGTTGATGGCGAGCAGGCGGGCGCCCGGGGCGATATCGCTCTCCTGATCCAGCGGGCCGCCAGAGAGCAGGGCGGTGAGCATCACCCCTTGCTCGCCATCCTGCCAGTAGCCGCCAAGGCTGGCGGTCTCGTCCGCCATGCGCGGGAAGGGGGCGGGGCCGCTGCCCCAGGTGTGGGAGACATTGAGCTCGCCAGCCAGCTCCGCCAACAGGTTGCCAAAGTCCCGCGGGTTGCCGATGCCCGGCAGCAGGCGGCGGTAAGCGGCGACATAGCTATCCCAGTTCACCCCGTTCATGTCGTCCAGATAGAACTCGTCCCGGGTGAGCCGGGCGATCTGATCGAAGGCGGCGGTCATGCGTTCCTGCCAGCGGCTGGTGGGCTGCAAGGCGAAGGGGGCGCTGGTGGCCTCGCCGGAGTCGAGGTGGATCCGGGTGATCTCCCCATCCCGCACCAGAGTAGCCAGGGTGCCCTGCTGGTTGAGGCTTGCCAGCGCAGGGCCGGGCTGCTCGCCAAACAGTTCGCTGGTTTTGCCCTTGCGCAGATCCTGGCTGTAGCCCTTGATCTCGCTCTCGCTGTTGACCCCCATCTCCTCCACCAGATAGATCAGCTGGTCGCCGATGATGCGGCTGGCGAGCAGGGTGCCGGTGGGTTGCAACAGCAGCGCTTCCCGATGGTTGAGGCGATCGCTCTCAAAGCCGTATCCCCCTTTCGGCGGCTCCATTTCGGCCATCGCATCGGCTCTGGCGGCGCGGCTGCTGTAAATGCCGAGCAGGTTGGTGACGAGGGGCTCGCCATCAGGCCCCAGTGCGCCAAACCGGGTCGATTGCCAGTAGAGAATGGCGCCATCCTGACTCCAGCCCGGTTGCCCATCCTGATAGCCGTTGAGGCTGACATTGACCGGTTTGGCCTTGGGATTGGCCGTGTCGATCACTGCGATCTCCTGCTCTGCTGCATCGGGGCGGAAGGTGAGCGCCAGATGGCGGGAGTCGGGAGCAAAGGCGAGATGCACCTCGTGGCGCGAGGGGTTGAAGCTGGCAGGCACCAGCTCCCGCTGCTTGTTGCTCGCCAGATCGAGCAGGTGGATGGCCTGGCCATCCACCACGAAGGCGAGCTGTTTGCCATCGGGGGAGAGCACCGGACGGCTGATCCCCTTGCCGGGAATTGCCAGCAGCAGGCTCTCGGTCAGGGTGCCGGGATCGCTGAACAGCAGATCCGGATCCCCCTTGCGCAGGCGATAGAGGGCGGCATGCCCCTGCTGCTCGGACAGATAGATGAGGGCGCGCCCCTGCTCGGCAAAGAGAGGGCTGGATTGCTCGCTCGGGTCGCGGGTCAGCTGGCGCACCCGCTCCCGCTCGGGGTCGACGGCAAACAGGTTGCCCTCGCTCACCAGGATCAGCTCGTCCGCCTCTTCGCTGACCAGCGCTTCGTCTGCCAGGGTCAGGGCTTCGCTCGCCTCATCCGGCGTGCTCGCCACTTGCGGGGTGAGGGTCAGCTTGCGTGGCTCGCTGCTACTGGCATCGAGGCGATAGAGTTCCCCCAGCCATGACCAGACCAGATCGCCACTGCGAGAGGCGCTGAGCCCCCGCACCGGATGGCCCTGATAGTGGGTCAGCTGTTGCTCCTTGCCGCTGGCGAGATCCCGACGCCAGACGTTGAAATCGCCGCTGCGCTCGCTCAGGAAAAAGAGGCTGTCCCCCTTGTCGCTCCAGACCGGATCGGTGGCCGCCACCCGATCTTCGGTCAGCTGCTTGTGCTGCTTGCCATCAAACAACCAGAGACGGGGCACCGCGAACGAGTGCTGATGCTTGCGAAAGGGTTGATCCGCCGCGGGCATCTGGTAGACGAGCCCCTCCCCGTGGGGGCGGGCCAGGGTCGCAGGCAGCGGCAGATCGGCCTGCAAGGTGCCGCCGGTGATCGGGGTCCAGTAGAGCTCGCACCATTGGTAGCCTTCTGCGACAAAATGGTCGGCATCGGGCGCGCCCAGGCGCTGGCTGCTCAGCAGCAGCCGTTTGCCATCGGCGCTGAAGGCTTGCGGCAGATCGGTGCGTGAATCGCGAGTGAGGCGCACCATCTCGCCGCCGCTGGCGGGTACCACGAATACATCCTCGTTGCCGTAGAGATTGGCGGCAAAGGCGAGCTGTTTGCCATCCGGCGACCAGATTGGCCGCTGGCTCAGGTAGTCGCTGCCAGTGAGCGCCGTGGCGGGGCCACCCTCGGCACTGGCGACAAAAATGCGCCCCTGCCAGGTGAAAGCAAGCTGCTTGCCATCGGGGGAGAGGGCGGGCTCGCGCAGCCAGAGTGCATCGGCGGCGACACTGGCGGGCAGCCAGAGCAGAAGTGGCGAGAACAGCAGGGTGGCGAGGCGGCACGAAGAGCGCATGGCATGATCCTGTCGGGGAGTGGAGTGTTATCTTCGCCGATCATTGCCCCGGGTGCCAGCGCGATAATTTTTTGTATCTTGTTGTTTTAACTGTTAATTACCAATACCAAATGACGGCGTTCAAGGAAGATGCCCTGGCTGCGGCAAGATATGTTTTGCCGGGCATATTGAGTATTGATGGCGATCCAATATGATTGCGCTCGCTCGCCGCTTGGCGGGCATCGTTCAGATGATCTGGTAACAAGAAAAGCCCGCACCAGAGGCTTGTCGAGGGATGGAATGAGAGCCGTATTACTGTGTTTGTTGGGGCTTTGGCCCGCATTGAGTTTTGCCTTGACCGAAAAAGCCGATTTGGTGGTGGTCAAGAAGTCGACCTATAGCCTGACCCTGATGAAGGATGGCAAAGAACTGAAGCGCTACTGGATTGCTCTGGGCCCGGCGCCCAAGGGGCACAAGCAGCAGGAAGGGGATCAGCGTACTCCGGAAGGACGCTACATCCTCGACTACAAGAAGACCAATTCCGGCTACTACAAAGCCATCCATATCAACTATCCGAACCTGGATGACATCAAGCGTGCCAATGAGCTGGGTGTTCGTCCGGGTGGCATGATCATGATCCACGGCCAGCGCAACAGCATTGGCAACCGCAGGGTTCAGCCTTCCAACTGGACCAACGGCTGCATCGCTATGCTCAACCACGAGCTGGATGAGGTGTGGGACGCTATTGACCCGGGTACGCCCATCGTCATCGAGCCCTGATCCCCTTGTGCACGCCCGCGACTCCGCGGGCGTTTTATTTCCCGCCAGTGATGACGTGACAGCGCTTGCTGTCCCGTGCTAGTTTTTTCGGCTCGCTTTGGCTGTGACAAGGAAGATCACATGATGTCAGTAACGAGCGTGCCCGAGCGAACGGGGATGCTCTGGTGGCGTGCCACACTGGATATGCTCCCGCTCTCCATTTCGGTGATCCCCTGGGGGATCCTGTGTGGCGCTTTGGCGTTGCAGGCAGGGCTGAGTCCGCTTCAGGCTCAGCTGATGTCGTTGCTGGTCTACGCCGGAGCCGCCCAGCTCTCGGCCACGACCCTGTTCGGGGCGGGCACGCCCCTGCTGCCCATCATGAGCTCCACCATGGTGATCACTTCCCAGCATCTGCTATACGGCTTCACATTCCGCCGTGACGTATTGCCGCTCTCCCTGCGCTGGCGTGCCAGCCTTGCTTTTTTCCTGACTGATGAGATGTTCGCTGTGGCGCTGAAAGACCGGGAGCGCAGCGGCCACTTTGATCCGGCCTACGCGCTCATCGCGGGATTCGTCTTCTATCTGTTCTGGAATCTGGCGACCCTGCTCGGCATCGCGGCCGGTCAGTACATCGATGGACTGGACAGCATGGGGCTGGATTTTGCCATCGCGGCCACCTTCATCGCCATGACCATTCCCGCCATGAAAAACTTGCCCATGGTGGCGGCCACTCTGGTGAGCGGCGGCACAGCGTTGATTACCAAGCCGCTGCTGGCGGAGATCCACATCATCGTCTCGGCTCTGGCTGGCATGGTGGTGGGCTATGTGCTGCACCGGATGAGGAGGTAGCGTGAGCTGGCTGATGATTGGCCTGCTGGCCCTGATCACCTTTTTCAACCGCTTCGCCTTCTTTTCTCGGTTGACCCGATATCAGCCGGGTGCCGAGATGGGGGCGTTTCTCGGCTTTTCGGCCCAGTCGGTGCTGACTGCAATCTGGTTGCCCATCGTCTTTAGCTACGAGCCGGGGATAGGTCTTGACTGGGATCCTGACTACCTGACTGCCACCCTGTGGGTAATGCTCTTGACCCTGTTGCGGCTGCCGACTCTGGTTGTGGTGGTGGGCGGAATGGGGGGCTTCTTTCTGCTGCGCTGGCTGGGAGGCATAGCCGAGCTCTTGCCTTGGTGAAGCGCGAGCCGTGATCTTGTGTAATGGATGTCATTATTCGACATCCGTCATGTCATGAATGTCACTTCAAAAAAAGCCTGCAAATGGTGAGGATATGGGCTCTATCCGTGAAGGAGTGTCCCATGTCTTTGATCGAAACCTGTCAGCGCATCGTGCGCGATCCCCATCTCTCCGCCGCCCAGAAGAGCCACGCACTGGCGCTGGCCGCCGAGAATGCGTTGCCCTACCCCGACCTGCCTGCCGCAGTCGCCGAGGCGATGGAGCAGGGATTTATCTGCGACATGTTCGAAGGGCACGCCCCCTACAAGCCGCGTTATGTGCTGCCGGATTATGAAAAATTCCTGAGTCAGGGCTCTGCCTGGCTGGAGCTGGCGGCGCCGCAGGATTTCGACGAGGCGCTCAACGCCCTGCGCATCCTCTATCACCATGTCCCCTCCGTCACCGGCATGCCGGTCTGGCTGGGGCGGCTCGACCATCTGCTGTTGCCGTTTGTTGGCGAACTGGATGACGAGACCCTCTATCGCAAGCTGAAGGGGTTCTGGGTCTATCTGGACAGGGTGCTGCCGGACGCCTTCATGCACGTCAACATCGGGCCGGATGACAACCGGATCTGCCGCCTGATCCTGCGCATCGACAACGAGCTCAAGCAGGTGGCGCCGAACCTCACCTTCTTCCACGATCCGGAGCAGACCCCGGACAGCCTGCTGCTGCAGGCGGTGAAGAGCATCGCCGAGTGCAGCAAGCCGCACATCGCCAACTACCCGATCCACCGCGATACCTTCGACACTCGTGGTTTTGGTATCGTCAGCTGTTACAACGCCCTGCCGCAGGCGGGTGGCGCCAATACCCTGGTGCGGATCTCCCTCAAGCGGGTCGCCGAGCAGTGTCAGGGGATCGATGACTTCCTCGGCTGCCTGCTGCCCCACTACTGCCGTCTGGCCTCCCAGCTGATCGAGGCGCGGGCCGCCTTCCTCCACGATGAGTCCGGTTTCTTCGACAGCTTCCTGGTGAAAGAGGGGCTGCTGGATGAGGATCGCTTCGTCCCCATGTTCGGCATCTACGGCATGGCGGAAGCGGTCAATATCCTGATGGATAAAGAGAATCTGCCGGATCGCTACGGCCATGGCGAGGAGGCGAACCAGCTTGGCTATCGCATCTCGGCCCAGCTCTCCGCCTATGTGACCACGACCCCGCAGACCCATGCCTGGGGTGGCCGCGCTTTGTTGCATTCGCAAGGTGGCCTCAGCATCGATGTGGCTGTCACCCCCGGGGTGCGCATCCCTTACGGTCATGAGCCGGATCCCGCCAGCCATGTGCTGGCACTGGCACCGCACCACACTTATTACCATTCGGGGATCAGCGAGATCCTGACGCTGGATCCCACCATCCGCCAGAACCCGCAGGCGCTGTTGCAGCTCTGCAAAGGGGCGCTCGCTATCGGTATGCGCGAGTTCACCGCCAACGTGGCCGACAGCGATCTGGTGCGGGTGACCGGCTACATGATCCGCAAGAGCGACGTGGCCCGCTTCGCAGAGGAGGGGTCGCGCTTGCAGACCACCTGTCTCGGTGCCGAGGCGAGTGAAGTGACCGCCATTCGTCAGCGGGCACCGCGGGTGGTCGCCCACGAATCGACCATCTGCGAGTATTGAGCTCGAACCTGATGGCTGACGCCTTGCCAACACGCAGCGCCCTGGTGAGCAGGGTGCTGCCGTTCTCCTGTGTCGACGGGCCGGGCAACCGGCTGGTGCTGTTTCTGCAAGGGTGCAACTTTCGCTGCCCCGGCTGCCACAACCCCCACACTATCGGGCTGTGCGACTATTGTGGCGACTGCCTTGCGGTCTGTCCGAGCGGCGCCCTCACCTTGAGCGAAGGCAAGGTACAATGGCAGACGGCGCTCTGCACCGATTGCGACGCCTGTCTGAATGTCTGCCCGCGCAGTGCCAATCCCAAGACCGCTACAATGACGGTGGACGACGTGCTGGCCCTGCTGCGCCGCTACGGCCCAATGCTGAGCGGCATTACCGTCTCCGGTGGTGAGGCGACCACCCGGCTCCCCTTTGTGGTTGCGCTGTTTGCCGCCATCAAGGCCGCACCGGATCTGGCCCATCTCACTTGCCTGCTCGACAGCAACGGTTCGCTGGCCGAAACCGGTTGGCAGCGGCTGCTGCCGGTGCTCGACGGCGCCATGCTCGATCTCAAGGGGTGGCGTGACTCGGTGCATCACACCCTGACCGGCTATGGTCGCGAGCGGGTGCTGGGATCGCTGCAACTGCTGGCACGCCACGGCAAGCTGACCGAACTGCGGCTGCTCCATGTGCCGGGCAGGAGCGATTTTCTGGATGCGAGTGGTGAGCTGGACGCGGATCTCGCCGCCTTCTTGCAGCAGCTTGGGCCTGTGCCCATTCGCCTCAACGGCTTTCGCCACCACGGGGTGCGGGGGGAGGCGGCGCAATGGCCAGAGGCTCACCAAACCGAGCTGGAACAGCTGGCCAGCCGTTTGCGTGCAGCGGGATTGGGGCCTGTCTCACTGCCTGCCTTGATGGGCTGAGTGGCTGCGTCATCCGGTGACCGTCATGGCGTGAGGTGCGGCATGGAAAGGCCGCAACTGTGATTTCTGTCTATTGGAGGGGGCGAGAACGGCGGCTAGAATAATGGTCATCTTCTTACCCCTCAATGACAGATAATCATGAGTGAAAGCAAGGCGTTATATCGAGTTCAGTTTATTTGCCACAGCGAGCGCTACGAAGTCTATGTGCGCGAAGTCAATCAGGGCCAGCTGTTCGGTTTTATCGAGATTGCCGACTTTGTCTGGGACAACCACACGGCGCTTATCGTCGATCCCAGTCACGAGAAGCTCAAGAGCGAATTTGCCGATGTGCGCCAGACTCTTATTCCCATGCATCAGGTGCTGCGCATCGATCAGGTGAAAAAGCAGGGGGCTGCCCGCATCACGGATCTGGGCAGCAACGTCGCCTCCTTCCCCAGCCCCATCTATACCAAACGTCCCTAGTTCCTACTTGCCCTTGATGTTTCGCCGCGGTGAAACATCAATCTCTTCTCCTTGTCGCCCGGCTCAGGGCTCAATCAATTCGCGACCCAGTTGCAGGATCCGCTGGCGGAACCAGTGACGGGCCGAGCCATCACCGGCCGGGCCATACCAGACTAGGCTGTGACTCACCTTGCCGTAATCGAACGGTGCCGGACGCATCACCAGATCTGGCTGACTGGCCATGCAGGCCGCCCAGCCACCGATGGCGGTGAGGATCAGATCGGTCTGGGGCAGCAGGGCCGCCGCGCTGGCAAAATCGGGCAGGGTGGCGCCAATCTGGCGACGCACCTGCTGCTGGGCCAGGCTCTGCTCGAAGAAGGGGTTGGCCAGCTCCTGATCCCGGATGGCGATATGGCGCCAGCTCAGGTAGGCATCGAGATCCCAGGGCTTGGCCAGCGCGGGGTGGTTTTTGCGCAGCAGGCAGACCAGTTTCTCTTCCCGCAGGGTCTCCCACACCAGCCCGGGCTGGCGCGGCAACGGCTGGCTCTGGTCATGGGGCAGGATCACGAAGTCGAGTTTGCCCGCTGCCAGCGCCTCCAGCCCCTGCTCATCCTTGTTCCAGATCTCCGGCACCATGCCCGGCACCTCTTTCATCAGCTGACCCAGAATGGGGCCCACCGGCCAGGTCATCACGCTCTCGCGCAATCCCAGCCGCAATGTGCCCTGCCACTGCTGCGGGTTGAAGGCGTTCTGGCGAGTGAGGCCGTTCAGCTCCCCCAACAGCCTGTGCAGGGTGGGCGCCAGTCGCTCGGCCATGGGGGTGAGCAACAGCTGGTTTCCCTGACGGTAGAGCAGTTGATCCCCCAGCAGATCCCGCAGCTGGTTGAGGGTTTTGCTGACGGTGGAAGGTGTGGTGCAGAGCCGCTCGGCGGTGCGGGTGACGCTCTGGTTGTCGAGCAACAGGTGCAGGGTGACCAGATGGCGACCTCCCAGCCTAGAGAGAGCGATCAGATCCATAGTGGCTCCTGAAATTGATGAAGATAAACAGGCTTGGAATCAGGGAGATTCAGCATGACCTGCTGGCATTCTCTCACAGCAGGGGGAGGGTGAGCAGACTCCTCAAGAGGTGACTGCGAACGCAACAAACAAAAAAGCCCCGCCAAAGCGGGGCTGATGCGGATTAGCCTTTGAGCACCGCCGCCATGGCGTCAGCCACATAGTCGACGTTGCGGCTGTTGAGACCTGCCACGCACATGCGGCCGGAGCGCACCAGATAGACGGCAAACTCCTCGCGCAGGCGATCTACCTGCTCCGGGGTGAAGCCGGTGTAGCTGAACATGCCGCGCTGGTTGATGAAGTAGCTGAAATCGCGGTCCGGCACCTTGGCGCTCAACACCTCGAACAGCTTCTGGCGCATCGCCTTGATGCGGGTGCGCATCTCGGTCACTTCATCGACCCACATGGCGTGCAGCTCAAGTTGGCTCATCACCGCCGCAGTGATCTGGCCGCCGTGGGTGGGAGGGCTGGAGTAGTTGCGGCGCACGGTGGCCTTCATCTGGCCCAGTACCCGACCGGCCTCTTCGGCATCCTGACAGATGACCGACAGACCGCCGCAGCGCTCGCCGTAGAAGGAGAGGTTCTTGGAAAACGAGTTGCTGACGAAGAAGCTGACGCCGGCGGCCACCATGGCGCGAATGGCGTAGGCATCCTCTTCCAGCCCGTCACCGAAGCCCTGATAGGCGATATCCATAAAGGGGATAAGGTTCTTCTCGACCACTAGCGTGATCACCCGATCCCACTGGGCACGGGAGAGATCCACCCCGGTCGGGTTGTGGCAGCAGGGGTGCAGCAGCACGATGCTCTTCGCCGGCAGGCTGCTCAGGCAGTCGATCATGGCATCGAACTGCACGCCGCCAGTGGCCGCATCGTAGTAGGGGTAGTCATGCACCTTGATGCCGGCTCCCTCGAACATCGCCTTGTGGTTGTCCCAGGTGGGATTGCTGACCCACACCTCGGAGGTCGGGAAGTAGCGCTTGAGCAGATCGGCGCCAATCTTCAGCGCGCCTGAGCCACCGATGGTCTGGATGGTGGCGATACGTCCCGCCTTGACCGCTTCATGGTCGGCACCGAACAGCAGGTGCTGCACTGCAGTGCGGTAGTTGGCGGCGCCTTCCATCGGCTGGTAGGGGCGCGGGGCCGGGGCGGCGGCGCGCTGGGCTTCGGCCTGCTGCACCGACGGCAACAGCGGAATGCGGCCCTGCTCATCGTAATAGAGGCCGATCCCCAGGTTCACCTTCTGCTCGCGGGTGTCTTTGTGGAAGGTCTCGACCAAAGTCAGGATGGGGTCGCCAGCGTAGGCATCGACGTGTTCAAACATGGGGGATCCTTGAAATTGACTGTCCAGTAAAACCGGCGGTCAGCCGGGCTGGACATCATGGCGCAAAGCTGGCGGTGGCTCAAGCCCGACGCTGGTCGAGCCTGAAGGGATGGTGCCGCGATCCTGCTTACTTCAAATAGGATCGCAGGACGCTGACCACCTGATCCAGATCCTCCAATCGCTCGGCCTGGGTGGCATCGGGGGCACCGAGATGCTCGCGCATATGCCCCTCCAGCACCTCCAGCATCAGGCCGTTGACGGCGCCGCGGATGGCGGCGATCTGCTGCAAAATGGCGGTGCAGTCGCTCTCCTGCTCCAGCGCGCTCTCCAGCGCACCGGCCTGTCCCTTGATGCGGCGCACCCGTGCTAGCAGCTTCTTTTTGTCGTGAATGGTGTGGGACATGACGGATCCTCTCGATCAATAAAACTATACTGGGGTATAGTATATTGCATCATCACTCTCAGGAGAAATCCATGTCATCCCTCGCTCAATCACACTGCCATCAACCCGTCATCCACGAGGGCAATCCGCTCGCCGAACAGAAGACCCGCTGGGCCGTATTGCTGACCGTCATCATGATGGTGGCGGAGATTGGCGGCGGCTGGTTCTACAACTCCATGGCGCTGTTGGCCGACGGCTGGCACATGAGCTCCCACGCACTAGCGCTCGGTCTCTCGGTGCTGGCCTACCGCGCCGCCCGCCACTTCGCCCGCGACCACAGATTCAGCTTCGGCACCTGGAAGATCGAGGTGCTGGGTGGCTTCACCAGCGCCCTGTTGCTGGTGGGAGTGGCCGGGTTGATGCTGTTCGAGTCGGTGTTCCGGCTGCTGGATCCCAGCCCGATCCACTATCAACAGGCGATCGCTATCGCGCTGGTGGGGCTGCTGGTAAACCTCGCCTGTGCCTGGCTGCTCAAGGATGATCACGGCCACCATCACCATGGGCATGACCACCATCATGAGCATCACGACCACGATCATCATCATGACCATGACGATCACCACGGCCATCAGGATCTCAACCTGCGCGCCGCCTATATCCACGTGCTGGCGGATGCGGCCACTTCCGTGCTGGCGATTCTGGCGCTGGTGGGGGGCATGCTGTGGGGCGCTGACTGGCTGGATCCGCTGATGGGCATAGTGGGTGCCGGGCTGGTCGCGGTGTGGGCCTGGGGCCTGTTGCGCGACTCCGGTCGGGTGCTGCTGGATGCCGAGATGGATACCCCGCTGGTGGCAGAGATCCGCGAGGTCATCGCCGAACTGCCACAGACCGAGATCCGCGATCTGCACGTCTGGCGGGTAGGGCAGCAGCAGTATGCCTGCGTGCTCTCTTTGCTGATGGTCAATCCGCTACCGGCGCAGCAGATCCGCGAACGGTTGGCGATCCATGAAGAGCTGGTGCATGTGACCATCGAGATCGCCAGCGAATAGGTATGGAGGATGTAACGAGAGACGCCACTGAGGCGGCGATGCCTCCTTTGAGTCTCCTGTTGCTTGGGCGAGATTTTTGGAATCTATTCGGATTAAATATGTGATGTGGCGACGGCGAGCTTTCTTGATCCGCTTATAAGATGTATGCAGAATGCAAACGGCAATCGTTATCACTCTGTATAGCTAATCAAGGAATGGATGATGAAAATGAAGATGTTGGCACTGGCTTTCTCTGCGTTGGCAGCTCAGTCGGCATTGGCGGCCGGGGAAGTGAATGTCTACTCCAACCGGCAGGATGAGCTGATCAAGCCCATCATCCAGCAGTTCGAGAAGGAATCTGGCATCAAGGTGAACGTGGTGTTCGCCAAAGAGGGGTTGAACGAGCGTCTGGAGCGGGAAGGCAAGCTCTCTCCGGCCGACCTGATGCTGACCGTCGATATCAGCCGTCTGACCGATCTGGTGGACAAGGGGCTGGTGCAGCCGGTGGACAGCAAGATCCTGCAGGAGAACATCCCCGCCATCTATCGTGATCCGGAGAATCGCTGGTTCGCGCTGACCACCCGGGTTCGCGCCATCTACTCCAGCAAGGATCGCCTCGGCAAGCTCGACACCATCAGCTACGAAGATCTGGCCAAACCGGAATTCAAAGGGAAAATCTGCACCCGCAGCGGCAAGCATGAGTACAATGTGGCGCTGGTCTCCTCCATGATTGCCCATCACGGCATGGCTGAGACCAAAACCTGGCTGGAAGGGGTCAAGGCCAACCTGGCGCGCAAGCCGCAGGGCAACGACCGGGATCAGGTCAAGGCGATCAAGGATGGTATCTGTGACGTGTCGCTCGGCAACAGCTACTATCTGGGCGCCATGTTGAAAGATCCGGCGCAGAAGTCCTGGGCGGATGCAGTCTATATCAACTTCCCAAACCAGGCTGACCGCGGTGCCCACGTCAACGTGAGCGGCGTGGCCATGACCAAGTATGCCACGAACAAGGCCGAGGCCCAGAAGCTGATGGAGTTTCTGGCTGGTGACACCGCCCAGCACATGTATGCGGACGTGAACGCCGAATATCCGGTCAAGGCCGGGGTCGAGCCTTCCGCCATGGTCAAGTCTTGGGGCAGTTTCAAGTCTGACGCACTACCGGTCAGCGATTACGCCAAGCACCGCAAGGACGCCTTGCAGTTGCTGGATGAAGTGAAGTTCGATTTGTAATCAGATGGGGCCAACGGCCCCATCAACATCTGTGGTCTCATGAAAAATTTTGGATGGATGACCGGCAGCTGGGCCATCGCCCTGCTGCTGGGTTTACCGGTTATAGCCCTGCTTTTCTCTGCCTTCTCGGCTGAGGGAGATCTCTTTCGCCACCTCGCCGATACCGTGCTGCTCGATTATCTGAGCAATACCCTGGGGCTGGTGGTCGGCGTAGTATTGCTAAGCCTGCTGTTTGGCGTGCCTACCGCCTGGCTGGTGGCCATGTGTCAGGTACCGGGACGGCGTGCCCTGCAGTGGGCTTTGATGCTGCCAATGGCCATGCCCTCCTATATCGTCGCCTACGTCTATACCGACCTGCTCGACTACTCGGGCCCGCTTCAAGCCGGGTTGCGAGCACTCTTTGGCTGGAACAGTCCGGCCGATTACTGGTTTCCGGCCATTCGCTCCCTTGGTGGCGCCGCCTGGGTGCTGGCGCTGGTGCTGTTCCCCTATGTCTATTTGCTGACCCGCGCCTCCTTTCTCGAGCAGTCAGTCAGCCTGATCCACTCCAGCCGCCTGCTCGGCTGTACCCCGTGGCAGAGCTTTCGCCGCCTCAGTCTGCCGCTGGCGCGCCCGGCCATCATGGTGGCGGTGTCGTTGGTGGCGATGGAGACGTTGGCCGATTTCGCCACCGTCCACTTCTTTGCCATCAACACCCTGACCACGGCGGTCTACGACACCTGGCTCGGCTACGGCAGTCTGGCCACCGCGGCCAAACTCTCCTGCCTGATGCTGCTGGCTGTGGTGCTGCTGATCGCGCTGGAGCGCCGCTCGCGCAGTCGGCAGCAGGTGTTCCAGAAGTCCATGGGCCATGAGCAGCCGCTGCGCTATCCGCTCAAGGGGATTGGCCGTTGGTTGGCCTGTCTCTGGTGCTGGGGGCTGGTGCTGGCCGGTTTTGGCCTGCCATTCGTCATCCTGCTCGATTACGGGGTGCGTTACTTCGAGTTGTCATGGACGCCGGAGTTTGTCCGCTTTGCCGGCAACAGCTTGGCTATCTCGGCGCTGACCGCTCTGCTGGCGATGGGCATCGCCCTGCTGCTCGGCTTCTTTCGTCGCCTCGATGGCGGGATAAAGAGTTTGTTGCCCCTGCGCATAGCCGCCATGGGCTACGCCATGCCGGGTACCGTGCTCGCCATCGGTGTGCTGGTGCCGCTAACCGCCCTCGACTTTGCCATCAACGATCTGGCCGAGTGGCTCGGGCGTCAGGGCCCGGGCTTGCTGCTAACCGGCACCATCACCGCCATCGTGTTCGGTTATCTGGTACGCTTCGTGGCCATCGCCATCGGCTCGGTGGAGAGCAGCATGGACAAGATCTCCCCCAGTCTCGACATGGCTGCCCGCTCCCTGGGACAGGGGGATGGCGGCATGCTGCGCCGGGTCCATCTGCCGCTGGTGCGCCGCGGTCTGTTTGCCGGTGCCATGCTGGTGTTTATCGAATCCATGAAGGAGCTGCCCGCCGCCCTGCTGCTGCGGCCGTTCAACTTCGATACTCTGGCGACCCACGTCTATCAGTTTGTCTCGGACGAGATGCTGGAGCGTGGCGCGCTGGGGGCTATCGTCATTGTGCTGGTGGGGCTGTTGCCGCTGATCTGGGTCAACCGCAGTCTGGACAGTCCGGGCCACTGAGTCGCCGCGTCGGTCAATGAAATTGCATGCGGTGTGCTGAACCGAAAGGCAGCGCGCCGCCAGAAAAGAGAGGAAGTCAGCCTTGTCCTGTTTGCAGGTTGAAAATGTCAGCTGCCGTTACAACGGCCGAAATGTGCTGGAACAGCTCTCCCTGACGGTGGCAGACAACGAGATCGTCTGCCTGCTGGGAGCCAGTGGCTGCGGCAAAACCACGCTGCTCAAGGCTATCGCCGGCTTGCTGCCGTTGGCAGAGGGCTCTATTCGCCTCGGCGATACCCTGCTCGACGGGCCGGGTGCCAGTGTGCCGCCCGAGGCGCGCAATATCGGGATGATCTTTCAGGATTACGCCCTCTTTCCCCACCTGACGGTGGCCGACAACGTCGGCTTCGGTCTGACCAAACTCGACCGCAGTGCCCGCCAGCAGCAGGTGGACGAGGCGCTGGCGCTGGTCAATTTGCAGGGGCTGGGGGATCGCTATCCGCACCAGCTCTCCGGCGGTCAGCAGCAGCGGGTAGCCATCGCCCGGGCGCTGGTGTGCAAGCCGCGGCTGATGCTGCTGGATGAGCCCTTCTCCAACATCGATACCCAGGTGCGGATGAAGTTGATCCTCGAGATCCGCGCCCTGCTCAAGCAGCAAGGGATTGGCGCCATCTTCGTCAGCCATAGCAAGGAGGAGGCGTTCGCCTTCGCCGATCGGCTGGCGCTGTTTCGCGCCGGTCACATCGAGCAGGTGGGCCAGCCTGAGCAGCTCTATCGCCGCCCGCAAAACCGTTTCGTGGCGGAGTTTCTCGGCGGGGTCAACTATCTGGCTGCCGAGGTGGTGGACAGCCACTGCGTGCAAACGGCGCTCGGGGTCATTTGTGGCAGCGAGCCTCATGGCCGGGCGGTGGGCGAGCAGTTGCAGCTGATGCTCAGACCCCAGCAACTGCTGCTGGAGAGCGCCGCAGATGGGGAGCTCAAGGTGGTGGAGCAGCAGTTCCTCGGCCACCACTGCCGGGTGCTGTTCGAGTGTGGAGGTCTGCAGCTGGAGGCGAGCATTGGCGAGCCCCTTGATGGGATGCGGGCACGGATCAAGGTTGCCCCCCATGGGTTGGTGTTGTTTGACCCTTTGCCCTGAACGCGTGATATCGTCGTGAAATCAAAGAACTGGCTCCACTCTGGTTTATAATCGCGCAACGCAAATAGCCCGTAACGCTAACGCCTACTCAGGGGAGAGATATATGAAAGCCCAAGCCGGGATCTGCGCAGAGCCGAATCTGCACGCCCTCTATCTGATGTTCAATCGTACCGGCGATGCCGCCGAACTGGTCGGCCTTCTGGCCAAACTGCCCGCCCTGTGGCAGGCGGTGGCTGCCGATTTCCCCGATGCCGGTTTCAGCGGTCTGGTTGCCGTTGGCGCCGATGCCTGGGATGGTCTCTACCCTGCCGCCCGTCCGCCCCAGTTCCGCAGCTTTATGGCGCAATCCGCCAACGGTCAGGAAGCCCCCAACACCCCGTTTGATCTCTTTATTCAGCTGCGCGCCGATCGGGTGGATGTGCTGCACCACGCCGGTCACCGTGTGATGGCACTGCTGGCCGGACTGGTAGAGCTGGCCGAAGAGGTGCGCGGTTTCCGCAATCTGGATTTCCGTGACCTGACCGGTTTCGTTGACGGCACCGAGAACCCGCAGGATGAGCACCGTGCCGAAGTGGCGCTGCTGGCCGATGGCGAGTTTGCCGGTGGCTCCTACATTCACGTCCAGCGCTGGGTCCACGCCATGAGCGACTGGGAGAAGCTGGCGCAGAAAGAGCAGGAAGACATTATCGGTCGCACCAAGCCCGACAATATCGAGTATGAATCTGCCGCCAAGCCGCTGACCGCCCACATCAAGCGGGTCAACCTCAAAACCCCGAAAGGGGAGTCCATGGAGATCCTGCGCCAGAGCATGCCCTGGGGCACCATGACCGAGCAGGGGCTCTACTTCATCTCCTGCTGCCGCACACCGCAGCACTTCAACGCCATGCTGGCCAGCATGTACAAGGGGGAGGGCAGCCACTTCGACCACCTGCTGCGCTTCACCAAGGCAGTGACCGGCGCGGCTTTCTTCGCCCCATCGGAGAGTTTTCTGATGGCGCAGGGCAAATAAGCCCGCCTGACGAAGCTGCAGAAAACAAAAATCCCGGCCTTGGCCGGGATTTTTCGTTCTGGCGTGACCGCTATGACGCGGTAGCGGCCATTACGGCGTCTGTTCGAACAGCTCGAGGGCGGAGAGATAGAGCTCTTCGATATCGGTGTCGCTGGTCGGGGTGATGAAGATGGTGTCATCACCGGCGATGGTACCGAGGATCCCCTCTGCCTTGCCGAGGGAGTCGAGCAGGCGGGCGATCAGCTGGGCAGCGCCCGGGCTGGTGTGGATCACCACCAGTGCGCCGTTGTGATCGACGTCCAGTACCAGATTCTTGAGCGGGCTGGAGGTGGTGGGCACGCCCAGTTCCACCGGCAGGCAGTAGACCATCTCCATCTTGGCGTTGCGAGTGCGAACGGCGCCGAAGCGGCTCAGCATGCGCGATACCTTGGACTGGTTGATGTTCTCGAAGCCCAGCTCTTGCAGGGCGGTGACGATTTCTGCCTGGGAGCCAAAGCGCTCTTCTTTCAGCAAGGCTTTAAAGGCCTTGGCCAGTTTTTCTTGCTTGTCGTTGTGTTTCATCTTGGTCTCACGAATGAGGAGGTGTGGCGGCCTGTGCGATACAGGCGGCAGATACGAACAGCGGGGCCATTTTGCATTCATATGCCGTTTTTTGCAAGGAAGCGGCGCTTGTTCTGCATATTGATTCAAAAATGGCTTGCATCAACCTTTATTAGGGATAGAATCGGGATGAAATTTTGAAAACTTATTCAATTGGGCTGTATGGGTATTGAATTAATAGGTATCGAGAAGTCCTGGCACAAGGTGCCGGTTCTGCAACAGGTCAGCTTTCGGACATCCCCCGGTGAAACCTTGGTGTTGCTGGGCCCGAGCGGTGCTGGTAAGAGTTCCCTGCTACGGATGATGAATCTGCTGGATACCCCGGATGCGGGTGTTCTGCGGATTGGTGAAAGTGAATTTTCTTTCCCGAGCTCCCTCTCTGCTGCCGAATTCAACCGCCAGTCCCAACTGCTGCGTCGCAAGGTGGGGATGGTGTTCCAGCAGTACAATCTCTGGCCACATCTCACTGTGATGGAGAATCTGATTGAAGCGCCGGTCAAGGTGCTCGGCATGAGCAAAGAGGCCGCCATCGAGAAGGGGGCTTACTTGCTGGCCCAGCTGCAACTGGCCGACAAGCGCGATGCCTGGCCTGCCCGTCTCTCTGGCGGTCAGCAGCAGCGGGTGGCCATTGCCCGTACCCTGATGATGGACCCGGAAGTGCTGCTGTTTGACGAGCCGACTGCCGCCCTCGATCCCGAGATCACCAAGGAGGTGGCCGAGATCATCCGTAACCTGAGCCAGACCGGCATTACCCAGGTGGTGGTGACCCACGAGGTCGACTTTGCCCGCAAGGTCGCCAGTCAGGTGATTTATCTGGAGAAGGGGCGGATCATCGAATCCGGCACCGCTGCCATTTTCCAATCCCCGCAAACCAGCCGGTTTGCCGAATTCTTGATGCATTGATATTGAATCGATAAGGAAGCTGTCATGAAAAAGAGTCTGTTGTTGGTTGCTGCCATGGGCCTGTTGAGTACCTCCGTCATGGCCAAAGAGATCAAGTTCGCCACCGAGGCCACCTACGCGCCGTTCGAATACCTGGATGACAAGAACGAGTTTCAGGGTTTTGACATCGATCTGGCCCGCGCCATCTGCGAGCAGGCCAAGCTGGAGTGCAGCTTCCACAACCAGGCCTTTGACAGCCTGATCCCCAGCCTCAAATTCCGTCGCTACGATGCTGCCATCGCCGCCATGGACGTGACCCCGGAGCGGGCCGCGCAGGTCGATTTCTCCGACATCTATTACGAGAACTCGGCAGTATTCGTCGCCAAGAAAGGGGCCTTCAAGGGGCCGGAAGAGATGGTCGACAAGACTGTCGGCGTGCAGAACGGCACCTCTCACCAGTCCTATCTGGTGGATAACTGGGTGAGCAAGGGTCTGCTGACCGTGCCGTACGCCAGCTACCAGAGCGCCTTCCTCGACATGATGAATGGCCGTACCGACGGTGTCTTTGCCGATACTGCCGTTGCTGCCGACTGGCTGAAGCAGCACAAGGAGTATGCGGTGGTGGGGGCGCCGGTGACCGATGCCAAGTACTTCGGTACCGGCTTTGGCATCGCGGTCGCTAAGGGCAATCAGGAGCTGCTGACCCAGTTGAACAAGGGGCTGGCCGAGATCAAGGCCAACGGCACCTATCAGAAAATCTTCGACAAATACTTCGCGCAGTAAGCCATGTTGAGCCTGTTGTTGGATGCAGCCTGGATGACCCTCGGGCTGGCCTTGGCATCACTGGTCGGGGGCATGGTATTGGCACTGGCGTTCAGTGCCGCCGAGCTCAGCAAGCAGCGTGCATTGGTGTGGCCGGTGGCCACCCTGACCACGCTCATCCGTGGTCTGCCCGAGTTGCTGGTGGTGCTGTTCATCTACTTCGGCTCGACCCAAGTGCTGTTCCTCATCACTGGCGAGTATGTGGAGTTCAGCCCGTTTGCCTGTGGCGTGCTGGCGCTCTCCCTGCTGTTTGCCAGCTATGCGACCCAGACCCTGCGGGCGGCGCTCAATGCGGTACCAGCCGGGCAACGATTAGCAGCACTGGCGCTGGGGTTGAGCAAGAGCCACATCTTCTTTCGCATCGTGTTGCCGCAGGCGTGGCGTCATGCCTTGCCTGGCCTCGGCAACCAGTGGCTGGTGTTGCTGAAAGATACCGCGCTGGTGTCGCTTATCGGGGTCAACGAGATGATGCGTCAGGCCCAGATGGCCTCGGCCAGTACCTATGAGCCTTTCACCTGGTATGCCGCCGCCGCCCTCATCTATCTGGCCATCAGTCTGGTGAGTGAATATGGCCTCGGGCTGGCTGCCCGCTACACCCGCCGCTACGGAGGCTAACTGATGCAAGAGTATCTCGTTACGTTGCTGGGCGGTCTGGTCACCACGCTGGAGCTGACCCTGTTCAGCCTGCTGCTGGGGATTGTGTTGGCAGCCCTGATGACCTGGGTGCTGGAGCTGCGCCTGCCGGTGGCGACCCAGCTGGTGCAGCTGTGGGTGCTGCTCTTTACCGGTACGCCGCTGCTTATCCAGATCTTCCTGATTTACTACGGGCCGGGCCAGTTCGAGTGGCTGAAAGCCAGCCCGCTCTGGCCGCTGCTCAAGCAGCCCTGGTTCTGCGCCGTGCTGGCGCTGGGTCTCAACACGGCGGCCTACTCCACCCGGTTGTTCAAGGGGGCGCTCGATGCCATCCCGGCCGGTGAGGTGGAGGCGTGCCGGGCGCTTGGCTTTAACGGCCGTCAGACCTTGTGGATGAAGGTGCGCCACGCCGCCCGTCATCTGGTGCCTGCCTACTCCAACGAGGTGATCCTGGTGCTCAAGGGGAGCTCCCTCGCCAGTACCATCACCATCATGGACATCATGGGGCTGGCGCAGGGGTTGAACGCCCAGACCTACGATACCCTGGCGGTGTTCGGGGTGGCTGGCGGGCTTTATCTGGCGATGAACGGATTGTTAACAATTGGTTTTCGCTGGTGTGAAAAACGGGCGCTGGCATTTCAATCCTGAGACCCTCAGATCTACCTCTTTATGGTAGGGGGAAGTGCAGAAAAACTGTGCTTCTCCTCCAACTTTTTGTATTTCCCTCCAATTTTTGCTCCCGCATGTTTCGTGGCTCACAGAACCCGTGACTGCAACTGTTATCAGATTGTTTTTTATGGGGGGATCCATTAAGGTTGGGCGCACAACAACAAACAACCTTAAACCTACGCTTAAACATGGAGTTGATCATGAAAGTTGCCGTTCTGGGTGCCGCTGGTGGCATCGGTCAAGCCCTCGCTCTGCTGTTGAAAAACCGTCTGCCGGCTGGCTCCGAGCTGAGCCTGTATGACATCGCCCCGGTTACTCCGGGTGTGGCCGTTGACCTCAGTCATATTCCTACCGACGTCGCCATCAAGGGCTTCTGCGGTGAAGATCCGACTCCTGCGCTGGTTGGGGCCGATGTGGTGCTGATCTCCGCCGGTGTGGCACGCAAGCCGGGGATGGATCGCTCTGACCTGTTCAATATCAACGCCGGTATCGTCAAGAATCTGGTCGAGAAGTGCGCGGCCACTTGCCCGAAAGCACTGATCGGCATCATCACCAACCCGGTCAACACCACTGTAGCCATCGCCGCCGAAGTGCTGAAGAAAGCCGGTGTCTATGACAAGCGTCGCCTGTTCGGTGTCACCACCCTGGACGTGATCCGCGCCGAGACCTTCGTGGCCGCCGCCAAAGGGTTGAACATCGACAAGGTACGCGTCAATGTGATCGGTGGTCACAGTGGCGTGACCATTCTGCCGCTGCTCTCCCAGATTGAAGGCGCCTCCTTCACCGCTGAAGAAGTGGCTGCTATGACCAAGCGCATCCAGAATGCCGGTACCGAAGTGGTAGAAGCCAAAGCCGGTGGCGGTTCCGCTACCCTCTCCATGGGTCAGGCGGCTTGCCGTTTTGGTCTCTCCCTTATCAAGGGTCTGCAGGGCGAAGCCAACGTTGTTGAGTGCGCCTACGTGGAAGGCAACGGCGAGCACGCCACCTTCTTCGCGCAGCCGGTACTGCTGGGCAAGAATGGCGTCGAAACCGTACTGGATTACGGCAAGCTGAGCGCCTTCGAGCAGGAAGCGATGGAAGGCATGCTGGCTACCCTGAAAGCCGATATCCAGCTGGGTGTCGATTTCGTCAAGTAAGCGGGTCAACCGTGCCAACAAGGGAGCTTCGGCTCCCTTTTGTATTGATGAGATCCGCCCGGCAGGCTAAGGGGATGGGGCTTGGTGCCGATAACAGAGTGCAGCAGGAGATCCTTATGATGAAACCCCTTACCCTTCTCATTCTTGTCGGTACATTCACCGCGCCCCTCTATGGTGCCGAGGCGGTATCGGCTGCCGTATCGAGCGATGTGCCTGCAACAAGTGCATCGGCACCGACCGCAAGCAGTGCTGCGGTGGCAACGGCCCCTGTCTCTGCTGCTACGCCAGCGCCCTCTGAGGCAGTCCCCGTCTTGCTCCCGGCCGAGCCGGTCACCCCCGTTGCCAGCAGTGGCGAGGGGGCCGCACCGCTGCCAAAACCGGTGGAACCTGCTGCTGTGGTGGCGCCTCCCGCACCTCTGGCTGCTGGCGAGTTGCAGGCGGTGCCGCTCTATCGTCAGGACGAGCTGCTCAACTGGATTGAGCAGGGGCGCCACCTCACTCAGGTGAAGCAGGATCGCTGTCAGCTGACTCAGGATATCGAAGCACGCGCCTCGGTGATGAAGATCCCGGCCTATCAATTCCTCTGGGGGGATATGCTGGCGTGGGGGGTCTGCACCAAGTCCAACGCCGAGCTCGGGGTGCAATATATGTGGGAGGCGGCCAATCAGGGGTTGGCGCCGGCGCTGGAGCAGCTGGGTCGCTACTACTGGAAAGGAACTTTGGTGCAGAAGGATTTGGTGCGAGCCGAGACCCTGATGCGCGAGGCGGCCAGCCTCGGTTTTCTGCGGGCCCGCATCGAGTGGGTCGAAATGCTGCTGCAGGGGATGGGTAGTCCGCTCGATTATGAGGACGCCTATCGCTGGCTCCATGGCTCCGTCATAGGTGACAAGGCGCTGCACCAGAAGGCGGCGACTCTGCTCAACCGTCTTGGCAACCTGATGCCGGCCAACGTGGTGGCCCGCGCCAAGGCGATGCACTGATCCAAAAAATGACCCACAGATCTGCACCTGTGGGTCCGGTTCCAGCCGCCGTGCCATGACAGGCCGGAACCTCCCTCTGTTATATGGCTGCCCGCGCCTTAGAGATCTTGGTGGGGGCCAAAAACTTCGTAATGGAGCTGCCCCGTTGGTACCCCAGCAGCCAGCAGCTGCCGCTTGATCTCCTGCATGAAGCCGACAGGGCCACAGAAGTAGTAGTGGGCCTCTGGCGTGATGCGCTCCTTCACGGCAGTCAGATCCATGGTGCCGGCCAGATCGTAATCTTGACCCTGCACATCACTGGCCTCCGGCTCCCGATACCAGATCCGGCTCAGCAAGTTGGGATGCTGGCGGGATTTTTGCTGAATATCCTCCCGGAAGGCGTGTACAGCGCCCTGTTCGCAGGCGTGCAGCCAGGTGACATCAGCCTGATGGCCGTTCGCCAGCAGCTGGTTGAGCATGCTCATCATCGGCGTCACGCCGACACCGGCGGAGAGCAGTACGACCGGGGTCTGGCTGTCGGCTTTCAGGTAGAAATCGCCGGTAGGGGGCATCACCTCGATCTTGTCACCCGCCTGCAGGTGATCGTGCAGCAGGTTGGAGACCTGACCCTGCGGCTCACGCTTGACGCTGATGCGGTAATCCTGCCCGTTGGGGGCATCGGAGAGGGAGTATTGGCGGATCTCCTGATATTCCAGCTCGGGGTGAACCAGCTTGATGCTGAGGTATTGGCCCGGTTTAAAGGTCAGTACCGGCTTGCCATCTTCCGGCGCCAGCAGGAAGGAGGTGATGAGGTCGCTCTCGGCTCGCTTCTCCTTGATGATGAAGGTGCGGGTACCTTGCCAGCCGCCATCCTGATTGGCCTTCTCCTGATAGATCTCTCGCTCGCGGCCGATGAAGATGTCTGCCAGCACGCCATACGCCTTGCCCCAAGCCTCCAGCACTTCGTCGGTGACCGCACTTCCGCCCAATTCTTTGAGCGTGGCCAAGAGATGACTACCTACAATGTGATATTGTTCAGGCTGGATCAGGAATCCGGTATGTTTGTGCGCAATCCGCTCGACCGCACCGGCGAGTGCCCCCAGATTGTCAATATTCTTGGCATACGCGGCGACTGCATTGAACAGGGCCAGCGGCTGGCCGCCACTGCGTTGATGGGCCAGGTTGAAGATATCTTTCAGCTCCGGGTTATGGCTGAACATCCGCTGGTAGAAGTGCTGGGTGAGGGCAGGGCCTGCCGATTCGAGCAGCGGAATAGTGCTTTTGATGACGGCAACGGTGGTTTGATCTAGCATAGGGGCCTCGTTCTAATTGAACATATAAAATGTCATTTAATAAGTGGCATCCTAGATGTTTATTTGATTTGAATCAATACTCCACTTTTCGCATCGCGCTAATCAGGTTTTATGAGACTAACCAGTTATACAGATTTTGGATTGAGAGCCCTGCTCTATCTTGCCACCCTGCCGGAAGGGGAGTTGTCGAGCGTTGCCAAGGTATCGGCCCTGTATGGTGTTTCCCGCAACCACATGGTGAAGGTGGTCAATCAGCTGGTGAAGCTGGGCTATCTGCAATCCCAGCGGGGCAAGAATGGCGGTATTCGCATGGCTTGCGATCCCGCCACCATCAATATCGGGCAGGTGATCAGGGCGCTGGAAGGCAATCTGGACGGCATTGACTGCGGCTCGCCCGCTTGCCACATCGTCTCTGTCTGTCTGCTCAAGAGTGCGCTGAAAGAGGCGATGGATGCGTTTCTGGCAGTGATGGACAGCTATACGCTGCAAGACCTGCTGGCCAACCGCGACGAGTTGCAACGGGTGTTTGGCGAGTTGATCCCGACGCTGGTGCTGGAGCCGGATGATGACGATGAGCAATAGAAAAGGGCTGCCACTGGCAGCCCTTTTTCAATCTTGCGAATCCGACTCCGCCCGGTACGATGCCGGCATAATCCGCGCCATCTTGACCATGTTGTTCTCCACATCGAGGATCTCGATAGGATAACCGGCCAGCCGGATCCCAATGTTGGGCTGGGGGATCTCCTCCAGATATTCGAGGATCAGACCGTTGAGGGTACGCGGGCCGTCGATGGGCAGGTGCCAATTCATCTCCTTGTTCAGCTCACGAATATTGGCTGAGCCTTCGACCAGATAAGAACCATCTGACTGGGGGTGGATCTCGTCGCTCGGCGCTGGCGTCATGGAGGTGGTGAAGTCGCCCACTATCTCTTCCAGAATATCGTCCAGAGTGATTAGCCCCTGAATGTCGCCGTATTCGTCGACGATCAGGCCAATTCGCTCCTTGTTGCGCTGGAATTTGGCCAGCTGCACGTTGAGCGGCGTTCCTTCCGGAATGAAGTAGATCTCGTCCACTTCCCGCAACAGGCTCGATTTATTGAACTGGTCCCTGGCTACCAGCCGCAGGGCATCGCGCGCGTGTAAAAAGCCGACAACGTCGTCGATATTGTCGCGATAGAGCAGGATCTTGGTGTGAGCGCAGTGGGCCAGCTGGCGCTGGATGCTCTTCCAGTCATCGTTGATGTCGATGGCGTAGATATCGCTGCGCGGCACCATGATGTCCTCGACCAGCATCTTGTCGAGATCCAGAATGCTCAACAGCATCTCCTGATGACGCTGGGGGATCAGGTTACCCGCCTCATTGACTATGGTGCGCAGCTCCTCGGTGTTGAGGGAGTCATCCTTGTTGGGATTGATCTTCAGCATCTTGAGCAGGCCGCTGGTGATGCCATTGATCAGCCAGACCAGCGGCGAGAGCGGCACCATCAGCCCCTTGAGGATCCAGGAGGCGGGATAGGCGATCTTCTCCGGGAACATGGCAGCCAGGGTCTTGGGGGTCACTTCACCGAATACCAGTACCACCAGGGTCAGGCCGAAGGTGGCGATGGCGACCCCGAGATCACCAAACAGCCGGATACAGACGATGGTGGCGATGGCGGAGGCGAGAATATTGACCAGATTGTTGCCGATCAGGATCAGTCCCAGCAGGCGATCGGGGCGGGCGAGCAGTTGCTCGACGCGACGTGCGGCTTTGTGTTTGGTCTGTGCCAGATGCCGTAGTTTGTAGCGGTTGATGGACATCAGGCCGGTTTCGGCACTGGAGAAAAAGGCGGAAAGAAGGATCAAGATAACGAGAACAATCAGTAATGTACTCGTTGAGATGCTGTCCAAAAAGGGCTCCTGTTGGATGGTATGGCTAAAAGAGTATAGGTGTCAGCTCAACAGCACTTCTTTGACGAAGCGGCTGCCAAAGTAGGCAAGAGTCAGGATGAAGCTGCCGATCAGACTGAGTGTGATGACTTTACGGCCGCGCCAACCATAGGTGTGATGACCCCACAGCAGCAACACGTAGACACACCATGCCAGGATGGAGAGCACTGCCTTGTGAGACTTGCCCTGAGCGAACATATCTTCGAGGAAGAAGAGGCCGGAGGCGATGGAGAGTGTCAGCAGCAGCACCCCCGCAGAGATCAACTGGAACAGCCGTTTTTCCACCGTCATCAGTGGCGGCATGGCTGGCAGGTTGCTGATTTTTCGAGATTTAAGCTGCTTGTCCAGACAGGCGAGCTGCAGCGCAAACAGACAGGCGATCATTAATACCGAGTAGGCCATCAGGGCGAGGCCGATGTGCAGCAACAGCTGGGGATGGGCCTCCAGATGGGTTATGTAGCGACCCGGGATCAAGGCGCTGGCAGCCAGCAGCAGGACCGAGAAGCTGTAGACCACCGGCAGCAGGATCCAGCCGTTGAAGCGGCGGGTCACGCAAGTCATGAAGCAACTGATGATGAGGCTGACCAGCGAGGCAACGTTGAGCATGCTCAGGTTCTGGCCGTAACTCTGCAATACCTCTGAACCGAGGGCGCTGGCGTGGGCGATCAGGGCCAATCCGATACAGGCAAACAGGGAGCGCTGTCCCACCGGCTTGGCGCTCAGTAACAGATGCAGGGAGGCGATGATGGCCAGCAGATAAAACGCCAGGGCCAGAACAGAGATTACGATCATAACCAGGTCGTTGTTGCACAAGCTTTTGAGGGTAAGAGGGGCAGTATACCTTGCACGAGAAGTGCTCGCCAGTTGTGCAACGGCCGATCTGTCCATATATAGGGAGAAGGTCCCTGCTGCTGCGGTGCGGTGAATAATCGTCCTCGCGCCCGCTCTGGGTTATAATGCCCCCAATTTATTACGCCAAGAACCGGAATCCGTCATGTTTGAGAATTTGACTGAACGACTCTCGCGCACCTTGCGCAATGTCAGTGGCCGTGGTCGCCTGACCGAAGACAATATCAAGGAAACCCTGCGTGAAGTCCGCATGGCGCTGCTCGAGGCGGATGTCGCCCTGCCGGTCGTGCGTGATTTCGTGGCGCGTGTCAAAGAGCGCGCAGTCGGGCAGGAAGTGGCCAAATCCCTGAGCCCGGGCCAAGCATTCATCAAGATTGTACACGGTGAACTGGTTACCGTGATGGGGGAGGCCAACGAACAGCTCAACCTGGCTGCCCAGCCGCCCGCCATCATCCTGATGGCCGGTCTGCAGGGGGCCGGTAAGACCACCACAGTTGGCAAACTGGCCAAGCTGCTCAAAGAGCGCAGCAAGAAGAAGGTGCTGGTAGTCAGTGCCGACGTCTATCGTCCGGCGGCGATCAAACAGCTGGAAACCTTGGCCAGCGACATCTGTGTCGACTTCTTCCCGAGCGATGCCAGCCAGAAGCCGGTCGACATCGCCACCGCCGCCATCGATCAGGCGCGCAAGAAATTCTATGACGTGGTGATCGTCGATACCGCCGGTCGTCTGCACGTTGATAGCGAGATGATGGCCGAGATCCAGGATCTGCATGCCACCATCAAACCGGTTGAGACCCTGTTCGTGGTGGATGCCATGACCGGTCAGGATGCCGCCAACACCGCCAAGGCGTTCAACGAAGCGCTGCCGCTCACCGGTGTCATCCTTACCAAGGCGGACGGCGATGCCCGCGGTGGTGCCGCCCTGTCGGTGCGTCACATCACCGGCAAGCCGGTCAAGTTCATCGGTATGGGTGAAAAGACCGATGCGCTGGAACCGTTCCACCCGGATCGCCTCGCCTCCCGCATCCTCGGTATGGGCGATGTGCTCTCTCTTATCGAAGAGGTCGAGCGCAACGTCGATAAAGAGAAAGCAGCCAAGCTGGCCAGCAAGGTCAAGAGTGGCAAAGGCTTCGATCTGGAAGATTTCCGCGAGCAGCTGGCCCAGATGCGCAATATGGGCGGTATGATGGGGATGCTTGACAAGCTGCCCGGCATGTCCGGTCTGCCGGATAACGTGAAAGATCAGATGGATGACAAGCTCACCGTGCGAATGGAGGCCATCATCAGCTCCATGACGCCGAAGGAGCGTGCTCACCCAGATCTCATCAAGGGCTCACGCAAACGCCGTATCGCCGCAGGTTCCGGCATGCAGGTGCAGGATGTGAACAAGCTGCTCAAGCAGTTCACCGAGATGCAGCGCATGATGAAGAAAATGTCCAGTAAAGGCGGCATGCGCAAGATGATGAGCCAGATGAAGAACATGATGCCCCCCGGTTTCGGTGGCGGTCGCGGCCCGTTCTGATCCGGCCTGCGTGTTGATGGGGGTCTGCTGCGGCAGGCCCCTTTTCATTGCCGCTCTGCGCAAAAAATGGCTGGCTTGGTTGCAATTATTACGAATCCAAGTAGAATTATGCGGCTTATTTTAAGCTAGGGTCCGCGTATTTGCGGGCCTTGTTCATTAGATGTTAATGAGGACGATATGGTAACCATTCGTTTACAACGTGGTGGCGCGAAAAAGCGTCCGTTCTACCAGGTAGTAGTTTCTGACAGCCGTTGCGCCCGTGACGGTCGCTTCATCGAGCGCGTTGGTTTCTTCAACCCGGTTGCTGCTGGTCAAGCTGAAAAGCTGAACCTGGACCTGGCTCGTATCGAGCATTGGGTTGCTACTGGTGCCGCTGTTTCTGACCGCGTTGCCAAGCTGATCAAAGACGCTAAAAAAGCTGCTTAATCAGCCCAACGGTAAGGAGTTAAGGTGGAAAAACCTGTAGTTCTGGGCACCCTGGGTACCGTTTATGGCATCAAGGGCTGGCTTAAAGTGAACTCCTTCACCGATGTTGCCGAAGCGATTTTCGATTACAACCCCTGGCTGATTAATCAGAACGGGGCGTGGCGTGAAATTCGGGTTTCATCCTGGAAACGTCACAACAAGGGTCTGATCTGCAAACTCGATGGTATCGATGTGCGCGAAGATGCCCTGGCATTGACCAATGTCGAGATTGGCGTACCCGCCGATCTGTTGCCTGCGTTGCCTGAAGGTGAGTTCTACTGGCGTGACCTGATTGGTTGCTCCGTGGTGACCACCAAGGGATACGACCTGGGCAAGGTGACCGAATTGATGGAAACCGGCTCCAACGATGTGTTGGTGGTTGAGGCCAATGTAAAAGATGCCTTTGGTGCAAAGGAGCGGTTGATTCCGTTCCTGGAAGAGCAGGTGATCAAGAATATTGATCTGACTGCTCGAACAATCGAAGTTGATTGGGATCCTGGTTTCTAGTTTCCCGCGCTAACACGGGTGCCGGAGGTTTCTTATGTGGATTGGGGTTATTAGCCTCTTCCCTGAAATGTTCCGAGCCATTACCGAGCACGGGGTAACGGGTCGGGCCGTCAAGAGTGGCCTGCTGCAGATTGAGTGCTGGAACCCCCGGGAGTTTACCCACGATAAACACCGTACGGTCGATGATCGTCCTTATGGTGGTGGGCCCGGCATGTTAATGATGGTTCAGCCGCTGCGTGACGCGATTCATGCAGCCAAGCAAGCGGCGGGAGACGGGGCGAAAGTCATCTATCTCTCTCCTCAGGGACGCAAGCTGACTCAAGCGGGCGTAACCGAGTTGGCGACGAATCAGAAACTGATTCTGGTAGCCGGTCGATACGAAGGTATCGATGAACGCGTGATACAAACCGAAGTCGACGAAGAGTGGTCTATCGGGGATTACGTGTTAAGTGGTGGCGAGTTGCCTGCCATGACCCTGATCGATGCGGTTTCGCGTCTGGTCCCTGGGGTTTTGGGTGATCAGGCCAGTGCCGAGCAAGACTCCTTTACGGATGGCTTGCTGGATCATCCCCACTACACTCGGCCGGAGGTGTTGGATGGATTGGCGGTGCCCGAGGCGCTGACAAGCGGCAATCACGAAGTGATTCGACGCTGGCGTCTCAAGCAGTCGCTCGGACGAACCTGGCAAAGAAGGCCGGAACTTATTAACAACCTAGCTCTGACTGACGAGCAAGAATCACTTCTTGCCGAGTATGTCCGCGAAGTGCGTGACAGCGTTAAGTAGAGTTTTCAGTTTATCCTAGGTAAGGAAAGACAATGAGCAAGATTATTCAGCAGCTTGAACAAGAGCAACTGCGTACCGACATCCCGGCTTTTGCCCAGGGCGACACTGTACGTGTTCAAGTTCGTGTTAAAGAAGGTGGTAAAGAGCGTCTGCAGGCTTTCGAAGGCATCGTTATTGCCAAGCGTAACCGCGGTCTGCACTCTGCTTTCACCGTTCGCAAGATCTCCAACGGCGAAGGTGTTGAGCGTGTATTCCAGACTCACTCTCCGCTGATCCACAGTGTAGAACTGAAGCGTCGTGGTGATGTTCGCCGCGCCAAACTGTACTACCTGCGCAACCTGTCCGGCAAAGCTGCTCGTATCAAAGAGAAGCTCAACTAATTCGATTCGAATTGGTGTCGGTATGTCGGCAAATAGCTCGACAGGTAGTGAAAAGGCTCGCCAATGGCGAGCCTTTTTTGTATCCGTTGTCCCGTCCTGAATATGGTTTACACCTTTCCCCCCAATAAATGGAGAACCCGATGGGACAAGGTGTGAAACGGACACAGCGCGATTACTCGCTGACTTTTAAACTGG
>NZ_JBGLRA010000016.1:0-79666 GCF_041402405.1 Aeromonas sp. S13(2024) | reverse complement strand
GCCAGTTTAAAAGTCAGCGAGTAATCGCGCTGTGTCCGTTTCACACCTTGTCCCATCGGGTTCTCCATTTATTGGGGGGAAAGGTGTAAACCATATTCAGGACGGGACAGTTGCATGATTAAAGCCCGAGGAAACGGATGATCTGGGCGGGGTAGCGCTCGAACGCCACAAAGGCGTGGTTGCCGCCGCACTCCAGCGAGAGGCGGGCAAAGCGGTATTCATCCAGCGCCTTGCGATAGTCGAGCACCTCATCCCCCTGCTGTTGCAGGATCCAGAGTCGCTCCGGCACCGTCACCGGTACCGCCAGTGCCCGCAGCTCATCCATATGTTCAGGCCGCAGTTCGTACTGCTCACCCGTATAGGGATTGGTCTGGGGGCCGAGGTAGTCACAGAGCAGCTCGTGGGGGCGCACCGCCGGATTGATCAGCGCCGCGCGGCAGCCGTACTGCTCGCTCACCCGGGTCGCCATAAAGCCACCAAGAGAACTACCCACGGCGCCGAGCTTGAATTCACTACCATAACGACGCTGCAGATCGGCAATGGTCTGTTCGATAGCCGCCCAGGCCGCCGCCGGCGTATTGGGCTGAGCCGGAATGATCACCTCGATGTCGGGCCGATTGGCGGCCACCCAGGCAGCCATCTGCTGCGCCTTGGCGGAGCCCGGTGAGGAGTTGAAACCGTGCAGATAAAGGAGAACCGACTTCATGCAATGCGCTCCTCAATAACCGGTGGCGTTGGGGTCGGGCACAAACTGCCCCACCGGCAGGCGCCACACCTCGCTGGCCACCCGCCCATCCGGATAGAGGGTGAGATAGCGCCAGCCCGGGCCGGATTCATCCAGCGCGAAGCCGTCGGATAGCGGTTTGAACTGAATGCAGGTGGAGGGGCTGGCAATCAGCCGCACCCCGCGGTGCACCTCGTCAAACTCCTGATGGACGTGACCGAACAGGATGGTCTTCTGCTGTGGATGACGGGCCAGCACGGCGAACAGGTCATCGGCATTCTTGAGATTGTGCTGATCCAGCCAGGCGCAGCCCACCGGCACCGCCTGATGGTGCAGGGTGATAAGGGCGTGGCGATCAGGATATTGACGCAGGGCACGGTCGAGGGCGGCCAGCTGGTGATCGCCAATCATGCCGTGGGGTTTGCCGCGCACCTGGGTGTCGAGCAGGATCACCTGCCAGTGGTCGCCCACCAGCTGTTTGGATTCGCTGATCCCGGCGGCATGGAGATATTCGGTCATCAGCGGGCTGTCATCGTGATTGCCCGGCAGCCAGTAGATGGGGCGGCCAAGGGGCGCCATCATGGAGGCGAAACGCTGATAGGATTCCGGACTGTGATCCTGCGACAGATCGCCGGTCGCCAGAATCACCTCGTAGGGGTGTTCATTGGCCTGCACCTGTTCCAGCACGGCGGCCAGACTCTCTGCGGTGCGCACAGCCAACAGCCGCCCTTCGGCACTCGCGAAGAGGTGGGTGTCGGTAATTTGCAACAGGCGCACACTGCCGTCCTGCGCCTGGGGGAGCTCTGTTTCCAAAATCACGCTTCTTTTTATTTGTTCAACTGGAGATATTGATCGGGCTGGTACCATGTCTGAGACAAAATTTTAGCCATTCGGCCAGAAACAGATTTACCTGCTCCTTTTCGTCCCGCTGGTGCATCTTTTTATTGGGATAATCATAACGTGGTTGCAAACGGGAAATCTGTTGCGCTGCACACACTTCCGCCATCCGCACATCATGATACAAACGAATCTCTATCTGAGCTTGTAAATATTCGGGCAATTCGGGGTTGTGCTGGCTCAGGATCACCTGATTGGTGAAGCGACTCTCGCCAATGATGGTGAGCTGGAACTGCAGATCGTTGCCGACCCGATAGCGGCGCTCGGCCCCGACCTCCCCCTCCGGAGGCAACAGCTTCATCAGCGCCATATAGTTGACCTCGCAGGTACGCTGCAAGGACATCAGATCAGGCACATAGCGCCTGCTCTGTTGCAGAGTCAGCGCCACCTCAGCGATCCGCCAGCCAGCGGGCGCGCAGCTCGCCATGGTTGAGGGCCAACCACTGCAGGGCAATGACCGAGGCCGCATTGTCGATGCGTCCCTCTTTGAGCCAGGCGTAGGCCTGTTCGCGGCTCACCACGTGCACCCGGATATCCTCACCTTCATCAGCCAGACCGTGCAGGCCGCTCACCTTGCTGGCATCCACCTCGCCCACAAAGACCTCGATCCGCTCGGTGCTGCCGCCTGGGCTCACCAGATAGCTGATGGCATGCTCGCAGCGGGCAACCTCGATCCCGGCCTCTTCCACCGCTTCCCGGCGCACCACGTCTTCAGCGACCTCGCCTGGGTCTATGATGCCGGCCACCAGCTCCAGCAGCCAGGGGGTCGGGCTGGTCTCCATGGCACCGATACGGAACTGCTCCACCAACACTATCTGGTCGCGCACTGGATCATAGGGCAGCAGCGCGGCAGCATGGCCCCGCTCGAACAGCTCGCGCACGATGGGCTGGTTCCAGCCACCTGCAAATAACCGATGCTGCAGGCGATAGACGTTCACCTTGAAGAAGCCGTTATATCCAGCTGATTTTTCAATGATTTTTACATCATCGGCGGCGTAATGCCGATCTTGCGGCAAGGGTTGCTGCGACATCCGGGGCTCCCGTCAGCTTGACTTGTATCAGTTTGACCATAAAATCCGAGGAACATGAATGAACGTTCATTCACTCGGCGTGCCATGGTAATGAGGGGTGGATTTTAGCAGCCACAGACCATTTGGCTAGGCGCGCGGGGAGAAAACTGCGTCCGGTTCTTGACGTTCCCGTCACCGGACCTGAGACTCTTAGCATTAAATTTTGCTTATAGTAGAGTGATTAAGCTGCAATCAAGCTTGGTCGGTGACAATATTTGCCTCTCCAGCAACCAGTTTGGGTTACTACATAAGGTTAAAACGATCTATGAAAAGAACACTTTTGTCAGTCATGGTGTTGCTGGGCGTCAGTGCCGGTGCCCATGCCGAAAACCTGCTCGACATCTACCAGCAAGCCCAGATCAAAGACCCGCAGTTGCTGCAGTCCAAAGCCGTTCGCGATAAAGCCTTCGAGCAGATCAATGAATCCCGTGCAGCCCTGCTGCCCCAGATCAATCTGGGTGCTGACCTGAAGTACCTGCAAAACAAAAACGATACCCAGACCAACAACAAAGCCTCCGGTTCACTTTCACTGGATCAATCCATCTATCGTCGCAGTAACTGGGTCAATCTGGATATCTCCGAGAAGAGTGCAACCCAGAATGACGTAGCCTACAACCTCGAGATCCAGAACCTGATGGTGCGCACCGCCAAAGCCTACTTTGATGTGCTCAAGGCGATGGATACCCTGGAGTTCGTCCGTGCCAACAAGGTTGCGGTAGAGCGTCAGCTGGAGCAAACCCAGCAGCGTTTCGAAGTGGGCCTGACCGCCATCACCGACGTCCATGAAGCGGAAGCCTCCCGTGACCAGGCGCTGGCTGACGAGATCAATGCCGAGAACGAGCTGGACAACAGCTATGAGACCCTGCGCGAGCTGACCGGTATCGATCACCGCAATCTGGACGTGCTGAACACCGATCGTTTCAGCCCGCAGAAGACCGCTTTCGGCTCCGACAAGTGGCTGGAGCTGGCGCTGGACAAAAACCTGCAACTGCACAGTGCCCGCATCAGCAAGGACATTGCCAAGGAGCGGATCGATCTGGCCAAAACCGGTCATGAGCCGACCCTGGATCTGGATGCCGGACTGCAGACCAGCAATACCGATTACAAGCTTGATAGCATTCAGAGCGGTGGCAATGACAATCAGGCCAATATCGGCCTGACCTTCAAGCTGCCGATTTACAGTGGTGGCGCCACCAGCTCCAAGGTGAAGCAGGCTCAGTACGACTACGTGGCGGCCAGCGAACTGCTTGAGAAGAACTTCCGCTCGGTGCAGAGCACAGTGCGCTCCTCCTACAACAACGTGAACGCCAGCATCGGCTCGGTGCGTGCCTACAGCCAGTCTGTGGTCTCCGCCGACAGCGCCCTGAAGGCGACCGAAGCCGGTTACGAAGTGGGTACCCGTACCATCGTCGACGTGCTGGACTCCACTCGCAAGCTGTACGAGGCCAAGCAGAAGCTCTCCGAAGCCCGTTACAACTACATTCTCAATATCCTGAGCCTGAAGCAGGCTGCCGGTGTGCTGGAAGTGCAGGATCTGGTGGAAGTGAACCAGGGTCTGATGCCTGCCACGGCAAAAGCCAAAGGCTGATAGCCGCTATCGTGCATGAAAAAGGCGACCGCAAGGTCGCCTTTTTGTTATCCGTATTTCGGTCGGCTTGCAGCCGCCGATAGTGCGCCCCGCCAGATTGCGGGGCCAGCAGAACGTTAGCCGCGCTCGCGGATCGTCTTGATGATGTCGGTGGTGGAGCAGCCATCCTCGAAGTTGAGAACGCGCACCTCACCGCCATTGGCAGTCACTTCGGCGTAACCGGCGATATCTTCCGGCTTGTAGTCACCGCCCTTGACCAAAAGATCCGGCAGGATCTCGGCAATCAGACGCTGCGGGGTATCCTCGGAGAAGGGCACAACCCAGTCCACCGCGCCCAGCGCAGCCAGTACGGCCATGCGACGCTCGGTCGGGTTGACCGGACGACCCGGCCCTTTCAGACGGCGAACCGACTCGTCGGTGTTGACCGCCACGATCAGGCGATCCCCCAGCTTGCCGGCGTTGGCCAGATAGGAGACATGGCCAGCGTGCAGGATGTCGAAGCAGCCGTTGGTCATCACTACCTTCTCGCCGCGCAGACGAGCGGCACGAACCGCCACTTTCAGCTGGGCTTCAGACATGACGCCGAAGCCTGTCTCCTGCTCGGTATAGAGGGCATTGGCCAGCTCGACCGGACTGACGGTAGAAGTACCCAACTTGCCGACCACGATACCGGCGGCGGTATTGGCCAGCGCGCAGGCTTCGTCCAGGCTCTTGCCAGCGGCCAGCGAGGTGGCCAGGGTGGAGATGACGGTATCACCGGCACCGGTCACATCGTAAACCTCGTGGGCCTGAGCCGGCAGATGCAGCTCCGGCTGACCTTCGCGGATCAGGGTCATGCCGTTCTCGGAACGGGTGACCAGCAGGGCATCCAGCTCGAAACGCTTGACCAGATCCAGCCCCTTGGCGACCAGCTCCTCTTCGCTCTTCACCTTGCCCACCACGGCCTCGAACTCGGACATGTTGGGGGTCAGCAAGGTAGCGCCGCGGTACTTCTCGAAGTCGGTCCCCTTGGGGTCGACCAGCACCGGAATACCGGCGGCTCGGGCGCGCTGGATCATGCCGGGCACGTCGTTGAGAGCACCCTTGCCGTAGTCGGAAAGGATCATCACGTCGCTGTTTGGCAGCGCCTGCTCGACCTTGCTCATCAGCAGGGTGGCATCGACGGAGTGGAAGGGCTCTTCAAAGTCCAGGCGCAGCAGCTGCTGGTTGCGGGACAGCACCCGCAGCTTGGTGATAGTCGGGAAGTCGGCCAGACGAACGAAATCACAGGCCACCTTGACGCCAGCCATCTGGCCAGCCAGCGCATCGGCAGCCTCGTCCTGACCGGTCAGGCCAAGCAGCACGGCGTGAGCGCCAAGGGCGGCGGAGTTGAGGGCCACGTTGGCCGCGCCACCTGGGCGCTCCTCAATGTGTTCAACCTTGACCACGGGCACCGGCGCCTCGGGGGAGATCCGACCGGTAGGGCCATGCCAGTAACGGTCCAACATGACATCGCCAACGACCAGAACGCGGGCTTTTTCAAAATCGGGCAGGGTGATCTTCATCTGTATCGACTCTCAAAACCTGAAAAATCAGTCGCCGATTTTATCACACTCTTGTATTTGAGGGAGAAAAAGCAAACCTGTGGTTTCCCTTAAGAACGCGGAAGGAAACCCATAGTTACTCTTCGCGCCACACGGACAAGATGCAAGCAGCCCCTCTGACCAGCAGATAGCCATTCGCCCCCGCCCCCCCTTTTCGGCTAGAATCCCCCGATTGTTTTCGCAAGCAAAGAGATTCTCCATGGCCCATGACAACGCTCCCCGCCTCGAGCCCCGCCTGTTTCATCCCCGTTACTGGGCCAGCTGGTTTGGCCTCGGCCTGCTCTGGCTGCTGACTCTGCTGCCCTGGCGCAGCCAGATGTGGCTGGGTCGCCGGCTTGGTCATCTCGCCGCCAAAGTGCTCAAATCACGGGTGAAGATTGCCCGTCGCAATCTGGAGCTGGCGCTGCCGGAGTTGACTCTGGACGAGCGTGATAAGCTGCTCAAGCAAAACTTCGAGAGCGTGGGCTGCGCCGTATTCGAGGTGGGTATCGCCTGGTTCTGGCCAGACTGGCGGATGCGCAACCTGATGAAGGTGGAAGGGGAAGAGCACGTCATCGCCGCCATGGAAAAAGGTCAGGGCATGCTGCTGCTCTCCTGCCACTTCCTGACGCTGGAACTCAACGCCCGCTGTTTCGGGCTGGTGCGCCCCGGCGTGGGGGTCTATCGCCCCAACACCAACCCGGTGCTGGAGTATGCCCAGTACCACGGGCGCTGTGCCTCCAACAAATATCTGGTGGACCGGATGGATGTGAAGGGGATGATCAAGGCGCTGCGCAACGGCGACGCCCTCTGGTATGCACCGGATCACGACTACGGCAGCCACGCCAGCGTATTCGTGCCCTACTTCGCGGTAGAGCAGGCCGCCACCATCACCGGCACCGCCACCCTGGCGCGGGTGAAGAACACCGTCACCCTGCCCTGCTACAACATCCGCACCAGCGAGGGTTACACCCTGCATATCGGCGCGCCGCTAGCCGACTACCCCAGCGGGGATGACATGGTTGATGCCGCCCGCGCCAACCGCGAGATTGAAGCCGCCGTGCGCAAGGCGCCGGAGCAGTACATGTGGCTCCATCGCCGCTTCAAGACCCGCCCCTCCTCCGAGGATACCGGCTTCTACTAAGCCGCAGCCCCGACAGGGCTCAGATCGCAAAAACCGACAAACCGCCTGCTGGCGGTTTGTTTTTATCTGCAGTCTGGCCTGCGCGGCAAAGAAGCGCTCCGAACATCTGCCGCTCGATAACATCCTGCATGTTGGCGCCCATTCCCATCAGCCAGCAGCAAAAGAGACCTTATCACCAACCATAAAAACTGAAAGCGGGTTACAAATTTATTGATTCATTGGTAAGCAATGGAGTGTTTCGATAGATCCATCGCCACTACCCACTGATGAGTAATTGAGTGATTTGTCCCATTCGAATACAAAAACTGAATTTGTGATGCAAATCACCTTTACGTAATGGCACGGCAAAGCTGATTTAGTGATGTGCATCACAAAAAATGATCATTCAAAACAGAAAAGATCGAAATGTAGCCGAATTACAGCATGGGTATGTGATGTTGATCACTGGTTATGGAGGGGGTATGGCTGGGTATCTGAGAGGTGGATCACAAGACACCCCGTTTTCAGCCTAATTTGATCGCAAGCTGGTAGATTGAAGTTGCTTAGACGACCGGGATGGCGGTTCGGCAAAACCGGCCATCCCGACTACCACTATTAATCAAACAGGCTTAAAACGGGGTCCCGACATGTTATCACCGGATACCAAAGTCAAGATACAGAATTTTGGACGCTTCCTGTCCAATATGGTCATGCCCAACATAGGCGCCTTTATCGCCTGGGGCTTTATTACTGCTCTCTTTATCCCCACCGGCTGGCTGCCAAGCGAAACCTTGGCCAAGCTGGTTGGCCCCATGATCACCTACCTGCTGCCGCTGCTGATTGGCTACACCGGCGGCAAACTGATGGGCGGTGAGCGTGGCGGCGTGGTCGGTGCCATCACCACCATGGGTGTCATCGTGGGAACCGATATCCCCATGTTCATGGGCGCCATGATGGTCGGCCCGCTCGGTGGCTGGGCCATCAAGCGCTTCGACAAGGCGATGGACGGTCGCGTCAAGAGCGGCTTCGAGATGCTGGTCAACAACTTCTCTGCCGGTCTTATCGGCATGCTGCTGGCAATCCTCGCCTTCTTCGTGATTGGCCCCTTTGTCAAGGTGCTCTCCGGCATGCTGGCCGGTGGCGTCGGCTTCCTGGTGGACAACCACATGCTGCCACTCACCTCCATCTTCGTCGAACCGGCCAAGATCCTGTTCCTCAACAACGCCATCAACCACGGCATCTTCTCGCCGCTGGGGATCCAGCAGGCGACCGAGCACGGTAGCTCCATCTTCTTCCTGATTGAAGCGAACCCGGGCCCGGGCATGGGTGTGCTGCTGGCCTACATGGTGTTCGGTCGTGGTGCGGCCAAGCAGTCTGCGGCTGGCGCCTCCATCATTCACTTCTTCGGTGGCATCCACGAGATCTACTTCCCGTACGTGCTGATGAACCCGCGCCTCATTCTGGCGGTGATCGCCGGTGGCATGACCGGGGTCTTTACCCTGACCCTGTTCAACGCCGGTCTGGTCTCCCCTGCCTCACCGGGCTCCATCTTCGCCGTGTTGTTGATGACACCGAAAGCCTCCCTGATCGGGGTCGCCCTCTCCATCATCAGCGCCACTCTGGTCTCCTTCCTGGTCGCCGCCGTGTTCGTTCGCGCACAGCAGCCGGAAGCTGACGAGGCCGATGCCCTCGGTGAAGCCACTCGCAAGATGAAAGCCATGAAGGGCGGCAAGCCCGAAACCGCAGCGGCCAAGAAGCCGGGCGGCGAACTGATGGCGGTACGCAATATCGTGGTCGCCTGCGATGCGGGCATGGGCTCCAGCGCCATGGGCGCCGGCATGCTGCGCAAGCGGGTGCAGGCCGCAGGGCTCGATATCAGCGTCACCAACCGCGCCATCGATCAACTCGACGATCAGGTGGACTGGGTCATCACCCATAAGGATCTGACCGAGCGGGCCCGTCGCCATGCGCCGAACGCTCACCATATCTCGCTCACCAACTTCCTCGACAACGGCCTCTATCAGGAGCTGGTACAGAGCCTGAGCCGCGCCGCCAACGATGACGTCGCCAACCCGCAACTGCTGGTGGCCGCCAACGACGACAGCTACGAGCCACAAGCTGCCGAAGTCTTTACCCTGAGCCGTCATGACGTGCATCTGGGACTGAAAGCGGACAACAAGGAGGCCGCTATCCTGACCGCTGGCCGACTGCTGGCCGAGCGGGGCTACGTGGCGCCCGACTACGTCAACGCCATGCTGGAGCGCGAACAGCTGGTCTCCACCTACCTCGGCGAATCCATCGCCGTGCCGCACGGCACCATCGCCGCCAAAGAGTTTGTGAAGCGTACCGGCATCGTCATCTGCCAGTACCCGGCCGGGGTCGCCTTTGGCGAGGCTGCCGATGAGGTAGCGCGGCTGGTGATCGGTATCGCCGCCCGCAACGACGAACATATGCAGGTGATAACCCGCCTGACCAATGCACTGGATGAACCCGGTCTCATCGACCGGCTGGCCAGCACCACGGATCCCCAGGCCTTCCTGGATCTGCTGGGTGCCGAACAGGCTGCGTAATCATCTTTCATCGTCTTTGGTTCAAGAGGTTAATATCATGAAAACATTGCATTTTGGTGCTGGTAACATCGGTCGCGGCTTTATCGGCAAAGTGCTGGCGGATGCCAGCCATCAGGTCACCTTCGCCGACGTCAACGACACTCTTATCGACCAGCTCAACCACCGTCAGGAGTACAAGGTCCATGTAGTAGGGGCGGATCAGAAGCTGGATGTGGTGCGCAACGTGGCGGCGGTGAGCTCCGCCGGTCACGAGGTGATCGCCCGCATCATCACCGCCGATCTGGTCACCACGGCAGTGGGCCCCAACATTCTGGACAAGATTGCCAGCACCCTGGCCAAGGGGCTGCAGGCCCGTTTCGATGCCGGCAACCTGACTCCGCTCAACGTCATCGCCTGCGAAAACATGGTGCGCGGCACAAGCCACCTCAAGCGGGAGGTACTCAAGTACCTGCCGGTCGCGTATCATGCCACGCTCGAATCCTGTATCGGCTTCGTCGACTCGGCGGTGGATCGCATCGTGCCGCCCTCCGCGGCTGCCAACGATGATCCGCTGGAAGTGACGGTAGAGAGCTTCAGTGAGTGGATCGTCGACCAGACCCAGTTCAAGGGAGAGCTGCCACAGGTGGCGGGCATGGAACCCACCGACAACCTGATGGCCTTCGTCGAGCGCAAGCTGTTCACCCTCAACACCGGCCACATCGTCACCGCCTATCTCGGCAAGCTGCGGGGCTACCGCACAGTGCGCGAGGCGATCGAGGATCCGGTGATCCGCAGCAAGGTGCGCCGCGCCATGGAGGAGAGCGGTGCCGTGCTGGTGAAACGCTACGGCTTCGACCCGCGCCTGCATGCCGCCTACATCGAGAAGATCCTCTCCCGCTTCGCCAACCCCTATCTGGTGGACGAGATTGACCGGGTCGGTCGTCAGCCGCTGCGCAAGCTGGCGGCGGGGGATCGACTGGTGAAGCCGCTACTGGGCACCCTGGAGTACGGCCTGCCGAGCGATCAGTTGCAGGAGGGGATCGCCGCGGCGCTCCACTATCGCAATGCCGATGACCCGCAGGCAGTGGAGTTGCAAGCCCTGCTGGCGGAGCTTGGCCCGGCCAAAGCGCTGGCCCGCGTCACCGGACTGGATGAAGAGAGCGAAGTGGTTCGCGCCATCGTCGCCCGTTACGAAACCCTGTAATGACCCTGCTTGCGGCGCATTCAGCCACCACTGATAGCGCGCCAAGCGCTTGAATGGCAAGGGAATGTGCCCCATATGATAAAAACCGGGAGAGAGGCCCACTCTCTCCCTGTCAGCTGGACCCAATGCACCTATGACCACACACCAGGAAGATGAAGTACTGGAACGACTGAACGAGCAGGATGGCCCCCGCGGCTTCTTTCTCGAAGCCGTGACCATCCTGGAAGAGGCGGTCGACTCCCTGATGCGACGCGCGTTCCGTCAGGAGGAGTATGCCGTCAAATACGCCATCGAACCCCTGCTCAACCAGAGCGGCCCCCTTGGCCAGCTGGAGGTGCGCCTCAAGCTCATCTTCGCCCTCGGCCTCATCTCACTCGAGCGCTATCAGGATATCGAAGCCTATATCAAGATCCGCGACTTTCTGGTGCGCGATCCCAAGGATTACCGTTTCAGCGACAAGCCGATCCGCGATCTGCTCGACCGCCTGCACGGGGTCAATCAGGGTGGCATGATGAAGCTGGAGCCCCCCGCCAGCGAAGAGGATTGGGCCTTCTACCAGATGCAGCTCAACCGGCTCGATCAGATGGTGCGCTCCGCACTGGTACTGGCGCTGGCCGACTGTGTCGGCGAGCTCCACAAGGAGAGCCCCATCTAATCCGGCCCCAAGGCCACCCCATCACCACGGTTGGCGTCTGGCTGGCGCCCTGCACACCACCGCCAGCCACCATGACGCCGACTGTCGCACATCTCCCCATCCCGGCCATGATGCACGCTCCTTCGGGTGTCAATCTGACCAACTTAGCCACTACACTAGCTCCATACTCACTGCCTGAATCGAGGCCTGCATGATTGCCCTCTCTCTGGCCGGGATCGCCCTGGTCTCCGTGCTGGCCCAATGGCTTGCCTGGTCGCTGCGGGTACCCGCCATCCTGTTTCTGCTGCTCACCGGCCTGACTCTGGGCCCGGTCAGCGGCCTGCTCGACCCCGATGCCCTGCTCGGGGATCTGCTGTTTCCGCTGGTCTCCCTGTCGGTGGCCATCATCCTGTTCGAGGGGGCGCTGACCCTCCATCTGGCCGAGCTCAAGGGGATCGGCAAGGTGGTGCGCAATCTCTGCTCCACCGGCATGCTGGTCAGCTTCGCCGTCATCGGCAGCGCCGGTTACTTCCTGCTGGGGCTGGACTGGCGGGTCGCCACCATGCTCGGCGCGGTACTGGTGGTAACGGGCCCGACGGTGATCGCCCCCATGCTCAACGTGATCCGCCCCACCCGGGAGGTGGACCGCATTCTGCGCTGGGAGGGGATCGTCATCGACCCCATCGGCGCCCTGTTTGCGGTGCTGGTGTTCGAGGCGGTGCGCCTCGGCAGTCAGGGAGATCTCATCAGCCATACCCTGCTGGCGCTGGGCAAGACAGTGTTGGTCGGTTCCCTGATCGGGGTGGCGGCAGGCTGGCTCACCACCCTGCTCATTCGCAAGGACTGGCTACCGGTCAGTCTGCACAAGTTCGGAGTGCTGGCGCTGGTGCTGGTCACCTTCAGCCTCTCCAACTGGCTCAGCCACGAGTCAGGCCTGCTGGCGGTGACCGTGTTCGGCATCTGGCTCGCCAATCAGGAGGGGCTGGATCTGGAGGAGGTGCTGGCGTTCAAGGAGGATCTCGCGGTCATCCTTATCTCCAGCCTGTTTATCCTGCTGGCGGCCCGCCTCGATCTGGCCCAGCTCTGGCAACTCGGCCCCATGGTGCTGGCGCTGCTCTGCGTGGTGCAATTCGTGGCGCGTCCGCTCTGTATTCTGGTCTCGACCTGGGGCTCGGATCTCTCCTGGCGAGCTCGCGCCCTGCTGAGCTGGATCGCCCCGCGCGGCATAGTCGCGGCGGCGGTCAGCGCCTCGTTCGCCATCAGCCTGCATCAGGCCGAGATCCCCGATGCCGACAAGCTGGTGCCACTGGTGTTTGCGGTGATCATCTCCACCGTGGTGTTGCAGAGCCTCACCTCGGCACCGCTGGCCAGCCTGCTCAAGATGCGCCAGAGCGCCCCCAACACCTGGCTCATCATAGGGGCCAACTCGGTGGCGCGGGCCATTGGCCGGGCGCTGGCGGATCAGGGGGTGCCGGTACAGCTCTGCGATCCCGCCTGGGAGTTCTGCAAACAGGCGCGGATGAGCAACCTCCCCTGCTATTTCGGCAACCCCCAGTCGGAACATGCCGAGCTGCACCTGCCGCTTACCAGCATCAGTACCGTGCTGGCACTCTCCCCCAACCGCCACAACAACGCCCTCGGGGTGCTGCACTTCGCCCACCTCTACGGCGAGGAGCAGGTCTACTCCCTGCGCTCCAGCGAGCAGCACGGCAAAGCCAACCGGGAGAGTGCCACCTTTCGCGCTCGCCAGAACCTGTTCGGCCCCGACATCAACTATGCCAGGCTGAGCGGCCTGCTGAGCCGGGGCGGCCAGATCAAGGCGACCCGCCTGAGCGAGGCGTTCGACTGGGCCCAGTATCAGACCGCCAATCCCGGCGCCATCCCGCTGTTCGTCATGGATGGCAAGGGCAAGCCCCAGATCGTCACCGGCCCCGTCACTCCGCAGGCGGGTGAGCTGCTGATCGCCCTGCAGCCGCCCAGAGAGCAGGGCGCCGAATGAACGAAGCCAACCATAATCCGCTGATCGCCCCTCTGCTGGTGCTATTGCAACAGGCGGCGGGCAGCTACAAGGTGCATGAACTGATGGCGGCTCTGCGCCAGCAGGGGGCGATCCCCCGGCTGGCTGACGATGAGCAGTTGCAGCTGTTTCGGGTCAACTTCCTGATCATGAACGCCCTCTACCAGTTGCAGGCCGAGCTCTGGCAAGAGGGTTGGTGGCTGGTGATCAGCACCCTGGATATCCGGCTCGAACCGCTGGTCGGGAGCTCGGAGGTCAACCACGGCTTTGCCCTTGGCGAAAATCTGCGTAGCTACTATCTCGACTGGCAGGTGTTCTGGCAAACCGATCGTGTCGAAGTGGAAGCCCTGCTCAACCGCTTCTGGCGCGCTTATGACGGTGAGGGGCACAAAGCCGAGGCGCTGGCCCTGTTCGAGTTGAATGAGGGGGCGAGTCAGGAGGCGATCCGCCGCCGCTGGCGGGAGCTGGCACTGCAGCACCATCCAGATCGGGGCGGCAATGCCGAGACCTTTATCCGCATCCGCTGGGCATGGGAGGTCCTGCGGGGATGATCCCGTTGCCGCACCACTGTTGCCGCACATAAAGGGCAGGCATAGACTGGAGCTGGATATTCCCCACAGGAGAGCATCATGACAGTCAGTGAACTTCGTAAGCTCTATCAGCAACAGATCCTGCAAGAGGCCGAAATCCTCCACGATGTGGCTATTCCCGGCTGGCTCATCGAATTCAGAGGCAAGGATGGCGCCCTCTACGAGCTGACCGACACCCTCGGCTGCCCGGTCAGTTTCGGCACCGTTGAGCAGGCCCGCGAACATCTGCATCAGGTGGCCGACTGCCCGGTTCAGGTGGATCACCTCTACCGCTTCTTCGAACGCTAGCGCCACCCACCGCACACTAAAAAGGCTCCCGAGGGAGCCTTTTGTTATTCCGGTTGCTTTCTATTCCGGTTGCAGCGGTTCCGCCACCTTGCCCTCCAGCTTCCTGACCGGCTTTTGCAGGATCAGGTTGGCCGGATAGGTGACCAGATCGCCGTTGTCATCACGCACCCGCACATAGAAGAGACCGATCTCGGTGATGACGCCGGTGACCGAATCATCCTTGTCGAGGATGCGGATCCGGTCGCCAATCTTGTAGGGGAAGGCAAAGAAGATGGTGATGCTGGCGGTGATGTTGGAGAGGATCGACCACTGGGCGACCATGGCGACCCCCAGTACCGCAAAGAAGGAGGAGGCGAGCACTACCAGTCGGGAGAAGTCGAGCCCCCACACCCCGGCCAGCACCAGCAAGGTGGCGCAACCGAGCAGGAAGTGGAATACATGGGCCACGTAGAGCACCCGGTTCTCGCTCACCTGCCTGCTCTGACCGAGCGCCAGCAGGCTCTTGTGAATCAGCCGCCGGATCAGGGTATGACCCAGCAACAGCAGCAGGGTCAGGCCAATTGATTGCCACATGGGTTATGCCTCCTTACCACCAGCGCCGATGTTTGAGCCAGATAGCCAGCCCGCTTGCCAGCGCCACCAGCGAACCACAGAAGACCCAGAAGGCGGTCGGATTCTCGGCCCCGGGGATACCACCGAGGTTGATGCCAAACAGACCGGTCAGGAAGCTGGCAGGCAAAAAGAGCAGCGCCATCACCGACATCTGGTAGGCGCGGCGGTTGGTTGCCTCCGCCATCAGATTGTTGATCTCGTCTGCCAGCACAGCGGTGCGCGCCACCCCGGCATCGAGGTCATCGAGCCAGCGCCGCAGCCGATCGGCGATATCGAGCAGACGGCGGCGATCATCCTCATCCAGCCAGCTGATCTTCTCGTTGGCAAGGCGCGCCACCAGATCCCGCTGCGGCGAGAGGTAGCGGCGGATCATGATGAGCTGCTTGCGGATCAGCGCCAAGCGGCCATTGGCGGGCATGTCACGCATCAGAACCATCTCCTCCAGATCGAGGATCTTGTCGTGCAGCTCCTCGACAAACTCCCCCGCCCGATCGGTCAGGGCATCGCAGATCTCCACCAGCCAGTCGGCGGGGGTATCGGCGCCGCCCCCCAGCTTGAGCTGGTTGAAGACATCCTGTTCTGAGAGCAGCGGACGACGACGGCTGCTGATGATGAGATCCGGGGTAATGAAGATGCGCAGCGCCACCATCTCTTCGGGCCTGTGATCCTTGTTGTGGTTGATGCCGCGCAGGATCAGCAGCACCGTCTCCCCCATCCGCACCAGCTTGGGACGATTGCTCTGGCCGAGCAGCGACTCCCTGGCCGCCTCGCTGAGCAAAGGGGTCTGCAACAGCCAGCGCGCCGAATCGGGATTGCCGTAATCCAGATGCAGCCAGCCGGGATGCGCCGCCGGGACTTCGCTTCCCGCCATCAGCGGCGCCATGCCACCCTTGCCATCCAGGGTCAGGGCATAAATCACTTCACCGGGCACCCGATCCATCTCGTCTCCTTCTCGTTTCATGTGCTGGCCCCAGCTTACACCAAAGGCGGGGCCGACTCAGCCCCGCGCCGGGAAGGGAGGCCTGTGTTAACATGGCCGCACTCGTTTTCCATCCGCTTTCACTACAGGAAACCATGCCATGCCCATCTGGGTTGATGCCGATGCCTGCCCCATTCCGGTCAAGGAGATCCTCTACCGCGCCGCCCACCGCGCCCAGATCGTCACCACCCTGGTGGCCAATCAGGGATTGCGGGTGCCCCCCTCGCCCTTCATCAAAACCCAGCAGGTGGAAAAGGGATTCGATGTGGCAGATCATGTCATCGCCCAGCAGGTTCAGCCCGGCGATCTGGTGATCACCGGCGATATCCCCCTCGCCTCCTGGGTGATCGATGCTGGCGGCGAAGCGCTCAATCCCCGCGGCGAGATCTACACCCGTGAGACCATCAAGGCGCGGCTCGGCATGCGCAACTTTATGGAAGAGCTGCGCTCGGCCGGCGTGCAGACCGGCGGCCCGGCCCCCTTCAATGCTGCCGACAAACAGCGCTTCGCCAACGCCCTCGACAAGTGGCTGGTCAAAGGCAAGCTGTAAAGAGACCCTAAAGGCGCCCTGCCTGGGCGCTTTTTCGCCGTAACATCCTGATTTTTAAAATAAGAGCTGACCACAACCGTCAGGCTGGTAAGATGCGCCGCCATCTTGTCCACGCCGTAATCATCATGACCGCCCAAGGGCACCTGCTCTTCTCCGTTACCTGCACCCTGATCGCCCATAAACTGCAGCTCACTCCGGCACTGGCCGATGCCAGCCTGTGGCAGACCATCCCTGCCGCGCTGGCCAGCGCCCTGTTGCCAGACCTCGACCACCCCAAATCAGTGCTGGGGCAGCGCCTGCCGTGGATCTCGAAACCTCTGTCGCGGCTGTTCGGCCATCGCGGCTTCACCCACAGTCTGCTGGCGGTCGCCGCCGCTGTCTGGGGGCTGAACCAGAGCCTGCCGCCGGACACCCTGCCCATGGGGGTCAAGGATGCACTTATCGTCGGCTACCTCAGCCATCTGCTGGGGGACTGGCTCACCCCGGCGGGCATTCCGCTCTTCTGGCCCATCAAGCGCCGTTACCGCCTGCCGGGCTGGCCGCTGCGCAGCGGCGGCGCCATCGAAACCGGCTTTTGCACCCTCACCCTGCTGGTTGCCGGCTGGTGGTGCGGCTGGCAGCTGTAAGCCAGAAACAAAAAAGCCCCTGACGAGGTCAGGGGCCCAAGCAGTGGTGCGAACCACTAGAGGATCAGATCATGATGCCTGCGATAACGGCAGAGAGCAGGCTGACCAGGGTAGAACCGTAGACCAGCTTCAGACCGAAGCGGGAAACCATGTTGCCCTTCTCTTCGTTCAGCGCTTTTACCGCACCGGCGATGATACCGATGGAGCTGAAGTTGGCGAAAGAGACCATAAAGATGGAGAGGATGCCGACGGTGCGCGGAGATAGCTCGGCAGCCACCTTGCCCAGATCCATCATCGCCACGAACTCGTTGGTCACCAGCTTGGTCGCCATGATGGAGCCGGCTTGCAGCGCTTCACCACTCGGGATACCCAGGATCCAGGCGATCGGGTAGAAGAGGTAGCCCATGACGAACTGGAAGTTCACGCCAAATGCCATCTCGAACAGGTAGTTGATGAGGGCGATCAGGGCGATGAAACCCACCAGCATGGCACCCACGATAACGGCAACAGTGAAACCGGCCATGATGTACTCACCCAGCATCTCGAAGAAGTTCTCTTTCTTCGGGGTGTGGTGCTCGTCACCTTCGGCAATGGCCTTGATGTCGGTCACGGAGTTATCCGGCTCGTAGGGGTTGATCAGAGAGAGCACCACGAAGGTACTGAACATGTTGAGCACCAGCGCGGCAACCACGTAGCGCGGCTCGATCAGCTGCATGTAAGCACCGACGATGGACATGGAGACGGTAGACATGGCAGTCGCCGCCAGGGTGTACATCTGCTTCTCGTTCAGGTGCGGCAGGATGTTCTTGAGGGCGATGAAGTTCTCGGACTGGCCGACGATCATCGAGCTGATGGCGTTGAAAGACTCCAGCTTGCCCATGCCGTTGATCTTGGCCAGCACGGTACCGATACCGCGGATCACCAGCGGCAGCAGGCGGATGTACTGCAGAATACCGATCAGCACGGAGATGAAGACGATGGGCATCAGCACCATCAGGAAGAAGGAGAAGGCCCCTTCGTTGACCAGACCACCGAACACGAAGTCGGTACCCTGTTTGGCAAACTCCATCAACTTGGTGAAGCCGGCCGCGAAGCCACCCACCACCGCCAGACCCACTTCGGAGTTCAGCATGAACCAGGCCAGCGCCAGTTCGACCACCAGCAGTTGGCCGATATAACGCAGTTTGATCTGTTTCCAGTTGTGGCGGTTCGCCAGCAGAGAGAGAGCGAGGACCATCACCAGTCCGAGCACAAAGTGAACGTATTCCATACCTGTAGCACCTGAGTAAATTGTAATTTTTGACCGGCGCCATCATAGACATTTGCACATTTAAAAATCAGATAGCCATCACAATCCCGCGCAATATTATGGAGGCAGGATAATACAAACGTTTTTAAATTAATTGTGCAATGAACTGATATTAATCGCGCAACACAGATAACGTAAATCCTTTTAAAACATCATGTTGAGTAGTGATGTCGCCGTTTTCATATTCTTTGAAAATATTTAATCAGCATTTTCGCAACATTCCTTGTGGCGCAGTAACTGCTCGCATAATATTTTCCAGTCATTATATTAAAATACTGAAAATAGAAAACGTTTATCCATGATAAATAATTAGATGAGTGTTTGAAAAATAGTCCTTATCGCATTGTCGGTGATCGTCCGCGATCGGTTTGGCAACAAATGAACCTTTCATGGCCCCTCGTGGCCAGCCGTTCAAAAATCCGCCACATCCGGTGCCACATTCTGGTATGATGCGCGGCCTTAGCGCTCGCGCATCCCCGTTTTCTCCGAAATAGAGTCCTTTTGTGAACAACAGCGAATTTAGCAGCCTCAATCTCTCCCCCGCCCTGCAAGAGAACCTCACCAGCCTGGGTTACCTGCAGATGACCCCGATCCAGGCCCAGAGCCTGCCCCTGGTGCTCGATGGCAAAGACCTGATCGCCAAGGCAAAAACAGGCAGCGGCAAGACTGCCGCCTTCGGCCTCGGCCTGCTGGCCAAGCTCAACGTCAACCGCCTCGAAGTGCAGGCGCTGGTACTCTGCCCGACCCGCGAACTGGCGGATCAGGTGGCTCAGGAGATCCGTCGTCTGGCGCGTGCCCTGCCCAACGTCAAGCTGGTGACCCTGTGCGGCGGCACCCCGACCGCACCGCAGTCCGCTACCCTGAGCTTTGGTGCCCACATCGCCGTCGGCACCCCGGGTCGTATTCTCAAGCATCTGGAGCAAGGCACGCTGGAGCTCTCCGGCCTCAAGACGCTGGTGCTGGATGAAGCGGATCGCATGCTGGACATGGGCTTTGGCGAAGATATCAACCGGGTCATCAGCTATGCCCCCCAGCAGCGCCAGACCCTGCTCTTCTCCGCGACCTATCCGGAAGGGATCGCCCAGATGAGCCGCGGCGTGCAGCGCAATCCGGTCGAGGTGAGCGTGGAGTCCCTGCACGAGGGGAGTGCCATCGAACAGAAGCTTTACGAAGTGCCTGCCGGTCAGCGCCTCGACGCCCTCACCTGGTTGCTGAGCCACTACCAGCCCAGCTCCTGCGTGGTGTTCTGCAACACCAAGCGCGCCTGTAACGACGTGGCCGACCACCTGGCCGCCAAGGGCTTCTCGGCGCTGGCGCTGAACGGCGATCTGGAACAGCGCGAGCGGGATCAGGTGCTGGTGCGTTTTGCCAACGGCAGCGCCACCATTCTGGTGGCCACCGACGTGGCGGCCCGTGGTCTCGACATCAAGGAGCTGGGCGCCGTCATCAACTACGAGCTGACCTACGATCCGGAAGTGCACGTGCATCGCATCGGCCGTACCGGTCGTGCCGGCCAGCAGGGTCTGGCCCTGAGCCTCTATCAGCCGAACGAAGCCCAGCGCGTCAACTTCATCGAAGAGTACCAGCAGGCCCCGATGCCGCTGGGTGATCTCGACAGCATCGGCCGCGACATCAAGCCGATCGCCCCGCAGATGGTGACCCTCTCCATCGATGCAGGCCGCAAGACCAAGGTGCGGGCCGGTGACATTCTGGGCGCCCTGACCGGTGAAGGCGGCATTGCCGGCGCCGACGTCGGCAAGATCCAGATCTCCGAGCAGTACTCCTACGTCGCCGTGAAGCGCAGCGTGGCGAGCGCCGCCCTCAAGCGGTTGCAGGAAGGCAAGATCAAGGGTCGCAGCTACCGCGCCCGCAAACTGGGCTAAGGTTTTTTGCAAGCCATTAGCCAGACCACAGGCGCCTGACAGGCGCCTGTTTCATATCTCCGATGCCGCCATGCGGCAAGACAGGCACCATGACCCAAGCAATCCAAACCGATGTGAGCTGCCAGAACTGTGAAGCCTGCTGCTGCCGCCTCGAAGTGATGCTCTTTACCGATACCGGCGTGCCGGACCGTTATGTACTGGAACGGGAAGGCGAGATACCGGTTATGCGCCGGCTGGACGATGGCTGGTGCGCCGCCCTCGACCGCAACACCATGATGTGCCGTATCTACGAGGTGCGACCGCTGATCTGCCGCGAATTCGAAATGGGTGAACCCGACTGCGTCGACGAACGGGACAAGTGGTTTATCAAGCTGGAGTAAAACCCACCCAAGCGGTGAGCGGGGTGGTCAAGCGCTCGCAGGTTCACAGGGAGTGATGTTGAGCTGCTCCCCCAGCCACTGGATGGCCGCTGCCTCCTGCTCGAAGTAACGTACCGCCCGAAAGGGTAATCCCTTGAAGACGTTATCCGCCAGATAGCGCTTGAAGCCCCCCACGAAGACCACCGCCAGAAACTGACAGCCACTCTCGGCACACCAGCCAAACTGGCGACGAAAACGGGCCAGCACCTCGGGCCCGGCCGCTTCAAACTCGGTCGCGACCTCGACAATCCCCCAGGGGCCATCCATCAATCCGGCTAGTTCGTGACGAAAGTGCGCCTCATAGGCCATGGCACCAGCCAGATTGAAGGGGCCACTCGGGCGGCAGATCAGCATCTGGCCCCTGCGCTCCATGTCAAATTGCCCATGTGGCTGCATGACTGCTCCCATTCCGTTACCACCACCATCGCCTGCAAATTGTTACCACAAGGTAATAATTTATAAGGAAAAGTCCAGCAGCAAACAGGCTTTTCCCAAAGCGTGCTCATCCTATCCAGCAAACCGTCGGCACCTCATGTTACCCACATCCCGCACGGAATCGATATCAAGATGTGCGATTGCAGTTAACGAAACGTTACTGCTATTATCCGCGCCGCCACAAACATTCCACCTGCCGAAAGGTTTGGCACCTCAACAAGGATGTGCAATGAAAAACAGGGACTCGAGTCATTACCAACGGATCTGGCGCTGGCACTTCTACGCCGGTCTCTTTGTCGCCCCTTTCCTGATCCTGCTGTCGCTGACCGGGATCGTCTATCTGTTCAAACCCCAGCTCGACAACCTGATGTACCCCGAGCTGATGAAGGTCGCCCCCGCCAGCCAGACCCTGAGTGCCGACCAGCTGCTGGCCAAGGCGATGATGACCATGCCCGATGCCAGCCTGCGTAAATATCTGCCGCCTGCCGCTCCCGACCAGAGCGCCCAGTTCATCGTCAATCAGGGGGATCGCGAGCTGACCCTGTTTATGGACCCCGCCAGCGGCGCCCTGCTCGGCACCATGGACAACAAGTGGAATCTGCAAGCGGTAGCTCGCTCCCTGCACGCCGACCTGCTGCTCGGCACCACGGGGGACCGGCTGATCGAGCTGGCTGCAGGCTGGGGTCTGGTACTGCTGCTGAGCGGCCTCTACCTCTGGTGGCCACGCAAGGGGCCCGGGGTGGGTGGCATTCTTTGGCCCAGAGTGAACCAGCGCGGACGCCTCTGGTGGCGGGATCTGCACGCCGTGGTCGGCTTCTGGGGAGCCGGTTTCCTGCTGCTGCTGCTGTTGAGCGGCATGACCTGGACCGGTTTCTGGGGCGATCAGTTCGCCGCGGTCTGGAACCGCTTCCCGGCCGCCATGTGGAACGAGGTGCCCAAATCGGCACCGCTGGCCCGAAGCCTGAATCAGGCCCACGAGCAGACGGTTCCCTGGGCGGTGGAGAACACCCCTATGCCCAGCTCGCGGCCGGTTGATGAGAGGCACGATCACGGTGCCATGAACCACGGCGAGCACGAGGGAGCGGTGATGGCCAGCCAGCGCATTGCGCTGCAACAGGTGGTCGAGATCGCCCATGAGCGGGGAGTCCAACCGGGTTACAGCATCACCCCGCCGGTCGGCGCCACCGGCGTCTACACCATCGCCCTGTTTGCCGACGATCCGCGCAACGACGCCACCCTGCATATCGATCAATACAGAGGCAAGGTACTGGCCGATGTGCGCTGGCAGGATTACGGCCCGGTCGCCAAAACGGTGGAGAGCGGCGTCATGCTGCACATGGGCAAGCTCTACGGCTGGCCCCATCAGCTCGCCATGCTGCTTATCTGCCTGATGGTGCTGGCCAGCGCCATGAGCGGCCTGTGGATCTGGTGGTGCCGCCGTCCGCAGGGCCGTCTCGCCGCGCCGCCGCTGCCTGCCAAACTCCCGCCGATGCGCGGTGCCATCGCCCTGCTGATCCTGCTGGGGATCGCCTTCCCGCTGGTGGGAGCCTCCATGATCGCCATCTGGCTGCTGGATACCCTGATTTTCTCCCGCCGCCCTCTCAGGGTGGCGCGCGCCAGCTAGTCGATAACATCATTAACCAGCAGAGAGGGCTCCCGCTTGGGCGCCCTCTCTGTTTCATGGCCGCCGACTATCACTCCTGCTCGACCAACAAGAGAATTTTCTTGGCCTTCTCGAAGTGATCGAGCTTGTGGGTCCGGATCCACCAGGTCGCCGCCTCCATCAACAACTCGGGATCGTCATTGCGATTGGCAAAAAAAGCATAAAAGGAGAGCCCGACCGTCTCCCCCTTCTGGGCGATTTTCTGCTGGCATACCTGAATGATTTTCTGTTTGAGTGATGCACGCATGGCAGTCTTCCTGTCTGACTGATTCAGTACCAACGCGTCGCATCGGCACACAAAAAGGGCTCCCGCCTCGGGAGCCCGTTTCACATAACAACAAGCCGGTCGTTCATCAGGAGAACGCCAACCCGATGGAGAGCAGCAGGCTGAACAGAAACGCGCTGATGGCGGTCTTCTTGAGGGCGCCGGTCAGCACCTCGCCATCGTAACTTTCGCGCAAGGTGCGGGCCGCATCGCTGAGAGGCTTCATGGCGGGCAGGAAGATCCACGGCCAGAAACTGGCGGGCTGGATCAGGATAAAGGCGATGGTCGCCAGCAGCGCTGCCCCCAGCAGTACCCAGTGATAGGCGATGGCGCGATTGCGGCCAAGGCGCACCGCCAGGGTGATCTTGCCGCTAGCGGCGTCGGTCTCAATGTCGCGCACATTGTTGATATTGAGCACGGCGGTGGCCAGCAGGCCACAGGCGGTGGCAGGCAATAGCAGATCCCACTCCAGCGTCTTGGTGAAGAGGTAGTAGGAGCCGAGCACCCCCAGCAGGCCGAAGAAGAGGAACACAGAGATATCGCCAAACCCGCGATAGCCGTAAGGAGTCTTGCCGACCGTGTAGGTCACCGCCGCGACAATGGCCGCACCACCCAGCACCACAAATGCCAAAATCTGCAGCCACTGACCGCCGAAGGCACAGCCCAGCAACAGCAGGCCACTGGCCACCGCCGCCAGCGCAGTCAGCCCCATCGCCACGCACATCTGCTTTTTGGTGATAAGGCCGGAGACCACTGCCCGCTGCGGGCCGATCCGCTCGCCGTTGTCGGCGCCGGAGACCGCATCGCCGTAGTCGTTGGCCAGATTGGAGAGGATCTGCAGCAGGATGGCGGTCAGCAGGGAGAGCGCCATGATGGTGCCATCGAAGGCACCACGACTGGCAGCCAGCCCCGAGCCCAGCAGGATGGAAGAGCAGGCGAGCGGCAATGTTCGCAAACGCGCCGCCAGCAACCAAACAGAGAAGGTATTTGTCATTTTGTGATGGCCAAACAATCGGATATTGATCGTGTTAAGGGTTATCGAACCGGATTTGGGTATACTTGGCCCCGGAGAGTGAAGCTCCCGCGGGCGATTTACATGGACGAATGGGCAGATAATATATAGGAAATCATCGCCCTTTGGCATAAACCTACGGCATCCAGCTACCGGATCGCTCGTTACTACCCGGCTCAGACAAGAATCCATGTTGGCTCAGACCCATATCAAGCAACAACTGGACGCCCTGCGTCACAGCAACGTCAGCGGCTTCGTACGGTTGCGAGTGGCGATCGAAATCCGCTCCTTTCTGGGCTGGCTCGCGGCGCAAACCCTCTATCCCCGCATCTACTGGCAGGCCCGTGGAGAGGCTCGTCCCGAGTATGTCGCGCTGGGCGCCATCCATGAACTGACCGAACCGCACGCCATCAAGCAGGTGTGCACTAATACAGCCAACCAGCATCATGACGACAGCCCTCGCTACTATGGCGGGCTGGCGTTCGATCCGGCCCAATCCGGCTGGCAAGGGTTTGGCCCCTGCCGTTTCGTGCTGCCCCGCATCGAGCTGGTGCGCCGTGGCGAGTGCGTCAGCCTCTGCCTCAACCTCTGGCTGGATGACGACAATCTCGAGGCCGAACTGCAGGCGGCCGAAGCCGCCCTCGATACCCTGCGCCCGGAAGCCCCGCTGCCCGCCCTGCAAAAGCAGCCCTGGCAGCGACAGGATTGCCCCGGCCCCGCCCAGTGGCAGAGGCTGGTGGAGCGCGTCACCGCCTCTGATTTTCAGGCCCACACCCCCAAGGTGGTGCTGTCGCGGGAGAGCGTGCTGACCAGTCCGAACCATGATGCGGATATCAATCCCTGGGCCATGCTCGACCAGTGGGCCCGCCACGCCCAGGACTGCTTCCACTTCGGTTTTCAATTCTCCCCCGAGCAGGCCTTTATCGCCTGCTCCCCCGAGCGGCTCTACCGCCGGGAAGATCGCCACCTCTTTACCGAGGCACTGGCGGGCACCATTCGCCGCTCCGGCGATGAAGAGGTGGATGCCCAACTGGCTGCCGAGCTGCTGGCCGACAGCAAGAACCAGCTGGAGAACCGGCTGGTACATGCCGACATCCTCAGCCGTCTGGCACCACTGACCCACGATGCCACCCTGACCGAGCCGCGCATTCTCAAACTGCGGCTGCTGCAACACCTCAAGTGCGATATCGAAGCCGAGCTCAAGCCCGGGGTCTGCGACTGGCAGCTGCTCGACGCCCTCCACCCGACTCCGGCGGTGGGCGGTGCCCCGCGCGAGGCGGCGCTCGCCTTTATCCGCGAGTTCGAGCCCTATGATCGGGGCTGGTACGCCGGAGCCTGCGGCATGCTGAGTCGGGAGACGTCCGAGTTCTCGGTCGCCATTCGCAGCGCCCGCATTCAGCCGGGCTGCGTCACCCTGTTTGCCGGTGCCGGCATTGTCGCCGGTTCCGAGCCTGTCGCCGAGTGGGCCGAACTCGACAACAAGATCGCCAATGTGCTCTCCCTGCTGGGATAGTCATTCACCCTTTTCACGCTACGAGAGCCCCTATGCCCACCCGTAAAGAGCCTGCCAGCGAAGAGTTTGCCTGCACACCGTTTTCGAGCCAGCACGCCACCTTCAACCACGTCTGGTCCTCCCTCTTGCTGGAGGAGCTCTTTCGCCTCGGGGTGCGCGACATCGCGCTGGCCCCCGGCTCCCGCTCTGCGCCGCTGACCATGGCCGCCGCGGCGCATCAGGGCTTTCGTCGTCACCTGCACTTTGACGAGCGCGGTCTCGGCTTTATGGCGCTGGGGCTGGCCAAGGGGAGCAACCGGCCGGTGGCGGTGATCATGACCTCGGGCACCGCGGTGGCCAACCTCTGGCCGGCGGTGGCTGAGGCCCAGCTCACCGGCGTGCCGCTGATTATTCTCTCCGCCGATCGCCCTCACGAGCTTATCGACAACGGAGCCAACCAGGCGATCGACCAGCAGGGGATCTTCGGCCGCTACCCCGTCTATCAGCAGAACCTGCCGAGCCCCACCGCCACCATCCCGGCCGCCTTCGTGCTGAGCTCGGTGGACCAAGCCTTGGCCAAGCAGGTGCTCACCCCCGGGGTGGTGCACTTCAACTGCATGTACCCCGAGCCCCTCTACCCGGGCGAGCACTATCAGGATTTCTCCGACTATCTGGCTCCCCTCGGTGACTGGCTCGGCTCGCACAAGCCCTGGAGCCCGTGGCAGCAAAACGAGCCGAGCTGCCCACCTCAGGCGGAGTGGGAAACCTTTCGCCAACAGCGCGGCATTATTGTCGCCGGCAGGATCACTGACCCCGAACAGGCACAGGTGGTCGCCGAACTGGCAGAGCAACTTGGCTGGCCGTTGCTGGCGGATCTGCAGAGCCAGATCCGCTTCGATTGCCGTAACCTCATCCACATGGATATGGCGCTCAACGACCCTGAATTCGTCGCCGAGCTCGGCCGCGCCGAGGTGCTGCTGCAATTTGGCGCGCGGCTTGTCTCCAAGCGGCTCGGCCAGTTCATCAAACACCATTCATGGCAAGATTACTGGTTGGTGGATCCGCAACCGGCGCGGCTCGATCCCGACTACCGGCTGCGCAACCGGCTGCTCTGCAATGCCAGCGCCTTCGCAGCGGCCCATCCGGTCACCACACAAGCCCCTTGGCACACATTGGCCGAGCTGCAACATAACGCCAGCCAGCAGATCGCCGCTGCCTGCGAGGGCTTCTCCGAGCTTGGGGTCTGCCATCGCCTCAATTCCCTTATCGAAGGGCAACTGTTTGTCGGCAACAGCATGCCAGCCCGACTGATGGATATGCTCGGCGAAACGGGCAAGGGGCCGAGCCGGGTGATGACCAACCGCGGCGCTTCCGGCATCGATGGCCTGATCGCCACCGCCTGCGGGTTTGCCCAATCGGTCGAGCAAGGCAGCGATGAGCCCACCACCCTGCTGCTTGGCGATCTTAGCGCCCTGCACGATCTCAATAGCCTCGCCCTGCTCAGCAAGGCGAGCCGACCGCTGGTGGTGATCCTGCTCAACAACGATGGCGGCAGCATCTTCCGTATGTTGCCGGTGCCCACCGAAGGGGAGCTGCTGGAGAGCTACTACCGACTGCCCCACGGTCTCAGCTTTGAACATGCCGCCGCCATGTTTGGCCTCGCCTATCGGGCACCGACCACCCTGCCCGAGTTCGAACGCGATTACCGCGCCGCCCTCCAACATGGCGTTACCTTGATCGAGATCCGGGTACCGAGCGAGCAGGTGGCCGATGATCTCAAGGCACTGGGGGCCGCCATCCGTGGCAAATAAATATGCCAATGTGCCGCTGGTGCTGCTGCACGGCCTGCTGGGGGATAGCGGCGACTGGCAACCGGTGATCGACCGGCTGCCCGCCATCCGATGCATCGCCCTCGACCTGCCGGGCCACGGTCAGCATAGCGCTCTCACCGTCAGCGACTTTGAGCAGAGCCACCAGTGGCTGGTCGCCGAGCTGGCCAGCCGCAACATTGAACGCTATCTGCTGGCGGGTTACTCGCTGGGTGGGCGACTGGCCCTCTATCACGCCAGCCGCGAGCCCGCCGGGCTACGGGGGCTGCTGCTGGAGAACTGCCACCCGGGGCTACCGGCCAGTGAACGGCCCGCCCGCATCCAGCACGATGAACAGTGGGCGCGGCGCTTCGAGCAGGAGCCCCTGGCTGACGTGCTGGCAGACTGGTACCGGCAAGGGGTGTTTGCCGATCTCGACGACGCGGCCCGGGCCCGCCAGATCGCCCGCCGCCTTGGCAACGACGGCCTGGGCATCGCCACCATGCTGCGCGCCACCTCGCTCGGCAAGCAACCGGATCTCGCCCCCTGGCTCATGGCGAGCCAGCTGCCGGTCACCTGGGTGAGTGGCAAGCGGGATCACAAATTCCATCAGCTGGCTTGCCAGCTGGCGAACCAAAATCGCAGAATCAACCACTTGGTGCTGGATGGCGGCCATAATCTGCACGCCCATCAGCCTGATAACTTTGCCCGACTCCTCGCGGAGTGGGTCAACCAACAAGAAGAGACGAGTCATGATTGAAGCAATGACGGAAGCTGAACTGTATGCACCTGTTCAACATGCCGGGATTGCTCAACTCTGTGTTCAACTCTGTGTTCAACTCGGTGCTCAACTGCACTCTCCCAGATCAGAAGGAAAAAACCATGATTGAAGCAATGACGGAAGCGGAACTGTACGCTCCGGTTGAGTGGCAGGATTGCTCCGCCGGTTACGAGGACATCCTCTATCACAAGTCCAACGATGGCATTGCCAAGATCACCATCAACCGTCCCCTGGTGCGCAACGCCTTCCGCCCCCGCACCGTCAAAGAGATGCTGCAGGCGCTGGCCGATGCCCGTTATGACGATCAGATCGGCACCATCATCCTGACCGGTTTTGGCGAGAAAGCCTTCTGCGCCGGCGGCGACCAGAAGATCCGTGGCGACTACGGTGGATACCGCGATGACGAGGGGACTCACCACCTCAACGTGCTCGACTTCCAGCGCGACATCCGCACCTGCCCGAAACCTGTGGTTGCCATGGTGGCCGGTTACGCAGTCGGTGGCGGACACGTGCTGCACATGATGTGTGACCTGACCATCGCCGCCGACAACGCCCAGTTTGGCCAGACCGGCCCGAAAGTCGGCTCCTTCGATGGCGGTTGGGGTGCTTCCTACATGGCTCGCATCGTCGGCCAGAAGAAGGCCCGCGAAATCTGGTTCCTCTGCCGCATGTACGATGCCCAGCAAGCCCTCGATATGGGTCTGGTCAACACCGTCGTGCCGCTGGCCGAACTGGAGCGTGAAACCGTGCGTTGGTGCCGCGAAATGCTGCAAAACAGCCCGATGGCGCTGCGCTGCCTGAAAGCCGCCCTCAACGCTGACTGTGATGGTCAGGCGGGCTTGCAGGAGCTGGCGGGCAATGCCACCATGCTGTTCTACATGACCGAAGAGGGTCAGGAAGGCCGCAACGCCTTCAACGAAAAGCGTCGCCCCGACTTCTCCAAATACAAGCGGAACCCCTGATGACACTCGCCCTGTATCGCTATCAACTGCCTTTTACCCAGCCACTGACCTTTCACGGCAAGGTGGAGGTGGCGCGAGAGGGGCTGTTGGTGCGCATCAACGACGGCTGGGGGGAAATCGCCCCCCTGCCCGGCTTCTCGAAAGAGAGCCTGCAACAGGCAGAGGCAGAAGCCCTCGCCACGCTGGCGGCCCTGGCCGCCGGCGATACCCCGAACCCCGTGCTGCCGTCGGTGCAATTTGGCCTCGACTGCGCGCGCCGGACATGGCCCGAGCAGCGCAACCCGCTGCCGGAGCCCTATCCCCTCATTCAAGGCTCCCCCCAGGAGCTGCTGCGCAACTGGAAAGAGTGGCTGCACCGCACGCCCGGCAAGGCCAAGCTGAAAGTGGCGCGCTACCCGATGCGTGACGAGCTGGCGCTGATCCGCCTGCTGTGCGACCGCCTTCCCTCCCTCAAGCTGGTGCTGGATGCCAACCAGGGCTGGACCCGCGAGGAGGCGTGGACCTTCTGTGGCCACCTCGACCCGAATCGCATCGAGTATCTGGAAGACCCTTGCGCCGACTTTGCCGACATCGCCTTTGTCGCCAACCGCACCGGCATGCCGGTGGCGCTGGACGAGCTGCTGGCACAAGGCAAGCCGTGGGAGCAGATCCCGCAACTGCGCGCGCTGGTGCTCAAGCCTACCCTGCTCGGTTCACTCGCCAACTGCGAAGCCCTGATCGCCCGCGCCCGCGAACTGCGGCTCAAGGTGATCATCTCCTCCTGCTTCGAATCGGATCTGGGCCTGAACCAGCTCTTTCATCTGGCAGGCGAGTGGGCGCCGGAACAGGCGCCGGGTCTGGATACCCGCCGCTGGATGGCAGGCAACCTGCTGGGGGAAGATGGCAAACCGGACCTGAGCCGACTGGAGCAACTGTATTACCGTGATTGAACCCACCCGTTCACCCGAACAGACACCTTGCCCGGTACGCCACCGGGCAATCACAGCCCCGAACCGCATTGCCATCCACGCCGCCTCGCCCTTCAGTTACCGCCAGCTCGATGCCCGCCTCAACAGCCTGTGCCAACAGCTGGAACAGGCCGACGTGCGCCGTGGCGATCATCTGGCAGCGGTGGTGCGCGGTGCGCTGGAAGATGTGCTGCTGGCGTGGGCCTGCGTGCGCAGCGGCGTGGTGTTCTGCCCGCTCAACCCCGCCTTTCCTCTCGAAAAGCAGCGCGAGCTGGCGGTACAACTCGATGCCGATGCCTTCTGGTCGGCAGGGGAGATCCCGGCAGGCAACTGGCAGCCCTTGCAGCTCGACTTCACGCGCGAACTGCCAGCAAGAGAGGAAGCGTGGCCGCTGGAATCGACCCAACTCAACAATATGATCCTCACCTCCGGCTCCAGCGGTACGCCGAAAGCGGTGGTGCACCGGCTCTGCAACCACCTTGCCTCGGCGCGCGGCTCTGCCACCCTCATTCCCCTCGATGAGAAGTCTGGCTGGCTGCTCTCCCTGCCACTGTTCCATGTGGGCGGCTACGCCATACTGTTTCGGGTCTTTCTGGCGGGCGCAACTCTGGTGCTGGATCAACGTGAACGCTCCCTCAAGGAGCGGCTGGAGTGCCAGCCCATCACTCACGTGTCTCTGGTGCCGACCCAACTCTGGCGCCTGCTGGCAGAGGGCTTTGATCCCGCCCTTACCCGCCTGCGCGAGCTGCTGCTCGGTGGCGCCGCCATCCCGCAGCCGCTGGTGAGCCGCCTCTGCGCGATGGGGCTCGAACCCAAGGTGAGTTATGGTCTCTCCGAGATGGGGAGCCAGGTCTGCACCGCTATCCCCGGTGATGCAGGCGTAGTTGGCAAACCGCTACCGGGGCGGGAAGTGTGCATCAGGAAGCAGGAGATCTGCGTGCGCGGCGCCACCCTGTTTGCCGGTTACTACCGAGATGGAGAGCTGGAACTGCCCCTCGATGGCGAAGGCTGGTTTCATACTCGCGACAAGGGGAGGTTCACTGCGGCAGGGGAGCTGCTGGTAGAGGGACGGCTCGATAACCTCTTCATCTCGGGTGGCGAAAACATCCAGCCCGAAACCATCGAGCAGCGACTGGTAGATCATCCCGCTGTCGCCCAGGCGCTGGTGGTGCCGGTGCCGAGCGACGAGTGGGGGCAACGCCCCGCCGCCTTTATCGACTGGCACGGCGAGCCAGTTCCCGACTCCGAACTGGCAGCCTGGATCCGCAGCACCCTGCCCGGCTTTATGGTGCCCGACCACTGGCTCCCCTGGCCCGATCTTGGCGGTAATCTCAAGCCACAGCGGAAACAATTTCAGAATATCATTAGGTCGCAATAATTATTCATGCGACAAAAACTGACACCACGGAGCCATCCAAATACACATATGGCTCAAAATAAAATGCTGGTGGTATCAAAATCCTCCTCCTCAGTCTGAATAAGTGAGAACGATTACATAAACGGCCTTTTTTTTGCACATTTTTTGAACCAAATTAATTGGCTGTAGTACCATACCCTCCACCATGCATTTAGTAGGAAAGCTAACCATATGATAATAAAAGAAATTGACGATTTATCATTATTTGAACAAAGACTGCGTGGTGGTAAAATGCTCTCCTTGGTAGTAAGACGAGTCACACATGAGTAACAGAATTTATAAGATTGCAGAGGATATCTTTTTCTCCGCTGCAATATTCCGAATCTCGAAAGGGGACAAGGACATCAAGCTCAGCAACAAGGAAGCCGAGCTACTCGAAATGCTGTGTGATGAGGCAGGCACTGTCATTCCAAGAAGCAAACTGCAGGATGCCTTGTGGCCAAATCAGGACAATACCGATACCAATTTGAACCGGCAGATACTCTCGTTGAGAAGAAAGCTGGAATCCTTCGGCTTAATGGATGCGATCGATACCATTCCACGGGTTGGCTATATGTTTAGTGCTCCGATTGAGCTCGCAGGGGAAAGTGAAGAACCAGCACCAGCGGAAGAAATTCAAGCACCGACGCCTTCCCCTGCACCTCAAGCCAGACGGCAATATACTCGCCGCAAATATGACCGATATTTCAGCCCAAAGCGTATTTTGCTGTTTGCATTGTTGCTGGTCTCGCTGACTTCACTAGCCCTCGTCATTTATAACTATGCGACAGCAAATACACTACGCACTATCAATTTAGGTCAGATTTCTCTCTATATGACCAGCGAGACGGAAAAAGCACTGAATGTGAAAATAGATTCGCTGACGCACTTGATAAAGCCTGTTTCACGTAAGGCTGATGAGCAGATTTCAATTCTGGTTGGAAAAGAAGCCATCAGCTATTTTTCCATCAACAATAGCAGCAGGAAATTATCCGAAAATATCTTCCTGTTGCGTAGCGGTCACCCGGTGGCCGAAGAAGTTCAATGCGTTATCACAACCATGAACCAGCAGGGAAATAATGTTTCCAACAACTATTACAATAATCAAGAAACCACAGTCAGATATCACAGAGATTGTCAGGCACCAGACAACTGGGTAGAAATGACCAGAAAGAGTAAATATATTGTGACCATGAACAGAGAAATAGTAGTGGCTACCGTGATAGCCACTGACAATCAGGGAAAGACGCTGTTCAATCTGGATTCTGTTGGGGATCTGGAGCGGGATAATGGCGATATTTCGGTCGAGATAAAAAATACTATTGTCAATTTCATTGACCAGCAGGCGCTGACCAATAACGCTATGGTCGCCACTCTGGTCGCGGCGCTAACTCCCCCCAAACAAAAAGCCAAGTTCATTCAATTGCCTGGAGGTATTTACCTTTCCAGTTATCTAGGTGGCGTCATCACCTGGCCCAGCCATGGCAATACAAAAGTCATCCAGCGCAATGACTTCTGAGTTTATTCATAAGCAACGATGAAATTGGCGACGGCAGAATAGTCGCCAGGCTGGATGTTTTTGGCGGTCAATGCAGCAGGATGTCCTTCAACCCTGGCAAAAAATTGAAGCTCATTATCTGCCGCACCACCTAGCAGATAGCCGCGGGAGGCACTACCCAAATTCAGAGGTGATTGAGCCACGTCATACAGGCGGATGCCTGCCCCCCTGGCAATCCCAGCCGTGAATGCCAATCCGCCGCTTAGTTCGGGATCCTGCGAGCCAGTAAAGGTCACCTTGGCCATGCGGAAAATACCCGGCTTGCAATTGGTCAGACGAATGGAGAACGGCACTAGCTCCGCAACTCCGTTGGCATAGAGTTCCTTCACATCAACTACCCCCATCGCGACCTCCTGATCAAGGGATTCAGGGGAAACCACACAGGGTTGGTCGATGATCCGGCCATGGAGATTGACTGTATTGCCCAGCAACTCCAGATCATCGCCAGCACGAGGGGCCGCCGTCACGGCCAGCACCGGGCAAAGCGCCAAACCTATCCACAATGTCCGCAACATATGACAACTCCTCACTGGAACTCGGCAACGATGGTGGCTGTCGCATAGAAATCGCCCGCCGGAATATCTGCACCTGTCGGGGTTACCGGTGCAGCGATAAAGCCCCAATCACCGATATTGCCCTGCATGGAAACCGGATAGAATTTGTTTAACTGCAACGGTGAACCATCCAGCTGCTTGAATTTTATTCCCAAATCGGGAATAACCTTGTTACCCGTATAGCTGTCACTGGTTGTTCTCAAATAATCCTGGCTGAATGAGGCTGGTCGTCCTGAGATACCAAGGTTTATTTTCAATGCATCACCTTCAAACGCGCCCCCCTTACATTGGAAAGTTAGTGGCACAGCTCTTTCAAAATTATTACCATCCAGTCCTGTTCCAGGTAAATCGCCAAACTCGACTTCGATAGTTTGCCCGCCATTGATTACACATTCTTCTGGTACATATAAAATTGCAGATGTAATCGTAATTCTAGACATTGGCAAACTATTAAAGTCTGTAGTTGTAGCCCCTAGACGACCATACATCTCTACAACTTGACGATCTGATATTTGCACACCATTAATTATTTGTTTTCTCACGCGAAAAGTTACCTTTCCACGGCTACCACTTTCGAAATTATTTATTCTTGTCTCTTTCCCTTTAGTACAAGAGTAATTTGGGAAATCGTTACTTTCATTCGGAAATGGGGCTGTAACAAATTTTTTCTTCCAACCGGCTATCCAAATTTCGACTTTCATATCCAAAAAGTCATTCAGTTTTACAAAACCATCACCAACTTGAGGCAAGCCATCCGTCATTGTTGCTTTATAGTACACTGGAGATTGCGGAATGCTTCTATCTGGGCAGGTAACGATACCTGAGTATTGCCCTCTCAAATTCCACTCAAATGCCTTGGTAGTAAAACCAGGTCTGTTTTGAATGTCAGCCTTGTCCAACGATATATAGTAATTATGGGTTGGGTTAGGCGTCACATAGCCATTTGCCAATGCCGTTCCTGCCAACAGCATAAGACTTGAACAGAAGATGGAACGTAGCATAAGGCTTACTCGCTCTTCACGGCTTTACAGGCATTGCCTGTGCACTGGTATTTGATATCCATATATCCGCCGTAGTCATTGACATAGCTGATCACAAATTCATTGCCCAGGGGTTCCGGGATAGTGACCGTCAGCTCTGACTTGGGAGAAACCATAAAGGCGGAGAAACCCTTGATAGTGCTCCGCTCCTTGCCCTGCGGATGACCTAGGCCCACGTAGGTGATGTAGTAAGGGGTCGGGTTGTTGACCTTGAGGGCTTTGCCCTGCTTGGTGATCAGCACCTGATCCTGCCAGACTGCCCCACGCTCGGGCAGAATGGCCTCGGGGCGGTAGAACAGCTTGATCTTGGACTGCACGGCAATCTGCATCACGTTGCTCTTCTCGCTCTTGGGCGGGATCTCGCGCAGGTTGAAGTAGTAGATGGACTCGCGATCCTTGGGCAAGCTGTCAACGGCCGGCACACTGGCAATGCGCACGATGGACTTCTGGTTGGCATCCACCCGCTGTACCGGCGGCAGCACCACGAAGGGAGAAGAGATTTTCTGGCCTTGGGCATCTTCAATCCAGGCCTGCGCCAGGTAGGGCAGCTTCTGGTTCTCGTTCTTGATGTTGAGGCTGATGGACTTTGCGCCGCCCGGATAAACGGCACGAGTACGATCCAGCACAATGGCGGCACTGACGTTGAGTGAGGTCATGCCAAGCGCAGCCAGACAGATATAAGAAAGCAGCTTTTTCATCGGTATCCCATTACTTGCAAGTGAGAGTCTTCATCGACAGATCGGTTACTTGTTGCGGTGCCACTATCTTGCACTGGCGGGCCCCGCCCCAGGAGAGTTCAAACGCTTCATTCGGTTTCACCCCGGTCAGATAGACCAGGCCATCTTCATCCACCACCGAGAGCACACGGCCGGAATCCTTGACGACGGTGGCACCAAACGGCGGCACTGAGCCATCGGGTAGTCTGACATTGGCCAGCAGCTTGAACCCTTCCGCAATTTCGAAAGCATTATACCCAATTGCGCCCTCGGTCAGGGTCCCCTGCTTGATGGCATTCATCGCATCGATGTCGTCGCTCAGCTGATCCACATCGACCCGGGTGTCGCTCTTGCGATAGTCGGTCATGTCGCTGATCACCGCGACGCCAAAGCGGTTGGTCACGGCGCGGCCATTGTTGAAAGAGATGCCGGAGGTATTGTCGGTATCCACCATCATACGGGTACCGCCACGACGAGTCGCCTGGTGCAGGGCTGCACCGTGCTGGGTCGCCGTCAGACCGCCACGCAGGCTGGCACCAACCGAGGTGTATTCGCTCTGCACGCTGTAGGCATTGAGACTGACCGCTCCGATGTCGCTGTTGTGGTTGTAGTAACCCCGCGCCACGGCGTGGCCATTGCTCTGCACGCCCGCCCCCAACTGATAGGTATCATCCGGTCGACTGTAGTCCTGATAGGTGGCCAGGTGAGTCACCTTGCCGTTGGAGGACTGTACGCTGTATCCCGCGCTCTTTCTGTCCCCTATTGGCACGCTGAGGGTCAACATGACGCTCTTGTCATCCTCGTAGTTCTCGGTCTTGGTCTTGTAGGCCGACACATAGACGGAAACATCCTTGAAGCTGCCGATGTTCACGTTCTTGTTGATAGTGAGGCCGTAGCGATCCTCTGCCTCGTGATCCCAGTAGGTTCGGTGGGTGTAGTCCAGATAAACAGTCAGCGCCTTGGCTGCATCCTCCGCCCAGAAGGTCTTGTTGGCGGTGATGGTGTAGAGCTCCTTGTCACCCCAGGTGTTGTAGTCATCATTCGAGGTCGTAGTGTTGTTCTCCAACCGATCCTTGTTATTGAGGAACTGCGACATGGTCATGAAGTCATGTTGGGAGAAGCGATAACCCGCGAAGGTGATCGAGCTGTTGTATTCATCAAACTGCTTGGCGTAGTTCACCCGTACCGACTGGCCAATCTTGGTCGACAGGCCCGGCAACTTGGCGATGGACTGGGTCAGGTCGGCGGAAATAGCGCCGAAGGTATAGAGATCACGACCGATACCCAATCCCATGGAGTTGTATTCACCCGCAATCAGGCTGCCGCCGTACAGCGACCAGGAGTTCGCCACCCCCCAAGAGAAATCACCGGTCACAAAGGCAGGGCCGTGCACATCGTGCACCGAATCCGTCTGTTCGGAAGGTGCACCAACCGCCAGGTTGTATCGGACATAGCCAGGGCGAGTCAGGTAGGGAACGGTTGCCGTGTCTACCTGGAACGAATTGACACTGCCATCTTGCTCCTCTACCCGCACATCAAGGCGGCCGCGCACCGAGCTGTCCAGCCCCTGGATGCGAAACGGGCCCGCCGGCACGTTGGTTTCATAGATGATCCGGCCGGACTGGGAAATAGTGACCTTGGCGTTGGTCTTGGCAATACCGCTCACTTCCGGCGCATAACCCTGCAGACTAGGCGGCAGCATGCGCTCGTCATTGGCCAGGTTGACGCCGGTATAGCGGAAACCATCGATTAACTGGGAGTTGAGCTGCTGCTCACCTACTGTCAGCTTGGCGGCCATGTTCGGCAGCGGACGATAGGCATAGATACGGTTCAGCTCGGTCGACGTCCGCTCATTATCACCCCAGTAAGAGCTGGCCTGATAGTCACCCCGCAGACGCCAGGCGCCGTAGTTGAACCCCAGCGTACCATAGCTGCTGATGTTGTGATTGGAGTAACCATCGCCTTCGTTGACCTGGGCATTGATGTTGTAATCCAGCATCATCCCCGGGATCCCTTCATCCCATTGCTCGGGCGGAATCCAGTTGGGATCGCTGTACTTCATCCACGCCTGAGGGATGGCAATGCGCAGCAAGCCGTTACCGATATCGTTCGAGATCACTACGCCGTCCAGCGCCAACAGGTTGGCACACTGACCATCGTGCCAAGTATCGATCTTGGCGATGGCCTCGTCGGTCAGCGCCAGCTTGGGGATCACGTCTTGCGGCAGGCAGGCTACCCCACCCTTTCCCTTGCCAGTATCGCTCTCGTAGAAAGGGATTTTCTGCAGGGGCAGCTTGTTCTTGTTGACCTCGATCTCGAGGTAGTAGTCGCCGGGCAGGATGTAGCCTTCGTCGGCAAACTGGGAGAGGTCGATCTTGGTCCGCTCATCCAGATCGAGCGCATCAATATTAAACTCCGTTTCTGCCCATGCGTGATTTGCCACCGCCATCAGGCCGGGCACGCATAGCATAAAAGCCATTTTTGAATAATGTTTTTTTCTCACAGAGTCTGATGTTGAAACGCTCATATTTTCACTCTAGGAATTGCATAAAGGTCTCACGTAATGAGGTATCTACACTAAGCAATTGGTTTGCTTACATATAATTGAGTTCTAACAGCGTCGTACTGTCCGGAAAAAACAGCTGACTGCTGATGAGCCCCAAATTGAATTCCAGATCACTGTTGACGATATCCGAGACAATAAAGCGCTCACCGGATACCTTGTGATATTGGCCGTTATTGAGAATGCCCAGCTCATCGCTCATGGCACCACGCACGGACATGGAAATAAAAGGCAGTGATGCCACCGTCGCCCCGTCAACCTGACAACCGCTGATTTTCAACGTACCCGGTTGCTGAGCCTGCAGCGGAATGCTGCGCAGCACCTTCAGCGTACAGCCCGATTCGGCTAGTCCATCCGTGAGTTCGTTGGCGTGGACTGATCCCGCCATCATCACCAGTTGCAGCACCATGGCCGCCATCATTGAAGTTTTCATGATTAGGGTTCGATGTGAGGAAACAGAATGTGTGAAGTTGTGGTGGCTCGCACCACCACAACCCTTGTCACACGTTAAGGCACTCTATTACTCGTAGGAGAGAGTAAAGTTGGTCACTGCAGTGAAAGCACCGGCTTTCAGCGGGTTGGTGTCTTGTTTTGCATAGCCTTTCAGCACGGCGCTGAACGGCAGTTCGTTATCACCATTAACCAGGGTAAAGGCTGAAGTCGGAGTACCCAGCACGATCGGAGCACCACCCGGAGCGGTCATCTTGATACCGGCACCAGCGGCGTCACCACCACCGATCACCAGCAGGCTGGAATCTACCGGGTCTTTGGCACCGCTGAAAGTCACCTTGACAGCATCTTCGGCGTCGGAGATTTCACAGTTCAGCAGCTTGATGCTGAACGGCTTGGAGTTGGACTCACCACCGTTGGCCAGCTCTTTGGTGCTGATCTGGCCCATTTCAACTACCTGGTCAACAGACTCAGGGGCTACAGAGCAAGGAGCGTTGATGATTTCACCGTTAAAAGTGACTTTACCGGAACCGGCACCACCAGCAGCAAAAGCGGAGCCGCACAGCAGCATGGAACCAACACCCATAGCAACCAGAATCTTATTAGCTTTCATTCGTTTATACCTACATTAACGTGTGTTGTACTGCATCACTCCAATCATGCTGGAGTCACGATATTAAGTGATGCCGCGATATACTGCACAGCAACTGTTGGCGCTCGTCTCTCATTAAGCCGATGAGAGGTCATGCCAATAATAAACTGTGCCTCTTCAGGTTTATTTAAATAAGCAAAAGCAACACACAGCATCCGGGGTAGTTCCCGCTACACCATACGTCGTCGTCTGTGCAGAAAGCCGCATTCCGCTTTTGCTTGACGAACAAATTAACGACTCGTTTGATGCACATCAAATACATTTTGATTTGTATAAATTTTTTTATAAACACATTAAAAACAATGACTTAAACCAACAGTGAAACATAAAGCGATATCATGAAATAAATAAAGTTCATATAAAGGACATCTATTGCAATATTGTCAGACTGTGAATTCAAAGTCGCACACAAAATTTCAACAAGAACACAACAAAGATAATCTATCTATTTTTGACAGTAGTTATCAACCACTTCATAAATCGCCCCCTAAAGAGGTAATCAGGTAATCAGGTAATCAGGTAATCAGGTAATCAGGTAATCAGGTAATCAGGTAATCAGGTAATCAGGTAATCAGGTAATCAGGTAATCAGGTAATCAGGTAATCAAATCATTGGCAGCCCACACATAAATATACATCTACTACATTACATATTAATCATAGATATGACGCGCTAATATAGAGGCTTGCCCGCAATATTCACAGGCAAGATTTGAGATAAAAAATAAATATACGTTATTAATTATGCAGACTAACTGTGATCCATCTCTCATGATTTTTAAGCCGATTGATTTCTCAAAGTGGAGTGTTATCATCTAGACATAGAGTAAAGGGCAAACCGATCGAAAGGTCGGGACGCAAAGCCACCGGTCTAAGGGTTTTGATACCTAAGACAGCGGAGCTGCCATCTGAGAAGAGTGATGTTATTGCCGATTTATGGCATTACTCTTTGATTGCGTTGCCCTTTTCGTACAACACCTGTGACGAAAAGGACATAGATATGAAAGCTCAACACACCGCCTCCCGTTTAGTTCGCAAGACAGTTTTCTCTGTATGCACCTCCTTGCTGCTTGGTACCGCCTTGTTGCCATCCACAGCTTCTGCGGCTGATGGCTCAGTGACGTTTACTGGCACTATCTATGAATCTCCATGTGATTTTTCTGACAGCAGCGTGACCTGCTATTCAGGCATGAACAAGCAAACCATGCCTTTGGCTAACTTGCAGCAAGCCGGTCAAATCAGCTCAATTAGCAGCACGATCAGCTACAAAGTGACCAATGCTAGCAACATGGCGATCGTGACCGTCAGCTATCTCTGATGATTCATCTGTAGTGACGCTGAAATTGGCGCGAAACAGATGAGCAGGTGGTGTTGAAAGCAACTCTTATCAGGTCGCCTGTGCTACCCATACAGGCGGCCAATATCTTTTCATCCCGCCTCCTCACGAACAAATAGCTGGCTTTGCTGATTGAGTCACCAGTCATCATGCGCCCAGATAATGTGGCTTAAGCCACAGGGACATCTCGCTTTTCCTGGTCATTTGCTGCATGTCTCGTGTTGATTAAATGAGATCTGACACGCACTTTACACAACTAACAACTTCGCCAATAAAGTCGCATGTGAGCCCTCACTACGGCAGCAGGAGTTCAAAAACAGCAAGCATATAAATCAACGATATATCATTGATTTATATGTCATTTAAAAAACAATTGATATTCCTTTGAGTCTCTGTAAATTGCCTTGCGATTACTCGCAAGACAATACACAAACGAGAACAAAGGGATAAAAATGAACCGTTCAGGTACCGGGTGGATGCTGCTGGCAGGCCCCCTGCTTTTGGCTACATCCTCGGCGCAAGCCAACTACTCCCCCAATGACTGGCGACAGTATCAGCTGACTGGCGAATCGAGCCGGCAACTGGCCGCTCGCATCACCGAGATCACCTACGAGCTCAAGGCGCGCAGCAGCAATACTCCTTACCAGCAGCTCAGGGTCTACCGTCGCTTCGACTGGCAGAGCAGCGATCTCGCCGCACTGGCCGAGCAACATTGTGGCGAGCCGCAGCTCAAGGTAGATGCGGGCTGGCAGATCCGCTTCGTGCGCTGTGAAGATCGGATTCCGGCGGGCAAGCTCATTCCCGCCAGCAGTTATGACTTTGGTTATGGCCTCAAGCAGGGTCGCTGGGAGCAGCTGGCGGGCACGCCGACCGCCCAGCGCCAAGATCGTCTGCCGCTGCCGCAAGCCATAATCCTGGGCCAGAGCGAAAGGGAGCTGGATCGCTGCGAACTCAACGCACAAGGCCGCTGCGCAGAGTCGGAGTGGCACTATCAGCCGCAGGATTGGCAGCAGTTGCAGGTACTTGAAGAGACCCCGAGCGAGCGGGATGGCCGGTTGGAGCAGATCTTTTTCCGTCTGCAACCGGTGGCAGGCAGTCAGGCAGCCGCTCAGGTCAGCGAGATCCATGTCTGGCGCCGTTATCAGTGGCAGCTGGATCAGCTCACGCCTCAGCAAGAGTGTGATGAGCCACAGGAGCGCAAGGAGGGGAGCAACACCATCCGCTATCGCATCTGCCGTCAGGTGATCCCCGCTGGCAGCGAGGTTCAGGTAACGTTGCAAGATAGCGGCTACCAATACCCGGTCGCCGGCGGCGAGTGGCAACCCCTGCCAGAGAGCAAAGAGTGGCAGGAGAGCCGGGTGCTCAATCGCCCCATCGTGCTGGCCAGCAAGGAGGAGCAGCTGGAATGCCGCCGCGCCAACGGTCGTCTCTGCTCCGAGCCCGAGCAGCCCGATGTGGATCTGCTCGACAGCGATGCCGCCAAACTGGTGGCCGACGTGAGCGGCCAGAACAGTCCTGCCTGGCAGGCGGATTACGGCCACGATGACGCCAAGCTGATGGCGGTGGTGCGCGGCATGCGTGCCCTGCTGGCGGCCAACCAACCGACCCATCCGGCAATGGACAAGCTGCTCTACTATGTGCGCGCCCACAACTACCACGGCGGCGTTGGCAAGGAGAGTGATCAGGTCGCCCGGGCACTGGCCGGGGTGATGATTGATCTGCTCAACCACCCATTGCTGCTGGGAGCTGAACCGCAGGATCAGGCTGGCACAGTGCTGGAAGCCTGGAGCGTGGCAGCGCAAGGGCAACTTGGGCAAGCCGCCTTCCGCCAGAGTGCCGCCCCCATGCTGGCCCAGCTCAACCAGGCGCTCGGCTATGCGGTGCAACATGCGGCACAGATCAATGGCCACAAACCCTGGGCCGATGGCCTGTTCGAGCTGCTCAATCTGGTCGATCAGAGCGCCTCTTACGGTCAGCAGGCAGACTTCAGCGCAGCTGTGCTGCAGCAGGAGGCGGCATTGCGCCAGAGCCTGCTGCAACTGGGCCTGAGCGAGCTGGCCCTCTGGAAACAGCGCGACGGCTCACGGGATCTGTTTATCTTCAACAACATCCTCGATGCCCACAGCCGCCTCTACCAGATGATGCGCTACCTCCATCACACCAGCCCGGATAAGGCGATCGCCTATCGCCAGCAGCTGGATCGCGATGTCATCGCCATCATGCGCCAGCAGGGGCTGATCCCGGGCGGCCAACATCCGGCTGCCATGCTGGAAGAGGTCTCCCTGACCCTCTCCAGCTACTACCTCACCTACACGGATCGCACCAGCGAGGCTTGTGTCAGCGGCGAGTTTGCCGGGCTTTGTACCCCGATCCGCATGGAAGATATTCTGCCGTTCGAGCACACCTGCTCGCCCACCCTGCGTCTGCGCGCCCAGGATCTGACCCAGGCTCAGGCCGAAGGGATCTGCCGCGAGCTGGGTGATGAAGAGCTGCGCTTCCACCAGCAGATGGAGACTGGCTGGCAACCGGTGGCCGATGATCACAACGAAGCGCTGGAGCTGGTGATCTTCAACTCTTCCGCCGACTGGGGCCGCTACGGCAGCGCGCTGTTTGGTGTCTCCACTGACAATGGCGGCATCTATATCGAGGGGGATCCGGCTCGCCCCGGCAATCAGGCCCGCTTCTTCGCCTATGAGGCGGAGTGGAAACGCCCTGCCTTCCAGGTGTGGAACCTGCGCCACGAGTACGTTCACTATCTCGACGGCCGCTTTAACCAGTACGGCAGCTTCGGCCACTATCCGCTCAACCGCACTACCTGGTGGGCAGAGGGGATTGCAGAGTACATCGCCCACGGCCAGTGCTTTGCCCGTGGTCTGGATAACGTGGCAAACCGCCCCGCCAACCAGCGTCCGACACTGGCGGCGATCCTCCACCTTGACTACGACCAGGGTGGCGAGATGGTCTACTCCTGGTCCTATACCGTGCACCGCTTCCTCAACGATACCGGTCGCGGCGCCAGCTGGCTGGCGCTGGCACAGGCGCTGCGCAATCCGGATCGGCAGCAGGCGATGAGCGACTTCGAAGGGGAGCTGGACCGGCTGATCGCCAACGACAGCGATGCCTATCAGGCGTGGCTCGCCCGGGATCTGCTGCCCTGGTGGCAAGCCAACAAGGAGTCAGACGCCTGCAAGGGTAACGACTCCGCCCACTGATAGACCTTCACCGACCAGAGGGGCTGCCACCGCAGCCCCTCGCTTTATCCTCCCGCTTTCCCGACCTCTGCTGCGACAACCTCTGCCCGAATGAGATGCCCGCCCGTTATCAAGCCTGACGCCAGCGGCGAGTTGTAATAGAATGCCGATAGCCACTCCCAACTTCAGACCCTGACCGCACCGCGCATGAAGAAGTTTGCCAAGATCCTCCTCGCCTGCCTCGTTTTGCTGCTGGCCCTGATTGCCATGCTGCTGGGCTACAGCGAGTGGATCGTCTCGGATGCCCGTCACTACACCTACGATCAGGTGGACAAGGTGCCCTACAACCGGGTTGCGGTGGTGCTGGGTACCTCCAAATATCTCTCCGGTGGCGGCCCCAACCACTACTTCAAATACCGCATCAAGGCGGCGGCCGAGCTCTACAACAATGCCAAGGTGGACTTCATCATCGTCTCCGGTGACAACGCCACCGTGCAGTACAACGAGCCGCGCCAGATGCGCCGCGCCCTGATCAAGGCGGGCATCCCCGCCTCCGCCATCTATATGGATTTCGCCGGATTCCGCACCCTCGACTCAGTGGTTCGCGCCAAAGAGGTGTTCGGCCAAGAGCGCTTTACCGTGGTCTCCCAGGGCTTTCATAACGAGCGGGCCATTTTCATCGCCCGCCATTTCGGTATCGATGCGGTCGGCTTTAATGCCGAGGATCCCAGCGCCTATCAGGGGATCCGCACCCGGGTGCGGGAAGTCTTTGCCCGCCTGATGGGGCTGCTCGACCTCTATGTGCTGGACAAGGGACCCAAGTTCCTCGGGGCACCAGTCCCCATCGGCCTGCCTGTGCCTTGCCAGTCACTAAGTACCATCGGCAGCCTGCAACCCTGCCTCAAACAGCCCAAACCGGCGGTGGATGAGGCCAAGCAAGCGGCAGTATCTGCCGCGGTTGCCACCGAGTCGGCGACTCCATCTTCCTCGGCCGTGACTGAACAAGTCACGCTAGCTTTATCCGCTGCGGCAACGACTGAGCCGGTCACTCCCGCCAAATCCGCGGTAGAAACCACCGCCAAGACACCCAGCGCGGCCTTGCCCACATTGCCGGTGGCCCCTTCAGCCGCCAGCGCCAGCACAGCCGCACCATAAACAGATGACCCGCCAACTGGCGGGTCTTGTTATTACAGCGCAGGTTGTGGCGGTGAGCCTGTACACCCATTCCCAGCGGCCAAATCAGCCTCGCGCCGCCTGATAACGGCGGGCCACTTCGGCCCAATCCACCACCTGATAGAAGGCAGCGATATAGTCAGGACGCTTGTTCTGGTACTTGAGATAGTAGGCGTGCTCCCACACATCCAGCCCCAGGATCGGGGTATGGCCATGCATCAGGGGGCTATCCTGATTGGCACTGCTCTCCACCTGCAATCTGCCCGCCTTGTCCACCACCAGCCAGGCCCAGCCACTGCCAAAGCGGCTCAGAGCCGCCTGAGTGAAAGCCTGCTTGAAGGCATCGAATCCCCCCAATTCCCGCTCGATGGCCAGAGCCAGCTCACCACCCGGCTCACCGCCCCCCTGCGGGCTCATCACCAGCCAGAACAGGGAGTGATTGGCATGGCCGCCGCCATGGTTGCGTACCGCCCCCTGCAAGGTGGCAGGCAGGGTATCGAAGCGGCGCAGCAACTCCTCAACCGGCAGTGCGGCCAGCTCGGGCGCTCCTTCCAGTGCGGCGTTGAGGTTGTTGATATAGGTCTGGTGATGACGGCTATGGTGGATCTCCATGGTCAAGGCATCGATATGGGGTTCCAGTGCGTCGTAGGCATAGTTCAGGGCTGGCAGGGTATGGCTCATGATGACCTCTGTTCGGATTAATGGAGCCGGGATGAGGGCTCACTCTGACACAGGCAGTGACCGAGCGAACGCATGATCCCGGCGTGGCTGCCGTGGCGCTGTACGAACGTCAGCAACTCGGCACGGGTTGTGCGGGTATGGCGCAAAGCAGCCTCTCGCAGGCGAGAGGAGCAAGCGGGGGAGTGACAGGTCGCCAGCAGGCAGTCGTGCACATAGCAGAGCAGGTCGGCGGCGCGATCGGGCAGAGTCATGGCCACCAGCAGATCCGCCAGATTGTGGTGAGCCACAACCAGCGCAGCCACCGCCTCATCCGCGTCGTGCCACTGCACCAATTGCTGACGAGCCAGCCAGAGCGCCTGCTGATAATGGGCCAACGCCTGATGATACTCGCCGCAGTCAAACAGCCGGTTGCCCTCTCTGGTCTGCTGTTTCCAGTGACTCATGCTGCTGCCACCTTCGGTCGACTCGACCCACCCCTTCACCCAGGTTGCTGTCATATGCTTCACACCAACAAATGATAATAATTATCATTACATAAATCATATCCAGGAGACAAGGGGCGTCGGGATCGCAGCAAACAGCCAAAACAGCGCGGCCACTCCTTGGCAAGGAGTGGCCGCTTGAGGCACCGGTCAGTGGATTCGACCGGCTAATTGGAAGTTAACGGCAGGTCAGATGTTGTTGGCTGGCGAAGGCGGGGCGATCCCCAGCAGCATATGGTCCATCATCCCCACCATGCGCCCTATCTCGGGCTTGGTGATGGTATCATTGGCCCCCAGTTGTAGCGCTTTCTGGCGGTTGTCATCGCTCATCAGAGAGGAGAACATCACGATGGGCATCTCCTTGTAGGAGGGGGTGTCCCGCAGCCGCTTGAGCAGGTGCATGCCATCCATGCGCGGCATCTCCACATCGGTGATCACCGCATTGACGAAGCCGGTCACCGGCATTCTCTCCTCCTGGGCCAGACGATCGAAATCCGTCATCATCTCCAACCCCTCTCCCCCGTCCTTGGCCGTAATCACGTTGTAGCCAGCGGTGCGCAGGGTGGTCTCGATCATCTTGCGGATAAAGGCCGAGTCATCCACCACCAGAATGGTTTTGCCCTGTCGCAGCGCCATCATGCGATCGTCGATGAGCACCTTGCGATCCTGGGTGACGTCGTACTTCTCCATGCTGAGCTCGGGGTTGATATCGGCGATGATCTTCTCGAAATCGAGGATCATGATGAGGTTGCCATCACGCCTGACCACGGCCACCACGCAGTCGTTCTCCCCCGCCTCCAGAAACTGGCTGGGGGACTCCACATCCTCCCAGGAGACCCGGTGGATCCTGCTGACACTGTCGATCAGGAAGCCGTTAGCCATCTTGTTGAAGTCAGTGACGATCACCACCTTGTGGCTGGGGTCAGGGTTGGTCTTGATGCCGAGCCAGCCCGCCAGATCCACCAGCGGGATGAGGCGATCCCGCAGGGAGAATACCCCCACCATATGGCGCTGGGCATTGGGGTAATCTGTGGTCTCCGGCACCCGGATCACCTCGCGCACCTTGGCGACGTTGATCCCGTAATAAGCGGTTTTTTCACGGCCGTCCGGTAGCTGCTTCTTGAGGTGAAACTCGATGATCTCAAGCTCATTGGTGCCACTTTCGGTCAGGATAGATTTACGCTCTTCCCCATCTTTGGACATCATGGTGACTCTCATTCTGGTTGCGCGGGCAGCAGACCGCTGCGGTTTTCCATCAGTATAGGAATGGAATTCACCCAGCGGCTCGGATCTCGGCAAGATTGCAGCGTTAACCGCTTGATCCCGCAGGCTGGCGGGCTCGTATCTGCCACTCAGGACAACATTGGCAGATGGTGAAATCCATCATGTACTCACAAGGAGCCTGAGATGATTGAAGGTATCGTCGTGATTGGCGCTTCTGGCGGTATCGGTGCGGCTCTGGTAACACACTGGTTGGCGGCGGGGGGCGGGCCAGTGATTGCCATCAGCCGTCAGCCCGCACCTGCTGGCCTCTCATCGCCGGGTCTGCACTGGCTATGTTGTGATTACAGTGATGAGCAGATGACAGAAGTGGTGGCGCGCATCGCGGAGTTGGCACCGAGACCGCACAGGGTGGTGATCTGCAACGGCATACTGCATCAGGGGGAGATCCAGCCAGAGAAGCGGCTCGAAGCAATCAATCTGGATGCCATGACCCGTCTCTACCAGACCAACGCCCTGCTGCCGCTGCGCTGGATCAGCCAGTTGTTACCGCTGTTTGGCCGCGAGCCTTGCACTCTGGCCGTTCTCAGCGCTCGGGTCGGCAGCATTGGCGACAACCGAGCGGGCGGCTGGTATGGCTATCGCGCATCCAAGGCCGCCCTCAACATGCTGCTCAAGTGTGCCGCCATCGAGCTGGCCAGGCGGGCCCCAGGCGTAAAATTGCTGGCCTTCCATCCCGGCACCGTGGATACCCAACTCTCCCGCCCGTTTCACGCCAATGTACCGCCAGGAAATGTGCAGAGTCCCGAGCTGGTAGCCGACCATCTGATTAACCTGATGAACCGGCTGCAACCGGATGGCGAGCTGAGCTTTCTCGACTGGCAGGGCAAACCTATCGAGTGGTAGGGGAGGTCAGGAGACGCGCCAGCAGTGCCCGCAAACTCTTGATCACGGCGGGCTTGCCCGCCAGTTGCAACCTCGCAGCCAGTCTTCCCCAGTCGGCATATTGCCAGATGGCTGCGATCAGCAGATAACGCTCTTCAGGAGTCAGTGAACCAAGCACAGCCAGATTGCGCGCCAACCACAACTGCAGGCTGGATTGGCTCAGTTCAAACGGCTTGTGATGCAGGGCAAAGCACTCAACCTCATCGCGCTCGAACTCGTCAAGCTCCGCTGCGGTGACGGTCCTGCCTTGCAGACATTGCCATACCAGCTCGGGCTCCAACAAGCTCAACTCACCCGCCAGCAGGGTCGGCAACTGGCGAATGAAACGCTGCTGCCATTGATTCAACTCGATCTCATGTTCGGGTTTCAGCACTTTGAGCAGCAGGGCTGCGTGGCAGCCGCTGGCGGCATCCCGCTGCAGGCCGATGCGCAGCACCGTCAGTCCTGCCTTGCGCCAGAAGGGGAGCAGGTCGGCGCTGGCCGAAAAAGCCGAGCCAAGGTAATCGATCCCCGCCTGACGATAATGTTCTTCAAGCCTGCCAAGCAGCAGCGACCCCAGACCGTGCCGGTGCAGCTCGGGATGGATGGCGATACGCATCACCCGGGCGTAGCTGCGCCCCCCCGCCGTTTTGAAACCGGCGTGGGCCAGCAACGACTGGGGCAGCAGATGGCCGCGCGGACGGCGACGCCCGGCCCAGATCGCCTCGGCCAGTTCGGGCTCTATCTCCCCTTCACGCGCCACCAGCGCCACACCCAGCAGGCTCTCGTCCTGCTCCAGCAGATGGATATCGAGATCCGGGCTCTCCAGCAGGGATCTGAGATCGCTCGGCGTAGTCTGGTAGTGAGCCAGCACCAGCAGGCCGAACAGCTGGTTGAGCTGCGACTCATCGCTCGCCAGCGCCTCCTGATTGACCAGACGCCAGCTCGGGCTGGTCGGCAGCAAGGGAGTTGCCACTTCGGCATTGAGGCCGAGCAGGCGGAAAATCAGCGGCTCCAGCGGATCACGCTCACTCCAGCGAATGGGCTCAGAGAGGTGGATCTCCTGCCATTCCGGGGTCTGGCTATCAAGCACCCGCTTGAAGCGCAGGTGAAAACCGCGCCCCGTCCCCTCGTAACCATGCTCGGTGGTGGCAAACACGATGCGGCTGTGGCGGGCCAGCATGGCCTCGAGCAACGGGGTCGGAATGGCGGCCGCTTCATCCACCAGCAGCAGATCGGGATTCATCGCCTCGTGCACCAGCCGATCCGGCGAGCAGTAGCTCAGTCCGGTCCGCTGTTCCGGCGTAGTATCTAGCCCGCGAGCGGCGTGGGCAAACAGGGTCGCCACCGTCGCCTGCGAGGGGGCCGTCACCACTATGTTCAGCGAGGGTTGCTGGCGCAGCAGCTCGGCGGCAGCCAGCCCCAGCAGCGCACTCTTGCCTCGGCCGCGGTCGGCGCTCAGCACCAGCGGACGGCGGCGATGGCCGTGCAACACCTTGTGGATGGCGGGCAGTGCCCGTGTCTGATCGCGGCTCAGCCTGCGTTCGGGCCCAAGCGGTTGCCACGGCTGCGAGCAAACCGGCGGCTCCAGAGAGAGGGCTGGCTCACCTTCCAGCAACCGCACCAGTCGGGCGATAAAGCCGTGCCCGGCCCGGCCCGCCTCCTCCGGCTGGGCCACCAGCCGAATCCGGTCAGGATCCGGCCATGAAGGCCACTCTACTCTGGGCGGGGTCAGCAGCAACAGCAAGCCACCGGCGCATAGAGTACCTGCCAGCGCCCCGAAGGCGTCGGGATGAAAGCCGCTAAAGGCATTGAACACCAGCGTGTCGCACTCCTGGCCGAGCCGCTGCAGCGCCTTGGCAGCGGGTTGAGGGGCATAACACTCGGGCCCGGCACCCAGCCAGAAGACGGTCTCACCGAGCAGGGATTGGGCGCGGGCAATGCAGTCGGCCTCCTCCCCCTCCAGCCAGATCATGCGCCGCTCACCGGCGCGGGCCAGCGCCTCGCGCAGCAGGGTGACCTCTTGTGGTGTCATGAGCTCTGGTTGTCAGCCGGTTTGCGGGGCTCGAACATGCGATCTCCCATCTGATCGATAAAGGTGTGGGCCTTCTGCACCATGAAACGCTCGGCATCGGCCGGATTGGCAAACAGATCGGAGCGGATGAAACGATGGGTTTGCAGCACGCCGTCCAGCTCCTTGGTGATGCGGCCCGCCAGCCGATACTGGCTACCTTCGGCCATGGGTTCCGGATAGATGAGATAGCCGGCATATTCGGTGGGAGTGACTTCCGGCGCCTTGGTCGGCTCGCCCCCGAACAGGGCGCTGAACAGTTTCTTGAGCATGGTGATCTCCTCTGGTTGCCAGCATTGTCCCCAAGGGGTTGCACAGTGGCAAGCAGGGGATCTTATTACCAATGGTTATTTGCACTACGAACCATTCTCATTTAGATTTCATCTCATTCCACAAGAGGTGACCATCATGTACGTCTGTTTGTGCCGCGGCATCACAGATACCCAGATCCGCAAAGCGGTGCAGTCAGGTAAAAGCGAATTCCGCCAGCTCAAGCAGTCGCTCGAGGTGGGCGCCCAGTGTGGCAAATGCGTGCGCATGACCATGGAGATCATCGCCGCCGAACTCGACAGGATGGAGCAGGAGCAACCCGTGCTCTACTACGAAGTGGCCTGATCCGGACACCTCTTTTCTGATGCGACCCGCCAACAGGGTCACCCCTTTTCTCAGGCGAGCTGGCTCGCCAGACCTCTTATTGTCACTTTTCTGGACTAAGCTCTAACGATCGGAGCCTCAGGCACGAACCAAGGAGCACTGTCGATGAAAGGAGATCCCAAGATCATTGCCCACCTCAACAAGGTGCTGGCCAATGAGCTGATTGCCATCAACCAATACTTCCTGCACGCCCGCATCTACGATGACTGGGGCCTCAAGGCGCTCGGGCACAAGGAGTATCACGAGTCCATCGATGAGATGAAACACGCCGACGAGCTGGTCAAGCGCGTGCTGTTTCTCGAAGGGCTGCCCAATTTGCAGGATCTGGGCAAGCTGCGTATCGGTGAAACGGTGGAAGAGATGCTGCGCTGCGACCTCTCGCTGGAGATGGATGCCATCCCCGACCTCAAGGTAGCCATCGCCTATGCCGAGTCGGTGCAGGACTACATCAGCCGCGACCTGTTCCAGGAGATCCTGGAGGATGAGGAGGAGCATGTGGACTGGCTGGAGACCCAGCTCGATCTTATCGATCGCATCGGGCTGGAGAACTACCAGCAGTCGCAACTGCACCATGGTTCATCCTGAATAGTTATGGCATGAAAAAACGGTTAAAAAACCCGCTCAGGCGGGTTTTTTAATGTCTGGCTGCATAGCTTTTCACGCCACTTATCAGCATGAAAAATAAGCGTATTTTTGCTATTCAGATCGCAAAAACAGACGCTTGGGAGTTGCACTATTGGGGCCCCTCACAGGGACATACAATAACAACATGTGAAAGGACTACATCATGCACTTCCTACCCAACAAGCTCGCGCTAGCCTGCGCCATTGCACTGTCTCTTGCCGCCTGCAATGACAACAGCTCGAACGCACCTGCAGATCCCGCAGCCACCAAAGCATCCCTGATGCAGACCATGGATGAAGCCCTGCGCGAGAGCCAGTCGCTCGACCCCTACGGTTTTGCCATCGATGCCACCAGCATCGCCAAGCGCAAAGCACTCGACAGTTCACTGATCCAACGACTGAATGCTCTGGATCCTACGGTGCTAAGTGAGCGGGATCGGCTGTTCTACGACATGATCCGCTGGGACTTGCAGATCAATCTTGAAGGATACGATTTACCCCAATCCCAGATCCCGATCCATCACTTCCGCAACCGCGTGGTGGATCTGGCAGATGACGTCGGAGCAGCCCCTGCCAGCGGCAAAGCGGCTCGCACCGTCAGCGGTGACTTCGACTATTTCGAGCACAGCTCGACCGACAGGGTCACGCCGGGTGATGGCGCATGGCGACGGGATCTCGACCGCACAGACACAGCTCCGGCACTTGCAATGGCAACTCGAGCAAAGACAACAATGACCCAGCTGGCCTGGTATCAGGAACACCTCACCTGGCTCAAGGCCTATGATGTCTATCTTGCCGAGGTGAAACACCAGTTCGAGCTGGCCAGTGTTCAGGGCAACACCTTGCCTGATGAGCTGGTAGACCGGCTGCTGGCCCAGCTCAACAGCAAGCTGGATGGGGAGGCGATCGCCGGCTCCTACCTCGGCTGGCAGCAGTTGCCGGGGGATGCCGATGCCACACTGCGAGCAGACTACAAAGCCGTGTTGGACAGCATCAACAGCCGTTATCTGGCGCTGCGCGACTATCTGGATTACCAGCATGGCGGCGCCTATGCAGTGCGCTTGGGTAGTGGCGAGTGTGACGACGGTTTCTGTGGCATGACCAACGGGCGAGACTGGTATCGCTGGCTGCTGAAGAAGCACACCACCACCAATATGACACCCGAGCAGGTACATGAGCTGGGATTGAGCGAGGTAGAGCGGATCTTCGCTGCCATGGTCAAGGTATGCCATTCCGTCGGCAAGTGTGACAGCGACGACGTGAGCCAGAGCAAGCAGAGCGGCCAGATCTACGCCTTCTTCCGCTATCTGAACGAGCCGGCCTTCTTCTATCAGAACCCGCTAGAGGTCTGGTCCGCCGGCCTCAACCCGGACAATGCAGCCGGGGCGACGTTGAGCAGGCCACAGCAGCAGGCGCTGGCCGAACACGAGCGGGCACTGCAGGAGTACAACGTCTTCAAGAGCAAAGCAGCACTGGTGCTGCCAGACTTCTTCGATGCCGAACGTACCATTCCCAAACTGGATTACGAGGTGGTGCCCGTCTCCTATGAAGATGCGCCATACGGCGGAGTGGCCTGGTATCAGGACGGCAACCCGCAGACCGGCCGCAAGGGGCAGTTCTTCCTCAACACATACTACCCCTATGGTCTGCAGAGCTGGAATATCAGCACCCTGCTGGCCCACGAGGCGGCGCCGGGTCACCACTTCCAGATCACCATCGCCCAGGAGCTGGCCGCCAAGGATCCCGACTTCCCGCAGTACGTGGCTAACGCCTCCTACACCGCCTATGCGGAGGGCTGGGCGCTCTACACCGAGTACCTGGCGGATCACGACATGGGGCTCTATCAGGGACGGGGCCTCTATGATCCGGCGGTGGGAGACGTGAAGGTCGAGGGATCATCCGCCTTCAACAACCAGTTGCAATACTTTGGCCGCCTCAACGAGGAGATGCTCAGGGCGATGCGGCTGGTAGTGGATACCGGTATCCACTGGTATGGCTGGAGCCACGATCAGGCCGTCAACTACATGAAGGAGAACTCGGCATTGGGTGCTGGGGACATCAGCTCCGAGGTACCGCGCTACATGGCCTACACTGGCCAGGCGACCTCCTACAAGGCGGGCCAGCTGGCGCTGATCCGGATGCGGGAGTCGGCCGAGCAGGCACTGGGCGGAGGCTTTGACCTCAAGGCGTTCCACCACCATGTGCTGGAATACGGCATGCTGCCCATCTCGGTGCTGGAGCAGAAGAACAAGCAGTGGATTGAACAGTCGAAGTGATCACAGTTACGGCGCCCGGCAAGGCAACGGGCGCCGCTTTCGATTAGGATACGGCTCTCTACCAATAACAATGCTACGGACGATTTCCATGGAACAGATTGCACGCGAGATGGCGCCCCACAAACGGGTGGCACTGGTGGCTCACGACAACATGAAGACCCCTCTGCTGAACTGGGTGATGCGCCGCAAGGAGGAGCTCAAGCTCCACCATCTCTATGCGACCGGCACCACCGGCACCATGCTCGGCAAGAAGGCACAACTGCCCATCACCTGCCTCTTCTCCGGCCCCATGGGGGGCGACCAGCAGCTCGGCGCCCTGATCGCCGAAGGGAAGATCGATGTGCTGATCTTCTTCTGGGATCCCCTCAATGCCGTGCCGCACGATCCGGACGTGAAGGCGCTGCTGCGCCTTGCGGCGGTCTGGAACATCCCGGTCGCCACCAACGAAGCGACCGCCGACTTCATCATGGACAGCCCCCATATGCGGCAAGCGTTCAGCGTACAGATCCCGGATTACGCCGGTTATCTCAAGGCGCGCACCGAGTGATCGGCTAACCCGTGATGCAAGAGGGCCGCAACAAGCGGCCCTCTTTTATTGGGAAAATGAATCAGCCAGGGAAACAAACCGGCGCCGACTTATAGCGCCCGGGCGAGGATCCGCGCTACCTGATCCGGGTCGATATCCTGCTGCTCCCCGAGTGCGGTGCGCCCGACCCGCTTGAGGTTGGAGCAGACCGCCGGAATGCAGCTTTCGCTGAGGCCATAGTCGGCAAGCCGGGTACCCAATCCCATCTTCTGGAAGAACTGCTCGGTGCGGATGATCGCCTCCTCGATGCGCAGGGCCTTGTCCTCGCGGGTCGAATGCCACACCCGTTCGGCAAACTGAGCCAGCTTGTCCTGCTTCTGGCTCGCCCGCTCACGCAGCAATGAGGGGAGCACCACCGCCAAGCTCTGGCCGTGGTCGAGCCCGTAAAGCGCCGTCAGCTGATGACCGATGGCGTGAGAGGCCCAATCCTGCGGCACCCCGCAACCGATAAGGCCGTTGAGCGCCAGACTGGCCGCCCACATCAGATTGGCCCGCACCTGATAGTTGGTCGGCTCCGCCAGCGCCTTGGGGCCGTTCTCCACCAGCACCTGCAGCAAACCTTCCGCCAGCCGATCCTGTACCTCGCCTCCCACCGGAAAGGTGAGGTACTGCTCGGCAATATGGACGAAGGCATCCACCACCCCGTTACCGGTCTGGCGCGGCGGCAGGCTGTAGGTGGTGGTCGGGTCGAGCACCGCAAATTGCGGCTGCACTAGCGGGCTTCTGAAGGAGACCTTCACATCCCCCCGGCTCACCACCGAGGTGGGATTGCTCTCGGAGCCGGTGGCTGGCAGGGTCAGCACACAGCCCATCGGCAGCGCCTTGAGCACGCTCGCCTGTTTACCGCAAATATCCCAGGGATCATCCCCCTCATAGCAGGCGGCCGCCGCGACAAACTTGGTGCCATCCACTACCGAGCCACCGCCGACCGCCAGCAGGAAGTCGATGCGCTCGCGTTTCACCTGCGCCACCGCCTCCATCAACAGCTCGTATCTGGGATTGGCGCCGATGCCGGAGAACTCCTGCCACGTCACCCCCTCCAGCGCCCGGGTCAACTGCTCATACACCCCGTTCTGCTTGATGCTGCCTCCGCCGTAGAGCACCAGCAGCCGGCTGCCGGGCGGGATCAGTTCGGGCAGGCTAGCGATCTGCCCCTCGCCAAAACAGATACGGGTCGGATTGGCATATTGGAAGTTGTACACGGCGGACTCCTCGACTGGCTCAATGCGCGGACATTGTGCGCTTGTGGGGAGGTGAGGTCAAAAGAGGTGGCAGAAGCTTGCCCATCGGCGGTCGACACTGGCCCATCGGTGCCGACCGGGTAGATCTCAGAACAGCGGCAGGATCAGGCGGTTTTGGCCTCATCTGTGGATGAGCTCTTCTTGCCGGTCAGGCGATCCATCGCCTCCTTGAGCATCGCCTCTCGCAGCTCGTTGAGCGGCTTGCTCTGCTCCGCCCGCTCTTCCGGCGTCAGCTTCTTGTTGTCGGCGATGGTCTTGAGCTTCTCTTCGATCTCGTTGAACTTCTTGCGATCGAAACCAAGCGCCTTGTCCACCAGCTGCTGCACCACGCCCCCCTTGTCGGAGCTCATATCGAGCGCCGGCGGCAACTTGTTGTTCTTGGCCAGATGTTCGTAGGTCAGCACCTGCTGGGCCTGACCGGTCATGCGTTGGGTGGAGAGGCTGACCATCTCCTCCCAGCCACCACCCTGACCGCCGCTACTGGCACTGTTGAGGGTAGCGAGGGCGCGGTTGTTGGATGCGCTCTGGGCAAGCTGCTGGCTGTAGGGTTTGATATCCATGGGGGCTCCAATTCGGTGCGCATCTGCGGCAATGGGCACAGGCTGATCCGGTCACATGGGGCGTCAAGCCCCACCATTATCAATTAAACCAGCAAGTTACAGGCCAACTTGTCAGATAGTGCGAGATCCAGAGATATGGCGGATCTCACCACGTCCCCCACGCAAACTGGCGTCAGAATCATGACTCATCTGCTGCCGGTTCACGCTGTTTTGGCACATTTCGCCGTCCGCGCACCACGACGCCAGAGAAAAGTCAGGAACAGCAGCTCGATCACAAAATAAACAACCACTCGGGAATACAATTTTGGCGCACATCACAACCAGCCAGCCGTGTCATGGATGATCTGTTCGAAAAAACAATAACAGGCAGACCAATCTGTCGTGCTCACTCCGCTGCCAGTTCGGAGTTGCAGCCTCCCCACACCTCATCCCCTCGTCTGACTCTCACTCACCGCAACCCTTCAGGTACACCTATGAAAAAACACACCTTGAGTCTTCTCTCCGCCACCCTGCTCACCCTGCTTGGCACCAGTGCCGACGCCTGTACCGGCCTCATCGTCGGCAAGGGGGCCAGTGCCGATGGCAGCGTAATGATCGCCAGAAATGAGGATTTTGGCGTCAACAACTGGAACAAGTACCTCGCCTTCCGGCCCGCACAGCAGAATGAGGGCAAACTCTGGAAACTGGGCAACGGGCTGGAAGTGCCGATGCCCAAAGCATTTTTCGCCTACTCCGCCATCCACGACTGGGATGCGACGTCCAGCGATCCGGCAGGCAAATATTATGAGGAGCGCGGCATCAACGAGTTCAACGTCGCCATCTCGGCCACCACCAGTGCCGAGGTCAACGACAAGGCCCGGAAAGCCGATCCGCTGATCGAGAAGGGCGTGATTGAAGCCATCATCCCCACCCTGATCCTGCCGCAGGCCAAAACGGCCAAAGAGGGGGTCGAGCTGCTTGGCCGCTATGTGGAGCAATATGGCGCCGGTGAAGGCAACAGCCTCTATCTGGCGGATGTGAACGAAGCCTGGCTGATGGAAATTGGCTCCGGCCACCACTGGATCGCGGTGCGGGTGCCGGACGACAGCTACGCCATGGTGGCCAACGGCCTGCGCATTCACGGCGTCAATCTCGACAGCGCCGATGTGCTGCACTCGGCCAAGCTGCTGGAGTTCGTGCGCGAACACAAACTGCTGGATAACGCCGACCCGAAAGAGTTCAACTTCGCCAAGGCGTTCGGGGTGATTGCCGATCCCTACAACGTGGATCGGGAGTGGCTCGGCCAAAAAATGCTGACCGCCTCCCACAAACAGGCGACCCGGCAGGCGCAATATCCGCTCTTTATGAAACCAGATGCCCCCATCACCGTGCCGGACGTAGCCAAGGTGCTGAGCGCCACCTATGAGGGCACGTCGCTGGCGGGCAAGGCGGAGCGGCCGATCCGGGTCGATCGCCAGCTGGAATCCCACGTCATCCAGCTGCGCAAGGAGATGCCCAAAGAGCTGCAGGGATTGATCTGGCAGAGTTACGGCGTGCTGGCCGAATCTGTGATGGTGCCGCTCTACAACACCCTGGAAAACTATCCCCTGCCCTATCGCACCGGCAACGACAGCTACTCCGATGATTCCGCCTACTGGCAGTTCCGCAGCCTGACCGCGCTGGCCAGCGCCGATCCGGACAAGTACCTGCCGCTGCTGCGCGGCGTCTGGAGCAAGGAGAGCAACAAGCTCTATAAGGAGGTCGCCATCCTCGACAAGAGCCTAAAGCAGGCCTACGCCAGCGACAAGGCTACCGCCATCGGGCTGGCCGCCGACTACTCCTATGGCCAGTTGGAGCAGACCTATCAGATGGCCAAAGAACTGCGCTACAAGCTGATGACGGATCTCACCAAGCGCAGCGAGAAGAAGTATTCGCCGGAGGAGTTCAAAAAGATCATGAGCCTGTGACCGGCTCGCCAATGCAAAGAGGCTCCCACGGGAGCCTCTTTTGTTTCAGCCAATGCAGCGATCAGCGGCGGCTGATATTGAGCGGGCCGAAGGTCTGGGCCACCGGCATGATCTCGATGCTGTTGATGTTGACGTGGGCCGGTTGCTGACTCACCCAGAGCACGGTATTGGCGATATCTTCCGGCTGGATCGCCTCCACCCCCTGATAGACGGAGGCCGCCTTGGCATCGTCACCGTGGAAGCGCACGTTGGAGAACTCGGTGCCGCCGCACAGGCCCGGCTCCACGTTGGTGACGCGGATGGCGGTACCCGCCAGATCAGCGCGCAGGTTGAGGCTGAACTGCTTCACGAACGCCTTGGTGGCGCCGTAGACGTTACCGCCCGGATAGGGGTAGGTACCCGCGATGGAGCCGATATTGATGACATGGCCGCGATTGCGCGCCACCATGCCCGGCAGTAGCAATCGGGTGAGCAGGGTCAGACCGCTGATGTTGGTGGCGATCATCTGCTCCCAATCTTCCAGATCCGCCTTGTGGGCCGGCTCCAACCCCAGCGCCAGACCGGCGTTGTTGACCAGCAGATCCACCTCGCTCCAGGCGGCTGGCAGGCCGGCGATGGCGGCGCGGGTGGCCGCCTTGTCCTGCACGTCGAACGCCAGCGGCAGGAACTGCTCGCCCAGCTCGTCAGCCAGCGCAGCCAGCCGCTCGGCGCGGCGACCGGTGCCGATCACCTTGTAGCCCGCCTGCACCAGCTGGCGGCTGATGGACTCACCAAAACCGGACGAGGCGCCCGTTACCATTGCAATCATCTGAACCTCCATATCTACACCGATATTGTTATTTATCTGTTTGAATCTATTCAGATTCATTCATCGCTCAATTCACGTCCGGTCGCCTTGCGCCAGACAAATACCACCAGATGGAGCAGCAACAGGCCCGAGCCACCCAGCGCAAACAGCAGGCCGGTGAGGGCGTTGACCGAGGTGTCGGCGCCGCACCACCACCAGACCAGCCAGCCAATCAGGCCGATGACGAAGGTCTGGCCGGCGCAGACCGGACAGCGCCCCAGCTTGGCCCTGATGGCGGTGGCAAGACAGTTGTCGCAGCTCATCCTGCTCCTCGATTCTGCTCGTTCAACATGATCAGTTGGCCTGTGCAGAGGGCTTGCGCGCCTGAGTGCGAGCCACTCTGCGCCGCTCACGCTCCTCGTCGCTCACCAGCGGCAGCACCAGCCGGTGGGCGTGCTGGTCGCGGCCATAGTAGTCCGCCAGCCGCTGCTGGGGACGAAATCCCAATCCCTGATAGAGCGCCAGCGCCTCCTCGTTGGCATCCCCCACTTCGAGGCGAATCGCCCCCCAGCCAGCGGCCTTGCCCTCGCGGATCACCTGCTCCAGCAGACGGCGGGCCCAGCCCAGACGGCGCACCGTCCAGCGGATGGCCAGCGCCTGAATGACCAGCCGATCCCAGCCTCTGTGCTCCAGCAGGCAGAGATAGCCCATCAGCTGATGTTTCTCGTCCAGCAGCAACAGGGTGCGCCCCTTGGCGTGGGCCAGCAGATAGTGCCAGCGGCTGCGGCCAAAGGCGACTTCAGGGGGAAAACAGTAGCGTTCCAGATTAACGATGGCGCCCAGATCATCGGTTCGGGCAGCACGTACGGTCAACACGGGGAGTCCTTGTTCGGTTATTTATCTTCAGCACCAAAAATGCGACTTGTATCACAAGTTACCAAGGCGTCATATTAGGCACTGTAACCTCTTGTTTCCCCTCGCGCCATTGTCGTGCTTGTCGGTGCATCGAAGCCCACTGGGGATCCTGCCTGTTCAGGCAGTCTGATCTGTGGAGCCGAAAATATGAGTACCTATGTCATCGTCGAAGAGCTGGGCGACTGGCCTTGCCATGCCGATTATCTGCTGACCGCCCGCACCTATCTGCAACATGGCGTGCCGACCACCGGCGGCCGACCCCGCATCATCAACCTCTGCCGCAATCTGGAGCACCTTAGCGCAGGCTACTACTGCTCGCTGCTGGCCCAGGCACGCGGCCACCACTGCCTGCCGGGTCTGCAAGCCATCAGCCGACTGCAACCCCAGCAGCCACCGGCCAAGCTGTGGCGCAAGGCGCAGGGGTGGCTGGCCCAGCAGAGCGAGGATCGGATCCGGGTACGCGCCATCTTCGGCCAGTGTGAACAGAGCGAGCTGGCGGGACTGGCCCGCTACTACTATGGCCTCAGCCAGTTGCCGCTGCAGGAGCTGACCCTCAAGCGCGGCCGCCACGGCTGGTCCGTGCGCCAGCAGCAGAGCCTGTCGCCGCTGGAGCTGAGCCCAAGCGAGAAAGAGCTGATGCTGCACCACGCTCAGGCACTGGTGGGGACCGGTGACGAGGAGCAGGCGGCGCCGCTCTACCAGCTCGCCATTCTGGTCGACCCCGATGATGGCCGTGCCAGCAGTGACGGGCTGGCGCTGGAGCGCTTTATCCGGGCTGCCGCCGCCCAAGGCATCCGGGCCGAGATCCTGCCACCGTCGGCCATAGAGCGGCTGCCGGAGTTCGACACCCTCTGGCTGCGTGCCGAAACCGCGGTCGGCCACTACACCTTCGAATTTGCCCATCGCGCCGAACAGCTCAAGATGCCGGTGATCGACAGCTCCCGCGCCATCCTCGCCTGCAGCAACAAACTCTATCTCTACGAGCTGATGGTGCGCAGCGGCGTGCCCATGCCGCCCACCATGGTGGTCACCCGCCGCGGCCGCCACCATGTGGACGAGCTGGTGCAGCGGCTCGGCCTGCCGCTGATGGTGAAGGTGCCCGACGGGGCACAGGGGCGCGATCTCGCCATGGCCAGCGACGAGCAACAGCTGGCCCGCCTGCTGGACGAGGGGTTGGGCCGCTCCGCCCTGCTGCTGGTGCAGAGCCGGATCCCCGCCGAGTTTGACTGGCGCATCGGCTTTCTCGACGGCTCGCCGCTGTTCGCCTGTCGCCGCTACCGGCCCGAACCCGGCAACCGCATTCGCCGCCGCAAGCACCCTCTCGACATGAGCCGCATCGAGGCGTTACCGCTCAACGAGGTGCCGGAGCGGGTGCTGCAGACCGCCCGCCGCGCAGTGCATCAGCTCGGCAATGGCCTCTACGGGCTCGATTTGCGCCAGCAAGGGCGCGACTGCGTGCTGCTGGAGATCGTCGATAACCCCTGGATCCGCGGCGATATCGAAGACAAGGAGGCGCAGGATCTCTACGAGCGACTGGCCCGTGCCTTCCGCCAGCGGCTGGAAAACCGGGGCCAGACAACCGCATAACCCGCCACGACCTTGTCGCCCACAATGACAGAGAGGGCCCCGCGATGGGGCCCTCTCTCGTATCAAAGCGTGCTGCCGCAGACTTATTGCAGACGCAGGAAACGCCCGCTCAAGGGGGGAAGCTCCACCGTCACGCTGCTGCCGCCGATGGCCAGACTCTCTCCACTTTGCAGATCCACCAGCGCGCTGCCGCTGCGCAGTTTGCCCGTCGGCAGGTTGTAGCTGAGCGCCGTGGTGGAGAGGTTAAGCAGGTAGACTATCTGCTCCCCTGCCGTCTGCTTGATGTCACCATAGAGGCTGCCATCGGCCACCAGTTTGACTCGCTCTCCCTGATAGAGAGCGGAGTGCGCGGCACGCATCTCCAGTAGCTGGGCCAGCCACTCTTTCAGCTCGGCTTGTTCGCTACTTGGCACAAAGCCGGTGACAGCGGGCACCTTGCCGTCGCTGCGGGCTACATGATCGTCGCACAAGCCCTGCGCTGCGCAGTCACCACCGACCTTGGCGGCAAAGCCCGGCACCTCGTCGCCAAACTCCTCGCCATAGTAGAAGGTGATGGGGCCGGAGCGGGCCGCCATAAAGCTGAAGGCTGCCTTGTGGCGCTGCCAGTACTCGGTCGATTTGAAGTTGCCGCGCTCCAGCAGATCGCCAAAACGCACCAGATCGTGGTTGCCCAGCATCAGGTTCGGCATGGCATGATTCGGGTAGTTCTCCACCTTGTTCCAGCTGGCGTCAAGCACGCTGGCCCCCTGCCCGCCCTTGCCGGACTCCTCGACCGCCAGCGCCTGCAGGATGCCGTAGCGCAACGGGAAGTCAAAGGCCGAGGAGAGCGCCGGATTGTCGCTGCTGCCGTAAGCCTGGGCGCGAATGTCATCAGCCCCCTTCCACACCTCGCCCACCATGTAGCCAAGGGTGCCCCACTGCTGACCGGCGGCCTTGCGCGCCGCGCTGGCCTGCTCCACCTCGCTGCGAATGGCGCGCCAATCATCCAGCCCAAGCTGATAGGCCTGATCGAGGCGCCAGCCGTCGATACCGTACTGCTCGACCCAATAGCGGGCCACCTCCTTGAAGTAGGCGAGGCTCTCCGGCTTGCTGTAATCCACCAGCTGGCCGGGATAACCCGCACCGCCGCTGGTGAGGGCTGGCAGACGCCCCTCTGGCGAGGGCTTGCTCACCCCCACCTTGTTGACGTGGCCAAACACCCCGTCGAGGAAGACGTAGAGGCCGCGCTGATGCGCTGCATCCACCAGCTGTTTGAGCTTGGCATTGCTGCCAAAGTTGGGATCCACGGTAAAAAAGTCGCAGGCGAAGTAGCCGGTGGCATCGAGCTTGTTATCGCCGCCTTGCCCCGCGCAGGAGTCGAACACCGGGGTGAGCCAGATGGCGTTGACGTTGAGACTCTTGATGTGGTCGAGACTGTCGATGATCCCCTGCAGATCGCCGTTGTGCTGGGAGGGGCCATAGCCGACGCCGTAGTTGGCACTGCCGTCACCATCGGCAAACGACTCCACCATTACCTGATAGATGCGCAGGTTGCAGGCGGGTTGAGCGTCGCCATAGCAGGCACGACTGGCCGTGGCGACCGGAGGGTGGGTGACCGGCGGATTGACGACGGGGGAAGAACTCTCCCCACCTGAACTACCGCTGCCGCCGCAAGCCGCAAGTAACAGGGCGGCCCCGAGCAGGCCGCCATAGCGTAACGTTCCCTGTTTCATTGTTATGTTCCCGCTGTGAGAGCAGGCGTCTGATACGCCTGTTTTTCACCATGATAGCGATGCTCACACAGCGGTGTCTGTGACTGAAAACGTTATCTGACTCAACTGGTTAGAGCACACCCGCTGAGGCAAAACGGTAGTTGACCGAGAGCCAGTACGAGCGACCCGGCTCGGGGATGCGGCCGCTCTGTTCATAGCCCAGCCCCGCCTGACTGGCGTGCACTGACTTGGAGAGGTGCTCGTAGTAGAAGGTGTCGAACAGGTTGTCCACCCCGGCCAAAAGCTGCCACCCCTTGGCAAACTGCCAGGCGCCGCTCAGGTTCATGGTGAAGAAGCCCGGAGTCTCCCCCTGATCCTGACCCGCAACGGTGCCGGACCAGAGATCTACCCGATCCTGCGCCGCCACCGCGCGCCCCAGCAGGGTGAAACTCAGCGCTTCGTCCGGCTGCCAGCCCAGCGCCAGTTTGCCATCGAGCGGTGGCATCTGGGCCAGCGGCTTGTTGTCGCTCTGGTTTTCGCCGTAGACCACAGCCAAACCACCATCGAGACGCCACTGCTCGGCAAACTGCCAGCGCCCCTCCAGCTCGCCACCCCGGGTCTGGGCATCGATATTGCGCACCTTGTTCGACTTGCTGTTGTAGAGCAGGTAGTCCTTGATATCGGCGCTAAAGAGGGAGAGGGTCAGGTCCAGCTCGCGACTGCGCAGGGCCAACCCCGCATCCCACTGGCGACTGCGCTCCGGGTTGAGGGTGAACGGGGTACTGTCCTTGCTGCGCTCCCAGTAGTCCGGCGCCCGCTCTGCCTGCCCCCAGGCCAGATAGCTGGACCAGCGGGGCGACCACTGGTACTCGTAGCGGCCAAACCCGCTGTTAAGACTCAGGGTATCGCTGTAGAGGGTCTGTTCACCGGCGCCATAGCGGGTGGTCTCGACCCTATCCTGACGGTAACCGCCCTTGTAGCTGTGAGCCCCCTGCTGACGACCCAGCTCGGCGAAGCCGCCCTGCTGCTCGAAACGCAGGGTGCGCTGGCGATCCTTGGTGGCATAGTCGACCCCACTCCGACTGCGGTGCTGATCCCGGTTGCTGTCGAGCCCGGCGGTCAGCAGCCAGTCTGCTGGCAAGGCGATGTCGTTGGCCCAGCGACCGCCGGTGTTGCGGCGATCCGGGTTGGAGAGCATCTTCATGCCGCTGTTTTGCCGCAGGCTGAAGTTGTCCATGATGTGGTCGATGTAGTTGTCCCACAGGGTCAGCTCGCTGCGCTGCCAGTGAGTGGTGATCTGCTCCTGCTTGAGCTTCAGCCCGAAGGATTCGCGATCAAACATGGGGCCATCCATGGTGCGGTCCGCATAGGCGGCACGGGCATTGCTACGCTCGGCGGTGAGTTCCAGCCAGGTGTGCTCCCCCGGCGTCCAGCCCAGCTGGGCGGTGCCGTTCTCGCGGCGATAGAAAGATCGCACCTCGTTGCCGTGACCATCGCGGTAATCGTCGCTGTCGGAGTGGGTGAACTGACCGCGCAGATAACCGTCGGTCGAGCCCGCCGTCATATCCACCATCTGATCATCACGGCCAAAGCTGCCATAGAGGGCCGAGGCATCGGCCTTGAGGCCCGGTGCGGTGAACTCGGGTCTGTCCCGCTCGAACAGCACAGTTCCCGCCAGGGTGGCACCCTGCTCCAGGGATTGCGGCCCCTTCAGCACCCGGATCCGATCAAAGGATTGGGGGAACACATAGGCGGTGGGCGGGTCCATCCGGCCACCACACCCACCGGCCAGCATGCCGCCATCCATCTGCACGTTGAGGCGGGACATCCCCATCCCCCGCAGTACAGGGTCGCCACCAAGCCCCCCTTTGCGCACCATGCTCATGCCGGTGACATTCTTCAGATAACCGGCGCCGTCGGCAGCGGGCATGGGGGAACCGGGCTTCTTGGGATCCAGTGTCACCTCCAGGGTGCTGGCGGGGCGGGTTGCCACCACCACCATGGGATCCAGCTGTTGCACCTGTTCCTGACCGGCAGCGCCGTGACAGGCGAGTCCACCAACCAGCAGGGCAAGGGGTGTGCGCATATGACAAGCCATACATTTTCCTTATGTATTTGTTTGTTTTGTTATTTTCATTCAACCAACTAAACCTTTCAGCAAGGGAAAGGTTTGCCGTCAGGCCGTAAAAAAGGCCTGCGGCGCGAAAGCGGCAAGCCTCTGTCAGATGAAGCGAAGGCAAGTTGGCAAAATGTTGCGCAGGTTTTACCCAAGTTGGCTCAGAAAGGCAAACGGGCAAACATTCCAGTAACAGGAATCTGGCGTTGGCTCACAAAAAATGGGGATTAGCTGAAGGCTTCCCGCTCATCGATGGGAGAGATGAGGTGATAGACCTCATGGGCTGACAAGGTACATCCAACAGGCCACTCCAGCTGGTGGTGACGGTTGATGAAGACCCGGGCGCAGTGACGCTCGCTCTCCAGCTTTGCAAATAGCGGCTGGGTTCGCCAGGGGGTCAGATCCAGCACCCCCGTGGTGCCATCCGATAACACCAAAAACAGGCGCCATCCCCGCACATACTCGACATCGATAAAGACCGGCATCCCTTCGGCTCCGATTGAGATAATTCGCGGCAATTATAAACACCAACTCCCCATCCATACACGCTGTGGCTCACATTTTACCCAGCAGATTATTCTGTGCTCATTAGTGGCGCGACATCACATTTTTAGATGACAAATGTGTTAATGCCGACTTTTAACAAACTTGAATGCAACCTTAACCAATTCGATCTGTCATAACCTCACAACAACTAAAAAAACGTCTGTGGACAGACGTTTAGAGTCTCATTCAGGAACAAACATGACAGATCTAAAACAGCGACTCGGCCCGTTCTGGCCCTTCGCCGTCTTCTGCGCGCTCGCGATTTTCTCTCTCTCTTTCAGCCGAATCGCCCTCGGTATGTGGCAACTGGAACGGGTGGATGCCGTGGCCGGTTGGCAGGAGATGCTGCTGCAAGGGATCCGGGTAGACTTTGCGACCCTCTGCTGGGTCTGGGGTGTCCCCGCCATGCTCACTCTGCTGCTGGCAGGCCCCCATGCCATCGGCCGAGGCTGGCTGCAACTGATGCGCGTCTGGCTGACCGTCGGACTCTGGCTGATGCTGTTCCTCGAGATCTCCACCCCCTCGTTTGTCACCGAGTATGGCGTGCGTCCCAACCGTCTCTATGTGGAGTACCTCATCTATCCGAAAGAGGTGTTCGCCATGCTGTGGGCGGGCCGCAAAGCCGAGCTGCTGCTGGCGGTACTCTTCAGTGGCGCCGTGCTGACCGGTGGCTGGTGGCTGAGCGGCCGTCTGGTACGTGGTCTCAGCTTCCCCCGCTGGTATCTGCGTCCGGCCTTCGCCCTGCTCATTCTGGCCATAGGTTTTCTCGGTGCCCGCTCCAGTCTCGGCCACCGCGCCCTGAACCCGGCCATGGTCGCCTTTGCCGAGGATCCGCTGGTCAACTCGCTCACCGTCAACTCCGCCTACTCCCTCTTCTTTGCCATCAAACAGATGGGCGCCGAGGAGGATGCCGGCCAGTTTTACGGCGAGATGACCCCTCAGAAGGTGCTCGAGGTCATGCGCAAGGAGAGTGGCCGTCCGGCCAGTGATTTCAACTCCGATCTGCTGCCCAGCCAGACCTTCAACCAGGCGAGCTTCCAGGGTAAACCGAAGAATCTGGTGATCCTGCTGCAGGAGAGCCTGGGCGCCCAGTTTGTCGGCTCCCTCGGCGGCCTGCCGCTTACCCCCAACATCGACGCCCTGTCGCAGCAGGGCTGGGCCTTCGAGCAGCTCTACGCCACCGGCACCCGCTCGGTGCGCGGTATCGAGGCAGTACTGACCGGCTTCACGCCGACCCCGGCACAGTCGGTGGTCAAACTCGGCAAGAGCCAGACCAACTTCTTCACCATCGCGGACCTGCTCAAACAGCGGGGTTACGACACCAGCTTTATTTATGGCGGCGAGAGTCACTTCGACAACATGCGCAGTTTCTTCCTCGGCAACGGCTTCACCACCATCGTCGAACAGAAGGATTTCGACAATCCGGTGTTCAAAGGCTCCTGGGGAGCTTCCGACGAGGATCTGATGGCCAAGGCCGACGAGACCTTCAAGGCGCTGCACAAGGAGGGCAAACCCTTCTTCAGTCTGGTGTTCAGCTCCAGCAATCACGATCCGTTTGAATTCCCGGACAACCGCATCGAACTCTTCGAGCAGCCCAAGCAGACCCGCAACAACGCGGCCAAGTATGCGGATTACGCCATCGGCGAGTTCTTCAAAAAGGCGAAACAGTCCGAATACTGGAAAGACACCCTGTTCCTGGTCATCGCCGACCACGACAGCCGGGTCGGTGGCGCCAGTCTGGTGCCCGTCCCCCGCTTCCATATCCCCGGCGTCATTGTGGGCGACGGCATAGTGCCGAGAAAAGATCCGCGCGTCGTCAGTCAGATCGACATGGCGCCGACCCTGCTCTCCCTGATGGGGATCAGTGCCGACTACCCCATGCTCGGCAAGGATCTGACCCGTATGCCCGCCGACTGGCCGGGGCGCGCCATCATGCAGTACGACAAGAACTTCGCCCTGATGCGCGGCAAGGATGTGGTGATCCTGCAACCGGAACGGGCGGCAGAGGGCTATGTCTACGATGATGCCAACGAGAAGCTGACCCTTGCGGCGCAGCCGGACGCCTTGAAGGAGGATGCCCTTGGTCTGGCCCTGTGGGGCAGCATGGCCTATCAGAAGAGCCTCTATCAGACGGCCAAGGATGAACGCACCGCCGCCAATTGAGCCACCCGTGCAAATTCAATCGATAGCAGAATGGAAAAAACCGCCAGCTGGCGGTTTTTTCCATCTATTCAGACTGTCGGCCCACTGGCCGTTATGGCTGGGGAAAGCAAGGCAGGGAGCGGCTGAACTTGTGCTCGAATACCAGCGAGGTTTCGAGGTGCACCACCTCCTCACGGGAGGTGAAGTGATCGAAGACGAAGTTGCGCAGGTGCTCGGTATCGGAGACACACAGGTGCACCAGAAAATCATCCTTGCCCCCCATGTGGAACAGACTGATCACTTCGGGCAGCGCCAGAATGGCATCGCGGAAGGCATCGATGATCTGGCGGCTGTGGCGGGCCAGCTGCAGGGAGACCATGGCCTGAATATGGCCACCGAGGGCCTGATAATCCACTTCGCAGTGTGCCCCCTTGAGCACGCCATCCTGCTGCAACTTGCGCACCCGCTCCAGACAGGTGGAGGGGGCAACACCCACCAGCGCGGCCAGATCCTTGTTGGTCATGCCCGCATCCCGAAACAGATGGGCCAGGATATCCAAATCCAGTTGATCCAGGTTTCTCATCTTAACTCCTTGAATCGCTCAATTTTTTAGACTCTGCCCGTAAACCGGGGCAAACACAACGGCCATTGACATCCCCCCTGCCCCGCCTATCCTTGGCGCCATTCACCGGTCGCAGCCCTGCGGCCACCACGCGAGGATCCGCCATGCACCCGTATCACCCCTTCTGGAGCCTTGAGGTTCCCCGTGTCGACGGTCAGCTGCTGCTGACCCCCTGCCCCGGCACCCAGCAGGTGCCGCTGACCCTGGCGCTCGATCAACTGCGGTTGGCCGGTGCCCACGGGGTGGTGACCCTGATGACAAGCGCCGAGTTGATCCGACTCGAACTGGCGCAGCTCGGCCAGCAGGTCGAGCACGAAGGGATGCGCTGGTTCCATCTGCCCATCGAGGATGATCTGGCCCCCGATGCCGCCTTCGAAGCTGCCTGGCAACAGGCGCTGCCACAGCTGCGCGAGCTGCTGGGGGATGGCAAACATCTGGTCATCCACTGCAAAGGGGGCAGCGGTCGTACCGGTCTGGTCGCCGCCGCGCTGCTGATGACCCTCGGCCAGCCACAGCAAGAGGCGATGGCCGCCATCAAGGCCCACAGACCCAAGGCGTTTACCCTGGCCTGCCACCGCCAATGGCTCGACCAGCTGGCCCAGCGGCTGGCGCAGGGCGACTGACTACTTGCCTCCCTGGTCGTAGGTAAAGACCTTGCCGATATCTTCCACCCGATAGCTGGTGAGCTGATAGACGTAGTAGTTGAGCCAGTTGGCAAACAGCAGATGACCGTGGCTGCGCCAGCTGGCGCGCGGGGTCTTGCCCGGATCGTTATTTGGGTAGTAGTTGACCGGAATGGCCGGTTCGAGCCCCGCCGCCAGATCCCGCTGATACTCCCCGTCCAGCGTCAGGGCATCGTACTCCGGGTGGCCGGTGACAAACACCTGACGACAATCCTTGGTGGCCGCCAGATAGACCCCCGCCTCTTCTGACTCGGCAAAAATCTGCAAGTCGGTATGGGCGCGGATCAGATCGCCATCAAACGCCGCGTAACGGGAGTGCGGGGCGACGAACTCGTCATCGAAACCGCGCAGCAACGGCTCGTGCTCATCGAGGCGATGGTGGCGGTAAACCCCGGAGAGCTTCTCACCGTGGGTCTGCTTCTCCATGCCATACAAGGCTTTCAGCGCCGCCTGCACCGCCCAGCAGAGGAACAGGGTGGAGGTGACATGCTGATGGGACCACTCGATGATCTCGACGATGCGCGGCCAGTAGACCACCTCCTCGAACTCCACCAGCCCGAGCGGCGCCCCGGTAATGATCATGCCGTCGTAGTTATTGCCACGCACCTGCTCGAAGTCGTGATAGAAGTTCTCCAGATGGGCCTGCGGTGTGTTCTTTGACTCCCTGTCATCGATGCGCAGCAGATCCACATCCACCTGCAGCGGCGAGTTGGAGAGCATCCGCATCAGCTGGATCTCGGTCTCAATCTTCTTTGGCATCAGGTTGAGGATGAGCACCCGCAGCGGGCGGATGTTCTGGGTGACGGCCCGGGATTCCGTCATCACGAAGATGTTCTCCTGCCCCAGCACTTCGGCGGCGGGTAACTGATCCGGGATCTTGATCGGCATGCTTACTCCCTGTACTGCATCAGTAAATATGTCTGGACATCCAGAAGCCTATAATAAAGCTCCTGCCCTGTCATCAGATACCTTTTGTATTCACTCCCGCCTTTGACTAGCATACGGCTCAGTGTGTCTCCTGCTTCCAAGATAATGACCGGTATCAAGATTTCCGTAGATCGACTGCAAGTCGGCAACTATGTATCCCTGCCACTGGGGTGGCGCGAACACCCGTTCCTGTTTTCCAGCTTCAAGATCAAAAGTGAAGAAGAGATCGAGCTGATCCGCCGTCTCGGCCTGAAACTGGTCACCATCATTCCCGACAAGAGCGACGTTCCGCCCAAACCTCTCAATCAGGTACAGCCTCAGCAACAAGAGAGCGCAGACGCAGCCCAGCGCCAGGCCCAGATGCAGCAGGAGAAGGATCGCCGTATCGAGCAGTTGCAACTCTATCGCCGCAATCTGCAGCAGTGCGAGAAGCAGTTCCAGCAGTCGCTGGCGCAGGTGCGCAGCGTGATGAGCAAGATCCAGTCCCGCCCCCTCAATGCCATCGGCGAGGCGCAGGAGCTGGTCAATGCCATGACCGAGCAGCTGCTCTCGGTGGACGAGATGGTGCTCCATCTGGTCTCCGACAGCGAGGATGGCAACAACCTCTACTTTCACTCCCTCAATGTGAGCGTGCTCAGCATGCTGCTGGCCAAGGAGTGCTGCATGACGGCCGACGAGATCCGTCAGGTCGGCATGGGGGCGCTGTTCCATGATATCGGCAAGTTGAAGATCCCGAGCCAGATCCTGCGCAAGACCGAGCCGCTGACCAAGCCGGAGCAGAACCTGATGGCCCAGCACCCGCGCTACGGGCTGGATCTGCTCAATCTGGCCAAGGATTTCCCGGCCGAGGCGAAGGGGATCGTGCTCCATCACCACGAATATCTCGATGGCAGCGGGCCGGAAGGGCTCAAGGGTGGCCAGCTCGATCCGCTGACCCAGATGGTGTCGCTGATCAACGAGTACGATAACCTCTGCCACATGCAGGCCAAGGTGCCCTACTCGGCCCTGAGCGGCCTCTACAAGCAGCGCAAGGCGCAGTTCAATCCGGAGTACCTCAGCATGCTGATCCGGTTGATGGGGATCTACCCCCCCGGCAGCGTGGTGCAACTCTCCAACGGTCAGGTGGGGCTGGTAATGTCGGTCAACGCTTCCCGCCTGCTCTACCCCTCGGTGCTGGTCTACGATCCGCGCATTCCCCGTCAGGAAGCGGCAATCATCGACCTGCAGCAAGCCGAACTGTCAATCGCCAAGGTGATCCACCCCAAACGGCTGCCGCCCGCCGTGTTCGAGTACCTCAATCCACGTACCCGGATCAGCTACTACTTCGAGCACAACAAAGCCTGATTGTGTTGGCCCGAGGCCAACCATTGCCACCCGTTTAATCCAAGGAGCCTGCCATGCGTATCGAGATCATCAGTACCGGAGACGAGATAGTGACGGGTCTGGTGGTTGATACCAATGCAGCCTGGCTCAGCGCTCTGCTGCTGGAACAGGGCTGGCAGGTGCGCCGTCGCCTGACGGTAGGGGACAACCTCGCCGACCTGAAAACGGTGCTGCAAGAGAGTGCCAGCCGCGCCGAGGTGGTGCTGGTGTGTGGCGGGCTCGGGCCCACCGCCGACGATCTCACCGCTCAGGCCGCCGCCGAGTCCTTTGACCTGCCGCTCACCCTCTTCCCCGACTGGCTCGCTACCATCGAAGCGCGCTACGCCAGCCGTGGTCGCCCCATGGCACAAAGCAATGCCAAACAGGCCTGGTTGCCGCAGGGGAGCGAAATCCTCGACAACCCGGTCGGCACCGCCTGCGGCTTTGTGTTGCGAAGTGGCCAGAGCCAGCTCTTCTTCACCCCGGGCGTGCCGTTCGAATTCAAGCAGATGGTGCGCGAGCAAATTCTGCCGCGCCTCAAACAGCTGGCCGGAGCACAGATCGATACCGAGCTGCGTCGCTTTTACACCTTCGGCATCTCGGAATCAGCCCTCAGCGATATGCTGGATGCCGAACCCTGGCCAGCCGGCATCGAGCTGGGTTACCGCTCCTCGATGCCCCTTATCGAGCTGAAACTGATCGGCCACGGCGCCAATACCGCTGACATGGAGAGTGCAGAGCGCCGACTGCTGGATACGATCCGACCCTGGCTGGTTGGCAGCGGAGATACGGAACCGGCGCAGCAGATCCTGGCGCTGCTGCAAGGCAAACCGCTAGCTCTGCTGGAGGGAGAGAGTGGCGGCGCCCTGCTGACGCTTTGTCACGGCCATCCCCGGCTGGAGGCCAACTTCAGTACGCAACTAGCCGATGAGCTGGCGCAACTGCCGACCACCGATGCGGGCCTGCAACTGACCATAGGGCGAAAAGGGCCGGAGGGGGTGCCACTGCTGCTCAGCGCCGATGGCATGCACGTCGGTCAGACGGTCAAGGTCAGCCACCCCGACCCGGAGAGCCGCCGCAAGATCCTCGCCTTCGCCGCCCTCGATATGCTGCGCCGCCATCTGCTGGGATTGCCGGTACTGGCCGATTACCTCACCCTGGCCAGAACAGCCCAGCGCAGCTGATAAGAACCGCCATTCCCCTGCCAGCGACACTATGTCGCTGGCGCTGCGATCCGTCTTTTCACTCAGTTTCCAAACAGCGCCCACATTTATCTGGCCGCCATCACCGATTTGACTTCAATTCATTGACCATTCAGAGGAAATATCTGAATACTGCCCACTCTCAGGGTTGGCGACTCGCTTTATTAATCATTGAGAGATTAAATGACAGTAGAGGAACGAGCCGATCGTTCCGTTCTCATCCAGCAAGGAGATGCGGTGTTAAGCAAAGAGTGGTTGCTGCTATCAAGCGATATGGAACTGGTCTGCCTGCGGATTGCCGCCGGTCTCACCAAACCTGTCACGGAACAGGATGTGCAGGCTCTGCTGCTCGCTTCCAACTGTCGCCGCTATCAGCCGCAGCCCGAGGGGATCAAACAGGCCATCAGCCTGCTTAATACCCTGCTCACCAACCCTGCCGCCCCCGTCCCCACCAACCCCATCCCTGTCGGCAAGCGTCAGGATGCCCGACTCGCCGTAATCGTGGAGAAGGATCGCATGAGCGCCATCGCCCAGATCACTGCCGACTGGGGTGGCAAGTATGTGACGCTGGAACAGCTGAAAGAGGCGATCGCCATCAGCGAAATCAAACAGGGGGTGAGTGAGCAACTGCTCACCGCTGCCATCCAGTCAGCCAAGGAGGCCGCCCCCGGCAGTCAGCTCAAGCTGGTGATTGCCAACGGCCAGCCTGCCGTCAATGGTCAGGACACTCGCTATGAGCGGCTGGTGGAGACCCCGGCCGAACGGATCCTCAAACCGCAGGAGTTAGGGCATGGCAAGGTCGACCTGCGGGATCTCGGCTCCATCGTCACCGTCAAGGCAGGCGCTGCGCTGATGCGCCGTCATCCGGCCACCGTCGGGGTACCCGGTTTTACCGTGACCGGTCAGGACCTGCCCGCCAAGGATGGCAAAGACAGTCCGATGAGTGCTGGCGAGGGCACCTTTATCTCCCCCGACGATCCCGACCTGCTGATTGCCGGTCGGGCTGGCCTGCCCTGTCAGGAAAAAGCAGGCATGAAGGTGGACGAGGTGCTCAACGTCAAACAGGTGGATGCCCGCCACGGCCACATTGATTTTGAAGGGGGATTAATCGTCAGCGGCGACGTCAACCCGGGCATGAAGATCCGGGTCAGCGGTGACATCGTCATCGGTGGCTTTATCGAAGGAGGCTGGATCGAGGCAGGGGGCAGCATTACGGTACGTCACGGCGTCATTGGCCGCCGCAACGAGCAGGGGGAGTACCTTTGCCAGCTCAATGCACAAGGAGAGATCCACGCCAGCTACGCCCAGTATGCCCAGCTGGAGGCGGGGGGAGATATCCAGATCCAGAGCCAGCTCAGCCACTGCTACTCCCGCAGCGGACAAGACATCAAGGTGGGCGATAGCAACATGCGCAAAGGCACTCTGCTGGGGGGGACCAGCATTGCCAATCGCCTGATCATGGCCCCCAGCCTGGGGGCCGAGGCCGCCAACCATACCCGGCTGCAGATCCTTGGTGGCTACTTCACCCACAAGGAGCAGGAACACCAGCTCAAGCAGCGCCAGCAGGCGTGTCAGGCCCAGCTGGAGAAAATCAAGGAGCTGGTCATGAAGTTGCTGCAACTGCCCGGCGACAAGCGCAATCCGGATACTCTGCGCAAGCTCAAACCGATCCGGGATCATCAGCTGGCCGAACTGGCCCAGCTCGATGAGCAGCTCACCGCCAACCAGGAGGAGCTGCGAAACTTGATGGCTCAGATGGAGGTCATTGCCACCCAACACCTCTACTCCGGCATCGAGGTCGAGATGGCCAGCTTCAAACGCAAGGTTACCATCACCCGAGGCCCTACCCGCCTGACCATCCATGATGAAACCCTGGAGATGACCCCTTACGAGGGACACAAATAGCTCAACCGGCACGGCCCCATCGCTGAACCGGCCGTGATCCCGCCGCCGATTTTCGCTACACTCGCCACTTCCTTGGCCCCACCGGGCGGGCCACCCAGACTCAGGTAGTGAGAGATGTACAAGCTGATCGCATTGGATATGGATGGCACCCTGCTCAACCCGCAGGGCCAGATTACTCCCCGCACCCACGCCGCCATCAGCGCCGCGCGCGCCAAAGGGGTAACCGTTGTGATGGCCTCCGGCCGCCCGCTGGAAGGGATGAGCCGCTATCTGGAAGAACTCGGCCTCACCACAGAGCATGACTACGTCATCTGCTACAACGGCGCTCTGGTGCAACAGGTGGCCGATCAGCGCATCATCCGCAGCCAGCTGCTGACCGGCAGTGACGCCAGCGTCGTCGCCAAACTGGCTGATGAGCTGGAGGTGAACGTCCACGGTTTCTCGGTCACCCGCGGCCTGATCAGCCCCCGTGTCAGCACCTACACCGAGCACGAATCCCGCCTGATCGGCATGCCGATCAATCTGATCGACTTCGCCACCCTGCCTGCCGACGAGCAGATCATGAAGGTGATGATGATCGACGAGCCGCCCCAGCTCTCCCGCGCCATCGAGCGACTGCCTGCAGAGCTCTATGAGCGCTATACCGTGGTACAGAGCGCCCCCTTCTTCCTCGAGTTCATGAACAAGCAGAGCAACAAGGGAACCGGCGTCGCCGCGCTGGCCGAGCACCTAGGCCTGACCGCCGATCAGGTGATCTGCGTCGGGGATGCGGGCAACGATCGCCACATGATCGAATACGCAGGCCTCGGTGTGGCGATGGGCAATGCCACCGACGAGATCAAGGCTCTCGCCCAGCACACCACTGCCCGCAACGATGAAGATGGCGTGGCTCAGGTGATCGAGCAGTTCGTACTGAATGCCTGATCGCAATCGAGCGCCGCTGCGTCCGATAAGGAAATAAAAACGGGGAGGCTGTCAGCCTCCCCGTTTTTTCTGGTCAGTTATCTGCGTGATGAGCGGTAATTCGCTCACATCACTGGTTCGCCAGACACTGGGTATGGGAGCCCGGTTGCAGGTAAGGCGTCAGCAGGGGAGCCATCCCCTTGAGCACCTGCACCGGCAGCGCCGAGGTGAAGCGGAACTTGTCAGACTGGCTACCCGGTACATAGGCGGTCAGGGTACCGAAGTGATCCTCACCCAGATAGAAAACGAAGGTCGCGGTGCGGTTGCGCGCCAGTGAGCTGGTCACGTTGCCATAACGACCCACGGTTTCAATCCGGTTATCCCCGGTTCCAGTCTTGCCCCCCATCTGCAGCACAGTGCCGTCCGGCAGGGTAAAGGCACCGGCGATACGTCTTGCCGTGCCCCCTTCGACCACCTTGGAGAGCGCACTGCGCAGGGCGGCCGCCACCTCTGCTGGCATCACCCGGGTTCCCTCGGTGTGCTGCGGCTCAAACTCGGTCTCGAAGGGCGTCCCCTTGGCGAACGAGAGGTGCTCGATACGCAGGGTTGGCGAGCGGACACCGCCATTCTGGATAATCCCCATCAGCTCGGCCAGTGCAGCCGGACGGTCACCGGAGCTGCCCAAGGCAGTCGCCAGCGAAGGCACCAGATGGTCGAACGGATAACCGAGCTTGGCCCAGCGCTGATGGATATCGAGGAAGGCTTCAACCTCCAGCATGGTGCGGATCCGGCTGTCACGGGCACTGCGATGACGGGTCTTGAACAGCCAGCTGTAAACCTCTTGCCGCTCGTCACGACTGGCCGCCACCGCGTCGGCAAAGGTCGCCTTGTCGAACTCCTTGAGATAGGCCAGCAGCCACAGCTCCAGCGGGTGCACCCGGGCGATGTAGCCCTGATCCGGCAGTGAATACTTGCCCGGACCATAGCTCACATAGAGCTGATTGACCCGTTTCGCACTCAGCTTCTCCCGCGGCAACCGCTCCGCCAGGAAGGCAGCAAATGCGGCTTCGCTGGCTTCCGGCATCAGGTAGCGGTGAACCGCCGCCAGACGTACAGCACTCGGCTTGAGACCGTCGAGGAAGGTATCGAGCTGCTCCTCGGGAGTCTTGCCGCGATATTTGCGCCAGAAGCGCAGCAGATAGGTCTGCCCCTCTTTGTCGGCAAATTTGGCCAGATACTCCTGACGGCGGGGATCTTTGTCATCCTTGAGCAGCTGGGCACGGTTGCCCTCCTTGTAGAGGCTGTAGCGCACGATATCGCGCATCAGTCGCACAAAGGGCAAGTTAATCGACTCACGCAGAGAGTCACGCAACGTCGGAATGCGATTGTTATCCTCGCGGCGGAAGTTGTTGAAGGTGTGCATGCCGCCACCGGTAAAGAACCCTTCGTTGGGGCTGGCGGAGTATTTGCGATCCAGCGCCGCTTCCAGCATCACAGGCAGGCTCTTGTCCTGAGCCGTCATCAGATAGGAGATGGCCCAGCGGCTGAGGTTGTCCTGAGAGACGGCAGCCAGCTTGCGCAGATTCTCGACCGGCATCCCGGCATAGTTGTCGTGCAGTTCAGCCACGATCTCCAGATAGGTAGTCAGCACCCGCAACTTGGCGGTTGAGCCCAACTCCAGCTTAGAGCCTTCGTTGATATCGAACGGCTGATCGGTGTTGTCGGTCTGCACCCGCACCTTGAACCCTTCCGGCGACTTCTCGAACAGGGTGAAGCTGTAGCGTACATCACCGGTCTTCTCCGGCGAGAGCAGGCGCTCACCAAACAGCCCTACCTGGGCGGCAAACGTCGGGTCGGCCAGCTGTTGCAGATAACGGGAGATTTCGTTCTGCAGCGGCATGTTGAGGCTGGTATCGGCGGTCAGATCCATCCGGTCGAGGTCATAGAGCTGCACCCCGAGCTGGCGGCTCAGGCGAGTACGGGCAACCTGCAACCCCTTGTTATTGTTCACCCGAGTGATAGCAGGGGACTGCAGGAAATCACGAAACGTAATCTTGGCCTTGAGCGCCGCCTCCATCAGAGGTGGCGTGATCATCCCCTCCTGCACAAACAGGCGCAAGTAGCTGTCGGTCAGGGTAGCCAGCGCCTCTCGCCCTTGAGCCAGATAGTAAGAGGGACGGCGGTGCGCAATCATCAAAGAGACAACCTGACGCAGGGCAAGCCCCTGTTCGGCCAGCGGCGCATTCTGGTTGCGGGCGGGATCCAGCAGACGGTTCACATCATCGACGTTGGCCCCAAACCAGACCCAGAGACCATCTCCCAGACCATGCACTTCACCATATCCCGGCGCAGCCGAGAGCGGTACCGAGTTGAGGTAGGCCCAAGCGACCAGTTTGCGCGCTTCGAGGGTTTCCGGCCCGAGACGATAAGCCCGCACGCTGGCAGAGGCCATCTGACGGACCTTCTCGGTCGGCGACAGGGTCAGGCCATCCGGCGAGTGGCGATACTTCTCCACCTGGGTCGCCAGGGTACTGCCACCGGCAGATTGATCCTGCATATCGAGCGCCTTGCCCACCTGGGAGAGCGCCGCCTTGGCAAAACGGGGCCAGTCGACCGCCGGGTTGGCCAACGGCTCTTCGTTGCTCAGCAAGTCGCGGTTCTCGATAAACAGCAGCGACTGGATGACGAGCGGCGGAATGGAATCAAAATCCGGATAGTGATGGGTCGGATACTTGAATTGATAGAAGGGCTCGGCACGGCAATCGTGCAGCGTCAGGCCAGCCTGCACCTTCTCGGTATAGGGCACGAAGAAGCCACGACTGGCGTAGTCATAGAGCGCGTCGGAGAAATGCACCTGCTTGCTGACTTCATAGCCCCGCTGAAGCAAACGCTCCTGCATCATCGGCAGTTGCACATAGCCGAGCCGCTTGTCGAACGGGCCATCCTCAGGGAAAGCGATCTGCTTGCTCTGGCCAGGCTCGACCTGATAGGTGAGCTTGGCGGCATAGCGGGAGATCTCCTGAGATTGCAGCTTCGAGGTTTTCATCTCATAGCCAACCAGAGCGATCACCGCCCCCAGGCACAATAAAAAGAGAAAACAGAACAGCCAACGCCACCAGGGACGACGCTTGCGCTTTGGGTTCCCGTCCGAGGTCTGGACAGATGAATCTTGAGATGCCACTTGTGTCAAATCCGTCTGTTCTGATGCGCCCATATCAGCCCCACCATGGTTGCGCAATTTATTGTGTTTCACTCAAGCTTAGTCTTTTCAAGTCAATGGCTTGAAACTATTGACCGCTTTGTAGTGATGGTAACAGGGCAATTCTAAAAAGGGGAGCCGATTGTTGCAGGAGTGGCAGAGATCCGAGCTGATAACAAAACACCGGCCAGTGGCCGGTGTCTCTTAAGCGAAAGCGCAACGCTTATTTGTGAGAGCTCATGCCCTTCAGCTTGGTGCTCAGCTCTTTACGCTCTTTGGAGAGCTCGGCGTTCTTGATGATGTGGTCATCCACGCGCTCTTCATAGTCGGCACGCATGTTGGCGATGATCGCCTGCACATCATCAATGCTCATGCCCGGCTTGATGTAGTCGCTCAGGTTGTCGAGCAGCAGCACGCGCTTCTGGTTGTCACGGATCTTCTTCTCGTTATCCGCAATTTCACGCTTGAGTTTGTTCTGGCGACGGGACATACGCACATATTCCAGTACATCGCTGAAGGTGGACTTGTTTACTTGTTCCATATCGATACCACTGACTTAAGGTTGATAAAAACTGGCCAAGTTACACCTGGAACCCGGCAAACTCGGCGCGGGACAGGCAAACTCAAGATGCCCTTACTCTACCGAGTTATAAGCGAGATACAACCCTAATCGCGCGCCATGAACAGAGTTTGGCCAAAAGTAAACCAGTTAAAATGGCCAGTAATCCATCAGATAAGAGCTTGATATAGATAGAAAATGGAGGAAATGCCAGGATTTTAGCTTTCTTCCTGCAGATAAATGCTAACACTGGCTGCTTAACACGCTAAAAACAGCAGAGCCCAGTCTCACGACTGGGCTCTGCTGTGCAAATCGGTGGTTCTTATGGACAAAACCGCCCATAGCAAAAAGGCCTTCCCAATCGGGAAGGCCTTCAAATTAGTGGCGGAGCGGACGGGACTCGAACCCGCGACCCCCGGCGTGACAGGCCGGTATTCTAACCGACTGAACTACCGCTCCGCATTCGGTTAGCTTTCGCTAAATTGTTTGCCGCTTTTTCTGAGGTGTCATCCTCGCAGCCAGTGACATGATTCTTCACATCGCTGTTTAATTGGGTGCCTGGCAGTGTCCTACTCTCGCATGGCGAATGCCACACTACCATCGGCGCTACCGCGTTTCACTTCTGAGTTCGGCATGGG
>NZ_JBGLRA010000015.1:0-86041 GCF_041402405.1 Aeromonas sp. S13(2024) | reverse complement strand
TCGAAAGTCAAGCGATTGTTTTCGCTTTTCTTTCGGCGCCCACTTCGCTAGGAAGCTGGCTCATCAGTTTGGCGTGTTCCGCCGTGCTGGTAGGGGCGCATTATAGGGAGCGGCGCTGCGATGACAAGACTTTTTTTGAAGAAAATCACGAAAATTTCAAATTATTCAATTAGAAACAGCTTATTCAGTGTATATATACAATGTTATCCACAATCCGGTTATTTCACTCCCATTTTAGCGTCATTTATGTCGCCTTCAGTGACCTTGGGAATGCCATACTGGAGCCGATAACCTCTCCCGAGTGGTCCATGGTAGCGCCAATCAGGAAAGCTGGTTACCATGGAGGTGAATATAGTGTTGCACCTTTTTTGCTTTCATTTACAAAAGGTCTTTTAAGATGAATTTATCCAAGTTTCCCGTATATATGCAGGCCGCAATCCTTGCTCTGGTATTGGCAGTGGTTGGCTACCTGGTTGCCCAGGCCCTGCAGTTCTCTTTGAAAGCGGAAGTGATTTTTGCAGCAGGTCTGGCCATTGGCGGTTTCGTGGTACCGCTGTTCCTGAAGCGAACCCCGGCTAATGTCGCCGAGTCGATCGCCAATCAGGAGACTTGCACCTTATATGTAGGCAACCTGCCCTATCGCGCCAATGAGATTGCAGTGCGCGAATTGTTTGCCGAACAGGGCCAGGTCATTTCCGTACGGTTGATGAAGGACAAGGCAACCGGCAAGCGCAGAGGTTTCGGTTTCGTGGAGATGCCCGCCGCCGATGCCGCCAAGGCGATTGCCGCTTTGAATGATAAAGAGTACCAGCAGCGCACCCTCAAGGTACGTGAAGCGAATGACAAACGTGATAAAGAGGAAAGGGAAGGTAGCGAAGCTGACGTCTAACCGCTCGTCAGTACCTCACCTCTTCCAGTGATGACAGCCCCCATGCTTGCAAGGGGGCTGTCAGTTTTTGGGCCTCCCCATCCAGCCGGGTACAGTAAGCCCTGGCAATCACCTCTTCTATATGTACAGGCTGCACGGCGGCGTGCCCGCCATTGCTCAGCAACCAGGCCACCCGTTTGGCAACGGCACTGCCCGAGTCAATAAGCTGGCATTGCGGCATCAGTTGCCCAATCTCTTCATTGAGTAGCGGGAAGTGAGTGCAACCAAGCACCAGCGTATCCGGCTGCTCTTCCCCTTCCAGCCAGTCGACCAATACCTCGCGCAGCAGCGCCATATTGACCGGCAGGCCCGCCAGCTTGTGTTCGGCTTCTATGACCAGCTCGGTGGTGCCCTTGAGCAGCACCCGCTTGCCGGGGGCAAACTGGGCGATCAGTTCGTGGGTATAGTCGCGGCTGACGGTTCCCGGTGTGGCCAGCAGACCAATACAACCGTTGCGAGTCTGCGCGGCGGCGGGCTTGATGGCTGGCACCACCCCCACCACGGGAATATCCAGCGCCTCGCGCAGGGCCGGCAGCGCTATGGTGCTGGCCGTGTTGCAGGCAATCACCACCAGATCGATCTGATGACGGGCCACCATGGTGGTAACCAAACGTGTGCAGGCAGCAATCAGGGCGGGCTCACTCAATTCACCATAGGGGAAGTTGGCGTTGTCGAAGCAGTAGAAATAGTTGTATGCCGGCAGAACGCGACGGATCTCGCGGTAGATGGTCAGGCCACCCATACCGGAATCAAACACGAGAATATTGGCCACTTGAGCTCCCCTTTGGTGCAAGGCGGCGATCATACTCCCGCCTGCCGCCAATAGAAAAGGCCCTGCCAATGGCAGGGCCCCTGATTTTTCCGCTTGGCCGGGTCCGGCTTAGAGTGAGTAATCCATCGTCACGTAGTAAGCACGCTCATCGGCAGGATAACCCACCGCAGTCTGATACTCCTTATCCAGCAGGTTGTTGATCTTGCCAGATACCTTGAGCGCCGGAGTTACCTTGTAGCCAACGGCCAGATTCCACACGCTGTAGCCACCAAGTGTTGTGGTGTTGGCTACATCGCCATAGCGCTCACCCTGATAGATCCAGCTCAATGAACCATCAAACTGTTGCCACTGCGCCTGAGTCACCCACTTGGCCCCTTTGCGGGAGATCAGCTGCAACTGCTTGTCGGTTACCTTGTCTTTGGGATCCTTGTATTCGGCAGAGACTCTATGACTCAACCAGCCAGTGTCGAACTCCCCTTCCAGCTCGATCCCTTCAATGCGCGCCTTGCCAACGTTTTGTGGTGTCCACATACCCTGACTGTTGGGTGCCCACTGGATCATCTGTTCGAAGTCGTTGCGATAACCGGTGGCCCGCCACTCGACACCCGCAGTTTGACCATCCAGCATCAGCTCGCTGCTCTTCGACTCTTCCGGCTTCAGGTTGGGATTGCCAGAGCCCGGATAGTACAGGTCATTAAAGGAGGGGGCGCGGAAACCGGTGCCGTAGCGGGCACTCAGGCGGTAATCCTCGACAAAACGCCAGCCTGCGCCGGTTTGCCAGGTGTTGTGACGACCAAACTGCTCGTTGTCATCACTGCGGCCGCTCAGCTCACCCTGCCATGTCTGGTTGTCGAACTGGGCCAGGGCATAGAGGCCGGTGTTGTCGCGCTCTTTGGCGTCGACCGGATACATGGAGCCAGAGGAGCGGGAGCGATCATTCAGTCGATCACTCTGCCAATCGGCCCCGCCTCCCAGCGTCCAGCTCTCGTTCAATTTCAAGCTGTTGACCCAGTTCAGGCTGTACTGGCGGGTGTAGGTCCGGTTATTGGCCTGATCGCGGCCGCTATTGTCGAGATAGTCGTACGCATCCTGTCTGGAGAAGGCGCCACGCAACTCACTCAGATAGCGATCATCGTGATAGCGCGACCCCAGCTGATAGCTCTGGTTTTCAGTCCACGTTTCGGCTCGATGCGGCGCATAGTTTGCGTCAGACCCCGCATACTGGGCCACATTGCGGAACCAGCGGGTTGTACCGAACAGATCCCAATTGCTGCCGAGGGCCTGCTGGTAGTCCAGCATGGCGTTGTAGCCCCGATGCCCGTGACGGTCACCATCGTTGATGCCGGGCAAGGGGTGTACGTTGTAACCCTCTTCATCATCAAAACCGCCAGCCACCTTGAGCTGACCCGCCTCACCTACCTGGCTGGCACTACTGAAAGCGGCCTGACGCTGTTGATGGGAACCAGCACCGATATTGAACTTGTGCTGATTAATCCCCTTGTCTGGACGGGTAATGATGTTGATCACCCCACCGATGGCGTCGGAGCCGTAGATGGTGGCGCGCGGGCCGCGGATATACTCGATCCGCTCGACCTGATTGAGTGGCAGGTTGTTCAGTTCGGTCATCCCGGCGGTCAGGGAGGCACTGCGTACCCCATCCACCAGCACCAGCGTCTGGGAGGAGGTGCCACCACGCACCCGCAGCGAGCTGAGCTGGCCTCGGCCACCATTGCTGACCACTTCCACACCGGGCAGGGTCTTGACCACATCGGTCACAGTCTGGGCTTGCAGGCGATCGATCTCGTCCCAGGTCACCACATTGACCGGGGCCAGTACGCTGGAGGCAGGTTGGGCGACACGGGTAGCGGTCACCACCATGGTGGGATTGACGGGAATGGTCAACTGCTGGGCAAACGCCGCCGTCGGCAACAGGGCAGCCGCCAGAAATTTCTTCGACATGAGAGATCCTTAAGTTCGCGTAAGTATCTACTTCGTGGCCGGTTTCTCTCGGCCCGAAATACGAACTCTGGCAGGTCTTCGGGCTCGGGGGCTGATAGCCTACGGCGACGGCTTCCCGCCTGACGGCAGTGCCCTGATGTCGCTTCGTTCCCCCTTACCGCTGCGCGCCAGCTCCGGATTCTCACCGGATTCCCTATTAAGCATGATGCGCCAAAGCGGGAGGATTATAGGCAGAGCCAAGCTGGATGTATAGCCATCCAGATTTCTATTTGTTGCCCACCAGCGCCGCCAGCCGCTGCTGGGCCCCCTCCATTACCGCTTGTACACCGGGATGGGAGAGATGGCGCCCTGCCGAGACCAGATAGTAAGAGAGTGTGACGTCGGTGAGGGTCGCAATCCGCTCCACCCCGTAGAGGCGGCCAATCTCGTCGGCCATCGCCAGCGGCGCCGGGAAGATCCCCATCCCCGCCTTGCCGAACGACTTCATCAGGGTGGAGTCATCAAACTGCCCCACCAGATGGGGATGAATGCCCTGCTGGCGATACCACTCCAGCAGCCGATCGTGGGTGGCAGACTTCTCTCCGGGGATCAGCAACGGCAGCCCCTCCAGCGAGGCGGGAAAGCCGTCCCGCGCCCGCGCCGCCAACTCCGGGCTGGCAAACAGCGCCAGCGGGCTGCGCCCCAGCTCGTGGTTATAGCCACGCACGCCGCTGTCGGGAGGGAGCGGACGATCGATCAGCACCATATCCAGCTTGTGGCGGGCCAGTTCGCTGAACAGCTGCTCGGCCCGCTCTTCGTGGCACACCAACCGCAGCGGGGTCACCAGCGCCATGGCGGGAGCCAGCAGCTCGAACGCCAGAGTACGGGGTACCGAATCGGCGATCCCCACCTGCATGGTCAGCTCCTGACTGGCGTGGCGCAGGGTGTGCTCCAGCTCGGCACCGAGCGAAAAAATCGCCCCCGCCTGCTCCTGCGCCTGCCGCCCGGCGGCGGTCAGTACCAAACGCCGCCCCACCCGGTTGAACAGCGCCACCCCGAGGGACTGCTCCAGCTCTGCAACCTGACCGCTGATGGTCTGCGGCGTGAGATGCAGCTGTTCGGCGGCCTGTGTCACGCTGCCGCTGCGTGCCACATGCCAGAAGTAGTAGAGCTGTTTGTAGTTGAGCATGCCGTTCCCTATCAGTTTTTACCGAACAACCATCAGCGAGAATCTGATTTTATCGAAACATTGCGGGCTCTAGCATGCAACCATTATCTGAACTGCCCTGCGAACCATCATGCTGGACGTTGTTGTACTCTTCTTTCTGTTTGGTCTGCTGGCCGGTCTGGTGCGATCCGAGCTCAAGCTGCCGCCCGCCCTCTACGACACCCTCTCTCTCTTTCTGCTACTGGCCATCGGCCTCAAGGGCGGCGTCGGTCTGGCCCAACAATCCCTGCAACCCCTGCTGCCGCAACTTGCGCTGGTGATCCTGCTCGGCGTGGTGCAGACCCTGCTCGGCTTTGCCTTGCTGCGCCTCAAGATGAACCGGGTCGATGCCGCTGCCACCGCAGCCCACTACGGCTCGGTCAGCGTCGCCACCTTTGCGGTCGGGGTGAACTGGCTCACCGAGCGGGGCATCAGCTTTGAATCCCAGCTCTCCATCTTCCTCGCGGTGATGGAGATCCCCGCCATTCTGGTGGGCATAGTGCTGGCCCGCGGCATCAGTCGCGAGACCCGCTGGCGCATGCTGTCCCACGAGACCTTCCTCGGCAAAGGGGTCACCCTGCTGCTGGGCGGCATGGCCATCGGCTATCTGGCCGGGCCGGATGGAATTGCTCCGCTCAAACCGCTGTTTGTCGACCTGTTCAAGGGTGCGCTGGCGCTGTTCCTGCTGGAGATGGGCCTGATCGTCGCCCGTCAGTGTCAGGATCTGCGCCACCACGGCCTGTTCCTGCTCGGCTTCGCCCTGTTGATGCCGCTCGCTTCCGCGGGACTGGGATTGGCAGCTGGCCAGCTGATGGGCCTCTCTCTCGGCGGCCTGACCCTGCTGGCCACCCTGGCGGCCAGCGCCTCCTATATTGCCGTGCCAGCCACCATGCGTATCGCCGTGCCTCAGGCCAACCCGGGGCTGTCCCTCAGCGCAGTGCTGGGGGTCACCTTCCCGTTCAACATCATGCTGGGGATCCCGCTCTACCACAGCTGGGCCCGCCACTTCACGGAGTAGCCACATGCAGACCGAGACCCGCACCCTGCTGACCGTCATCACGGAAGCCAATCTGGAGCCGACCCTGCTGCGCACCCTCACCCGCGAGGGGCTGCGCGGCTACACCATCACAGATGCCCGCGGCCGTGGCGATCATGGCGAGCGCAACGCCAGCTGGAGCGAAAGCGGCAACATCCGGCTGGAGGCGATCTGCAGCCGGGAGCAGGCGGAGCGGCTGCTGGCCCATCTGCAGAGTCGCTACTACCCCGACTACGCCATGATCGCCTTTCTGCAACCGGTCGAAATCGTGCGACCCGAGAAATTCTGAGCCGGCTTGCCGGCTCTTTTTGTTTACCAAAAGCAAACGTTTAACAGCAAGGAACAAATACACATGAACACCCCTCCGCTGATCGGCCTGGTAATGGGCTCCGACTCCGACTGGCCCGTGCTGCAGGCCGCCGCCCGCATCCTCAAGGAGCACGGCGTGCCCTACGAGGCGCAGGTAGTCTCGGCCCATCGCACCCCGGATCTGCTGTTCGAGTATGCCGCCACAGCCCGCGATCGCGGCCTGCGCGCCATCATCGCCGGGGCCGGTGGCGCCGCTCACCTGCCGGGTATGGTCGCCGCCAAGACCACTCTTCCGGTGCTGGGGGTACCCATCCCATCACGCCATCTCAAGGGAATGGACTCGCTACTCTCCATCGTGCAGATGCCCAAGGGGGTGCCGGTCGCCACCTTCGCCATCGGCGAGGCGGGGGCTGCCAACGCCGCCCTGTTTGCGGTCTCTCTGCTCTCCGTTGCACAAGACGGCGACTCCCCCCGCTACCGGCAGCAGCTCGACGACTTCCGCACCCGCGAGCGAGATCGGGTGCTGGCACTGCAACTGGAGGAGCCGACATGATCCTGCCACCCGCCACCCTCGGCATGCTGGGGGGCGGCCAGCTTGGCCGCTACTTTGTGATGGCCGCCCACCGCCTCGGCTACAAGGTGGTGGTACTGGATCCCGATCCGGCCAGCATCGCCGGTGCCGCCGCCGATCACCATATTGTCGCCCTCTATGACGACACCGTAGCCCTGCACGAACTGGCCAGCCGCTGCGAGGCCATCAGCTGCGAGTTCGAGAACGTGCCCGCCACCACCCTCGCGCTGCTCGAAAAACAAAAACCGGTACGCCCGGCCGCCAGCGCGGTGCGCATCTGTCAGGATCGCCGCGAGGAGAAAGCCTTTCTGCGCGGAGCAAACATCCCGATCGCCCCCTATCTGGCGCTACTGCCGGAAGAACCCATCCCCGCACAGGCCAGCGAACTCTTGCCCGCCATTCTCAAGACGGCCCGCGAAGGGTACGACGGCAAGGGACAGTGGCAGGTGAGCGACCTGGATGAGCTGGCGACGGCGCTGGCAGCGAGTGGTGTGCCCTGCGTGCTGGAAAAACGGCTGGCACTGGAGGGGGAATTTGCCCTGACCCTGGCCCGCAGTCCGAGCGGCGCCATCAGCGCCCTGCCGCTGGTGCAGAACTGGCACAGCGGTGGCATCCTCGATCAGACCCGCTCCCCGGCCAACGTGCCATCGCTGGAGCGCGAGGCCAAAGGGATCGCTGAGCGACTGATAGCAGCCCTCAATTACGTCGGGGTGCTGACGGTGGAGTTCTTTCTGGTGGAGGGGCGACTGCTGGTCAACGAGCTGGCACCCCGCCCCCACAACTCGGGTCACCCCAGCCTCGACAACGCCGCATGCAGCCAGTTCGAGTTGCAGGTGCGGGCCCTGTGCGATCTGCCGCTGCCGGAGCAGATCGCCGTGCGCCCCGCCCTGTTAATCAACCTGCTGGGGGATCTCTGGCAAAACGGCACGCCAGACTGGGCCGCCCTGCTGACGCTGCCCGGCCTGCATCTGCACCTCTATGGCAAAGGCGAACCCCGCCCCGGCCGCAAGATGGGCCATATCACGGTGACCGGTGACGACTGGTCAACGGTGGAGGAAACCTGCTGCAAGGCCCGCCAGCTGCTGGGGCTAGCGCCACGCTGATCGACCATCGGAAATGCAAAGACCCGGGCATGGCCCGGGTCTCTGTTTTTGCTTGCTATGGCAGGGAGGCTTATCAGGCCCGCTCCACCGCTACCGGTGCCGGCAGGCGGATGGTGAGGGAGAGCACCAGCGCCACCACCAGCAACACCAGGATCAGGTGGAAGGTCGCCATAAAGCCGCCAAACAGGGAGGCCACGATGGAGCCGATGATGCTGCCCAGACCAAAGCCCAGATAGATGACGCCGTAGTTCTTGGTCAGGTTGTTGAGACCGAAGAAGTCGCTCACCAGCGAGGGGTAGACGGTGATGGTGCCGCCGAAACTGAAGGCCACACAGGCCACCGCCACGAAGAACAAGTTGGCATTGAGCGGCACAAACAGCAGCAGCGCCATGCCCGCCAGGGTAATCAGCTGGGCGATGGTGATAACCCGGATGCGGGACATCTTGTCGGAGAGGATACCCAGCACCAGACGGCCACCCAGGTTGGCCATGGCAATGATGGCGACGGCATTGGCAGCGACGACAGCAGGCAGACCCACCATCTTCTCGCCGATATCCTTGGCCACGCCGATGACGTAGAGGCCGCTCATGCAGGCGGTGAGGAACATCAGCGCCAGCATCCAGTACTGCGGCTTGCGCATCGCCTCGGCCAGAGTGAAGTCACGGCTCTCGCTCTGCTGCACGGAAGCGGCCTGCTTGGGCGCATCCTTCATCAGCATGCCGCCCACCAGCACCATGGACATGGCGATCAGCCCCCACAGCTGGAAGGTGGTCTCAAGACCGGAGCTGGAGAGCAGCAGCAGGTTGATGTATTTGAAACCGAGACTGCCGAGACCATAGGCCCCGATGGAACAGGCGGAGATCAGCCCCTTGCGCTCCGGGAACCACTTCACGCAGTTGGAGAGGGTCATCAGGTAACCGGTACCGTCGGCAAAACCGACCAGAATGCCCGCGCAGAGGTAGAGCATCGCCAGATTGCTGGCGTGGGCGGTGAGGAAGAAGCCGATGCCGAGCAGCACGCCAGCGCCCAGGGTCACGTTACGCACCCCGAACCGCTCCTGCAGCTTGCCCGCCATGGAGGAGGCGACTGCCAGCGACAGGCTGAGCAGGCCGAAAGCGAAAGCGACCTGACTCACCGGCTCGTCCAGCTTGTCGGAGAGCTGGGCGTTGAACAGGCTCCAGGTGTAGACGGAACCCAGTGCGAACTGGGTGATAATGGTACCGATCAGTGTCAGGTACCGGGTGCGGTTCATCTCTGTGGTCATGATGAGTCTCGGTCGATGGCCTTAAGGAAATTGAGGCCACTATAGGCAAGACGCAGCTCACGCCGATCGATTAAGGCATGAAATGCAGATCGACGGGAATGAATGACAATCAGAGCCGCATCAGCTGACGGAACGCCTTGATGTTGCTGCGACTGACCGGCACCTCGAACGGCAGATCATGGAGCCGGATGAGATAGGTGCTGTTGAACCAGGGGACGATTTCGCGGATCTTGTTGATGTTGACGCAGTAGGAGCGGTGACAGCGAAAGAACCCCTCGGCAGGCAGCCGGCTGACAAACTCGCTGATGGTCATGGTCATCACGTAGCGGTCATCGCGGGTATAGACATAGGTGAGCTTCTCGTCGGCTTCCGCGTAGTAGATCTGCTCGCAGGGGGTGACGATGATGCGCTCCCCCTTCACCAGATTGACGGTGCGATTGTGCGGGCTATTCCCCTCACCGCTCGCCTCCCCCGTGGAAGCTGGCTGCGACTTGCCCGCATGCTCGAGCTTTTGCAGCAGATTGATGATGCGGGGCTCGTTGTAGGGCTTGAGGATGTAGTCGAACGCCTCCAGCTCGAACGCTTCCACCGCAAACTCCTTGTAGGCGGTGACGAAGACGATGTGGGGCGGATGGCTCGACTTGTGCAGGTTCTTGGCCAGCAGCAGGCCGTCGATGGAGGGGATCTGGATATCCAGAAACACCACATCCACCTCGTGATCCTGCAGGTATTTGAACGCCTCCAGCCCGTCCTCAAAGCTCGCCACTATCTCGATCTGGCTGTGCTGATTCACCAGATAGATCAACTCCTCGCGAGCCAGATACTCGTCTTCCACAATGATCGCTTTCAACATGACATTGCCCCCTGAAGGAGCACAGGAGAAGCAAGCTCCTCACGAATCAAACATTCGTCTTCCACAATGATCGCTTTCAGCATGACAACACCTCTCGCGGCACACACTTATCCTCAACCATGATGGCACTCAGCATGGCATCGACTCCTGATCCGGCAGATAGAAACTCACTTCAGTACCCGGTTCCAGCCGCTTGAGGTGCAGGCCGTCACCATAGAGCAGCTTGACCCGCTGATGCACGTTCATCAGGCCGATGCTGCGGCTCTCCACCCGACCGGCGGCCACCCCGTCGATCACCGCCTGACTGATGCCGTAACCTGTGTCTCGTACCGATACCCGGATGCCGCCCGCCAGCTGTTTCACCTCGATAGTGACCCGACCCGGCGCGCTGCGGGGCTGGATGCCGTGCAGGATGGCGTTTTCCACCAGCGGCTGCAACAACAGGCTCGGCACCTGAATGTGCACATCGTCCACCTCGAACACCACCTCCAGCTTGTCGCCGAAGCGGGCCTGCTCGATGGCCACGTAGTCGCGCACCTGCTGCAGCTCCTCCTGAATGTCGATAAGCTCATCCCCCTTGTTGAGGTTGTAGCGCAGGTAGTCCGCCAGATTGGCAATGAGCTGGCGCGCCTGCTGGGGACGAATGCGGATCAAGGATGAGATGGCGTTGAGGGCGTTGAACAGGAAGTGCGGATTGATCTTGCTCTGCAGGGCGGTGAACTCCGCCTTGCGGGTCATCTCCTTGAGTTGCTCGATGCGCGACACCTCCATCTGGGTGGAGATGAGCTGGGAAAGGCCCACCGCCATCTCCCGCAGGGAGCTGGTGATGCTGTGGGTGCGGCGGTAGTAGATCTTGAGGGTGCCGCTCACCGCGCCGTTTTCCCGCAGCGGAATAATGATGACCGAGTGGAAATCGGAGAGATGATACTGGCGCAGATCGTTGTTGATGATGATCTGGTCGAGCAGCACCGCCTGCTGGGTCATGCCGCTGATGGCGTGGTGCTCGTCCAGCTCGTAATAGTCCTTGCCCACCCCGACATAAGCCAGCACGTCATGGGTATCTGTGATGGCCACCGCATCGGCGCTGATGTCGCGCCGGATCACATCGCACACCTGACTGAGGGAGTGGCGATCGATGTTCTGGAAGAAGGGCAGCGTCTTGTTGGCAATATCGAGCGCCAGCTTGGCCTGCTTGGCAGCAATCAGCTCCTTCTCGTCATCCAGATCCTGCACCAGCTTGATGATGAGGCCGATGCAGAGCGCCCCGGCGATCATCGGATAGGCGATATGGTTAACGATCTCCACCCCGACTTCGTGGGGCTCGGTCAGCAGCCAGATGAGCAGCATGGTGAGCCCTTCGCAAAGCATCCCCGCCAGAATGCCGTAGAGCCAGAGCCGCGACTTGCGGCAGCGCAGGTGCAACCAGGTGGCGAGCAGACCGGCGATGATGCTGGCAATCAGGCAAGGGATGGAGGTGTGACCATCCATGTCGATGAGATAGCGGTGCAGGCCGGAGATGACCCCGGCCGGAATGCCGACCCAGGGGCCGAACAGGATGCCACCGGAGATAATGGCAATGATCCGCACGTTGATCAGCGCCCCCTCAACCGGAATGCCGGTGTAGGTACTGAACACCGCAAACAGGCCGAAGATGGAGGCCACCAGCACCAGCTCGGCCGGGGTGTGATCCCGCTTCTGGAACAGCCGCTGGAACGGCCGGGTGCGGGTCAGGAAGAAGAGGGTCATCAGCATCAGCGCCGCCCGCTCGAACACCGCCAACAACATCATCTGATTCTCAAGCATCTGCGCCCCCTTGCGGCAACCCGACCGATCACCATAACTCCGACCAATAAATCGGGGCCGGATAAACCAGCCCCTGTGACATCAACAGTACTGACCGGCCACCCAGCCGGAAGACCAGGCCCACTGGAAGTTGTAGCCACCGAGCCAGCCGGTCACGTCCACCACTTCGCCGATGAAGTAGAGGCCGGGCACCTTGCGCGTCTCCATGGTCTTGGAGGAGAGCTCGTTGGTATCGACGCCGCCCAGGGTCACTTCGGCGGTGCGATACCCCTCGGTGCCGTTGGGCAGGATCTGCCAGTCACCCAGCAGATTGGCCACCGCTTCCAGTTCACGCTCGTTGTACTGGCGCATCGGCTTGCTGACCAGCAGGCCCAGTTCCACCAGTTTGTCGACGAAGCGCTTGGGCAGCTCGCGCCCCAGCACGGTTTTCAGCTCCTGCGCCGGGTGCGCCTGCGCCCACTCGCGCAGGGCAGCCGGAATATCCAGCTCCGGCAGCAGGTTGATGTGGATCTTCTCGCCGGCGTGCCAGTAGGAGGAGATCTGCAGGATGACGGGGCCGGAGAGGCCGCGATGGGTGAACAGCATCGCCTCCTTGAAGCGGGTGCCATCCTCGGCGGTCACCGCCACCGGCAGGCTGATGCCCGCCAGATCGGCAAACGCCTCTTTCTCCGCCTGATGGAGGGTAAAGGGCACCAGACCGGCACGGGTCGGCAGCACCTTGAGACCGAACTGCTCCGCCAGCTTGAAGCCGTAGGGGGTAGCACCCAGCTTGGGCATGGAGAGACCGCCGGTCGCCACCACCAGCGAGTGACAACCGATCTCCCCCTTGCTGGTAGCCAGCACGAAGCCCTCGTCCTGTTTGCTGACGGTGAGGATCTCTGTCTGGAACTGCAGGGTGACACCGGCCCAGTCGCATTCGGTGAGCAGCACATCGACGATATCCTTGGCACTCTCGAGACAGAACAGCTGCCCCAGAGTGCGCTCGTGATAGTTGACCCCGTGGCGGTCTACCAGATCGATGAAATCCTGCTGGGTGTAGCGGGCCAGTGCCGACTTGCTGAAGTGAGGGTTGGCGCAGAGGTAGGCGTGGGCGCCCGCCTGATGGTTGGTGAAGTTGCAGCGGCCACCGCCACTGATGAGGATCTTGCGGCCCGGCTTCTTGGCGTTGTCGAGCACCAGCACGGAGCGGCCACGGTAGCCCGCCTGCGCCGCACACATCAATCCGGCCGCACCGGCCCCGATCACCACCACATCGACCTGCTTCATCATCACTCACTTATCAAAATAGAAACGGCACCTGGCCAGAACCGTGATTGCCTCTGGCGGAACAGAACCATAGTGGCTGCCAACCAGAATAAACAACGGCCCTTAAAAGGGCCGTTATTGTACTGGCTGAACACTAAGTGTCCACGACTATCAGGCGTTGCTGTCCATGATGCTGGCCGGGGCCCCCTTGGCCAGTTCGGCCAGCTCCTTGTCGATGAAGTAGAGGCCTTTGCCATCTTCACCCACCAGACCCAGACGGTCGACGATGCTCTTGAACAGCTTCTCCTCTTCATGCTGCTCGGCCACATACCACTGCAGGAAGTTGAAAGTGGAGTAGTCCTGAGTGGTGAAGGCTACGTGAGCCAGACCATTGATGCACTTGGTGATGTGGTACTCGTGTTCCAGGGTGGTACGGAACACGTCGCCCAGCGACTTGAACTCGTGGGGAGGGGCATCGATGGCACCCAGTTTTGGCATGGCGCCGGTCTCGCTCACATAGGTGAACAGACGCTCCATGTGCTGGCGCTCCTCGACCGCGTGTTGGCGCAGGAAGGTCGCCGCCCCTTCAAAGCCCTTGTCTTCGCACCAGGCGCTCATCTGCAGATAGAGATTGGAGGAGTAGAACTCCAGGTTAATCTGCTCGTTCAACTTCTCGATCATGGCTTGGGCCAGCATCTTGTTTCTCCTCAGTGATTTGGTATCGATTGTCGCCACACTCCCGCCGCGAATCAACCCGCCAACGAGAGGGAGATCCCGTTTCTTTCAGCTCAGGGGGTCAGCTCGCCAAGGGAGGCGACATCCACCGGCGCTGCATAATCGACGCCCGGCAGCTCGAAGCCATTGAGCTGCATGAAATCCTGCCGCAGCCCGGCAAAGTCCCCCAGCCCGTGGAAATTGTCCGGCGTCACCTTGGGCCAGAGCGCCGAGACGGCAGCCTGAATGGCCGGGTCGAGCTCGTGATCATCCATCCGGATCAGCCGGTTACCATCGGCCACCACCCCATTGGGCCCGTACATCTTGGCGGCAAACAGTCGCTGCATCTGCTCGATGCAGCCTTCGTGCACACCGCGCTCCTTCATTACCCCCATCAGCAGGCCCAGATAAACCGGCAGCACAGGAATATAGGCGCTCGCCTTGGTTACCAGCGCCTTGCAGACCGACACCCAGGCATGGCCGCCAATCTCGGCCAGTTGCAGGTTGATGGTCTCGGCGGTGGCGTGCAGATGCTCCTTGGCATAACCGATGGTGCCATCCCGATAGAGGGGATAGGTCGATTCGGGGCCGATGTAGGAGTAAGCGACGGTCTGCGCACCAGCGGCCAGACAGTCGGCCTGCTGCAACGCCTGCATCCAGAGCAGCCAATCCTCGCCCCCCATCACGGTGACGGTATCGCGGATCTCCTCCGGCGTGGCGGGCGCCAGCGACTGCTGCACCAGAGCATCGCGCTCCAGATCCAGCCCCCAGCCGCTGAACGGCTGACCTGTAGTCTTGAGCACAGAGCGCACTTGCGTACCATCGGGCAGCACCCGGATACCGCTAGCCAGCGAATAGATCACCAGATCCACCTGCCCCAGCTGCTGGTGGATGGTATCGATGGCCTGCTGGCGCATGCCGTCGGAGAAGGCATCGCCGATCAGGTTGATGGCGATACGCCCCTCCTGCTCCGCCTCCTTGCGAAACCAGATGTTGTTGTACCAACCGGCGCTGCCCAATCCTTTGTCGGAAGGGCCACGTTCGAAGGAGATACCAATGGTGTCGGCACCAGCCCCGAAGGCGAGTGCAATGCGCGACGCCAGCCCGAAACCGGAGGAGGCCCCCAGCACCAGCACCCGCTTGGGGCCGTTGAACGGGCCAGCGGCCTTGATCCGTTCGATCTGCTGCTGCACGGCGGCGCGACAGCCGATGGGGTGACAGTTGCGGGCAACACAACCTTGGATCTGTGGATGAATGATCATGAATGAATCTCCAATACATCAAGACGATATGAAGGATGACCGTTGCGGGCAAAGCCACACCACTGCTGAATCTGGGGATGAATGATCATGGGAAGGCCTCCAAAGAAACTGGCTACAGCATAACCAAATCGAAGGAAATTAACTTGATGCCGGATCGCTATCAGTCAGAAAAGCCGCGGGAATTGAGGCAGAAAAACAAAAGGGAGCACGTGGCTCCCCAAAGCGGTATTCAGATGCTTTTTGTTGTTTTGTGTTCATTGCGAAGCACGGGCCCATCCTATGCCTCTCCCCCCAGATCGGCAAGCCGAGGGGTGTGACCGGCGTCAAACTATTGTTTAATTTATAGGCAAATAGTGGTTAATAACTGAGTGGCTGACCCTGTGTCACACGTCATTAAACTCATTTAAATCCCAAAACTGTGCCTGAGGCACCATTTTAGTTTCAGCAGAGATTGGTATAGTGGGCTGAAGGATCGGTAAGGAGAACCCCCATGAGTGGAACAACCTATTACAAGCATATTCTGGCTGCGATCGACCTCTCTGAAGACAACCGCAAGGTGATCGACAAGGCGGTGGACAGAGCCCGTTCCAACGGCGCCAAGCTGTCGGTTATCCATGTCGATGTGGACCTCAAGGATCTCTACACCGAGATGATCGATATCGACATCGACAACGTGCAGGATCAGGTGATCGCCGAAGCGAAAGAGAAGCTGGAGGCATTTCTGGCCTCGGTGGACTATCCCATCGAGAAGAAGCTGGTGATCTGCGGCGATCTGAGCGAGCGAGTCAATCAGGCGGTCAAGGAGTACGAGATCGACCTGCTGGTGTGCGGCCATCGCCAGAGCTTCTGGAGCCTGCTCACCTCCAGCGCCCGTCAGCTGATGAATACGGTGCCCTGCGATCTGCTGGTCGTCCCCTTGCAGAAGTAATGAAACCGGCGTAGTTTGATTTGCTATGAACATGACCGCATTCAATCACAACTACTGGTGGTGCTGCTCCTAAACAGGCGGCACCACGTTTCTATTGTAAATTTCCCAAAGAAAACACCGTGACCGCCGAGAGGCGGTCAACTGTTTTTATCCCTTTGTCGCCTCCCGGCTCACCCAACTGGAGAGAGTGACATGCACAACCCCGTAATCCTGACTGGCGATCGTCCCACCGGCAAACTGCACATCGGCCACTATGTCGGCTCCCTGCGCCAGCGCGTCGAAGCCCAGCACCACTACCGTCAATTCGTGATGATCGCCGATCTGCAGGCGTTGACCGACAACGGCCACAATCCGGCCAAGGTGACCGACAACGTGCTGGAGGTGATGGCCGACTATCTGGCGGTCGGCCTCGACCCAGCCAAGACAACCTTCTGTCTGCAAAGCGCCCTGCCCGCCCTCGCCGAGCTCACCTGCTACTACCTCAATCTGGTCAGCGTCGCCCGGCTGGAGCGCAATCCCACCGTCAAGGCGGAGATCCAGCAAAAAGGGTTTGAACGAACGCTGCCGGCCGGATTTCTGGTCTATCCGGTGAGTCAGGCCGCCGACATCACCGCCTTTCGCGCCAGTCATGTGCCGGTCGGGGAAGATCAGCTGCCGATGCTGGAGCAGACCAACGAGATCGTCCGCCGCTTCAACTCTCTGGTAGGCAAAGAGGTGCTGACCGAGTGCCAGCCGATCCTGAGCGACACCGGCCGCCTGCCCGGCATCGACGGCAAGGCCAAGATGTCCAAGTCTCTCGGCAACACCATAGAGCTCGGCATGTCGGCGGAAGAGATCAAACAGGCGGTGTTCGCCATGTATACCGACCCCAACCACCTCAAGGTGAGCGATCCGGGTCAGGTGGAGGGAAATACGGTGTTCGCCTATCTGGATGCTTTCCACCCCGACAAGGCGCTGGTCGCCGAGATGAAGGCCCACTACCGGCGCGGTGGACTGGGGGACATGCGCTGCAAGCAGGTGCTCAATGACTGCCTGCAGACCCTGCTCGCCCCGATGCGGGAGCGCCGGGCCGCGGCCATCGCCGACAAGAAGATGCTGCTGGAACTGCTCTATCAGGGCACCGAGCAGGCTCGCATCATCACCGATGAGGTATTGGCGGAGGTGAAAAGCTCCATGGGGCTCGACTACTTCGCCAGCATCCGCTGAGCGGGGGTCCCGAGCGCATCGTCGCCGTAGAGGTCGAACACCAGCTGGTGCAGCAGGCTCTTGAACCAGCCGATCGCCTCGTCGTGGGCGGTGAGCGGGTGCCCCGCCATCAGGTAGACGATGGGGATGGCGGGGTCGAGTTGATGCATCCGCAGCGGGTAATAGCGGCAGAAGTGGCGCCCGATCATCTCGGGCACCACCACCAGATAGCGGCCGGTCGCCATCAGCGGCGGCACCGCCATAAAGCTCGGCAACCGCACGCCCAGCTCCCGCTCCACCCCGAAGCGGGCCAGCCAGAGCTCCACCATCGCCTGACTGTGACCCCAGCTGGAGGTGTGGATGTGGGGGCGGCTCACCAGCTCGACCGGAGTCAGCACATCGGGCAACTCGCTGCCAAGTGGCGACAGGCAGACCAGCGGGTTGTTGAACCACTCCTCCCGCCACAAACGGGGTGAGAGGTGATTCGCCCCGGCGAAACCGATCACCAGATCCAGCTCACCCTTTTCCAACTCCCGCTCGTAGTCGCTGTCGGCCAGCTCGCACACCTCAAGCCGACAGTGAGGGGCCTGCCGATGGAGCCTCTCCACCAGCACCGGCACCAACCCATGCTCCACCGAGCCCGGGGTGGCGATACGGAAAATCCGCCGCGCGGTGGCGGGATCAAACCCTTTGGCCTGCCGCAATCCCTGCTCCAGCATCGCCAGCGCCTGGCGAACCGGCCCGGCCAGCGCCTTGGCCCGCTCGGTCGGCATCATCTCGCGCCGACTCATCACGAACAGCGGGTCATCCAGCGCCACCCGCAGCCGCCCCAAGGCGTGACTGACGGTGGATTGGGAGAGATGCAGCCGTTCGGCGGCACGGGTGACATTGCGCTCCTGCATCAGCATGTCGAATACGGTGAGCAGGTTGAGGTCGAGACGGGCGAGCGAGCTATTCATCGATATTAGCCATAGTTAAATGCCAACAATTCATTTTTACCATAGTAACAGATTGCCTAGAATGCGCTGGCTTAATACATCGGAGATTCAAATGCGTAGCTATCTATTATTGCTGGCCATTGGCCTGCTGTGGGGTTCCCAATTCATTTTCATGCACCAGGCCGTTGCCGAGTTGCCCCCCATTCTGGTGGCTGCCGGTCGTGCCCTGTGCGGCAGCCTGACCCTGGGTCTGCTCTGCCTGTTCATGCGGCTCAAGAGTGAGCACACCCCGTGGCGCACCTATATGCTGATCGCCCTGCTGGATGCCACCATCCCCTTCATCATGGTCGCCTGGGGCCAACAGTATGTGGATAGCGCCATCGCCGCCGTGGTCATGGGTTGTATCCCGTTTGTGACCATTCTGGCTGCACCGCTGTTTATTTCTGGTGAAAGAATCACCAAAACCGGTCTGCTTTCCGTGATCATCGGCTTTGCCGGTGTACTCACCCTGTTCTGGCCGAAACTCTCCCAGGGCATGAACGCCGGTCTGCTCGGTGCCATGGCCATCCTGCTGGGTGCCAGCTGCTTCGCCATCGGCCTGCTGATGATCAAGCGCTTCGCCAAGGACCATCCGGTCGTGGTCGCCCGCAATATCCTGATCTCCTCGGCAATCCAGTTGCTGCTGGTCGCCCCCTTCATGGTTGACCTCGGCAGCCTGACCCTGCCGAGCACACAGGCCCTGAGCGCGATCACCGTGCTGGGTACCCTCTGTACCGGTCTGGTCTACTTCCTCTACATGGCGCTGATCCAGAAGGCCGGCCCGACATTCGCCTCCTTCAGCAACTATCTGGTGCCGCTGTTCGGCGTGATGCTGGGTGCCCTGTTCCTCGGCGAGCAGATCCACCCCACCACAGGTGTTGCTCTGGCCCTAATCCTCGGCTCGGTCGCCATGAACCAGTGGGCGCAACAGCGTCGCATGCAGCGCGAGGTCTCCCTATGTCAGGCATCCTGACCACACTATGCGGTGGTCTGGTACTGATTGCCGGCTGGCAGTATCGCCAACGGCTGGCCGGGATCCTGGGCCTGCTGATGGTACTGCTGCCCTGGTTCTTCGATAGCAAGCTGCAAGCCATGCTGAGCTATGCCCTGAATGCCTGAAGTCCATCTCTGAATGTGTGACGAGAGTCTATCTCTCCTGTTTTTGGGACTGTTTTAAAAAACCTCCGATTTGTCCCCCGCTACCGGCGCTCTGCGCCGGTTTTTTTATGCCTGCCAGCCGGCGTCAGATCAGATAGCGATAGCTGAGTCGCTCGTTCTTGCGCGGCCCGGAGATCTGCCAGCTCAGCAGAAAACCACCGTCGATCTCGGTCAACTCGGCGCTGTAGTGATCCGCCCCGCACAGATGGGGTTCGGCGGTCAGCCAGCGGCCATCCCCCTGCGGCAGCAGCTCGAACAGTTCGACCGGCGCTTCATAACGCAGATGTGAGAGACGGATCCCCCGTTCGCTGCGCTGCCACCAGAAGCGGTTGTGCATGGCGAGCTCCCTGCCATGAGGCGTGATGTAACGGCCCTGCTCGTTAAACAGCCAACCCCCCTGATGATCGGTCACCTGCACACGCCCCTCGCCCCGACCATTCCAGTCGGTCGCCGACCCCTCGCTATTGCTGGCGGTAAAGGAAAATGCTCCGACCTGTGGCAATCGCGCCCATAAACGCTGGATTGCCGCTTCCATCTCGGCCATCATAGCCCCCTTAAAATTGACAACTGACGATAAATCAAACACATGAACTACTTGATAGGGGTCACCCTGCTCTGGTCATTCTCCTTCAGCCTGATCGGGGTCTACCTCGCTGGTCAGGTCGATGCCTACTTCTCGGTGCTGACCCGCATCGTCCTCGCCAGTCTGGTGTTTCTCCCCTTCCTGCGCCGCCGCTGGCTGCGCCCCGATCTGGTGGCCAAGCTGATGGCGCTGGGCGCCATCCAGCTCGGCATCATGTATCTCTTCTACTACCACTCCTTCCTGCTGCTGACGGTGCCGGAAGTGCTGGTCTTTACCATCTTCACCCCCATCTACGTCACCCTGCTCCACGATCTGCTGGAGGGGCGCTTCAAGCCCACCTATCTGTGGGGCGCCCTGCTGGCGGTGATCGGGGCTGCCGTCATCCGTTTCGACGGCCTGACCGAAAGTTATGTGCTGGGATTTCTGGTGGTGCAGGGGGCCAACCTCTGTTTCGCCCTGGGTCAAGTGGGCTACAAGGTACTGCTGGCAAGGGAGGCGGAGCAACCGCCGCAACTGGCGGTGTTCGGCTGCTTCTATCTGGGAGCGCTGGTGATCGCACTGCCCGCCTGGTGGCTACTGGGCAAGCCGCAATACCCAACGTCAGGGTTGCAGTGGGGCATTCTGCTCTGGCTGGGGGTGGGTGCCTCCGGCCTCGGCTACTTCCTCTGGAACAAGGGGGCGACGCTGGTCACCAGCGGGGTGCTGGCCATTATGAACAATGCGCTCATTCCGGCCGGCTTGCTGGTCAATCTGCTGCTCTGGGGCAAGGATACCGACCTGACCCGACTGACCATCGGCGGCCTGCTGATGCTGGCCTCGCTCTGGATCTGCCAGCGTGACAAGCGCGGCCAACCCTGACCACACTCAGCCGACGACGGTGTTGTGCTCCCGTCTGGCCTGACTGTGGCAGCTGGCCAGCCGGGCCAGCAGATGATCGAGCTGCTCGCCAGCCTGACTCTGCACCAGCCCGATGCTGACGGTGACCGGCCGCTGTGACAGCAGGCTGGCATCGGCAATCTCGAGGCGCAGCCGCTCGGCGATCTCCAGCGCACTCATCCGCTCGGTCTGGGAGAGCATCAGGATAAAACCGTCTTCATCCCAGCGGGCGAAGGGATCTTCCCGCCGCAGCTCGTGGCGCACGATACGCGCCAGCTTGGCCAGCATGGCGTCGCAAGCCGCTTCGCCAAACAATTGCTGGATTTTGGCCATGTGATCGACCGAAAACTGCAGCAGACTGAAAGTGCCACTCTCGGTCGCCAGCCGCTCCTCCAGCAGTTGCTCGAAACGGCCACGGCTCTCCAGACCGGTCAGCGGATCGGTGCCATGTCGCTCCTCCACCAGCACGGCAGCGGGATCGAGGTGACGGACAACCCCCAGCAGATAACCCCGCTCATCGCGACGCATCCGCTCTTCCAGCCGGATGTAGTGACCGTGATGATGCAGAATGCGGTATTCGAGGCGCAGACCGCTGCTGCGGCCGCTCTGGCAGGCGAGCAGGGCATCTTCCAGCCGGGCAACATCGTCGGGATGCACCCGATCCAGCCAGCCGAGATCATCCGGCCAGCACTCTCCCAATCCCAACAGGCGCAGGCAGGAGGGATCACGCTGCAGTCCATGTTGGGCTGACCAGCTCCAGATCCCCGCCTCCAGCAGCGCCATGGCATCAGACAGCAGACCCGGATCAAGCCGGGCAGTCACATCGACCAAAGGTGTCTTGAGCATTTCCATGGGGCGCCTCGAAACAGGATCTGAATACCTGCTCAATAAGTAACATTGGCGTTCACGCCGAGCAACAGGGTCAGAGCGCTTTTCCCTGATACCCGTTCATCAGGGCCTGCCAGTTCTCCGGTACGAAGTGGAAACTGGTATGCAGTTGAGACTCTTTATTGAATGAACGGAGCAAGCGTTCCAGATTGGCCTTCTGCCATTCGCCGGGGGAGCGGATCGCACCCTTGTCAAAATCGATCACCCACACCTTGCCCTCTTTATCGAGCAGCAGGTTGTGGCTGTTGAGATCGGCGTGATAGACCCCGGCATCGTGCAGCTGGCGCACCGTCTGGCCTATCTTGTGCCACACCTCGGTCGCCACCGGCCCCTGCTTGAGCAGCGCCACCATATCCTTGGCACCGCGAATTCGCTCGATCAGGATATCGGCACGATAGAATGGGCCCTGTTTGACCATGCGGGCGCCAAACGGACGCGGCACCGGCAGCCCCAGCTCGCACAGCTTGGCCAGCAGGGTGTATTCGGCCATGGCGCGGCTCGACTCGACCCCTTCGAACCAGAAACGATCCCGTACCACCTTGCCCACCATGCCGCCACGATAGTAGTGGCGCAGCACCAGATGGCGGGACTCATCCTTGACGAACCAGGTCACTCCCCGTCCGATGGAGGTTCCCACCACCTGACGGTTGTTCTGCCACCAGGCAGGATCGAATAACTGGGGAGAGGGGTCGCGAAAGGCCCCTTCGGCATACCAGCAGATCTGGTTGTGTTCGGTCTGTACTCGCATCGTGGAGATCCCGCTCGGTGGGTCATGGATCGCAATTTTTCAATTGGCGATGAGGCTGCCGCTCTGGCATGCCCGCAATAGTGGCCTTTAATCAACGACGTGCAGAAACAGGTCATGGCACTGGGCCCGGCCTATCCTGGCTGACGATTGTGCGCAATTTTACAATCCAGAGGGGAGTTTGCATAATGCCATCCACCCTTTTTGCCAGCCGTGCGCCACAACATGCCGCTATTTCAAACGCCCCCCTCCTCCATCTGCATCCTGCGGCTCTCCGCCATCGGGGATTGCTGCCACGCACTGGCGCTGGTGCGCGTCATCCAGCGGGAGTGGCCACAAACCCGCATCACCTGGATCACCGGTAAAATCGAGGCAACCCTGTTTGCTGATCTGCCCGGCGTCGAAGTAATCCCCTTCGACAAGAGCAAGGGGTGGCGCGGCTATCGCGATCTCTGGCATACCCTCAAGGGGCGCAAATTCGATGCCCTGCTCCACCTGCAGGCAGCGATGCGAGCCAGCATCGCCACCCTCGGCATCAGCGCCAAGGTCAAACTCGGGTTTGATCGGGAACGGGCCAACGACGGCCAGTGGCTGTTCACCAACCACAAGGTGCCTTCGCCTGCCTCTCCCCATGTGCTGGACGGTTTCCTCGCTTTCGCCAAAGAGCTCGGCATCAAGGATCTGACCCCGGACTGGCAACTGCCCATCAGCGCCGATCATCAGGCGTGGGCAAGGGAGAAGATTGGCGGCAAACCGACTCTGCTTATCTGCGCAGCCGCCAGCAAGGCATTCAAAAACTGGACGGCCGCAGGCTATGCCGCGCTGGCAGATCACGCCGCCAACAAGGGCTTTCAGGTCTATCTCTGTGGCGGGCCTGCCAAACTGGAGCGGGATCTGGCTGCCGAGATCCAGCGCTTAAGCCAGAGCAAACCGGTCGATCTGGTGGGGCAGACCAACCTCAAGCAGCTGCTGGCGCTGATTGGTGAGGCGAGTCTGGTGCTGGCCCCCGATACCGGCCCCACCCATATGGCCACCATAGTGGGCACTCCGGTGATCGGTCTCTATGCCCACCACAATCCGGCCCGCACCGGCCCCTATCTGTGCCGCGACTACGTGGTCAGCGTCTATCAGGAGCTGGTCGAGCAGGAGACCGGCAAGCCGCTGGCCGAATTGAGCTGGCGCACCCGTCTCAAGGACCCGGAGGCCATGCGAAAAATCACCAGCGAGCAGGTGATCGCCGCGTTCGATCGGCTCTGCGCCGATCGCCAGCTGCCGTACTGACAGAGCACCTCGGGAATTCCGAGCCATCAGGCAGGGATAACCTGATAGCCTCTGCCCTCAGCCAAAGGCACAATGCAGGCTGATGTGGGTTACGCTCCCGCAGCAAGCTACGAATACTTTGATCGGCTGGAATATGATTCCGGCCGTTTTTTTATTCGCCGCATTCTGGTAAAATTCACCGCCTTTACATCCTCCTGACTCAAGAATTTTCCGCGTTTTGCGTTTGGCTGTCTCCCTTTCGGGCACAAGACGGCGGTCTCTGCTACAACCAAAACAGCGGTTTCGATTAAAGGTAATAATATGGCGCAACAAGGCACTCTCTATATCATCTCTTCTCCGAGCGGCGCGGGTAAATCCAGTCTGCTCAATGCCTTGCTGACCCAACATAACGCTGCGGGCAAGATGCAGCTGTCGGTTTCCCACACCACTCGCGCCACCCGTCCGGGCGAAGAGCACGGCGTCCACTACCACTTCGTCCAGGTGGAAGAGTTCAAGGCGCTGATCGAGCGCGGTGATTTTCTGGAGTGGGCCGAAGTGTTCGGCAACTACTATGGCACCTCCCGCGCCGCCATCGAAGCCTGTCTGGCCAAGGGGATCGACGTATTCCTCGACATCGACTGGCAGGGTGCTCGCCAGATCCGCAAGCAGATGCCGACCAAATCCATTTTCATCCTGCCCCCCAGCCGCGAAGAGCTGGAACGCCGCCTGATTGGGCGCGGTCAGGACAGCGCCGAAGTGATTGCCGGCCGGATGGCGAAAGCCATTGCCGAAATGGTGCACTACGACGAGTATGACTATGTCATTATCAATGAAGACTTCGAGCAGGCGCTGTTCCAGCTCAGGTCCATTATTGAGTGCCAACGGCTGGAGATGCGTCACCAGCAAAAAGCTCAAAAAAACTTGCTGCAACAGTTACTGGCAGAATAAGCCAAAAACGAGTAAACTTTTGCGTCATTTTTAAACACCGCTTTTCTAAACACAGAAAGCCCACATAACTGGAGTCCTGCATGGCACGCGTTACTGTAGAAGATGCTGTAAAACAGGTTGGTAACCGTTTTGACCTGGTGCTGGTCGCCGCGCGCCGCGCCCGTCAAATCGCGGTACAAGGCAAAGATCCCCTGGTCGACGAAGAGAACGACAAGCCGACTGTGATCGCCCTGCGTGAGATCGAGCTGGGTCTGGTGAACAATCAAGTGATGGACACCCAGGACCGCTACGAACAGCAAGAGCAGGAAGCCGCCGAGCTGGCTGCCGTTGCTGCCATCGCCGAAGGCCGCGGTTAAGTTATTCCTCCGGTTGGCACCCGCCCGGGTGCCGACTGTTCATCCCCATTTACAACCGCTCGAAAACCTCGCAAACTCAGGGCTATACCCTCAATTCCACGAATTGCCGTTTCACCGCTGCGGGGACTGTCTTGTATTTATTTGAAAACCTTAAAGAAATAGCCAGTTCCTACCTGCCGCCAGAGCAGGTTGAGAAGCTCAAGCAAGCCTATGTGGTGGCCCGTGATGCCCACCAGGGTCAGATGCGTTCCAGTGGCGAACCCTATATCACCCACCCTGTTGCCGTTGCCCGAATCCTGGGTGACATGCGCCTCGATCATGAAACCCTGATGGCCGCCGTACTGCACGACGTCATCGAAGATACCTCTGTCACCAAGGCCGATCTGGCCGAACAATTCGGCAATGCGGTTGCAGAACTGGTGGCCGGGGTCTCCAAGCTCGACAAGCTGAAGTTTCGCGATCGCAAAGAGGCGCAGGCCGAGAACTTCCGCAAGATGGTGATGGCAATGACCCAGGATATCCGGGTCATTCTGATCAAGCTGGCCGACCGCACCCACAACATGCGCACGCTAGGCTCGCTGCGCCCTGACAAGCGCCGCCGCATCGCCCGGGAAACCCTCGAAATCTTCGCCCCCATCGCCAACCGCCTCGGTATTCACACCATGAAGAACGAGCTGGAAGAGCTGGGTTTCGAGGCGCTCTATCCCATGCGATCCCGCGTGCTGCGCGAATCGGTGCGCCGCGCCCGTGGCAATCGCCGCGAGATCATCGACTCCATCCAGAGCGAAATCAGCGGTCGCCTGAAAGAGGCGGGGATCGAACATCAGGTCAGTGGCCGCGAGAAGAATCTGTTCTCCATCTACAACAAGATGGAGAAAAAAGAGCTGCAATTTCATGAGGTAATGGATATCTACGCCTTTCGTGTCAAGGTGAAGGACATAGATACCTGTTACCGGGTGCTGGGGCAGATGCACAGCCTCTACAAGCCGCGCCCCGGCCGCTTCAAGGATTACATCGCCATCCCCAAGACCAACGGCTACCAGTCGCTGCATACCTCGCTGGTGGGGCCGCACGGAGTGCCGGTGGAGGTGCAAATTCGCACCGAGTTCATGGATCAGATGGCCGACAAAGGGGTTGCCGCCCACTGGGCCTACAAGCAGGATGGCGACAGCTCGGGCACCACTGCCCAGATCCGCGCCCAGCGCTGGATGCAGAGCCTGCTGGAATTGCAGCAGAGCGCCGGCAGCTCCTTTGAATTCATCGAAGGGGTCAAAACCGACCTCTTCCCCGACGAGATCTACGTGTTCACGCCGGAAGGACGCATCATGGAGCTGCCCGCTGGCGCCACGCCGGTGGACTTCGCCTACACGGTGCACACCGACATCGGCCACGCCTGCGTCGGTTCGCGGGTCGACCGCCACCCCTACCCGCTCAGCAGCCCACTGCACTCGGGCCAGACGGTGGAGATCATCACGGCGCCGGGCGCTCGCCCCAACGCGGCCTGGCTCAACTTCGTGGTGACCACCAAGGCACGATCCAAGATCCGCCAGTTCCTCAAGAACCTGCGCACCGAAGAGTCGGTGGTGCTGGGTCGACGCCTGCTCAACCATGCGCTGGGCGCCAAGAATATCGAAGACATCCCCGAGCCGCGCATCAAGCAGGTGCTGGCAGATACCAAGCATGAGAACCTGCAGGGGCTGCTGGCCGATGTGGGCCTTGGCAACGCCATGAGTGTCATGGTGGCGCGCCGCATGCTGGGGGATGAACTGCCGCCGGAAGAGCAACCCAAGTCCAGCAGCAAGAAGATGCCGATCAAGGGTGCCGACGGCATGCTGGTCACCTTCGCCAACTGCTGCCGTCCGATCCCGGGGGATGCCATCATCGCCCACATCAGCCCGGGCAAGGGTCTGGTGATCCACCAGGAAGCCTGCCGCAACATCAAGGGCTACAGCAAGGAGCCGGACAAGTACCTGCCGGTGCAGTGGGAAGTGGACAAGGAGCAGGAACAGGAGTTCCGCACCGGCATCAGCATCGAGATCGTCAACCATCAGGGTGCGCTGGCCGAGCTGGCCAACGTGATTGCCGCCACCGGCGCCAACATTCACGCCATCAGCACCGAAGAGAAGGATGGCCGGGTCTATCAGGTCAGCCTGCTCATCACCACCAAGAGCCGCATCCACCTGGCCAACATCATGCGCAAGATCCGCGTGATGCCCAACGTGCTCAAGGTGAGCCGACAGAAGAACTGAACACAGGCGGCGCAAGCCGCCTGCTGCTTTTATAGAGACAAGCCATGACCCCCGAACGCTTCAAGCGCATCACCGACATGCTGGCCCAGCGTCAGCTCGATTTGACCGTCTGCATGGAAGAGGTCCATAAACCTCACAATCTGGCCGCTATCGTGCGTACCGCCGATGCCATCGGCATCCACCGGGTACACGCCGTCTGGCCCAAAACCTGGATCCACAAACGCAAAGGCACCGCCCGCGGCAGCCAGAACTGGGTGGATGTAAAACTGCACCCGGATATCGGCACAGCCGTTGCCGAGCTGAAAGCCTCCGGCATGCAGATCTTGGCGACCCACCTCTCAGACAGCTCGGTCGATTTTCGCGCCATCGACTACACCAAACCGACCGCCATTCTGGTGGGTCAGGAGAAACACGGCATCGGTGAAGAGGCGCTGGCGCTGGCCGACCACCATATCGTCATCCCCATGGTGGGCATGGTGCAGTCCCTCAACGTTTCGGTGGCTGCCGCCGCCATCCTCTACGAGGCACAACGCCAGCGCGAGCTGGCCGGCTGCTATCAACGCGGCTGCCCGCTCACGCTGGAGGAGCAGAACAGCATCCTGTTCGAGGGGGGTTATCCTATCTATGCCCAGCTCTGCAAAGAGAAAGAGATGCCCTACCCCCAGCTCGGCCCTACCGGTGAAATTCTGGCGGACGAAGAGTGGTGGCAACGGATGCAGCTGACCCGCAAAGGGTGGGCGCAGCAGAGCGAACAGGACGATCCGCAGGAGGAGTGATGGAGAACCCTTTTGGCAGCTGGCTGGAATCGCAAATCATCAAGGATCACCTGACCAACCCGAACATAGAGGCCGGCGACTACAGCTACTACTCCGGCTACTACCACGGCAAGCCATTCGAGGATCACTGCGTCCGCTACCTGCTCGGCGATGGCTCGACCCGCGACACCTGGGAGAGCGGCCTCTGGGGCGAGGTGGATCGGCTGATCATCGGCAAGTTCTGCTCCATCGGCTCGGGCGCTACCTTCATGTTGGCGGGCAATCAGGGCCACCGGCTGGATTGGGTCTCCACCTTCCCGTTCAACCCCGACACCTTTGGCGGAGGGGCCCGCAGCGGCTTTCTGCGCAAGGGAGACACCCGGATTGGCAACGATGTCTGGATCGGCTCGGAAGCGATGATCATGCCCGGCATCACCATAGGTGATGGCGCCATCATCGCCACCCGCGCCGTGGTGACCAAGGATGTGGCCCCTTACACCATAGTCGGCGGCAACCCGGCCCAGCCGATCCGCCGCCGCTTCAGCGATGAGCAGATCGCCATGCTGCAAGAGATGCAGTGGTGGGACTGGCCCCTGCCTCGCTTGCAAGCCTGCATGGCGCTACTCTGCTCGGGGGATATCGCCGCCCTTTATCACCATTGGCAACAGGAGTGTGCCCGATGAAACCCCTCTCTCTTTCCTTGTTGGCCCTGACCCTGTTTTCTGCCGGAGCCCTTGCCGTGACCAATACCTATCAACTCACCAGCGAAGCCGATGTACCCAGCCTCTACCAGCAAACCCTGCCCGACTTCTGGCGCCAGCATGCGGTTGAAGGGGAGTTCAAGGGCAAGGACGGGGTGACCATCCGCTATGCCGCGCTGCGGCAGGAGAAGGTTGATCGCGCCATCCTCATCGTCAATGGCCGGGTCGAGAGCTACCTCAAGTATCAGGAGCTGGCGTGGGATCTCTGGCGTCAGGGCTACAGCCTCTATCTCATCGACCATCGCGGTCAGGGGATGTCCGACCGGATGCTGGATGACCCGCAGAAGGGATATGTCGACCAGTTCGACGATTATGTGCTCGATCTGAAGCAGTTTCACGACCAGATAATCATGGCGGACCAGCCTGCCAAGCTGTTCCTGCTGGCCCACTCCATGGGCGGTGCCATCTCGGCCCGCTATCTGGAGCGCTGGCCCGATGATATCAAGGCGGCCGTACTCTCCTCCCCTATGCTGGGCATCAATCTCGGCGGTCTGCCCAAGTGGCTGGCCAAGGGATTGGCGAGCACCATAGGCACGGTCGGCGGCTGGCTTGGCGAGCCTCCCTACGGCCCCGGTCAGGGCGCCTATCAGGATCACGGCTTTGCCGACAACGAGCTGACTCACAGTCAGTCCCGCTATCAGGCGTTCCGCCAAATCTACGAACAGCACCCGCAGATCAAGCTGGGTGGCGCGACCGCGCACTGGATTTATCAGGGGATCACCGGTGCCGATGCCGCCATCGCCGATGCGGGCGCCATCAAAACCCCGCTGCTGGTGCTGCAAGCTGGCAACGACAGCGTGGTAGACAATGCCGCGCAGGATCGCTTCTGCACCATTGCCAAGTGCGAAGGGGGCAAGCCACTGCGCATCGAGGGGGCCTGGCACGAGCTGTTTATCGAATCCGACGACAAGCGCCAGCCCGCCCTGACCGCGATGGTCGACTTTTTCGCCCGCTTCTGAGCTGGCTATTTTTTGTAACCCTAAATAAATGGGGTGACAGTGCGGGCTAAGGTAAACTGCCCCTGTTTTCAATCGATGCCGAGGTAATGATGTTCAAGGTAGTTGTATCCGATCTCGATGGCACTCTGCTCAACAAGCAGCACCAGATCTCTCCCCGTACCCGGGATACCCTGCACCGCCTGGTAGAACAAGGTGTGAAATTCGTGGTCGCCACCGGCCGTCATCACGTTGACGTACGCAGCTTCCGCGATGCGCTGGGGATGGACATCTACCTCATTACTTCCAATGGCGCCGTGGTCCATGACAAACAGGACCAGCTGATTTTCAACCAGCCGCTGCCGACCGAGATTGCCGCCGAACTGATTGCGCTGGAGCGCGACCCCTCTATCCACCTCAATGTCTATCAGGGTGATGACTGGGTGGTGGAAGAAGAGCTGCCCTGGCTGCTGCAGTTCCACGACGAGTCAGGGTTCACCTACCGCCTGGTCGATGACCTGAAACAGGAACCGAAAGAGCAGATCAACAAGGTGTTCTACATCGGCGACCACGAGAAGCTGCTGAAGATCGAGGCGCACCTCAACCAGCGCTATGGCGATCAGCTCAACGTCACCTTCTCCCTGCCGGACTGCCTCGAAGTGATGCACGCCGGGGTACACAAGGGCAATGCTGTGCGAGCCGTGCTGGAGCAGAACGGGTTCGACATGTCGGAGGCGATCGCCTTCGGCGATGGCATGAACGACTTCGAGATGCTGACCATGGTGGGACGCGGCATCGTGATGGGCAACGCCCATGATCGCCTGAAAATGGCGCTGCCGGAGTATGAGCAGACCCTCACCTCTGACGAAGATGGCGTCGCCGTCTATCTGGAGAAACTGTTCGAGCTGGAGAGCGTCAGCGCCGCCTGATCCTCTTCATCCCGACATCCGATTCAGCAAAGCCTCACCATGTGAGGCTTTGTTTTTTCAGGGTCTCCAGCCAGGGATTGGGCCGCTGCCAGCTGAAGCTCTGGTTCGCTCCGCCGTAGCATTCAGCCAGCCGCAGCGGCGTGCCGGGGGTATGGCGTCTCCCAGCCACATCGAGGCAGCGGGAGACCTTGCTGTTGAACAGCCTGTCTTTCTGCCACTCCCACTGCGCCTGACCGTCACAGGGTGCCAGCATCACTTCGCTGTCGTTTTTGGCTTGCAAACAGAGATCCTGCAGGCGCAACTCACCCAGATCCCACTCGAACAGTTGATCGTCTTTTCCGCTGCAAGGTTGTGCCAACACCTTCTGTTGGGACACCGCAACGCAAAAATCACCGCTGGTCAGCAAGGGGGAGAGAGAGCGCTCCTCCTGCGGTTGTGATGCAATGGAGCCCATCATCACATCGGTGGATGGCGGCTTGATGGTACAGCCACCCAGCAGCAAGGCAGCCAGCAGGGCGGGAGAGCAAGCAAAGGAAATTTTGTTATTCATGGAAAAATGCCTGAAATGGGCCGATGACATCCGGTTGTCAGTGACTCGAGGCTGAAGCATAACCGAAAGGCAGGGCGCGCTGCCCAAATAGAGTGTAAACAGACGTAACAGGGAGAGAGTACTGGCCCAGCGGAGGCCAGAAAGCAAAAAACCCCGCCGAAGCGAGGTTTTTCTAAATGTGGTCGGTGATAAAGGATTCGAACCTTTGACCCTCTGGTCCCAAACCAGATGCGCTACCGGACTGCGCTAATCACCGAGGCTATTTCTTTCAAAATAGTTTACTTCAAAAAAACAAAGACGACCTGATGGTCATCCTCGTCATACAGCAAGTATGGTGCGAAGAGAGGGACTCGAACCCTCACACCCGGGGGGCACTAACACCTGAAGCTAGCGCGTCTACCAATTCCGCCACCTTCGCGTACCTGACAAGCTGTAAAATGGGGTGGCTGATGGGGCTCGAACCCACGACAACCGGAATCACAATCCGGGACTCTACCAACTGAGCTACAGCCACCACAGCTGTTTTCGTTCCACAACAACGCCCGTTTAACCGACGCACTTTTGATGGTGCGCCCGACAGGATTCGAACCTGTGACCTCTGCCTCCGGAGGGCAGCGCTCTATCCAGCTGAGCTACGGGCGCTACGCTGTCGAACGGGGCGCATTATTAATGATGGTTGCTGGTTTGTCTACACTTTTCTGTCACCGAAACACTGTTCGTTGTTTTTTCAAGCACATTGCGCACTTTTCTTCCTCTATTCCCCTGCTGACAGCCGAAAAGGGGCAGATCGCAGTCGCAAATCACCTTGCTGCCTTGACTTGATTTGATGCCCATCTAGAATGAATGAACGTTCATTCAATCGAAAGTCACACTGATGATTCTGGATAAAAAAGAGAGCATCTTCAACGCGGCCCATGAGGTGCTGGGTGAACGGGGTTTTCATGGTCTGTCGATTGCGGAAGTCGCCAAGAAGGCCAATGTTGCCACCGGCACCATCTATCGTTACTTCGGCGACAAGGATGATCTGATCCGGCAACTGCACCAGCACACTATCTTGCAGTGTGTGCCCATGGTCATGGCCGATGTAGCAATCGATAAAGTTTCATTTCAACAATTTCGCCAATTATGGCTCAATATTCATGCCATTTTTGTTAACGAACCCAACGCTATCCGGTGCAAATTGCAGTACGAGAGCTCTCCGCTAGGGGCAGAATTGGAGACCAATCCTGTCATTCTGGCTGCCTGGGAGCCTCTGGACCGATTTTTTGAACAGGGCGTTGAACAAGGATTGTTTATTGATTTACCGATACGGGCACTCCAGGTGTTGAGTCTGGACAGTGTCATGCATCTGGCCCTGCAGTGCAGGGTTCACAACATCACGCTGACCGAATCGCAGTTGGAAACCGCGATCCGGGCCAGCTGGAATGCCATTTTATCCCCCATTCTTTCCACCTCAGGAGCCTGTTCATGAAAAAGTGGATGGCCATTATGTTGCTGATAGCGATCGCCTTGTTTGGCAGCGTCATCGGCTTCAATTTGTTCAAACAGAAGATGATTGCCCAATACATGGCCAACCGGCCGGAACCCGAATTCCCCGTCACCGCTATGGTGACCAAGGCGCAGGATTGGGTACCGACCATCGAAGCGATCGGCTTCATCGAGCCGAATCAGGGGGTGACCCTCTCCACCGAACTGGCAGGTACCATTGACGCCATCACCTTCGAATCAGGCAAACCGGTCAAGGCTGACCAGCTGCTGCTGAGCCTGGACTCCACCGTGGAGCGGGCCAATCTGCGCGCCTCCCAGGCCAAGCTGCCAGCGGCAAAAGCCAAGTTCGATCGTTTCCAGAACCTCTACAAGACCAGCTCCATCTCCAAAGAGCAGCTGGATGAAGCCGAAGCGGCCTATCGCTCGCTGGAAGCAGATATCGAGAGTCTGAAGGCGACCATTGCCCGTCGTGAAGTCCGTGCGCCCTTTAGCGGCGTGGTCGGCCTGCGCAATGTGTTCCTCGGTCAGTATCTGCAGCCGGGCACAGATATCGTGCGCCTGGAAGATACCAGCGTGATGCGCCTGCGCTTCACCGTGCCCCAGACCGATATCTCCAAAATCAAGCTGGGCCAGACCATCAAGATCAATGTGGATGCCTATCCGCAAACCCAGTTTGACGGTCATATCACCGCCATCGAACCTGCGGTCAACTTCCAGAGCGGCCTGATCCAGGTACAGGCAGACATTCCGAACAACGACGGTCAGCTGCGTTCCGGTATGTTCGCCCGCGCCAGCATCATTCTGCCGACGGTGAAAGATCAGATCGTGATCCCGCAGAGCGCTATCTCCTTCACCCTTTACGGTCAGAACGTCTACGTGCTCAAAGAGGGCGAAGAGACCGACAAAGAGGGTAACAAGGTGAAAGTGCTGCGAGCCAAGCAGGTTGTGGTCAAGGCCGGTGAGCGCCGTGGCAACGATGTGCATGTGCTCTCCGGCATCCAGGCCGGTGACCAGATCGTACTGTCGGGTCAGGTTCGCCTGAGCAACGACACCAAGGTGCATGTGGTCGAGAACGACGCCCTGGCCGTTCCGGCACAAACCCCGATGCTGTAAGCGCGGAGATCTGCGATGCGATTTACTGACATATTTATAAAACGGCCTGTGCTGGCGATCTCGCTCAGCTTCCTGATCGCCTTGCTGGGCTTTCAGGCCATCTTCAAGATGCAGGTACGGGAATACCCCGAGGTGACCAACACGGTGATCACCGTCAGCACTGGCTACTATGGCGCCAGTTCTGATCTGATCCAGGGGTTCATCACCCAGCCGCTGGAACAGGCGGTCGCGCAAGCCGACAACATCGACTTCATGACCTCCTCCAGCCAGCTGGGCAGCTCCACCATCACTGCGTACATGAAGCTCAACACCGACCCCAACGCCGCGCTGTCCGACATCCTGGCGAAGGTGAACTCGGTGCGATCCCAGTTGCCGAAAGAGGCGGAAGACCCGTCGGTCACCTCCTCCACCGGTTCAACCACGGCGGTGCTCTACCTCGGCTTTACCAGCCCGGAGCTCAATTCCAGCCAGATCACCGACTATCTGGAGCGGGTTATCAAGCCGCAGCTCTTTACCGTGGGCGGGGTCTCCAAGGTTGATCTCTACGGTGGTGTCGAGTTTGCCCTGCGGGTATGGCTGGATCCGGCCAAGATGGCGGCCTTCAACCTGACTGCCAGTGACGTGATGACGGTGCTCAACAGCAACAACTATCAGTCCGCGACAGGTCAGGCGACCGGTTACTTTACCCTGTTCAACGGCAACGCCGAGACCCAGGTCAAGGACGTCGACGAGCTGAAGCGTCTGGTGGTTGCTACCCGTGACGGCAAGGTGATCCGCCTTTCCGACATTGCCAAGGTGACCCTCGAGAAGAGCCACGACATCTATCGCGCCAGCGCCAACGGACGCGAAGCCGTGGTCATGGCGGTCAACGCCGCGCCGACAGCCAACCCCATCAACATCGCCCACGATGTGCTGGCGTTGCTGCCTAGCCTTGAGCGCAACATGCCGAGCACCATGCGTCTCAACGTGATGTATGACTCCACCGTGGCGATCAACGAGTCCATCCACGAGGTTATCAAGACCATCCTGGAGGCAGCCGCCATCGTTCTGGTGGTCATCACCCTGTTCCTCGGTTCGTTCCGCGCGGTCATCATCCCGATCATCACCATTCCGCTCAGTCTTATCGGCGTAGTGATGATGATGGATATGTTCGGCTTCTCGATAAACCTGATGACCCTGCTGGCGATGGTGCTGGCGATCGGTCTGGTGGTGGATGACGCCATCGTGGTGCTGGAGAACGTCGACCGTCATATCAAGGAGGGGGAAGAACCGTTCCGGGCTGCCATTATCGGTACCCGTGAAATTGCGGTACCGGTTATCGCCATGACGGTCACCCTGGCGGCGGTATACGCGCCTATCGCCCTGATGGGGGGCATCACCGGCTCTCTGTTCAAAGAGTTTGCCCTGACGCTGGCCGGTGCCGTGTTCGTCTCGGGCATCATCGCCCTGACTCTGTCACCGATGATGTGTTCCAAGATGCTCAAGGCCAACGAGCAACCGGGCAAGTTCGAGAGCACAGTCCACCACCTGCTGGAGCGGATGACCGATCGCTACGACAGCATGCTGCACGCCGTGATGAAAAAGCGCCCCGTCATCGTGGTGTTCGCCGTCATCGTCTTCGCCAGCCTGCCGCTGCTGTTCAAGTTCATCCCGAGCGAACTGGCACCGTCAGAGGACAAGGGGGTAATGGCCGTGCTGGGTACCGCACCGTCCAACGCCAACCTGGACTACATCGAAAACACCATGGCGGATGTGAACAAGATCCTGGACGACCAGCCCGAGATCGCCTTCTCCCAGGTCTTCTCCGGGGTGTTCAACGCCAACCAGGCGTTCGGTATCGCCTCCATGGTGCCCTGGAGCCAGCGTGAAGCGAGCCAGAAAGAGGTGCTGGATCGGGTCGCCAATCTGGTGAAAGACATCCCGGGTATGGCCATCACCACCTTCCAGTTCCCGGAACTGCCGGGTGCATCGAGTGGTCTGCCTATCCAGTTCGTCATCACCACCCCGAACAGCTTCGAAAGCCTGTTCCTGGTAGCCGGTGAAATTCTGGCAGCGGCGCAGAGTAACGGTCAGTTCGTCTATTCGGATCTCGATCTGAACTACGACTCCGCCACCATGAAGATCCGCATCGACAAGGACAAGGCGGGTGCCTACGGCATCACCATGCAGGATATAGGTATCACCATGGGCACCATGATGGCGGACGGTTACGTCAACCGTATCGACCTGGATGGCCGCTCCTACGAGGTGATCCCGCAGGTCGAGCGCAAATACCGTCTCAATCCGGAGTCCATCAAGGGCTATTACGTGCGGGCCGCAGACGGCAAGTCGATCCCGCTCGGCAGCCTGATCAGCATTGAAGTGGTTGGCGAGCCCCGCGCCCTGCCCCACTTCAACCAGCTGAACTCCGCCACCATCGGCGCCGTTCCGGCTCCGGGCGTGGCCATGGGTGATGCGATCAACTGGTTCCAGACCACCGCCGACGAGAAGCTGCCGCAAGGCTATCGTTACGACTTCATGGGTGAAGCCCGTCAGTTCGTCACCGAAGGCAATGCGCTCTATGCCACCTTCGCGCTGGCACTGGCTATCATCTTCCTGGTGCTGGCAATCCAGTTCGAGTCGGTGCGTGACCCGCTGGTCATCATGGTCTCTGTACCGCTTGCCATCAGCGGGGCCTTGATTGCCCTGGCATGGGGTATGGCGACCATGAACATCTATTCCCAGGTGGGCCTCATCACCCTGGTGGGTCTGATTACCAAGCACGGTATCCTGATCTGTGAAGTAGCGAAGGAAGAGCAGCTGCTGCGCGGCATGAACCGGATGGAAGCCGTGATGCAAGCCGCCAAGGTGCGTCTGCGTCCGATCCTGATGACCACCGCCGCCATGATTGCCGGTCTGATCCCGCTGCTCTACGCCGCTGGTGCCGGTGCGGCACAGCGTTTCAGCATTGGTATCGTCATCGTGGCCGGTCTTGCCATCGGTACCCTGTTCACCCTGTTCGTGCTGCCAGTGATCTACACCTATTTGGCTTCCGAGCACAAACCCTTGCCGGTATTCGATGAAACCATTCCGCCCAAAGCAAGCGGCGGACATTAATCTTCAATGACATGCAAAGGCCCCGTATCGGGGCCTTTTTTATGCTTCGCAGGAAAGACGACATAAGTGCATGAAGCAGTTAAACTAAAAAACACCACATCCAGACCGCAAGGACGCCATGTCAGGACTCTTCACCAAGACCGCCAGGGCCGTAGGCCGCAACGGACTCTCATATCGCCTGCTCTCCTACATTCTGGTCTGCAGTACCGTATTGGCGATGATCATTACGGCGCTGCAACTCGCCTGGGATTACCGCAAGGATGTTGCCGTCATCGAAGACAGCATCGGCCAGATCGAGGCCTCGTTCCTGCAACCCATCGCCGCCAGCTTGTGGAACCTGGATGAAGAGCAGGTCAAAGTGCAAATTGAAGGGATCATGAACCTGCCCAACATGCAGTTCGTGATGGTCAAGGAGATGCTCGGCAACTCCGAAGTCCCGCTGCTGACCCAGGGGGTCGAGCGGGAAAGCTATGATATCTCCCGCGAATTCAACCTCACCTATCAGGGTGAAATCGTCGGCAAGCTGTTCGTTGCCGCCTCTCTCGAGCAGATCTACCAGCGCCTCATCGAAAAATCGGTGCTGATCATGGTCAGCCAGACCATCAAGACCCTGGTGGTCTCATTTTGCATCCTGATCATCATTTACTATCTGGTGGTCAGGCACATCAACCGCATCGCCAACTACGCCCAGAAGTTCAACCTCGATCGGCTCGACATGGCGCTGGAGCTGGAAGGCCGCCCGCAGCCGCGCAAGAAACCCGATGAGCTGGATACCCTGGTCTCCACCCTCAACCAGATGCGCACCCGACTGCGTGACGAGCTGGTTGCACGCCATCAGGCGGTCGAACAACTGCAAAAGGAGCGGGACTTCTCCGCCACCCTGATCAACTCCGCCAACATGGTCATCTGCTGCATGGAACCGGATTTGACCATCGCCAGCATCAACCCGGCAGCCATCTTGCTGACCGGCTACCACCAGCAGGAGCTGCTGCAACACAACTGGCTGGATCTCTTTGTCAGCCCGGCGCAACGGGAAGAGCTGAACGATATTCTGGCGGCGGAAGGTTCACTATCAGACAAAGAGGTCATCATGCATGACCAGCAGGCTCATGAGCTGGTACTGCAATGGACCTTCGTCCCCTTCTACGATGGTCCCAACCTCAAGTACCAGATCGGGTTTGGCTACGACATCACTCAGCTGAAAAAGGTCGAGCGGGAGATAATCCAGCTCAACGAACAGCTGGAAGGCAAGGTGGTGGAACGCACCCGCAGCCTGAGTGAAGCCAACAACCAGCTCGGCAAAGCGTACGACGACCTGAAACAGGCCCAGCAAACTCTGGTGGAGTCGGAGAAGATGGCCTCCCTCGGCTCGCTGGTAGCCGGGGTGGCACACGAGATCAATACCCCCATAGGCATCAGTGTGACCGCCTCCTCCTACCTGCAGGAACGGGTTGCCGATTTCAAATCTCATATAGAGTCAAAACAGCTGTCGCGCTCCTATCTCAACGAGTTCACCGTCAACCTCGACGAGTCGATGCAGCTGCTGCAGAGCAACCTGCGGCGCGCCTCGGAGCTGATTGCCAGCTTCAAGCAGGTGGCGGTCGACCAGTCATCGGAGGCTCGCTACAACTTCAGCCTCGCCGACAACCTTCATCAGGTGGTGGTATCTCTCGGCCACAAACTGAAAAAGAGCCAGTGCGAAGTGGATATCCAGTGCGATCCCAAGCTGTCTATCTTCTCCTTCCCGGGCAGTTTTACCCAGATCTACTCGAACCTGATCCTCAACTCCATCAACCACGGGTTCGACAACTGGGACAAACCGAAGAAGATCACCATCAAGGTGGAACAGCAGGGAGAAGAGCTGTTGATCGACTATTCAGACAACGGCCGCGGCATCCCGCCCGAAATCTTGCCGCGCATCTTCGATCCCTTCGTCACCTCCAAGCGGGGTCAGGGTGGCAGCGGTCTGGGTACACACATCATCTACAACCTGGTGGTGCAACTGCTGAAAGGCCGTATCAGCTGTGCCAGCGAACCTGGCCAGGGCGCCCAGTTCCATATTCGCCTGCCGATTCAACATAACTGAGCGCTGGCTCTTGTGAGCCAGCCGCTTTATCCCCATCATGCTGTGATTGCATTCTTAATGAGCGGAGAACCTCGCAATGGCACAGCATTTTGACTATATCGCCATCGGCGGCGGCAGCGGCGGTATTGCTTCTGCCAACCGGGCTGCCATGTACGGTAAGAAAGTTGCCCTGATTGAAGCCAAAGAGTTGGGTGGAACCTGCGTCAACGTAGGCTGCGTACCGAAGAAGGCCATGTGGTATGCAGGCCAGATCGCCGATGCCCTGAAATATGGCGCCGACTACGGCTTTGACACCACCCTCAACCACTTCAACTGGGCCAAGCTGGTCGAGTCCCGCCAGGCCTACATCGGCCGCATTCATCAGTCCTACCAGAACGTGCTGGGCAAGAACCAGATCACTGTCATCAAGGGCTTCGCCCGCTTCGTCAGCAGCAACACCATCGAGGTGAACGGCGAGCAGTACAGCGCCGATCACATACTGATCGCCACCGGCGGCCGCCCAGAAGTGCCGGCCATTCCGGGTGCCGAACTGGGCATAGACTCCGATGGCTTCTTCGAGTTGCAAGAACAGCCCAAACGGGTTGCCGTGGTGGGTGCCGGCTATATCGCGGTGGAGATCGCCGGCGTGATGCAGGCGCTCGGCTCCGAGACCCACCTGGTGGTGCGCAAGCACGCGCCGCTGCGCAACTTCGATCCCATGATCCACGAGACCCTGGTGGAGATCATGGCGCAGGAAGGGCCCAAGCTGCACACCCACGCCATTCCGAAAGCCGTGGTCAAGAACGCCGATGAGAGCCTGACCCTGCAGCTGGAAGATGGTCGCCACCTCACCGTCGACTGCCTGATCTGGGCCATCGGCCGCGTCCCCGCCACCGATAACCTCAACCTGGCCGCCACCGGCATCACGCTTGACGAGAAGGGCTTTATCCCGACCGACAAGTTCCAGAATACCGCCGTCGCCAACCTCTATGCGGTGGGTGACAATACCGGCCGGATCCAGCTCACCCCGGTGGCCGTCGCGGCGGGCCGTCGTCTCTCGGAGAGGCTGTTCAACAACAAGCCGAACGAGCACCTCAACTACGATCTGGTGCCGACAGTGGTGTTCAGCCACCCGCCCATCGGCACCATAGGGCTGACCGAGCCGGAAGCCGTCGCCGAGTACGGTGAAGATCAGGTCAAGGTCTACCGCAGCCAGTTCACCGCCATGTACTCGGCGCTGACCCAGCATCGCCAGCCCACCCGGATGAAGCTGGTCTGCGTCGGGCCGGAAGAGAAGGTGGTCGGCCTGCACGGCATCGGTTTTGCGATGGACGAGATCCTGCAGGGCTTCGGCGTCGCCATGAAGATGGGCGCCACCAAGGCGGACTTCGACAACTGCGTCGCCATCCATCCGACCAGTGCGGAAGAGTTTGTCACCATGCGCTGAGGGAGCTAGGGCATAGAGGTCAAACCGACCGCTGCGTTCCCACTCCCCAGCCCACCAGCACGGAAGAGTTTGTGACCATGCGATAAGCATGTTTGAAGCAGGCCTGTCACTATCAGGTCAGCCTCAGCGACTTGCAACCAAACCCGGCTCAGGCCGGGTTTTTCGATCTTTCTCCTCCCTCAAATAGCACCCACACCTGCTTTTTTACGCCGATTTTACGCCTGCCAAATCCGGCTTTATGGCGCCTTTACGCCGGTTATTCCTACCATTTGGTCGTCAATTACACCAATGGAGTCGATATGAATTGGCTATATCTGCTGCTGGTCCTCGCCCTCGCGGGCTATCTGCTGCGCGCCCTTGCGCGCACCCATGAGTGAGGAACCGGATATGTGGCAAGAGATCATCTATCCCGTCGCGTTCGTACTGCTGGTGCTGCTGCCGGCGCCTCTGCTTGGCAACTACCTGTATCGGGTATTTGAGGGCAAGAGTCGCTGGCTGGCTCCCGTCGAGCGCGCCACCCTGGCCTGCTGCGGCACGGACGGGCGCGAGCAGGACTGGAAGTCCTACGCCCTCAGCCTGCTGGCCTTCAACGGCGCCGGCTTCGGCCTGCTGTTCCTGATCCTGCTGGCACAGGGGCTGCTGCCCCTCAACCCGCAACAGCTGCCCGGGCTGAACTGGCAACTCGCCTTCAACACCGCGGTCAGCTTCATGACCAACACCAACTGGCAGGCCTACTCCGGCGAGGCCAGCCTCTCCTACTTCAGCCAGATGGTGGGGCTGACCACCCAGAACTTCGTCTCCGCCGCCACCGGCGCCGCCGTTGCCATCGCCCTGTTCCGCGGCATCGCCCGCCAGCAGACCACCCACCTCGGCAACTTCTGGCAGGATCTGGTGCGCTTCTGCCTCTACGTGCTGCTGCCGATGGCATTGATCCTGGCGCTGCTGCTGGTCTGGCAGGGGGTACCCCAGAGCCTGTCGGCCTACCTGCCGTTCCACGCGCTGGAAGGCCAGGAGCAACTGTTGCCGCTCGGCCCGGCCGCCTCGCAGATCGCCATCAAGCAGCTCGGCTCCAACGGCGGTGGCTTCTTCGGCGTCAACTCGGCCCATCCGTTCGAGAACCCGACCGCCCTCTCCAACTGGCTGGAGATGGTCGCCCTGCTGACGCTGGCCGCTTCCATGGTCTGCACTCTGGGTCGCTACGTGAAGGACCTGGCCCACAGCCGCGCCATTCTCGGTGCCATGACCCTCATGCTGGTGCTGGGGCTCTTCGTCTCCCTCTCCCAGGAGCTGAAACCGGATCACGCCCTCGCCCAGCTCACCACTGACGCCAGCAACATGACTGGTAACTGGGAAGGCAAGGAGAGCCGCTTCGGCCCTGTGCTCTCCAGCATCTGGGAAGTGGCGACTACTGCCGCCTCCAACGGTGCCGTCAACGCCATGCACGACAGCTTTACTCCACTCGGCGGCATGGTGGGCATGATCAACATGCTGCTGGGTGAGGTCATCTTCGGCGGGGTCGGCTCCGGTATCTACGGCATGATGCTGTTCGTACTGCTGACCGTGTTCCTGTGCGGCCTGATGGTAGGACGCACCCCGACCTATCTGGGCAAACGCCTCGGCATCACCGAGATGAAGTGGGTGGTCGCCAGCATGCTGGTGATGCCGGTGGGGGTTTTGGTGATCGGTGGTGTCACCCTGCTGATGCCTGATGCCAGCACCATCATCGGCCATGATGGCCCGCACGGGCTGTCACGCCTCATCTATGCCTACGCCTCGGCTGCCGGCAACAACGGCTCCGCCTTCGCCGGTTTTGCCGCCGGTGACAACTGGCAGTGCATCGCCATCGGTCTGGCCATGCTGCTCGGTCGCTTCGGCTACATCATTCCGGTACTGGCCATCGCCGGTCAGCTGGCCCGTGCGCCCCGTCAGGAGACGAGCGAAGGGGACTTCCCCATCAGCGGCCCGCTGTTCGTTACCCTGCTGATCATCACCGTCCTGCTGATAGGTGGCCTCTCCTTCCTGCCGGTGCTGGCACTGGGTCCGGTGGCCGAACATCTGAGCCTGATCGGAGGGGCACTCTGATGAACCTGACCCTGTCGATCACCATCCGGATGCCAATGGCCAACTATCTGATGCTGGGAGCTTTCCAATGAGCAAGTCCACTGCAATGAGCACCGACACCATGTTGGTGAAGGGCAAAAAACAGAAATCACAGATCATCCAGGCAATGGTTGAGGCCCTTTATCGCTTCAATCCCAAGGCGCTGTTTGGCAGCCCCATCCTGTTCACCCTCTGGCTGGCCGCAGTCATGGCGACCGTGGAGTCCCTGCTGGGGCAGCCTTTCTCCGGCGTTGCTCCCTCACTGGCCTGGCAGCTGACCGCCTGGCTCTGGCTCACCCTCTGGTTTGCCAACTTCGCGGAAACCCTGGCCGAGGGGCGCGGCAAGGCTCGCGCCGACAGCCTGAAGGCGGGCATGAGCCAGCTCAAAGCCCGTCGGGTGGCGAATGCCAAAGATGGTCAGGGCGAGTGGGTACCCGCCACCAGCCTGATGAAGGGGGACCTGGTGCTGGTACGCAGCGGCGAGATGATCCCGGCCGACGGCGAAGTGGTCGCCGGTATCGCCTCGGTCAACGAAGCCGCCATCACCGGCGAATCCGCCCCCGTCATCCGCGAGTCGGGCACCGACCGCAGCGGCGTGACCGGTAACACGACGGTCGTCTCCGACGAGATCTGGGTGCGCGTCAGCAACAATCCGGGCGAGAGCACGCTGGATCGGATGATTGCACTGGTGGAAGGGGCCAAGCGCCAGAAGACCCCCAACGAGATGGCGCTGGATGCCCTGCTGGTAGGCTTGACCCTGATCTTCCTGCTGGTGGTCGCCACCCTGCCCTGGTTCCTCGACTACAACGGCACCCAGGTCCCGCGTCTCTACCTGATCGCTCTCTTTATCACCCTGATCCCGACCACCATCGGCGGCCTGCTCTCCGCCATCGGCATTGCCGGTATGGATCGACTGGTGAAGCTGAACGTCATCGCCAAGTCTGGCCGTGCCGTGGAAGCGGCCGGTGACGTGCGTACCCTGCTGCTGGACAAGACAGGCACCATCACCTTCGGCAACCGGATGGCCGACGAGTTGATCCCGGCACCGGGTGTCGACCCCGCCCTGCTGGCACAAGCCGCCATGCTGGCCTCGCTGGGTGACAACACCCCGGAGGGCAAATCCATCCTGACTCTGGCCAGCAAGAGCATGGCCAAGCCGAGCCAGCTGGAGAGCGACAAGGTGATCCCTTTCAGCGCCGAGACTCGCCTGAGCGGACTGGATCGCAACGGTCATCAATATCGCAAGGGTGCGGTGGATGCCGTGTTGAACTACCTCAGCCTCGACCGCAAGGCGGTGCCTGAGCTGGTGCTTAAGTCAGTCGACAGCATCGCCCGTCAGGGTGGGACTCCGCTGCTGGTCTGCACGCAGGAGAAACTGCTGGGGGTGGTCTACCTCAAGGACATCATCAAGCCCGGTATCAAGGCTCGCTTCCAGATCCTGCGCCATATGGGGATCCGTACCGTGATGATCACCGGAGACAACCCGAAAACCGCCGCCGCCATCGCCGCCGAAGCCGGGGTGGATGACTTCATCGCCGAAGCAACGCCGGAGAAGAAGCTCGCCTATATCCGTCAGGAGCAGGCCGATGGTCGTCTGGTCGCCATGTGCGGCGACGGTGCCAACGATGCGCCCGCACTGGCGCAGGCTGACGTGGGTCTGGCCATGAACGAGGGTACCCAGGCCGCCAAGGAGGCGGGCAACCTGGTGGATCTCGACTCCAACCCCACCAAGCTGCTGGACGTGGTGCTGGTCGGCAAACAGCTGCTGGTGACCCGTGGCGCCCTGACCACCTTCTCCATCGCCAACGACGTGGCCAAGTACTTTGCCATCCTGCCAGCCCTGTTCATCGCCGCCTACCCGCAACTGGGGGCACTGAACCTGATGCAGCTGGGCAGCCCGCAGAGCGCCATCCTGTCGGCCATCATCTTCAACGCCCTGATCATTGTGGCGCTGGTGCCGCTGGCACTGCGTGGTGTCGACCTGAAAGGCTCGGCCGCCAGCCTGCTGCGCCGCAACCTGCTGATCTACGGTGTAGGCGGCCTGCTGGTGCCGTTTATCGGCATCAAGCTGATCGATCTGGTCATTACCGGCCTGGGTCTGGTGTAACGACATAACCGGGATGCGGGGCAGACCCGCATCCCCAGCCATCCTTTTGGAGCAAGAGAATCATGATAGCAATCAGAACCCTGTTGACCCTGACCCTGCTGCTGGGAGTGGGTTATCCGCTGGCGGTGACCGGACTGGCCCAACTGCTGTTCCCTTGGCAGGCCAACGGCAGCCAGCTGACCGACAGCAAACAACAGCTCATCGGTAGCGCCCTGCTGGGGCAGAAATTCGAGCGGGCTGACTATTTCCATCCCCGTCCCTCCGCCAGCGACTTCAACACCATAGGCGGCAGCGCCAGCAATCTGGGGATGAGCTCACCGCTGCGGGCCGAGTTTGCCGAACAGGCCGCCAAGGCACAGCCGGGAACCAGTTCCCCCGCCATGCTGACCCGCTCCGCCTCCGGCCTCGATCCCCACCTGCCACTGGATGCGGTGCTGGCTCAGGTCGACCGCGTCGCCAAAGAACGTGGACTGGATCCCGCCCAACTGACGGAGCAGGTCAAGTCGGCCACACAAGCTGGTATCCTTGGCCCGCAGGTGGTCAACATTCTCCAGCTGAATCTGCAACTGGATCATAAAAAGGGCGCCTGATGGCGCCCATTCCGGTTTGGTGATGACCTCGATTTTCGAAACGGGCGGTTGGCTCGATAGGGATAACAATGGCTGATGTAGCAAGCGCTGATGCCCTGCTGACGAGTCTGATGCAGGAGCATGGGGATGCGTGATGAGGTAAGGGCCGACGCCCTGCTGGCGAGCCTGGAACAGGAGCACAAGGGCAAGCTGAAGGTGTTTCTCGGCGCCGCTCCCGGCGTGGGCAAGACCTACGCCATGCTGCAGGCGGTGCGGGAGCAGGCCAAAGAGGGGGTAGACATCCTGATCGGCGTGGTGGAGACCCACGGCAGGCAGGAGACGCTGGCTCTGCTCGACAAGCTCGCCATCATGCCGCGCAAGATCCACATGCACCGCCAGCAGCGACTGGAGGAGATGGATCTCGACGGCCTGCTCGCCCGCAAACCTGCCATCGCCGTGGTGGACGAGCTGGCCCACAGCAACGCCCCCGGCAGCCGCCACGAGAAGCGCTGGCAGGATGTGGAGGAGCTGCTCAACGCCGGGATCGACGTCTACACCACCCTCAACGTGCAGCATCTGGAGAGTCTCAACGATCTGGTGTGGCAGCTGACCGGGGTCAGGGTGAAAGAGACCCTGCCCGATCAGGTGCTGCTGGAAGCCGACAGTCTGGTGCTGATCGACCTGCCCCCCAAAGAGCTGCTCGGCCGCCTCAAGGAGGGCAAGGTCTATGTGCCCCATCAGGCCAAGGCGGCGCTGCAATCCTTCTTCTCCCTCAACAACCTCACCGCATTGCGGGAGCTGGCGATGCAGACTGCCGCCAGCCATGTGGAGGGCGATCTGCAACTGCAGTGGCAGGCAGCAGGCAAGAGCACCTTGCCGCTGCGGGGCAAGCTGATGGTTTGCCTCGGTGACCTGCACGGCTCGGCGCTGGTGCGCTACGGCCACCGCTTTGCCCAGCGCCGCCAACTCCCCTGGCTGGTGGTGCATGTCGACAGCAATGGCCGCCGCTCGGCCGATGTGGAACAAGCGCTGGCGCTCGCCTCTCACCTCGGTGCCAAGGTGCTGACCCTCTCCAGTCCGGCGGTCGCCAACACCCTGCTGGAGACCGCCGAACAACAGCAGGTCTCCCAGCTGCTGCTCGGCAAACCTCACAAGGCGCCGTGGCGTCGCTCGCTGGTGCAACACCTGCTCAAGCAGGCGCAGGGGCTCGAAATCACGCTGGTCGATACCGAGAAGCAAAATCCCGAAGTGGGGATGCGCATCCCGACCCCGAAGGATATTCACCACAGCCTGCTGGCGGTGACCATCATGGGGATCACCTCGGCCGCTGCCTGGGGGCTCTCCTACTGGCTGCCACCCGCAGCGTTGCCGCTCATCTTTGTACTGGGGGTGCTGGCGACTGCCCTCACAACCAGTCTGGTGCCCGCCACGCTGGCGGCTGTGCTGGGCTTTATCGCCCACAATCTGCTCTTCACCGCCCCCTACTTCTCCCTGAGCGTCGCCAACCACAGCGACCTGCTCACCCTGTTTGTGCTGCTTATCGTCGGCATGACGGCGGGGCGCCTCGCCTCCCGCCAGCGGCAACAGCTGATCGGTCTGCGCGAGACCCAGCAGCTGGGCAATGCCCTGCTCTCCCTCAGTCAGGGGCTGGCGACCGCCAGCAGCCCGGAGGAGGTGCTTAGACAAGGTGCCCAGGCCATTTCACTGGCGCTCGGCCAGCCAACCGTGGTGATCGACAAGGAGTTCAACGACAGGCTCGGCAACGAGAAGCACAGGCCCGGCCAGACCGACAAGGCGGCCATCGACTGGTGTCTGGCCCAGAAGCAGAGCGCCGGAGCCCACACCGCCACCCTCAATGCTGCCGAGGCCCAGTATCACCACCTCAGCGACGATCTGGTGATCGGCATAACGCTGGCCAATCCGCTCTCCTCCTCTGCCGAACACCAGCTGCAGGCTCTGCTCACCGATATTCGCGCCGCGCTGGCGCGGATCGACCTCAACGAGCGGCTGGCCGACAGCCAGTTGCAGGCGGAGACCGACCGGATGCGCGCAGCCCTGCTCTCCTCGGTCTCCCACGATTTGAAAACGCCGCTGGCGACCATCATGGGGGCTGGCAGCACCCTGCTGGAATATGGTGACCGGATCCCCGCCGAAGACCGTGACGAACTGCTCCACTCGGTGCAGGAGGAGGCGCGCCGCCTCCACAGCTATGTGCAGAATCTGCTGGATATGACCCGCATCGGCTCCCCCGACTTCCAGCTGAAACGGGACTGGGTCGATCTGGCGGATCTGGTGGAGAGCGCCCGCAAGCGGCTCGACTCCTCCTGGCGCCAGCACAAGCTGCTGGTCCATTTCGATCAGCATGTGCCCCAGCTCTATGTCCATGGCGCCCTGATCGAGCAGGTGCTGGTCAACATCCTCGACAACGCCTCCCGTTACTCGCCGGCTGGCACCCCCATCGAGTTCAAGGTGATGGTGGCCGAACCCGACCTCATCATCGACATCATCGATATCGGGGTCGGTATCGCCGAGTCGGATCGGGAGAAGATCTTCAATCTCTTCTACACCCAGCCAGTTGGCGATTGCGGCAGCCGCGGCACCGGGCTTGGCCTCGCCATTTCCCGCGCTATGATAGAGGCCCACGGCGGCAAGATTTGGGCCTTCTCCGGCCCCAATGGCAACGGAACCTGCATGCGCATCTCCCTGCCGCTCGCGCTCAATTCACCGGAGGTCTGATGGCGCACATTCTGGTCATAGATGATGAAGCGGCGATCCGTCGCTTTCTGCGGATCAGCCTGATTGCCGAGGGCCATCAGGTGAGTGAGGCGGTGGGGGTCAATGAAGGGCTGGAGCAGTATCGCCACCTCAACCCCGATCTGGTGATCCTCGATCTCGGTCTGCCGGATGGCGATGGCATTCAGGTGTTGCAGGCCATTCGCGAACACCACCCCAATCCTGTGCTGGTGTTGTCGGCCCGTGATTCGGAGCAGGAGAAGGTGCGACTGCTGGATGCCGGTGCCAACGACTACATGAGCAAGCCGTTTGGCATCGGCGAGATGATGGCCCGCATTCGCGTGCTCTTGCGCCAGCGGGCTGGTGTCAGCAGTGGCGAGCGGCGCCACTTCCCCCAGTGTGGCCTGACGCTCGATATCAGCAGCCACAAGGTGACCATGAAGGAGGAGGAGATCCCCCTCTCCCGCAAGGAGTTCGCCCTGTTGCAGGCGCTGGTGTGCCACCCCGGCAAGCTGGTGATGCAGACCCAGCTGCTCAATGACATCTGGGGGCCGAGCCACAAGGAGGACACCCACTACCTGCGCATCGTCATCGCCAGCCTGCGCAAAAAGCTGGGGGATAACCCCCAGCAACCGACGCTTATCGAGACCGAATCAGGTATCGGCTACCGCTTTATCGGCAACTGATGTTTCACGTGGAACGACGCCCACTGCAAATCAGCGCCAGCAGACCGCAGCCACTCAGCAACAGGCCGAGATCCTGCAATCCGGCCGCCACCGCCAACCCCAGACTGAGCAGCAGGTAGTAGCCAAGCCCGAACAGGGCGCCAGCACTGCCTGCAACTTCGCGATAGGCCAGCAGCGCCTGACTCAGCACATTGGGAATCGCCAGCCCAAAAGCGATGACTACACCCATCATGGGCAACAGGAACCAGAGGCTGGCCTGAGTCGCGCAGACCAGCAGCCCGGCGACCAGCGCCAGAGCGCAAGCCAGTCTGACCAGAGAGGACGGCAGCCACCCTCTCCCCAGCAGATGCTTGTTGAGCAGGCTGCCGAGCAGGGTCGCCAGTGCCAGCAAGATCCCCGAGTAGCCAAACTCGCCGGTGCTCAATCCCAATCCGGCAAACAGGAACGGGGCCAGACTGTAGTAGCCAAACAGCATGGTGTTGAACAGGGCGACCAACATGGCACTGCGCCAGAGTCCGCCATCCTTCATCATCCGGCACGCCAGCGGCCAGAGTGCGACTCGCTGGCTGGTGGCCGGACGGGTTTCCGGCAGCTGCCAGCAGGTCACCAGCAGCAAACCTACCGCCAGGACCAGCAGACCGCTGAACACTCCGAGATAGCCGAACCCGCTCGCCAGCTGGCCACCACTGAGCAGCCCCAGCACTGGGCTCAGTGAGAGCGCAATTCCCATCACCGAGAAGACCCGCGCCAGATCGCTGCCCTGATAGCTGTCACGCAGCATGGTCTGGGTCACCACGGAGCCCACCGCAGCGCCAAAGGCCGAGATAATCCGGGCCAGCAGCAGGGTTTCAAACTGATTGGCCAGCAGCGCCAGCAGGGTGCCTACACCATAGGTGAGCAGACCGGCCAGCATGGCGGGACGCCGCCCAATCAGATCGCAGAGCCGTCCCCAGCAGACCACGCCCACCGCAAACGCCAGAAAATAGACCGACAGAGTCTGGGATGCCTGCCCCTCGCTCACCCGAAACTGGGTGGCGATGTGGGTCAGGACCGGGCTGTAGATGGTCTCCACAATTTGGGGAAACATCATCAACCCCACCACCAGCCAGAGCGGTGGCAACTTGTTGTTCATGACAAACCTCCTTCACAAGAGGTCGCCATTCTAGAGAGATTCAGATTGTCTGATTACAATAAGCAGGACTATAAACATCAAAAATAGGACATATGGCCTTTATTCTTCCCGATCACCCTTTTGACCCCGACCAGCTGACGGGCAGCGTGATCGGCATCGCCTCCGCCCTCGGTTGGCACGACTCGGGCCTGCATCAACATCAACGCCATCAGCTGCTGTTCGCCCAATCCGGCTGCATGACCATGGAGCTGGAAGGTCGGGTTTGCCTGCTGCCGCCCACCCGTGCCGCCTGGCTACCTGCGGGCACTGCCCACCGGGTATTGATGCGTGGTGTGGTGGCCTACCGCTCACTCTACTTCCAGCCGCACCCCGAGTTGCCCGGCACGGTGGAGGTGCTGGCGGTCAATCCGCTGCTGCACGAACTGATCGAGCGGATGGCGCTCTGGCCGTGGGACAAACCGCAAGAGCAGCAGCAACGGACAGTGGCACTGTTTATGGAGGAGTTGGGGCAGGCGCCACGGGAGTCGTGGCAGTTGCCGCTACCGACCGATCCCAGACTGGGTGACTGGCTACAGCAGTTGAAACGGGGAGATGCCCTGCCCGATCGGCTCAACCGGCTGGCCGAACGGGTGGGTGCCAGTGACAAGACCATTGGCCGCATCTTCATGCGGGAGACCGGCATGAGCTATCAGGCGTGGCGTCAGCAGTGGCGGCTGTTGCGCGCCATGGAGCTGCTGGCCGAAAGCGAACCCATCAGCCGGATTGCCGCTGCGCTGGAGTTCTCCAGCGACAGCGCCTTCATCAGCTTCTTCAAACAACATACGGGACAGACCCCCCTGCGCTACCTCAACTCTCGGGGTGAGTCGCCACAGCCTGACTCGCCTCCACCACCAGGGTATCCAGCGCCAGCGGCTTGAGATTGTGCAACGCATCCTGCACCACGGCATGAGATGCCTGTTGCAACTCGCTCTGCACATCTTGCTCCAGTTGGGCACTCTCCAGCTCGGGCCGCGGGTTTTCGTTGGCCATCACGTTCAGGCTCAGGGCACTCACAATCAGGGTAGCGATCAGGCTTTTCATCTGGTTTGCTCCGGTATGGTTGAGATGACCAGATAGCTATTCCAATAGTTGTGCCAATCCTCACGCAATTCATAACATTATGATTTTGTTTAAATTAACTATATCTCGATACCAAATTGAGTCGCAAAATGCATCCCGCACGGTCATTTTTAAACCAACAGTTGGTGCTTTTAACCACGCTTGATTTTTGCACCATGTTCCACGTGGAACGTCCCATCTTTTTGATCGACACCCGCTTTTAAACTGAGCTATGGTGCTACATCCCCGTAACTCAATTCTGGATCTGTCACTGAATGGAATTTTCCTTGTTCGGCGAGAAATTCACTCGCCACGCCGGTATTACCCAACTCATGGATGACCTCAATCAGGGGCTGACCAATCCGGACGCCATCATGCTGGGTGGCGGCAATCCGGCCCCCATCCCCGCCATGCTGGAACGCTTTCAGGCCGAGGCCAAGAGCCTGCTCGACAACGGCGAGCTGGTCAAAGCGATGGCCAACTACGACGGCCCACAGGGCAAAGACAGGTTCACCAAAGCGCTGGCAGCCCTGCTCAGCAAGGAGCTGGGCTGGGATATCTCGGCTCGCAATATCGCCCTGACCAACGGCAGCCAGAATGCCTTCTTCTACCTGTTCAACCTGCTGGCCGGCGAATTTGCCGATGGCCGCAAGAAGAAGGTGCTGTTCCCGCTCGCCCCCGAATACATCGGCTATGCCGACTCGGCGCTGGCCGACGACTACTTCGTGGCCTACAAACCCACCATCGAGAAGCTGCCCGATGGCCAGTTCAAATACCACGTGGATTTCGAGAGCCTGCAGGTAGGTGACGATATCGGGGTGATCTGCGTCTCCCGCCCGACCAACCCGACCGGCAACGTGCTGACCGACGAAGAGATCGAACACCTCGACCAGATCGCCCGCGACAAGGGAATCCCGCTGCTGATCGACAACGCCTACGGCGTTCCCTTCCCGGGCATCATCTTCAGCGAAGCCAAGCCGTTCTGGAACGCCAACACCATCCTCTGCATGAGCCTCTCCAAACTCGGCTTGCCGGGCACCCGCTGCGGCATCGTCATCGCCGACGAGAAGATCATTCAGGCCATCACCAACCTGAGCGGCATCATCAATCTGGCGCCGGGCAGTCTGGGGCCTGCCATCACCATCCCGATGATCGAGAGCGGCGAGATCATCACCCTCAGCGAACAGGTGGTGAAGCCCTTCTATCAGCAGAAGGCGGAGCTGGCGGTGCAACTGCTGCGCGAGGCGATCCCCGACCCGCGCTTCCATATCCACAAGCCGGAAGGCGCCCTCTTCCTCTGGCTCTGGTTTGAAGGCTTGCCGATCCACTGTCAGGAACTCTATGAGCGACTGAAGGCGAAGAACCTGCTGATCGTGCCGGGTCACTACTTCTTCCCCGGCATCGACGACCCAGAGTGGCGCCACAGCCAGGAGTGCATCCGCCTCAACTACTCCCAGAGCGAGGAGCTGGTGCGCCGCGGTATCGCCATTCTGGCGGACGAGATCAACGCTCTCTACGCTGGTTAATCCAATCCGGCGATACAAAAACAGAAAGGCCTGCAGATGCAGGCCTTTGTCATTTATCGCGATCCGGTTTGCTTAGCCGGGCAGCGCCAGCTGCTCGGGTTTGCCGATAGGGATGGCGCGGGGCTTGAGCGCCTCCGGCAGTTCGCGTGCCAGATCGATGGTCAGCAGACCATGCTCCAGCTTGGCGCCCTGCACTTCCACGTGCTGGCTCAGCTTGAAGGCGAGCTCGAAGTCACGCTCGGCAATCCCCTGATGGAGGAACTGACGCTCACCGGCCGCAGCCCCTTTGCGCCCCTTCACCTTGAGGGTGCCGTTTTCGGTCTCCAGCTCCAGCTCTTCGCGCTCGAAGCCAGCCACGGCGACCGTGATGCGATAGCCATCCTGATCACGCTTTTCAATGTTGTACGGGGGGTAAGCGGCGGTCTTCTGCTCGAACAGACCTTCCAGCTCACGGGCCATCCGCTCGAAGCCGACGGCGTTGGAATAGAGATGAGAAAAATCGAGGTTACGCATAATCCTATCCTTCTAATAAGCAACAGGTTCAACTCTCCACAGGCCCGTCATCGGCACCCGGGAAATTTTAAAATTTCAGTGAATTCAAGCTATCAGCCGTTGATCTCGATCTTGCGCGGCTTCATCGCCTCGGGCACTTCACGCACCAGCTCGATGTGCAGCAAGCCGTTTTTCAGGTCGGCCCCTTTCACCCGCACATAGTCGGCCAGCTGGAAGCGGCGCTCGAAACCACGTTCGGCGATCCCCTGATAGAGATAGTTGCGCCCGGTGTCGGCCTGCTTGTTGCCCTTCACCGTCAGCAGATTTTCCTGGAAGCTCAGCTCCAGCTCTTCCTGAGTAAAGCCCGCCACCGCCATGCTGATGCGGTAGTCGCTGTCACCCAACTGCTCGATGTTGTAGGGGGGATAACCGGCATTGCCATTGCTTGCCGCAGATTCGATGAGATTAGCCAGACGATCGAAACCGATGGCAGAACGATAGAGCGGAGAAAAGTCGATAGAACGCATAGTATTACCCTCATATGAGCGATAACGGATTGTTTGCCCTCCTTATGGACGGGCACCCGGTCGAAACCTCTATCGAGCGTTCCGGCCTTGTTACCTATATAGGGGCTCACTTTTTCCTTTCAAGGGGATTTTTTCAAATTTTTTAAATGGCCGCACCGACCTGTAGAACATCAACCTGTTGGCCCGATAGTGACGATAATCGACCCGTGGGCCACTGATGGCAACTCGCTTAGCGCCCCATAATTGGTTGCATATCCACCAGCCAACATGGAGCCATCCCATGAAGATTACCCAGGTTCGCAACGCCACCTTGCTGCTCGACTATGCCGGCACCCGCTTTCTGATCGACCCCATGCTCTCTGCCAAGGGGGCCTTCCCCGGCTTTGAGGGCACCGCCAACAGCCATCTGCGCAATCCGCTGGTCGAGCTGCCGCTACCGATCGATGAGCTGGTCGATGTGGACGCCGTTATCGTCACCCACGACCATCCCGACCACTGGGATGACGCAGCCAGAGCCCTGATCCCCAAGCATCTGCCGCTCTTGGTGCAACATCAGAAGGATGCCGATGCCATTCGTGCCAGTGGCTTTGAGGATGTGCGCCTGCTGAGCGACCAGCCCGAGTTTGCCGGCATTCGCCTGCAGCAGACTGGTGGCCAGCACGGCAGCGACCAGTTGATGGCGGTACTGGGCGAGCGCATGGGAGAAGTGTGCGGCGTGATCTTCTCCCATCCCGATGAACAGAGCCTCTATCTGGCCGGTGATACCATCTGGCATCCCTCGGTCGAGCAAGCCCTGCAACAGCATCAACCCGAGGTCATCATCCTCAACTGTGGTGATGCACAGGTGCCCGGGCTCGGTTCCATCATCATGGGCAAGGAAGATGTCGCCGCCGTATATCAGGCCGCACCGCAAGCCACGCTGATCGCCAGCCATATGGAGGCGGTCAACCACGCCGTGCTGTCACGCCAGGAGCTGCGCAACTATCTGGCGGTACAGGGCATGATGGATCGGGTACGGGTGCCGGAAGATGGCGAGGCGATATCACTGTGACCCGCAGGAGGGCCATGCCAGACATGGCCCTTCGGCTTTCACATCCTGACGTTTATGATGAGTGGTCTGCGCGCAGAGAGGAGCCAACATAATGCCCACCCCGATCGTTGCCGTGGTGACCTTCGATCACTTCAGCCCTTTTCACTGCGCCGTCCCCTGCCTCATCTTCGGCGATATCCTGCCGAGCCAGCCGCTGTTCGAGCTCAAGATCTGCTGCGGTGATGGCAACCACCACTCACACTCGGCGCAAGGCTTCACCATTCAGGCGCCCCATGGGCTGGAGATGCTGGCCGAGGCGGAGATCATCGTCATCCCCTTCTGGCACGACCCGGCAGCACAGCCACCCGCAGCGCTGCTCGATGCCCTGATTGCCGCCAGAGCCAGAGGTGCCCGGCTGGTCGGGCTCTGTCTTGGCACCTATGTGCTCGCCTACGCCGGGCTACTTAATGGTCGCAAAGCATCGACCCACTGGGAGTACGAACAGGATTTCTGCCGCCGCTTTCCTTGCGTGCAGCTCGATACCAACGCCCTCTATGTGGATGACGATGGGCTGGTCACCTCGGCAGGTACCGCCGCCGGACTGGACTGCTGCCTCTATCTGGTACGCCAGTACCACGGCTCGGCCATCGCCAACAAGGTGGCGCGGCGGCTGGTGATCCCGCCTCACCGAGAAGGGGGCCAAGCCCAGTTTATCGAACAGCCGGTGCCCGCCTCCACTCGCGATGTCAGGATGAACCAGTTGCTCGATCACCTGCGTGCCCATCTGGCCGAACCCCACACCCTGGATTCCCTGGCGGCCCACACCCTGATGAGTCGACGCACCTTTACCCGCCGTTTTCATCAGGCTACCGGCCTCTCGGTGGGTGAATGGCTGCTGGCGGAGCGGCTCAGGCGCAGTCAGGAGTTGCTGGAGGTAAGCGGCCATTCCATCGATCGCATCGCCGAGCTGGTCGGCTTCAAGAGTGCCACCTCCCTGCGCAATCACTTCCGCGCGCGCTTTGCCATCTCCCCCAGCGAGTGGCGACGATCTTTTCGTGGCAACAATGTCTGATGACATCCTCTATACCCGCTCACTCCGCCATGGCAGGCTAACCAGAAATCCCGAGGAGTCATCCCATGTCCCGTTCCGAACGCCTGCTGGCCCTGCTCCAGCTGCTGCGCGGCCACCGTTACGCCATCACTGGCACAGAACTGGCCAGCCAGCTTGGCATCAGCCTGCGCACCCTCTATCGGGATATCGCCACCCTGCAGGCGCAAGGTGCCCATATCGAGGGTGAACCAGGGATCGGCTATGTGCTGCGTCCCGGCTTCATGCTGCCGCCATTGATGTTCAGTGAAGAGGAGCTGGATGCACTGGTGCTGGGGTCGCGTTGGGTCGTTGCCCACGGTGACGAAGCCTTGAGTGCATCGGCCAGCAGTGCGCTGGCCAAGATAGAAGCCGTGCTGCCCGCCGACTATCGCCAGCAGCTCCAGAGCAATGCCCTGCTGATCGGCACCTCCCGCAGCGACCCCCTCACCGATGAAGCCCCGCTGCGCTGCGCCATCCGCAAGCAACGCAAGGTGATCCTGGGCTATCGCGATCTCAAGGATGAGGCCTCTGAGCGCACCGTCTGGCCCTTTGCCCTCGGCTACTTCGAACAGGTGCGGGTACTGGTGGCCTGGTGCGAACTGCGTCAGGGCTTTCGCCACTTTCGGGTCGATCGCATCACCCGGATGCAGCCGCAAGATTGCCGCTATCCAAAAAGCAGAGAGAGCCTGCTGAAAGCGTGGCGCGCCACCCAGCAGATCCCGCAGCCGAAATTCATTGCTGACAGAAACTGACAGCAGGTAGCGCCATGCTGACGGGGTCGGCGCCGATGCGCCATCTCATCAGCAAGGAGCATCACCATGTTAGTCCCCCAGTTCACCATCCTCTACGTTACCAATCCGACCCGCAGCGCGCTCTTCTACCGCGAGTTGTTCGGGCGTGAACCGGTGGAGGATTCACCTACCTTTGCCATGTTCGTGTTCGAATCGGGCGCCAGACTGGCACTCTGGTCCAGCGCCACAGTTGAACCTGCCGTGACCCAAACGGCCGGAGCGATGGAGCTGGCCTTCGCCCTCCCCGATGATGATGCCGTCGATCGCCTGTCTGCCGAGTGGCTGGCGCGCGGGCTCACCCTGATCCAGGCGCCGACCAAGATGGAGTTTGGCTACACCTGCATGGCCCTCGATCCGGATGGCCATCGTCTGCGCCTCTACTGCCTGGCACCTGAGCTTGGTTAATCGGGTTCAATGTTCCACGTGGAACGAGCAACGTCCTCCACAGAAAAACAAAAAGCCGCTCTTGTGAGCGGCTTTTTATTGCAATCAGCGATTCTGATTAGACGTCGAGGTTGGCTACGCGCAGGGCGTTGGTCTCGATAAAGTCACGACGCGGCTCTACTGCATCCCCCATCAGGGTGGAGAAGAGCTGGTCGGCACCGACGGCGTCGTCGATGGTGACGCGCAGCATGCGGCGGGCTTCCGGATCCATGGTGGTTTCCCACAGCTGGTCCGGGTTCATCTCACCCAGCCCTTTATAGCGCTGGATGTAGATGCCGCGTTTGCCTTCGCCCATCAACCACTCGACGGCTTCCACGAAGTTGGCAACCGGCTTCACCTTCTCGCCACGCTTGATGAAACCACCTTCCTCGATCAGGTTGGCGATCTCCTTGCCCAGCGAGACCAGTTGACGGTACTCACCGGATTGCAGGAAGTCGTAGCTGAGCGGATATTCGCGGTCGACACCGTGCTGACGTACCACGGCGTGCGGCACGTACAGGCTGCGCTCTTCGTCACGACGAACCTGGATCTGATACTGGATACCGTGGTTGCTCTCGTTGAGCACGGCTTCCATACCCTGACACCAGGCCAGCAGATCGCTCTCGCTGTTCAGCAGAGCTTCGTTCAACTCCGGCTGATAGATCAGCTGGGTCAGCACGGCTTCCGGCGCACGACGAGACATGCGGGTAATCAGGTGAGTCACCGAGCGGTGCTGGTTGACCAGACGCTCCAGCGCCTCGCCACCGATGGCCGGGGCAGACTCGTTGACGTGCAGGGTAGCACCGTCCAGCGCCATGGCGGTCTGGTACTGCAGCAGCGCGTCTTCGTCTTTCAGGTACTGCTCCTGCTTGCCCTTCTTCACCTTGTAGAGCGGCGGCTGGGCGATGTAGACGTAGCCACGTTCGATGATTTCCGGCATCTGACGATAGAAGAAGGTCAGCAGTAGGGTTCGGATGTGCGCACCATCAACGTCCGCATCGGTCATGATGATGATGTTGTGATAACGCAGCTTGTCCGGGTTGTACTCGTCGCGACCGATACCGCAACCCAGTGCGGTGATCAGGGTGCCCACCTCTTGCGAGGAGATCATCTTGTCGAAACGGGCCTTCTCTACGTTCAGGATTTTACCCTTGAGCGGCAGGATGGCCTGGTTTTTACGGTTGCGACCCTGCTTGGCGGAACCGCCAGCAGAGTCCCCTTCCACTATGTAGAGTTCGGAAAGAGCCGGGTCTTTTTCCTGACAGTCAGCCAGCTTGCCGGGCAGACCGGCGATATCCAGCGCGCCTTTGCGGCGGGTCAGCTCGCGGGCTTTGCGGGCCGCTTCACGGGCACGGGCCGCATCGATGATCTTGTTGACCACGATCTTGGCATCGCCCGGGTTTTCCAGCAGGAAGTCAGCCAGCTTCTCACCCATCGCCTGTTCAACGGCAGTCTTCACTTCGGAAGAGACCAGCTTGTCTTTGGTCTGGGAGGAGAACTTGGGATCCGGCACCTTGACGGAGATAACGGCAATCAGACCTTCACGCACGTCGTCGCCACTGGCGGCAGACTTGGCCTTCTTGCTGTAGTCCTCTTTGTCCATATAGGAGTTCAGAGTACGGGTCAGCGCGGTACGGAAACCAACGAGGTGAGTACCACCATCCCGCTGCGGGATGTTGTTGGTGAAGCAGTAGACCCCTTCCTGATAGGCGTCGTTCCACTGCATCGCCACTTCAACGCCGATACCATCCTGCTCGGTGGTGAAATGGAACACCTTCGGGTGGATCGGGGTCTTGTTCTGGTTCAGGTATTCAACGAACGCCTTGATGCCACCCTCGTAGCAGAAATGCGCCTCGCGGCCATCACGCTCGTCTTGCAGACGGATGGAGACACCGGAGTTGAGGAAGGAGAGCTCGCGCAGCCGCTTGGCCAGGATCTCGTAATGGAACAGGGTATCGCTGAAAATGGCCGGGCTCGGCCAGAAGCGAACTTCGGTACCGGTGCCGGTGCTGTCGCCAATCTGCTTGAGCGGCGCCTGTGGCTCACCCAGATGATAGGTCTGCTCGTAGACGTGACCGTTACGACGAATGGTCAGCAGCAGCTTGTCAGAGAGGGCGTTAACTACCGAGACACCCACGCCATGCAGGCCGCCGGATACCTTGTAGGAGTTGTCATCAAACTTACCGCCAGCGTGCAGCACGGTCATGATGACCTCTGCGGCGGAGCGGCCCTCCTCCTCGTGCATGTCTACCGGGATACCCCGGCCATTGTCACGCACAGAGACAGAACCGTCGGAATGGATCTTGACCAGAATATCGGAGCAGTAGCCAGCGAGCGCCTCGTCAATGGAGTTATCGACGACCTCGAACACCATGTGGTGCAGACCCGAGCCATCATCCGTATCGCCGATATACATCCCCGGGCGCTTGCGGACCGCATCCAGGCCCTTCAGCACCTTGATATTCGAGGAGTCGTAAGTATTTTCACTCATAGCTTACTCTCTGCCTTCTCTAACGTTTCGGAGATTTTACCCTGTTCCACGTGGAACAACTTGCAGTCATTCGCATCCATCATGTCTGCGAGCTGACCGGTGTCGATGGCGGTGATAAACACCTGGGACGCACACTGCTTCAGCCTTGCGGCCAGCAAGCGGCGCTTGTCGACATCCAGTTCAGAGGCAAAATCGTCAATTAAAAAAATACAGCCACGGCTGCTATGTTGATTCAAATAGAGCCCTTGGGCCAGTCGCATGGCGCAGACCAGCAACTTCAGCTGACCCCGGGACAAAATATCCTGAGCGGGTACCCCGTTCGCCTTGAGGCGCACATCGGCTTTCTGTGGACCGACACCGGTATAGCCCAGCGCCCGATCCCGCTCAAACCCCGCCTCCAGCAGATCGCCGAGGGGAGTATCTTTCTCCCAGCCCCGGTAAAAGCCGAGACTGATATCGAATTCCGGCAGAAAATCCGCCGTCATCTCCTTGATCAGGGGCGTAATGGCCTGACAATAACTGGCGCGAAACTCGGCCAGCTCACCACCCAGCCGCACCAACTCCTGATCCCAGAACGCCAGCTGGCGGTACTGGGTGCTCTGGCGCAGCAGCGCATTGCGCTGTTTCAGCAGCCGCCGCACTCGTCCCCAGAGGGCAAAGAAGGTCGGCTCCTGATGGAAAACGCCCCAATCGAGCCAGGCGCGGCGAGCCTGAGGCCCGCCCGTCAGCAGGTTGAAGCCATCGGGATGGATCAACTGCACCGGCAACAGCTCCGCCAAATCGGCCAGCCGCTGGGCCTGCGCCCCGGCAATCTTGAGCTGGGTCTCGCCACTCTTGTCTTTGGCAAGACCGATCGGTACCTGACGCCCCTCCAGCTCGCACTGGGCAAACAGGGTAAATGCCCTCTCCCCCTGGCGGATAACCCGCCCGGTCAAATGAGTGCGAAAGGAGCGCCCCAGACCAAGGTAGTGAATGGCTTCCAGCACGCTGGTCTTGCCGCTGCCATTACACCCGACCAGAATGTTGAGGCCGGGCGACAGCTTGAGACTGGCTTGCTGGATATTGCGAAAGTCGCTGAGCTGGAGTTTGACCAGGGACACGACTAGATCCGCATCGGCATCACCACGTACTGAGCATCCTGATGTTCAAAATCCTCAATAATGGCACTGCTGATGGAATCGCTCAGGCTAATCCGAATTTGGTCACATTTTAACGTATTCAGCACGTCGAGCACATAAGAGACGTTAAAGCCGATCTCCATCTCGCCAGCGGCATATTGTACGTCAAGCAGCTCTTCGGCTTCTTCCTGTTCCGGGTTGTTGGCGGTGATGCGCAGCAGGTTTTCCTGCAGATTGAGACGCACCCCACGGAATTTCTCGTTGGAGAGGATGGCGGCGCGGGCAAACGCCTGACGCAGATCCTCACGGCCGGCGATCAGGGCCTTGTCGCTGTTGCGCGGAATGACGCGGCGCCAATCCGGGAAGCGGCCATCCACCAGCTTGGAGGTGAAGATGAAGCCGTCCAGCGCAGCACGCAGGTTGCTGCGGCCGATCTGCAGCCGCACCGGCTTGTCTTCAGCTTCCAGCAGACGCACCAGCTCCAGTACCCCTTTGCGCGGCAGGATAACTTGATGATCGGGCAGCGATTCCCCTACTACCTCGCGGCGGCAGGTGGCCAGACGGTGACCGTCGGTCGCCACAGTGCGCAGACCGTGACCTTCGCTCTCGAACAGCATACCGTTCAGGTAGTAACGAACATCCTGGCTGGCCATGGAGAACTGGGTCGCATCGATCAGCTTCTTCAGCTCCAGCTGGCTGATATCGAACTCGAGCACGGATTCCCAATCCTCGATGTTCGGATACTCGGTCGCCGGCAGGGTCGAGAGGTTGAAGCGGGAGCGACCGGACCGGATGATCAGGCGCTCGCCTTCGGTATTGAGACGGATCTCGGCGCCTTCCGGCAGACCACGGCAGATATCCAGCAGCTTGCGCGCCGGTACTGTGGTGCGGCCATCTTCGCTGGCCCCGTTCAGATAGACCTGACCGATCATCTCTACTTCGAGATCGGTACCGGTCAGTGACAACAGACCGTTGCTGACATCAAGCAGCACGTTGCCGAGGATCGGCAGGGTCGGTCGGCCGCCGAGGGCGCCGGACACCAGTTGCAGAGGACGTAACAGGGCCTCACGGCTAATTTCGAGCTGCATCTGTGCTCTCCGTTATGATTAGGAGGAAAAGATTCGGATCAGGTTGGAATATTCGCGCTGCATCTGTCCACTCGATTCCGTTATCAGGAAGAAAGGGTACGGATCAGGTTGGAATAGTCCTCCTTGATGTCGTGACTCTCCTCCTTCAGCTGCTCGATCTTGCGGCAGGCATGAAGAACGGTAGTGTGGTCACGGCCACCAAAGGCATCACCTATCTCCGGCAAACTGTGGTTGGTCAGCTCCTTGGCCAGTGCCATCGCCAGCTGGCGCGGACGGGCAACGGAGCGGGAACGACGCTTGGAGAGCAGATCCGCCAGCTTGATCTTGTAGTACTCCGCCACCGTCTTCTGGATATTGTCGATGGTGACCAGCTTCTCCTGCAGTGCCAACAGGTCGCGCAGCGCTTCGCGCACGAAATCGATGTTGATGGCACGGCCGGTGAAGTTGGCGTTGGCGATCACCCGGTTGAGGGCGCCTTCCAGTTCACGGACGTTGGATCGCAGACGTTTGGCAATGAAGAAGGCCACTTCGTCCGGCAGATGGATCTGGTTCTCATCAGCTTTGCGCATCAGGATCGCGACGCGGGTCTCCAGCTCCGGCGGTTCGATCGCCACGGTCAGGCCCCAGCCGAAGCGGGACTTGAGGCGATCTTCGACACCGTTGATCTCCTTCGGATAGCGATCCGAGGTCAGGATGATCTGCTGGTTACCTTCCAGCAAGGCATTGAAGGTATGGAAGAACTCCTCCTGGGAGCGCTCCTTGTTGGCGAAGAACTGGATGTCATCGATGAGCAGGGCATCGACGCTGCGGTAGTAACGCTTGAACTCTTCAATGGCGTTGTTTTGCAGCGCTTTCACCATGTCCTGAACAAACCGCTCGGAGTGCATATAGATGACTTTGGCATCTTTTTTACTCTCCTTGATGGCATTGCCAACGGCGTGCAGCAGGTGGGTTTTACCCAGGCCGGTGCCGCCATAGAGGAACAGCGGGTTGTAAGCACCACCCGGATTGTCCGCTACCTGACGGGCAGCCGCACGCGCCAACTGGTTGGACTTACCCTCGACGAAATTCTCGAAGGTATAGTTCACGTTGGTGTTGCTCTTGTGGTTCGGCTCGGGCTTGGCTTCAGCCTTGCTTTCCCAGCTCTTCTGCAAGTTATTCACAGGCGCGGCACCCTGTACCGGCGCTCTGGCGACAGCAACAGGATGGGGACGATTGCCTATATCAAAACGCAGGGCGGGGCCGTCGACCCCGCAGAGTTCGTTGATGATGCCGTTAACCCGGATGAGATACTTGTCTCGTACCCAGTCCAGAACAAAGCGATTCGGTGCATACAGGGTCAGAGTATTGTCACTCAACTCCGCTTGAAGCGGCCGGATCCACATGCTGAATTCTGCCGAGGGCAACTCATCTTGCAGCCGGTTAAGGCACTGCTGCCATAGCGAAGCAGTCACTCTAAACTCCTGTCGATTGATTAACTAAAGACCGGCTATTCTACGTTTTTAGCCGCCGGATCTCCAGCCATCGCCCGGTGGATCCAGCAAATAAGATCCTTGACTTTCAAGGATCCAGCGCCTTTGGATCGGATTTCATCCCCAAAGTTACCCACAGCTTGATCCACCGTCCTGATTGGTCGATCCCGTGCTTCTCTCCTGTTATTTCATATAACCAAATGTCATTTATTATTTAAATTTTATTCCAATAACATCAGGGCCAAACCAGTTATTACAACTACAAATACAAGACATTGAGAGAGAGAAACACCATGAAAACATCCATCAAACTGATTTCCGGCGCAGCCATCCTGCTCACCACCCTGTCCGGTCAGGCCATCGCCCAGGAGACCATCAAGGTCGGCATGTCTGGCAAATATTTCCCGTTCACCTTCGTCAAGCAGGACAAGCTGCAGGGCTTTGAAGTGGATATGTGGAACCAGATCGGCGAGCGCACCGGCTACAAGGTCGAATTCGTGACCGCCAGCTTCTCCGGCCTGTTCGGCATGCTGGAAACCGGCCGCATCGACACCATCTCCAACCAGATCACCATCACCGACGAGCGCAAGGCGAAGTACGACTTCTCCCAGCCTTACGTCTATGACGGCGCCCAGATTGTGGTACGCAAGGGCAACAGTACCATTCACGGTATCAAGGATCTGGAAGGCAAGAAGGTGGCCGTGAACCTGGGTTCCAACTTCGAAGAGCTGCTGCGCAAGAACGACCCGAACAAGAAGATCGACATCCGCACCTATGACTCCGCCTTCGAGCAGGATGTCGCCCTGGGTCGCATCGATGCCTTCGTGATGGACCGCGTCTCCACCGCCCAGCTGATCAAAGAGTCCAAGCTGCCGCTGCAACAGGCTGGCGCACCGTTCGAGACTATCGAGAACGCCCTGCCCTTCCTGAAGACCCCGGAGAAACAGGCGCTGCTGAAGAAGGTCGACGAGGCCCTGACCGCAATGCGCAAGGATGGCTCCCTGCGTCAGATCTCCGAGAAATGGTTCGCTTCCGACATCACCGACAAATAAATGATGGAATTTGACCTCGAATACACGCTGGGGCTGTTTCCCATCCTGCTCAAATACCTGGGCACCACGATGGAGATGGCCCTGTGGGGATTCGTGCTGGCACTCGTACTCTCGCTGGCCCTGGCGATAGTACGGGTGTTTCGCGTCCCTGCGATTCACTGGCTGGCGATGCTCTATATCTCGTTCTTTCGGGGTACACCGCTACTCGTTCAGCTGTTCCTGCTCTACTACGGACTGCCGCAACTGTTCCCGATCTTCGTGGGAATGGATGCCTTTACCGCCGCCATCGTCGGTCTGACCCTGCACTTCGCCGCCTACATGGCCGAGTCGATCCGCGCAGCCATCCTCGGCATTCACAAAAGCCAGATGGAAGCGGCGCTCAGTATCGGCATGAGCCGTTATCAGGCGATGCAGCGGATCATCCTGCCGCAGGCGGCCCGTATCGCCACCCCGTCGCTGATGAACTACTTCATCGACATGATCAAGAGCACCTCGCTGGCGTTCACCCTGGGAGTGGCCGAGATAATGGGCAAGGCGCAAATGGAAGCCTCCTCCTCCTTCAAGTTCTTCGAGAGCTTTATGGCGGTGGCGCTGATCTACTGGGTGGTGGTGATCTTCTTTACCCGCTTGCAGCATCTGCTGGAAGTCCGTCTCAACCGTGCCTATTAAAGGAGGGCGTTCATGATCAAGCTAACCGGCCTCTCCAAGGCATATCACGGCAATCAGGTGCTCAACGGTATCGATCTGGAGGTCAAAAAGGGGGAAATTGTCGTCATCATCGGCCCCTCCGGCACCGGCAAGTCGACCCTGTTGCGCTGCCTGAACCTTCTGGAGACCCCGGATGCGGGCACCCTGGCCATCGACGATCTCGAGCTCAATCTGGCCAAGGCCAGTGAACAACAGGCGATCGAGCTGCGCAAGCGGGCCTCCTTCGTGTTCCAGAACTACGCCCTTTTTGCCAACAAAACAGCGCTCGACAACATCGCCGAAGGGCTGATCACCGTCTGGAAGCAGCCAAAAGCTGAGGCCCGCGCCACAGCGCTCGGCATCCTCAAGGACATTGGTCTTGCCGACAAGCAGGATGCCTATCCAGCCTCCCTCTCCGGCGGCCAGCAGCAGCGGGTCGGCATCGGTCGCGCCATGGCGGCCCACTCCAAGGTGATCCTGTTTGACGAGCCCACCTCGGCCCTCGATCCCGAGTGGGTCGACGAGGTTTTGGGACTGATGAAAGAGTTGGCCCGCCAGCACCAGACCATGGTGGTGGTGACCCATGAGATTGAATTTGCTCGTGATGTTGCCGATCGGGTGATCTTCATGGAAGGTGGGCGGATCGTCGAGCAGGGCCCGCCGGATCAGATATTGGTCGATCCCCAGGATCCCCGTACCCGGGAGTTCTTGCGGAAAGTCCTTAAATAGCTCTCTCTTTGGCGGCCTGGCCGCCTTTTTTATTGAGGGATCCCTTGTTTAACCCCGGGTTGCCAGTATAATCCGGAGCCCTTGATCCTCTGGATCCTCACGCTCGGCAGTGGCCTTTTCAAGACCATGGCAGGATGAGAGGGAACGGCGGATTGACTAAAAGCCGAACTCTGTTTAGAATTCGGCCTCTTTTGCTAGTCGTCACACGCTATAGCTGGCGCGTCGGCTAAGTGTGACAATCAAAACTGTACAGAAATACGGAATCGAATCATGAAACGTACTTTTCAACCGTCCAACCTGAAGCGCAAGCGCTCTCACGGTTTCCGCGCCCGCATGGCAACTGCCAACGGTCGTAAAGTTCTGGCCGCTCGTCGTGCCAAGGGTCGTGCCCGTCTGGTAGTTTAATGCCTACCCAGCACACCTTCTCTCGGGAGTTACGTCTGTTAACTCCCGAACACTTCAAACGCGTTTTCGCCGAGCCTGTCCGGGCTGCTTCCCCGCAAATTACGCTTCTCGCCTGCCCCAATTCACTCGAACACTCTCGTCTTGGTCTCGCTGTGCCCAAAAAAGCACTCAAGCGTGCCGTCTGGCGTAACCGTGTCAAACGGGTGGTCCGGGAAAGTTTCCGCCTCAAACAACATCAGCTGCCCGCTATCGACATCGTGGTGATCGCCAAAGCCGGTGTGAAAGAGATGGATAACGAGGAACTGTTCAAGTTACTGGAAAAGCTATGGCGCACTCTGTCACGCCGTTGCAATGGGTAGCTATCAAACTGATACGCCTGTATCAGCTAATCATTAGCCCTCTGCTCGGGCCGCGCTGCCGTTTTACTCCAACTTGTTCCCAATTTGCGATAGAAGCCATCCGACTTCACGGTTTCATAAAAGGCGTTTGGTTAGCTAGCAAACGTCTATTAAAATGCCATCCCTTATCCGAGGGTGGTTATGACCCGGTTCCGCAACCAAAGCGAAGAAACTGAAGACTATGGAATCACAACGCAATCTACTCCTGATCGGTTTGCTGTTCGTGAGCTTTCTGCTCTGGCAACAGTGGGAGTCCGACAAGGCTCCGAAGCCGGCCCCGACTACCGTGGCCCAAACCGAACATTTCGTACCTGAAGCCGGTCAGACCGGTGATATTCCTCAGGTTTCCGAGCAAGCCAACGCGACTGCCGCACGCAAGCTGATCACCGTCTCCTCTGACGTGCTCAAGCTGACCCTGGATACCCAGGGTGGTGACGTCGTGTCTGCCGAACTGCTGTCTCACAAACTGGAAGAGGGCAAGGACCAACCGTTCGTGCTGCTGACCAGCAAGCCTGAGCACCTCTATATCGCCCAGAGCGGTCTGGTGGGTCGCAACGGTCCGGACAGCCAGGCGGAAGGTCGTCCTACCTATGAAGCCGCCCAGACCAGCTATCAGCTGGCCGATGGTCAGGATCAAGTCGTCGTTCCGATGACCTGGACCGACAGCAAGGGCGTGGTCTTCACCAAGGAGTTCATCCTCAAGCGTGGCGACTATGCCGTTGGCGTTGATTACAAGATCGACAACAAATCTGCCGAGCCGGTTCAGGTGCAGTTCTATGGTCAGCTGAAGCAGACCGTAGCAACGCCGAAGGATCAGGAAGGTCATGCCATGGTAGCCAGCGCTTACCGTGGTGGTGCCTTCTCCACTGAAGATACCCGCTACAAGAAGTACACCTTCGACGAGATGAAGGATGCCGACCTGAACAAGACCACCAAGGGTGGTTGGGTCGCCATGCTGCAACACTACTTCGTCTCTGCCTGGGCTCCGAATGCCGACGATGCCAACAGCTTCTACAGCCGTGTGATCCCGGGTAAAGGCCAGGCCATCATCGGTTACAAGGCGCCGCTGGTTGACGTGGCTGCCGGCCAACAGGCTGAAGTGACCAGCAAGCTGTGGGTCGGTCCCAAGCTGCAAGACCAGATGGCCAAGGTGGCTAACCACCTCGACCTGACCGTCGACTACGGCTGGCTGTGGTTCATCGCCCAACCGCTGCACTGGCTGCTGACCGTGTTCCACGGTTTCGTCCAGAACTGGGGTCTGGCCATCATCATGCTGACCCTGCTGGTACGCGGCATCATGTTCCCGCTGACCAAGGCCCAGTACACCTCCATGGCCAAGATGCGCATGCTGCAACCCAAGATTGCGGCCCTGCGTGAGCGCTTCGGCGATGACCGCCAGAAGATGTCTCAGGGCATGATGGAGCTGTACAAGAAGGAGAAGGTCAACCCGCTGGGTGGCTGCCTGCCGATCCTGGTTCAGATGCCGATCTTCATCGCCCTCTACTGGGCACTGATGGAGTCCGTCGAACTGCGTCACGCGCCGTTTGCCCTGTGGATCACTGACCTGTCAGTGAAGGACCCCTTCTTCGTGCTGCCAATCCTCATGGGTGCCTCCATGTGGTATCTGCAGAAGATGAGCCCGACCACCGTAACCGACCCGATGCAGCAGAAAGTGATGCAGTTCATGCCGATCATCTTCACTTTCATGTTCCTCTGGTTCCCGGCTGGCCTGACTCTCTACTGGCTGGTGAGCAACGTCATCTCCATCATCCAGCAGACCATCATCTATCGTCAGCTGGAGAAGAAAGGACTGCATTCACGCAGCTAATCTTCCCGTGATGACAAAAGAGGCGGCCTTCGGGCCGCCTTTTTTATTACAATGTCTCCCACGACGTTTTCCTATCAGCGAACAAACGAGCCAAGCAAGATGACAACAGATACGATCGTGGCCCAGGCCACCGCGCCAGGCCGTGGTGGCGTCGGCATAGTCCGGGTCTCCGGCCCCGCCGCCGAACAGGTCGCCGAGATAGTGCTCGGCAAGCTCCCTCGGGTGCGCTACGCCGAATATCTGCCGTTCAAGGATGAGCAAGGCCAGGTACTGGATCAGGGCATAGCCCTGCTGTTCAAAGCCCCCAACAGCTTCACCGGCGAGGATGTGCTGGAGCTGCAGGGCCACGGCGGCCCCGTCATCATGGACATGCTGATCCGCCGCATTCTGAAAATCGACGGCATCCGCCCTGCCCGCCCCGGCGAGTTCAGCGAGCGCGCCTTCATCAACGACAAGCTGGATCTGGCCCAGGCCGAAGCTATCGCTGACCTTATTGAAGCCTCCAGCGAACAGGCCGCCCGCAGCGCCATGCACTCCCTGCAGGGGCAGTTCTCCAGCAAAATCCAGCAACTGGTGGAGAGCCTAATCCGGCTGCGCATCTATGTGGAAGCGGCCATCGACTTCCCGGACGAGGAGATCGACTTCCTCTCCGACGGCAAGGTGGCGGGCGACCTCTACAGCATCATGTCCGAGCTGGACGACGTGCGCGGGGAAGCCAAACAGGGCGCCCTGCTGCGGGAAGGGATGAAGGTGGTTATCGCCGGTCGTCCCAACGCCGGCAAATCGAGCCTGCTAAATGCCCTGGCTGGGCGCGAGTCAGCCATCGTCACCGAGATTGCCGGTACCACCCGCGATGTGCTGCGCGAGCATATCCATCTCGATGGCATGCCGCTGCACATCATCGACACCGCCGGTCTGCGCGACACTCAGGACAAGGTGGAGCAGATCGGTATCGAACGCGCCTGGGCCGAGATTGAACAGGCCGATCGGGTGCTGTTTATGGTGGATGGCACCACCACAGATGCGGTTGACCCGCGGGAGATCTGGCCGGAATTTGTTGATCGGTTGCCAAAAAACATCGGCCTCACCGTCATTCGCAACAAGGCCGATCTGACAGGCGAGGATCTGGCACCGAGCCAGGAGCAGGGCCACGCCGTCTACCGCATCTCCGCCAAAACCGAGCTGGGGCTGCCCGCCCTGCGCGAGCACCTGAAAGCCTGCATGGGTTTCCAGGGCAACACCGAAGGGGGCTTTATGGCTCGCCGCCGCCATCTGGATGCGCTGGAGCGCGCCGCCGAGCGCCTGCTGGTGGCCAAAGAGCAGTTGGAAGTGTTCGTGGCTGGCGAGCTGGTGGCCGAAGAGCTGCGCCTGGCGCAGGAGTCCCTCTCCGAGATCACCGGCGAATTCAGCTCCGACGATCTGCTGGGCCGCATCTTCTCCAGCTTCTGCATCGGCAAGTAATGTGGTGAAAAATCAGCAATAAAAAGCAGCCAGTGAGAACATAAGGCATTGTAAATATTGGACTTTGTTTTTTACTGGCTATTCTTGCCTGATCTTGTTTCGTGAGAATTTACCCCGAGAGTACCCCAAAGTAACCTCTTGGGGTACTTTTGGGGGACACTTATGAAGATCAGCATCGAATACCGCGCACCGGACGCCGAAGGCAAGCGCGCTCTGCGCTTAACCTACTACGCCGGCTCCTACCTTGACCAAACCACGGGCATCCGCAAGCACAAACGCAGCAGAGAGACCCTGGATCTCTTCCTGTACGACAAGCCGCGTACCCCAGCACAGCGGCTCCACAACAAAGAAACCCAGCGAGCAGCCGAAGCCATCCGCGCCAAGCGACTCTTAGAGTACGAGACTGGTAAACACCATCTGGATTTCTCGAACGCCTACAAGGCCAGCTTCTTCGAGTACTTCCAAGATGTTACAGACCAAAAAGCGGCAGGTAGCAAGAGCAACCACTCCATCTGGATATCAGCCCTCAAGCATTTACGCCAGTACCATAAGCTGCCGGAACTGACTTTCGAGGAAGTAGATCAGCTGTTCCTCGAGGGGTTTCGGCATTACCTGATGCACAAGGCCCGCACCAAAAGCGGCACACCACTGAGCCGCAACACCCAAAGTGCCTATTTCAACAAGTTAAGGGCGGCCCTGAACCAGGCTGAGCAGGAACGGCTGCTACCGGATAATCCGGTACGACGTGTCAAAGCTATCCAGGGTGAGAAGAACAAACGGGTTTACCTGACCGAAGACGAGGTACGAGCCCTGGCCCAGGCCGAGTGCCGCTATGACGTTCTTAAGCGCGCCTTTCTGTTCTCTTGTTGCACTGGCTTGCGCTGGTCCGACATTCACAAGCTGACCTGGGCAGAGCTGGAGCCCTTCTATGGCCATTACCGTATCGTATTCACCCAGAAAAAGACCAGCGGCCTGCAATACCTGGATTTGAATGACATGGCGATGCAGCTGATGGGGCGCCCAGGCAAGGCAACAGAGCGGATCTTCAAGGGCCTCAAGTACTCGGCTTGGCACAACATGGAGCTCACCCGGTGGGCGTTGCAGGCGGGTATAACCAAGAAGGTAACCTTCCACAGCGCGCGTCATACCTTCGCCGTCATCCAGCTTAACCGCGGCGTCGATATCTATGCCCTTTCCCGCTTGCTGGGGCACAGTGAGCTGAGAACCACCGAGATCTACGCCGACATTCTTGAATCGCGGCGCCGAGATGCCATGCTCGATTTCCCCAATGTCTTGGGGTGATAGAAGCACCCTCGACAAGATCATGGCCAGGAAGAGCCAACAAATAGGCCAGCGCAACCATGCGCTGGCCTAGATTATCTTAGATAATATAGATCGGATTTCAGGATCGCCCTGCAGCCCAAGCGGTAACTGGGTTTCACTGAATTGGCTTGTGACCGTTATCGTGAACTTTGTGACCACTTTCGTGATAGTTTGTGACCGTTATCGTGATAGTGCAGGCCGGCCGATGGTAAACCGCCCCTTGGCATGTTCACTGATTGACCAACCCAGTTCAGCCAGTTCATACAGTGCCTTGCGAACTCGCGATTGCCGCTTTCGGTTGGTGGCCGCGCTGGACTTATCAGGAAAAGCGTAAGAGACCAGTTTATCTAAACCTACTGGCTTGCTGCGGCCACAATCAATCCAGGCACAAAGCCGCTGATGCAATATCCGGGCAGTGCTACTACGCAGTTGCCGTACCTCAGCCAGATCGATATAGGTATATCGGCCATTACCCAATATGGCATTGGTCAGCAATGGATTAAGCGCCACAAAGAGCCTATCGGTCAGGGGATCGCTGGCATAGTTCGCCAGCAGACGAAAACCACTACGCAAGCCTGCTACCTGTGCTATTACCGACACCTTCCACAACCGCTCGACAGTGCGACGCACCGTATTGGTGTCACGAGGGTTTGCGTAACCAATCTCCTTGGCCAGTTTGCGCAAGCTGCTTTTGACTACCAAGACATCCTGCTGGTTGGCAATCCCACGCAGCTGAAGTAGGTCTCGTAATATCTCTCCGGTTTCACCACTCGCAATAGTCCCAATCTTGCCACTTTCTGATTCAAGCCCAGCTAGGGCAACCAACCCTTGAAGTACGCGCAAATCGTCAGCCCCCAAGGGTTCTGGCCCAGAAAACTCAATCTGATTACCGTTATCCAAACGGTAAATCACCTCCAGCTTGTCACGGCGGCGTTGGCCATTCGAGATCGCCCTAAACAACCCGGGAGCAAGGCAGTGCATATGGTCGTGCCGGGCATGAGTCAATTCAAAGCAAGGCACGTTTGCCCCCAGCCCAGTGTATTTCGTCAAAACCAGCGGGGTACAGCACGCCACCTTCCTTCCGCTCCAGCCAGCGCTCCGGTAGTGGCGGCCCATAATTGCTTTTGCTTACCCCAAACCGCACGTAAAGCTGGCTCTTCTCTGCCGATACGCCCAGCTTCTGCGCCTCTTTCTTGGTCATAGTGGCGAGATAGGCCTGCCAGCGAACGTTGTCCACCAGTACCGACGAACCACGGCTTGCCTGCTGCAGATCGCCAGCTTCTTGGAATACCGCAGATTTACTGGTGTGGTGTACAAACAACACAGCGCATCCCTTCAGCATGGCCAGCCGTTCCAGCTGACCCAGCACCAGTGTCATAGCACAGGCTGCATTCTCATCAGCATCGTGAAAGCGTCTCAGTGTATCGATAACCACCAACCTGACCCCCTCAGCCCAAATGGCAATCGCTTCCCACCAATGGCTATCCAGCACATTCGGGCTGGCACCCTGAAGCGATATCAAACGAAGGTATCGTTCAACGTTGGCACGAAGTTCAGCATCAAGACCTCTGCCCAAGGCAAACAAGCGCTGGTGCAGTACAGGCCAAGGGTCCTCGGCAGGCAGGTAGAGCACAGCTCCCCTGCCCAGATTGCCAAGCCCAATCCAATCCGGCCCACCGGATATCTGCATTGCCAGTTGTAATGCCAACATCGATTTGCCCACCCCTCCCGGTGACACCAAAGCACCAACGCAGCCAACAGGCAGCCCCGGGAGGACAAAATCGAGGGGTTTTGGAGGCTCAACAAAAGCCGACCGGAGATCCTGGGGGCAGAGAGATGTAATCAGATCCTGTGTCATACCCACCTCACAACCGCCCATGGCTAGCTTGCCGCACACGCTTGGTTACATGCTCAGTGAGTTCGGCGTCCGGTGAAATGCGGTGGGAGAGCAGCCAGTCCAGCAGCTCAACGCGCTTGAAGTAGATCTTTTTGCCTTGTGGCTTGTAATGCGGCAGACGCTTTTCACTGGTCAGCCGGTACACATAGCAGACAGAAACCCCCAGCAACTCAGCGCACTCCTCGGCAGAAAGCACCTCTTTTTGCGCCTGTCCTTGCTGGATTACCAACTGCTTAAGCTCATAAAGCTCTTTCAGGATTGCCCCATTCGGATCACTGAAAACTGACGAATTTTGTTCGCGCATGCAGATTGTCTCCTAGTTACAAACATCAGCATGCAAGAGCGTACCGGGGACCTAACGAAATCCAGACCGCTGTAAGTGCCCGTTTTGGGCACTTACAGCGTTTTCTGGAAAATTTTCGGATGTGAAATTTAAGATGGAAACAGGAAGGGGGGGGGGGCAAATGACACTTTGGCGAGAGACCGCCAGTAAAGTCATCAGGCTCCACTAGGTTGGCTATCCCAAGCCAACCACAGGATCAACGATGGCTCATCTCTTCGATCCAACGGCCAACGCCATCAGGATCGGCAAGCAGCTGAGCGAGCGGCAGATGGTTGGAGCACAAGGCGAGCTGGCCGCACTCCTCACTTTGCTTCCAATTCGGTTGATGAAGGGGCCAAGGCACCGGGCGCCACAGCTCATCGAAATGCTTGTCGCTATCTTCCAGACAACGGAACAGACTCACTTCAACAATGGCTTGGCCATCAAGTTGCAGAGGGTCTGGCTGGCCTTTTACCCCTGCCCGCAGCACTGAGGTATGGCGAAAATCGCTATCAATGTAAAGGCGGAAAGCCAGAGTGATATCGTTCTTTTCGGCAGTATCGCCACCCCAATCACGGTAACAATGGGTAGAAGCAAACAGTGGCAGATAGTCCCATGCCCAGCTGCTGGAAGGGCGGGTTCCTGAGCGGCAGGGGCGGCTATTTTCGCTGGGCTCCCAATACCAGAACTCGGCGTCAAGCGCCTGACTGGCGATCTGATCGAATAGTGGGAGGATACGCTGATAAAAACCGGCTGCGAGTCGGTGGGCTTGTTGCAGTTGGGTCACCAGCTGGGTGGTCTGTTCAAGATCGTGTTGCATGGCGGCATCCTTAGCCAAAGTCAGTGATTCAAAAAAGAGAAATCGGGGCGAGAGAGGTGCAATGTCCCGGCATAGTCGAGCAGAGCAGCCCAACCAGTAGGTTCAGCCGGTGGGGGAGTTTCCCGCTCAGACATCACCCCGCAATCCAGGTCCAGCTGCCCTGCGTAGGCAAACAACGGCGCCCATTCAGGCACCACCGGGGCCATGCCAAACAGCTCAAACGCCTGCAGCCACTCATCGCGGATGGCGCGATCCTGACGGCAGGATTCAAACTCGGAGGCAGTTTGCAGATAGCGGCGCAGTGGCTCCCATTCACGCAAGGTCATCTGGACAAAGCGTTCGGGCAGCTCTGGGCGAATCAGCGGGGCGACAGGGATATTGCCAAGCGCAACGTAATAGAGCCGGTCTTCATAGTCATCAAACTCGGCTTCGCTGACCACAGCCTTGACCTGGGCCAGCCACTGCTCCCGATACTGGTCGCCACCGAACGGGGGCTTCACCTCGATAACCACCAGCGCGTCGTCAAAGTGGAGCAGCACATCGGGCTCAACATAACGGCGATCCTGCAGCGATGCCAGTTTTGGCCACAGCTCCAGCCGTTGAAAGGTGGCCGGGTCTAGCGGATTGTCACCGAGTAGAAAGCGCAGCACGGCACCCAGAGCACCGTCCGAGAGGTGGGGTAGACGGCCAAAGAAAGTAGCAGTTAGCAGATCTTCGCTGCCTTTGAACAGGTCGCGCCAGCGCAGGGATTCCCCTTCCCGCTCGATCCGGCCAGCCTTGCCATGCAAAATGGCATGTAACATCGAAACTCCTTGTAATGTTGATATTTCAAGCAGGCTCTCACGTAACTGAAGAGCCTTCGAGATCCTGCGACAATACCCACTCGACTACCACCCTATCCGTCACAAAATGGGGTAAAAATGTTTGACTGAAAGAGGGCGTCTCTTTAAGGTTGCCCGCAACATGACCCCGGCCGCTTGGTTGCGTTGCAACTTACGCCGGGGTTGTTGTTTGACGGTTTTTGGCCTGCCAGCGTGGTTTGCTTATCGACGATATCACGGCCAGCCCACCATCGGATGGATGGCCCGTTAAACCTCAATATCCCCTCACATTGCTAGAGCTTTTCAATCTGGTAGCCCAACTGTGTCATCCCCTGCAGCAACTGTTCGGTATCAGTTCCCCACTGGTTGGAGATGGCGATCAGCTCACCCGATGGCAGCTCAATCAGGTTGCCCTCGCCTACATGCCAGCGATTAAGGTTTTTTTCCGGGATCTGGTCAACCGGCGTTACCTTTCTGGCCAGATCAAGTTGCGCCAGATAGGCAGTGATCCCGGCCAGATCGGCAAGTTGCCGGTCTTTTATCCAATGGCTGAGTACCGCCAAGGCAAAATGGCGTTTGTTGTAAACCCCGCCGTTAAAGCGGTACTTGCTGTAGTCTCTGGTACCTTGCTGGCTGGCCCGTTGCTCGGCACGCTTTTCTCGAAACTGGATCTGATAGGACTCCGCCTCTTCTAACGGGATGATCTGCGCAGCATTAATCAGCACCTCTCCCTGATAGCGGAACGGGGTCAGCCGCACACAGCGAATATCGATGCCCTTGTCCCGCAGCCACAACACAGAGGTGGTCAGCTCTTTGCCAAAGTCAGCCGACGCCAGCACAATGCGCACCTCGTTGCCGAAATCATCGAGCTGGTTTTCGTCCAGATCGACAAACTCCAGCAAGGTGTTGCGGGCATCGATTTGTAGCCCTTCTTGCTCGATATAGGCCGCAAAGTATTCACAGGCTTTATCAAAGGTCATATTGGCGATCATGGCGGCATAGCGCAGGGCCTGAAGCTCCATATGGGCGCCTACTTCATCACGTTTTAGCTCGATCACCACCAGATTGGCATTACGGTCGATGGCCAACAGATCGATACGGCGGCGGCTATCTTCCCAGTCGGAAAACTCATCGGCAATCACCAGGCAATCGGGGGCGATGGCAGCGATATTGCGCTTTAACGCCTCCTGCAGATCCTGGCGCTCTTGCAGCCCTTCGGCAGCGAAAGTGGTTTGGGTTAACGGGGTCAGCTGTTGATTGGCGATATGAAAGAGGGTCATGGTAAATCGATCTGTTATAGGGTTTGGGGAGAGAGAAATTGATGGCGTAAAGCAGGATGCAGGGCGCCATTGCGGACGCCCTGCCAACATTCAGGCAAGGGCTCCTTCCACCAGCGACTCGGCCAGGGCAAGCTGGGTCTGCTGGCTGGTTTGCAGGCGGGATTTAAGTCGATCGCAGATAGTCATCAGTCCATTCACTTTATCGATAATTTTTAGTTCTTCAGATCTAGGTGGAAGTGCAACAACTAGATTTTGAATCTGTCTCCTAGAGACATTCTTCATAGAACTACTTGTTCCACCAGCGACCTTTGCATAGTAAGTTCTAGAAAACACACTGTTGTTAACCATGTTAACGAAATGAGGCTCTACTAATTTTGAAAATTTAAATCTAATAAGCTTATCACTCATCATCAGATGAATCGGCGCATCATGAGGAACAATAACAGCTCTCGCAACTAACTCCGCTGTATTTGCACGGGAAATGAGAAAGTCACCAGGTTTCACTTCATACTCAGGTCTAGGCTCAAGAGATTCTGGCAGCTCTTTATTCTCTTCCGGTTTAAATATCCCCCATGTAACCGCACTAACTTTTAATACACCCCATTTGTTGCATTCTCGGGATGTTGGTTCACATTGTGGGCTCCAACCTGCCTCTGAAGATAATGCTAAGTCATTTAGTCGGCACCACGCCCATCCTTGTGGTAGCTCAAATGGCTTTTCGTTTTCACTAATCGCAGGCAGCGGTTTCTCTTTTTTGATTTTCTTCTCTTTGACCAACTGCGCCTTTTTGGCAGCAATACGTTCCAGCAGCACGGAGGCAGGTTCATCGCTCGGGTCTTGCGGTACCAGCTTGCCCATTACCGCCAGTTGCAGGATGGTCTGCTTCAGGGCGTCGATACTGGCCTCGGTGGTAAAGAGGGTATCGAAGTGAGTGCTTAGCCGCGCCCAGTTTTGTGCCAGTTCATCGGCGTCGGTGCTGTCGGTCAGGGTCGCCAGCAGGGCTTCCACCAGCGTCTGGTGCGCCGCCAGCTGCGACTCGCTGCGCTGCTCCAGCTGGTCGCAGAGGGCCATTAGCTCAGCCACTTTGGCAACAATCCTCTTTTGCTCAGCGAGAGGAGGAATGCCAAGAACAATTGCATTCATCTTCGCTTGATTCATTTTTGGTTGGGCAGTACCAGTAATATACGGTAACAATGACATCGCGTTGATATGCAAGCAAACATATTTTAAAAGGTCTTCATTAAGTCCATCCAAAACATGCGCATGATTATTTACCCAGTATTTCCCCCTGGCGATAAATGCAATTGGAGATGACCTATTAATTAGATTGGCACCATCCTCACCAATCAATAGAAGTGGTTTATCAAACAAGTAGCCATCTATTTTATCGATGACTCCTGATGCGCCATAATAATCATAACCACCTTTCCTTTTTTCCCTCTCAGAAACAGCTAGAGGGATACGTTCGAAATCTCGGTTAATTAAAACATTTCCAAACCGTTCGAAGACCCAACCATCAGGCTTGCTATGGGGCAGCTCAGTATCGCTAATGACAGGATATTGTTTCTCACTTTTAATTTTTCCCTCTCTAATCAGCTGCGCCTTTTCGGCAGCAATCCGTTCCAGCAGCACGGAAGCGGGTTCATCGCTCGGGTCTTGCGGCACCAGTTTGCCGCGCACGGCCAGCTCCAGGATCAGCTCACGCAGCTTTTTGATACCGGTGAGTTCCAGCTTGCTGCTCGTTCCGCGTCCGGCACTGCTTTTCGGGCGCACCGCCGCAGTCCAGAGATCCAGATGGTCGGTAATCAGATTCTCGATCGCCATTATGCCTGCCCCCCTTGCTTGACCGCGTCCTTACTCAAGGCTTCACCCAGAATGGCTTTTAGCTGGTCACGCAGGGTCTGGATCTCGGCCTGCTCTGTGGCATAGCGCGCCAGCAGCTCGTCGGGGTCATGGCTTATCTGCTCGCCGACATGGGGGTTTTTGATATCGAGGTTAAAGTTGCGCTCAATAATGGTGTCGATACTGACCTTCCAGGCTTGTTCGTTCTCAACCCGGGCAGCAAAGCCGTCCGCCTCATCGCCCCACCAGGCAATCTCGGCTTCAAACTCCTCGAACTTCATCGGCTTGGTCTTGCTGTAGCTCTTCACCCCAGCCGGATAGGGGTGCTCGTAGAACCAGACATCCTTGGTCGGCTGGCCCTTGGTGAAGAAGAGGATATTGGTCTTGATGCCGGTATAGGGGGCAAACACGCCGTTGGGCAGCCGCACTATGGTGTGCAGGTTGCACTCAGCAGTGAGCAGTTGCTTTATCTTGGTTTTGACCCCTTCGCCAAACAGAGTGCCATCGGGCAGCACCACGGCAGCGCGACCACCCTTTTTCAGAACTTCAATGATCAGTTGCAGGAACAGGTCGGCGGTTTCTCGGGTGCGCAGATCGGCAGGGAAGTTCTGCTCGATACCATCCTCTTCGGTGCCACCAAAGGGCGGGTTGCTGAGGATCACATCGATATCGCTATCCCAGCTCGCCAGCGGCTTGTCGAGGGTGTTGCCGTGGCGGATCTGCACCGGCACCTCGATGCCGTGAAGCAGCATATTGGTGGTGCAAAGGAGGTGCGGCAGCTGTTTCTTCTCGACCCCCAGGATCTGCTGTTGCAGGGTCTGATGGTCGGCTGAGGTCTCGACATAGTGCTCTTTGACATGATCGAAGGCGCAGGCGAGAAAGCCGCCGGTGCCGCAGGCCGGGTCCATGATCCGCTCGCCAAGCTTGGGGTCGATGCGGTTCACCATAAAGCGGGTGACGGCGCGGGGGGTGTAGAACTCGCCAGAATTACCGGCACTTTGCAGGTCGCGCAGGATCTGTTCGTAGATATCACCAAACAGGTGGCGCTCGCTGCTGTCGGTAAAGTCGATCTCGTTGAGCTTGTTGATCACCTGCTTGAGCAGGGTGCCGTTCTTCATGTAATTGAAGGCATCGCTGAATGCCTCTTTTACCACGTAGCCACGGGGGTTGTATTCGATGTTGGCAGGCTGGTTTTTCAGGCTGTCGAACAGATCGTTGTTAACGAAATCGAGCAGAGCATCGCCGGTCAGCCCTTCGCTATCGGCCGCCCAGTTGCGCCACAGGAAGCGCTCGGGGATGGGGCAGCGGTAGTTATCCTGCTCAAACTCCAACTCCTCTTCCTGGGCGTCGAACACTTTCAAAAACAGCAGCCAGGATAGCTGGCCGAGGCGCTGGGCATCGCCGTCGATACCGGCGTCCTTGCGCATGATGTCCTGAATGGATTTGATGACTGAGCTGATGGATGACATGGGATTCTCTGCTTTTTACAAAAATGGTGACGAATACAGGGGCGAATACGTCAGGAGTATCGATAAAACAAGCGGCCATCATTGGAATGGCCGCATGGTAGTTCAGAAGCAGTCAGGTCGTCAGGCGCTCTGCTGCTCACGGTAAATTTCTTGTTCCAGTTCGGTGATGGCTTGCTCGAACTGTTTGGGGCCACCAAAACCCTTCTTGGCCAACTCCAGCGGGCGCCCCAACTCGGTAAAGGGGGCGACTTTTAGCGCATCCTTGGTCTCAATCTCGGTCACCCCCTGATCGGCATACTTGTCGAGCAGGCGGGTTAATACCTGCTGGGCGGTGTCGTTGTACTTGGTGAAGTAGTTGCGCTTTTTGACGTTGTTGGCCCGCTCGCGGCGGGTCAGTGGCGGCTGATCGTATACCACATGGCAGATAAGGTCGAACGGGTCGAGCTCCTTGCCCACTTCCTGCTCCAACACCTCCCACAGCACGCCCGCCTGAGCCAATTCATCCATAATGGCTTGCTTGCGTTCGGCGGCTTGCCAGCGTTTGGTGAACGCATCGAGGGTGGCAAACTCTTTGAGCAGGGTCTTTTTGGTGTAGTCCTTGAAGGATTCGGTCACCAACTTGCCATCGGCATCGTAATACTGCACCCGCTCGGCGATGACGCTGACCGCCACGCCGTTGACATAATACTTGCTGACCCCGGGCTCGGGGCCACCCAGCGGGCCTGCGCTCTGCCCCCCTGCGCCGCACTCAGTGCCACACTGGCCACCATCACTACCGGTTGTGTAGCTGCCGGGTTGTTCATCGACTCCGGGAGCAAACGGATCGTCATTGTCGCCGGGTTCATCGGTTGGCAGCAGATCGGCATCGCCGATGATATCGCCCAAGCCTTCATCCGGATTGTTGATGTCTGCCGATTTGATCACCATGACGCGCTCCGGCTCACCGTCGAAACGGGGATCGGCAAACAGCTCGGTGGCCTTCTTGAAGTCGAGAATGGTGAACCAGAGCTTGCCGTACTTGTCGTCGATACGGGTGCCACGGCCGATGATCTGTTTGAACTTGGTCATGGACTGGATGTTTTGGTCCAGCACCACCAACTTGCAGGTTTTGGCATCGACGCCGGTGGTCATCAGCTCGGAGGTAGTAGCGATGACCGGATAGGGCTTTTTCGGCTCAATGAAGTTCTCAAGCTGTCCCTTACCCAACTCATCATCGCCGGTGATTTTCATCACATAGCGCTCATCCTTGGCCATCTGTTCCGGGTTGAGGTTGACCAACGCCCGTCGCATCCGGTCGGCATGATCGATGTCGTTGCAGAACACGATGGTCTTGGCCATCGGGTCGGTTTTCTTGAGGTAGTTGGTGATGGTTTCGGCCACCAGCTGGGTACGCTCATCGATCACCAGAGTGCGGTCAAAATCCTTCTGGTTATAGATACGGTCTTCAATCAGGTTGCCCTGTTTGTCGATCTGCCCTTTGGTGGGACGCCACCCCTGCAGATCGACATCGATATCGACCCGCACCACCTTGTAGGGGGCAAGAAAACCATCTTCGATCCCCTCTTTGAGGGAGTAGGTATAAACAGGGTCACCGAAATAATCGGTGCTGGAGACGGTTGCGGTCTCTTTGGGCGTGGCAGTGAGACCAATCTGGGTGGCCGATGAGAAGTATTCGAGGATCTCGCGCCAGGCGCTGTCTTCGGCGGCGCTGCCCCGATGGCACTCATCCACCACGATCAGGTCGAAGAAACCGGGTGAGACCTGCTTGAAGGCTTTCTGTGACTCTTCTGGTCCGGTGAGCGCCTGATAGAGGGCAAGGTGGATCTCATAGGCAGGATCGACAGTACGCCCGGTGACCTTGGCCATGGCCGAGCCAAAAGGCTGAAAATCATTACGCTTGGTTTGTTCCACCAGCGCATTCCGATCGGCCAAAAACAGGATGCGCTTCTTGGCGCCCGCCTTCCACAAACGCCAAATGATCTGGAATGCGGTGTAGGTCTTGCCGGTGCCGGTGGCCATCACCAGCAATACCCGATCCTCGCCTTTCGATATGGCTTCTACGGTCTTGTTGATGGCCTGCAGCTGGTAATAGCGGGGAGATTTGCCGCTGCCATCCGAGTAATAGTCCTGACTGATGACCGGCAGCTGTGCCTGGGTGTAGCCCTTCCAGGTGCAGAGTTTGTCCCAAAGCTGGCCGGGGCTGGGGAAGTCCTCCAGCGCGATCTCGGATTCCAGCTTGGCCGGATTGGTCTTGTCATGAAATACAAAACCATCGCCGTTGCTGGCAAATACGAACGGCACATCCAGCAGACGGGCATAATCGAGCCCCTGCTGCATCCCCTTGCCAATCTCATGCTTGTTGGCTTTGGCCTCGATCACCGCCAGTGGCAAGCCCATCTTGTGATAGAGCACGATATCGGCCGATTTGACCTTCTTGCGTGCCGCCATCTGGCCGCGCACCACCACCTTGCCATCCCGCAGCTTCACCTCTTGGCGAACCTGAGTCAGGTCATCCCACCCCGCAGCCTTGATAGCAGGCAGCAGGTATTTCGAGATGATGTCGGCTTCGGTGAGGGTTGCTTTGTTGATCTCGGCCATGAGCACTCTTCCGGTCAGGGGACAATATTGCTCAAGATTCTCTCATAAATTCAGCCGGGTATTATTGATTTCAGACTCATAAAGCAAAATGGGTGCAGCTCTTGATGGCATGCCTTCGGGTCAAGGAAACGTCTGGCAATGGCGTAACTAGGTCGTAGTGAATGATTGTTGAAGGGCATCGCTTGAGTTAGTCCCATAGCAAGTCAGCCGGTTTGGCTCTCGCTGAATGCAGAGGCCAAGATTCCAGATAGATAGGAATCTGCCCCCATCAATTCCAGCACACCGGGTTTTCCAACTCACCTCAGACAGAGTGGCCAACATTCCAGAGCGAAAAACAGCACGAACATTCCAGATAGATGGGAAGGCCCCTATCAATATTCCAGGTGCTCGTTCTGAAGCGACATTCCACTATCTGGAATATCCGCACCAATATTCCAGATAGATAGTTATGTGGAAAGGAATTGGACAGGGATTGGCCGGGGATAAGGGCGCTGATTCCACTGGTCAATAAGCCACTGGATTCGAGTACTCCAACTTTGTCACGAACGAACAAAGTCAACATTTTCAATAAGTTGATTGAATACCAAGACCTTCAGTGCCATGCTGAAATCATGTTCATTGGTGGAGTAACACGATGGATGCGTTCAGTTGGGGAATGGTAGGCTTGCTGGCCTTCTTCACGCTTGTCTTCGTGTGGAGTCTGTATAGCTACAAGGCGCATGCAAAAGAGAGACACCATGAAACCGATCGCTGATATCGCCCTCATGGCGGTGGTTGCGCTGGGCTTGATGGCACTTGGCGACACGGTGTTTGCATGGCTGCTGATCTGCCTGCCACCGGTTTACTGGTGCTGGCCAATACTGGCCTGGGCCACCAGGCGCCCCATCACGGCCAGGTTGCAGTTAATGGCTCTTGCTGCACTCACCTGCTGGCACTGGCCCGCCGGGCTGTTCACTGCGCTGAGCATCGCACTCATCTGGACAGCGAAAACCCTCAAGACAACCCCACGCCCACAGCGCAAGGGTGGGCCGGTCATCAAAAATTACTACTTCTGGAGCTAACTGCGTGTCTCCTTGGCCACACTGGCGATAAGGTACCTTGAGCAACCAAGCATCTCCTGAATCACGGAATAACTGTGGCCTGTCACCAACAGCCTAGCGATGTGCTGACGCTTCTTCTCATCCTTCTGCCTACCACGGTATTTCCCTTCATCCCTGGCCTTGGCAATACCCTGCTGCTGCCTGCGACGGCGATCTTCATAGTCTTTACGAGCGACGGCTGCGAGCATATCCAACAGCATGCCATTTACAGCCTGCAAGATGGCGCTGGTGAACTCGGAGCGGCTGTCCCCCTGTAATGCCACCCAGGAAGTCGGAAGCTCAGGAGAAACGATGGAGAGCTGTTTCTGTGCCAAAAGCTGCTTCAGTGTTTGCCAATCCGTCTGATTGAGGCGAGCCAGACGATCAATCTGCTCTACCAGCACAATGTCACGATCTGCAGCGTCGCGGATCAGCCTCATAAGCTCAGGCCTGTCCAGCGTCGCCCCCGACTCATTCTCTACATAGAAACTGGCAATCTGATGGCCATGCTCAGCAGCAAAACCAATCAGCAGCTCTCGTGCCCGCTCAGCATCCTGTTCCATAGTCGATGCACGTAAATACGCCCGTATGAACATTGAAACCCCTATCAGTCTGTTTAAAGTGGTTCCTAATTATTGGTTCAATATAAGTGGTTTCAATATGATTTTCGAGAGGGTATTAAGTGGTTTTAATGGGGTATACCTTTTTAGAACCACCACATGACGATCGAAACACAACCTTTCGATAGCCTTTTGATCTGACAGCACAAACTTTAAGTGTGATCCGTCATCACAAAGTCGCTTTTGAGTTGTATTTGAGTATTTAAGCGACGTTGCTCACCATTCCTGATCTGCTGAATGGGATGCCAAAGGAGGAAATCTACAGAAGCTGGGCTTTGAGGTGAGTCATCTTTTCGACTCACTGAACAAGCCAGCAGCCAAGCGTAGCGCGGCAGTTCTTTACCCCATGGCTTGGTAATCTCCCCGTCTGCTGTTCTCTTACCCGCTATAGGGGATAAATGTTAGATACCGCCTACAGCGTGTAAGTTACATTTACCCCCTATAACAGGTAAATATTGATATACCTGCCATAGCGTGTAAATTGGAAGAAGGCACGCTACCAGGTTGTCGAATCATGAAAGTAACCAGCGCCAAGCAGCTGAGCGCCTGTATCAAGGATGCCAGGCTTTCTCAAAAGCTCTCTCAAGGCAAAGTGGCCGAGAAAGTGGGGATTAGGCAAGACACAGTCTCCAGCTTCGAGCTCAATCCTGAGTCCACCAAGCTGGAAACCCTGTTCAAGATCCTCGCAGCACTCGAATTGTCAGTGGATATCAAACCCCGCAATGAGTCATCCGAGAGTCCGGCATCGGGCTGGAAGGAGGAGTGGTAATGGCCAATCTGGCTGTCTACATGAACGGCTATCGGGTAGGCACATTCACCAAAACTACCAGCGGCGCCCATCAGTTTCAGTACCATGAGTCATGGCTAGCACAACCGGGCAGCCGTCCGATCTCACTCTCCATGCCATTGCGCCATCAGGCCTACCGGGGCGATGAAGCCTATAACTTCTTCGACAACCTGCTGCCAGATAATACGGAGGTGAGAAACAGGGTTGTAGCACGCTATCAAGCGGCATCAACCCAGCCCTTCGATCTGCTCCGTTGCATTGGCCAGGATAGCGTAGGGGCATTACAGCTGGTTACCGAAGGGCACGATGTTCCAGATGTCAGGCGAATCGACTACAAGGCACTTTCCGATGACGAGCTCGAGCAGATCCTGACCAGCTACAAATCAGGAATCCCTTTGGGGATGGTCAGGGAGCAAGAGGAGTTCCGGATCTCTATCGCCGGGGCGCAAGAAAAGACTGCGCTGCTCTATATCGATGGCCGTTGGTACTTGCCACTCAAAGCAACGCCGACAACCCACATTATCAAACTCCCTATCGGCAAGATTGAAAGCCACTCCTACTCGATAGACCTCTCCCAGAGCGTAGAAAACGAATATCTCTGCACTCTGATTGCCAAGGAGTTTGGTCTACCCGTACCTCACTGCTTCATGATGCAGGTTGGCCAGGTCAAAGCACTGGCTGTGGAACGCTTCGACAGACGTTACGCTGCCGATCGCAGTTGGATAATGCGCCTTCCCCAAGAAGATTTCTGTCAGGTATTGAATGTTCCGTCAGCACGGAAATACGAGAGCCATGGAGGACCAGGGATCACTGACATCATGAAAACCTTGCTGGGCTCTGCGACACCAGAACAGGATCGCTACCTGTTCATGAAATCTCAGGTCCTGTTCTGGCTGCTGGCAGCCACCGATGGCCATGCAAAGAACTTCTCGGTCTTTATTGAACCGGAAGGGCGTTTTCGCCTGACCCCTTTTTACGACATCCTATCTGTCTATCCAGTGTTTGGCGGCCGAGGCCTCAACCGAAGGGACGCCAAGCTCGCTATGGGCCTAGCAAGCAGCAAGGGAAAGAAGTACTCCATTGAGCAGATATTCCCGCGTCATTTCTTCCAAACGGCAAAAACTGTGGGATTTGAGCGTTCTGCTATGGAAGAGATCCTGACAGAACTGGCCAACTCTGTTGATGATGTTATTGAGCGCGTTACCCAGCAATTGCCAGCAGACTTCCCCGATACCATCAGCAGCACCATTCTAGAGGGCCTAAAAGCCCGCTCAGCCAGGCTGATAAAGGGTTGGGATTAAATTGGCGGTATGTGGGATGACTGCACGGTTAGCCAAACTACCTATGGGAAACTTGCACGGTTCGAAGAGTAAAGCGGCTTTCCAGGCACCGGACGATGCTATAGTCGGTTCAAAATATGTTCAAAACTCACTTAAAAGGCGGCTTTGACTGCGTGTGGTGGCATCGCGTTGATTCATATGGGAAGGCTGCACGATCGAGAATGGACTATGTGGGAACGCTGCACGATGGCAGAAACCCGTGAGCGGCCTCTCAATATGCTGTTTTAGTTACTTTTACCCCAAGTGGCCCCCGAAAAGTCACTAACATATTGAAGATAATAAATTATTTACATTCTGCATCGGCAAGTAACTCTCCGCACAGCAGGCAATAAAAAGCCCGGGTTCATCCCGGGCTTTTTATTGTGCGTTTGTCCCGTCCTGAATATGGTTTACACCTTTCCCCCCAATAAATGGAGAACCCGATGGGACAAGGTGTGAAACGGACACAGCGCGATTACTCGCTGACTTTTAAACTGGCACTGGTCGAGCAGATTGAAAAAGGCGAGCTCACCT